>NZ_CP125942.1:2402552-3003190 GCF_039602135.1 Glutamicibacter sp. B1 | reverse complement strand
TGATGCCCTCCTTAATTGCGTGTGGGTCAAGCTCCGTTGCGGTCGGATGAATGGTCATGCGCGTTCCTACGCTCTGCCACCAATTTCGTGGGTACTGCGTTTTCGTCATTCAGAACTTTCTTGAAAGAAGAGCAATTCAATGTCTGTTGAATCCACCAAAGACCTGTCCACCATTACCGACGCAGAAGTATTTGACGCCCACATTGGCGGCAAACTCACCGTTCAGTCACAGATGCCACTGAACACCAAACGCGATCTGTCGATTGCATACACTCCCGGAGTAGCCAAGGTTTCCCAAGCAATCGCCGATGATCCAGCCAAGCACTCCACCCACACTTGGGCTTCACGCCTCGTGGCTGTCGTTTCAGATGGAACCGCGGTCCTAGGTTTGGGGAACATCGGGGCAGCAGCGTCGCTGCCAGTGATGGAAGGTAAGAGCGCACTGTTCAAGGAATTTGGCGGGCTGGATTCGATCCCGCTGGTGCTCAACACCACCGACGTTGATGAAATCGTCGAAACAGTTGTACGGTTGCGCCCAAGCTTTGGAGCAGTCAACCTGGAAGACATCTCAGCACCACGTTGCTTTGAAATTGAAGAGCGACTGATCGAAGCGCTAGACATTCCAGTCATGCACGATGATCAGCATGGCACTGCGGTCGTTGTCTTGGCTGCGCTCATCGGAGCAGCACGCCAGACGAAGCGAGATATCAGCTCGTTGAAGGTCGTCGTTTCCGGCGCGGGCTCGGCCGGTGTTGCCGTCACCAACCTGTTGCTCAAGGCCGGCGTCGCTGATGTGATCGTGCTCGACTCGCGTGGAACTATTCACCGCGAACGCGATGATCTGAACCCGATCAAGGCAGAACTTGCAGGACGCACCAACCGGGAAGATGTCATGGGCGGTCTTGCTGAAGCCTTGGATGGAGCCGACGTGGTCGTTGGACTGTCCTCGTCCACTTTTGACGAGGCTGCCGTGGCCAAGATGAACAAGGACGCCATCATCTTTGCACTCTCGAACCCAACGCCTGAAATCATGCCAGATGTTGCGAAGAAGTTCGCCGCGGTCGTAGCTACCGGCCGTAGCGACTTCCCGAACCAGATCAATAACGTTCTGGCCTTCCCAGGTATCTTCCGCGGCGCGCTGGACTCGGGCGCTAAGAAGATCACCGAAGGCATGAAGATCGCGGCCGCCCACGCTATTGCTGATTTGGTTGGTGATGATCTAGCAGAGGACTACATCGTGCCATCGGCCATCGATGAGCGAGTGATGCCAGCTGTAGCTGCGGCTGTGGCTGCTGAAGCTCAGTCCGCTCAGTAGTTCCGCTCAGCACCGGCGAACGGGGCTGCTTACAACGCGTTGCCTATAACCATGAGGTTATAGGCAACGCGTTTTTGTTTTCCACACTTCGCTAACTTCAGATCTCGGACGTGTTTTCTGGCGATGAAACTGGCTGAAAGCAAAGCATCCTAGGAGGAATGCCGTGGAAGACTTCGAAAACCTCGATCTATGGATCAAATGGACCCAATCTGAGAACGAACGAACAGTTCTGAACCTCAGGGCCGAAATTGAAGAGTACGGGTACGCGTTAATCGCGTTTCGTTTGCCGAACCAACAACAATTCATCGGTACGACCCTGGGGCTGAGTTGGGAAGAACATCCAGAAATTATCAGTATGGCCGATGACGCAGAGGAGGTTTTAGCTCTGCTGCAGCATCTAGCGGATGAGGTCATCGTTCACGGTCGAATCTTCGAGTCAGGAACTCAGAGTACGACTTTTTTCAAGGAAGTACGATTCCTCGAATTTGACCTTGATCTGAGCGTATTGGGCTTTATTGACGAGGTTCTTCAGGGGCTCAATCCGGAATGGATCATGTGCCAGGTATCGACCAACCCCCGACTGATGAACGCCGAAGATACTGAGCTGGTGTCTCGCAATGTGGCCTAAAGACTCACTAGCGGCGTTGAGCCAGAGCGGAGGGCATCGTGTGTGACATCTGTGATGGCATGAGCATGGAAGAAGCCGATGCGAGAACCGACCAGTGTATTCGGGACTACGGGCGGCAGGTACTTTTTGTGGAACCAGATAGGTTTAGCCACCCCTATGCCTACACCATCGGGCTCAGTCTCGTAGGGCATCCAGAATTTCTGGTGAGAGGACTGAACCGTCAACAAAGCATGCAAGTGCTCAATGGGCTTTCTGGCGCGGTGCTGGAACACAATGAAGTGTTTGCCAACGGCCAAACGTGCCGCTGGGATGAAAATACGATTCTGTACTTCTCAAGAATCTCGTCAAAAATCAGGGAGGAAGCCCCCTGGGCCTATAGCCGATACCGTGACGGCATGCGCCTATTGGAAGTATTGTTCCTTGGCCGGGATATTCCCTATAGCTGTCTATCGCGAAGACTGAACTAAGGACTTATCGAAAGCAGAAAACCGGGGTTGTCCTTGAAAGGGACAACCCCGGTTTTCGGTGGAGAGGATTCAGATGCCTTAACCCTGCTTTGAAGCTAGGTAGGCAGCGGCCTCGCGTTTCTCTTCAGCAACGCGTTCCTCATGTTCACGGCGCAGCTGGTGATGCTGAGGATTATTGCGTAGCAACAGGTATCCCACACCGACGATCACAAACCAGACGGGCGTTGCAATCAATCCGGCCAGAGTATCGGCATCACGAGTGAAGGCCCACAGAAGGAATACGAAGAAAGCCATCACAACATAGGGCATAAAAGTGCCACCAGGCATCTTGAAGACCGACTGATCGTGAGCCTGCGGGCGACGCTTGCGGTACACCAAGTAGCTGACCAAGATGATTGTCCAGACAAACATGAAGCACAGCGACGAGATCGTCGTAACAATCGAGAAGCCGGTCGACTTATCCAGACCAAAAATCAGCAACACGATCGAGCTGAGCAACACGACACCGGAGAGGAACAACGCATTGCGTGGAACCTGACGGCGGGTTAGCTTCGCGAAGAGTCTTGGAGCATTGCCCTCGGTAGCCAAACCGAAAACCATACGCGAAGTGGAGTAAATTCCGGAGTTCGCCGAGGAAGTGGCAGAGGTGAGCACCACGGCGTTGACCAGGTGGGCAGCTGCTCCCAAGCCAGCCAGCGAGAAGAGCATCACGAATGGCGATTCATCAGCGGTGAAACGGTTCCATGGAACGACAGACATCAAGATGACCAGCGAGCCAACGTAGAAGAGCAGGATACGTACCGGGATGGCGTTGATGGCCTTGGGGAGGTTGTGCTCTGGGTTCTTGGTTTCGGCAGCAGCGGTACCAACCAGCTCAATGCCAACAAAGGCAAACACGGCAATCTGGAAGCCCATAACAAAGCCCATGACGCCGCCACCGAAGAAACCACCGTCGACATTGAACAAGTTCAGGAATGAGGCCTGAGCCCCATCGTGTTCAAATCCGGTGAAAATCATGATCAGGCCGATGACAATCAAGACCACAATGGCAACGATCTTGATGAGTGCAAACCAGAATTCTGTCTCGCCGAATCCGCGTACTGACGGGAGGTTCAACAAAATCAGGAGCACAATGACGGCTAGCGCGGGGATCCAAAGCGGAATGAGCGGGAGCCAATAGGTGACGTAAACCGAGGCAATGACGATGACATCGGCTACACCAGTAACGATCCAGCAGAACCAGTAGGTCCAGCCGGTAAAGAAGGAAGCCCAAGGGCCGAGGATGTCTCCGGCGAAGTCAGAGAAGTTGCGGTACTCGGTGCGGCTGAGCAGCAGTTCGCCCATAGCTCGCATCACGAAGTAGAGCATGAATCCGATGACCATGTAGACCAAGACGACCGACGGTCCAGCGACAGAGATGGTTTTTCCGGAGCCCATGAACAGGCCAGTGCCGATGGCACCGCCGATGGCTAGGAGCTGAATGTGTCGGTTAGACAGCGCTCTTTTGAGCTCGGGTCCATTCTCTGCGGGGTGAGTAGATTCTAAATTTGCCACGCAGGGTCCTTTATCGTGCGGCTTCTTATGAAGCATATGTCGTTGTGGTGACAGGTTCGCGTGGAACCACAATGAGTGACATTACCGGAAAAAGTTCTGTCACTTGTAATTGGCCTCACATGAGACTGTGTCCGTCAGCTCAATTGAGGCAAATAGTGTACATGCCTAGTGGAAGCCTCGAGGCCCGAGTGAGTAGTCTGGGAACTATGGCATTTCGAAATCGTCGAGCAGCGGCTCTCCCAGCAAAACTGTCCCGTTCCTGGCTTTTGGTGAACGCAGCAAAAGAGGAGGATTTCGCCCCGGCTCTCGCCTGTGAAGCCGACTCGGTCATTTTCGACATGGAAGCTGCCGTTCCCGATGACAAGAAACTTCAAGCACGCGACAATGTAGTCCGCGCGCTGTCCAATGGCATGACCGCATGGGTGCGTGTTAATGGCATTGATACCGACTTCTGGGCCGATGACCTCGCAGCACTTTCCGATGCCCCTGGTCTGCGCGGAATCATGCTGGCCATGACCGAGCAACCAGAACAGGTGACCTACAGCGCCATGCGACTGCGTGCAGGTACCCCGGTTCTGGCACTGATTGAAACTGCGCTGGGTATCGAGAACGCAACCTCCATCGCTTCGGCCCCGGGCACGTTCCGACTGGCCTTCGGTGTGAATGACTTCCGTAAAGACACCGGTGTTTCCGATGACCCGATGGCTCTGGCTTATGCACGTGGCAAGCTGGTCATCGCTTCACGTGTTGGAAAGCTACCAGGTGCCATCGATGGTCCGCCACCGGCTGGATCCGATGCCGCGAAGGTTACCGAAGAAACTCGTGTCACCGCGTCAATGGGTATGACCGGTAAGCTCTCGCTGTCGCCAAGCCATGTTGATGGAATCAATGCTGCGCTGGCACCAAGTGAAGACGAACTGTCCTGGGCGATGGAACTTCTTGAAGCTCACGCCGCTGGCGCTTCGGTGGGCGACGGCTCGTACCTGCCACGACTTGCCCGTGCACAGAAGATTGCGGATCTCGCAGACTCCTACGGTTTGTGGAACGCATAAATAGTCTTCGTTAGCTCGGAAAGTGAGCTAGCAGAAACGGTCCCGGTGTGAATCTTGAAATTCAAGATTCACACCGGGACCGTTTGTTTTAGTCACCAAGAGGGGACAAGCGCCTCCGCATCAATACGATGCGGTATTAGGCTCCACGTTTGTGAGCAGAACCCACTACGTCACCGGACTTCCACTCGTTCCAACCCTCTCGGTCCTTCATGAAGTCCTCGATTTGGGCCTTGTTGGCTTCCAACTTTGGATCATGTTTCAGGTACCAGCGTGTTTCGCGGGCAATCAGGCCAGACATGATGAGCAAGCCCAGCAAGTTCGGCAGGGCCATCAGTCCGTTCATCATGTCGGAGAAGTTCCATACGGCGGTCAGTTCGGTGGTGCAACCGACGAAAACGATCAGCGAGAAAACGACACGGAACGGCATCACGGCTCGGCGACCGATCAGTCGCTCGATGTTGCGTTCGCCGTAGTAGCACCAACCTAGGATGGTCGAGAAGGCGAACATGACAAGGCCTAGGGTGACTACCCAGTGACCCCACTGGCCCGGTAGGCCATGGGTAAAGGCTTCGCCGGTCATGAGCGCTGCCGAGACTTGCTCCCCGGTGGCTTCATCGATCTTGTTCCAGGTACCAGTAGTGATGATGACCAAACCGGTGCAGGTGACGACAATAATCGTGTCAATGAAGGTTTGCGTCATCGAAACGAGGCCCTGACGGACCGGGTGAGTGGTTTGGGCTGCTGCAGCCGCGATGGCGGCCGAGCCCATGCCGGACTCATTGGAGAAGATGCCACGAGCAACACCATATTGAACAGCAATGATGATGGCTGAACCGGTGAATCCACCAACGGCTGAGGTTCCGGTGAAGGCATCGGTGAAGATTTCGGCGAAGGCAGCAGGGATTCCACCGACGTTAGCAATCAGGATGTAGATCGAGGCAGCCACGTAGAACACGATCATGACAGGAACGAAGCCTGCGGTGACTCTACCGATGGATTTGATACCGCCGACGAGGACGGCCAGAGACAAAACCGTGAGTACAAGGCCAGTAACCCAAGGGGTCACTCCGAAGGAATTATCCAAGTTAGCTGCAATTGAGTTGCCCTGAGTCATGTTGCCAATGCCGAAACAGGCAAGGGTTGCGGCGATGGCAAAGAACAATGCCAAGAACTTACCGAAAGGTCCCTTGATGCCACGTTGCAGGTAGTACTGCGGGCCGCCAGACTTTTCGCCGGCTGCGTCGGTGCCACGGAAGCGAACGCCGAGGTAGGCTTCTGAATATTTGGATGCCATGCCGAGCAGGCCGGTGACCCACATCCAGAACAATGCGCCGGGGCCACCGATGCCGATCGCCGTAGCAACACCGACGATATTTCCGGTACCCACAGTTGCTGCGAGAGCTGTGGTGAGAGCCTGGAACTGAGAGACGTCGCCTTCCGCGTCGTCGTCTTTGCGCTTGAGCAGGCCGAGCCGTAGAGAGGCGGCAAGTTTAATGAATTGCAGTCCGCCTAAGCGGATGGTCAGGTACAGGCCAGTTCCCAGAAGAAGTGGGATGAGGCAGTACGGTCCCCAAATGACGGAAGAAATATCCCCGAAGAGAGTTCCCAGAGCGTCCATGTAAACAACATCCTTTGTG
This sequence comes from Glutamicibacter sp. B1, assembly GCF_039602135.1. Classification (NCBI taxonomy): domain Bacteria; kingdom Bacillati; phylum Actinomycetota; class Actinomycetes; order Micrococcales; family Micrococcaceae; genus Glutamicibacter; species Glutamicibacter ectropisis. Next base: position 2,996,537 of record NZ_CP125942.1, on the reverse strand, counting down.
CGAGTGACTGACAAAGTGGAAACTTGTGGTCCCCATGTCAGTCATCCTAGGCGAGAGTGAGACGTGTGTCACTGATTGGGTTGATGGGTTATTGGTGGTCATGACCGTTAAATGCGCATATCTGACCTTCAGCAATCGTGAAGATCAGATATGGCGAGAAGTTATCCTTGGCGAGCTTTGAGCCGAGGATTCTTTTTATTGATGACAAAAACGCGTCCGCGACGGCGGACAACCTGAGATCCTGGGGCGTTCTTGAGTGCGCGTAGTGAATTGCGAACCTTCATTTATTCACCTCCTTGCATGTGATTGTTTGATGCTGTCGGAGGAGCTGTGGTGATAAGTTCCTGAAGTTCCTCTTCGGTGACCTGACAGTCTTCGAAGACCTTGGTGATTTGCGTAGATTCATGTTCCGAGCCGTAAAGCAGTAACTCGGAAGCGGCGATTTCGGCTGACCATGAGCCGGTATTTTCCATCCAGATGCGTGGGCCAGCGCCGCCAATGGCTACTCGTTCGCTCAGTGCGCTAGCTACCCACAGTCGGCCACGCAGGCAGGTGCAAGAAGCGGCTAGTTCTGAGAGTGCTTCACGGAATCGCTGTGGGTGTAGAGGGCGTTCGGCATGCAACCGGATGGGTACTCGACCCGATGCGCTGTAGCGCGGGAAGGGTGGAATATGACCAGCTTGGGTTCTTTGGTGGACTGCCTCATAACTGAAAGATCCAAGCGTGTTCTCGTGGTGACATACGGTGGCATGCGGGGCTAAATGCTGGGCAAGTTCCAGTCCAGTAGAAAAGTCTGCGCCACCATCGCGTCGTGGGCTATCCTTTGGCTCGAGGAGCTGGGTTTGCATCCCTTCAACGGGAATTAGAGTGTCAGCCTGCATCAGTTCGGTGAAGAAGTATTCTCCCGGGGTGCGAAGGTCTTGTTCCATTGAACTAAAGCCTGACTCCCAGAGCGTATGTCGATCCCACATTTGGTCTTCAAGGTCAGTTGGGTCAAAGGACAGTACATTGCTGTCAATTTTGATTCCTGTGGCCTCCAACTTTTCGGCGAGAGTTTGAAGCACGGATCCGCTGTGCCACGTTGCGGGAAGCCCGAGGAGCATTATGGCATCAGGATCCCGTGGTGCCAGACGTTGGATGGAAGGGAAAATCTCGTATTTCACTGCGCAACCGATGCACGGGTGCTCAAGTACTGCCTCACCATATTCCGCCGGTGCATTGCCTGAAACTCTGCGCACCAAGCGGTTTCCTTCGATGAAGTCATAGGAAAGAGTTACAGCCTCAGGGTGGTGGTGGAGGAGGTGCTTGAGCCCTGCATCACGGCAAGAAGTGTCGAGGGAGGAAAGAACGATAATTTTCACACCAGCCACCATATATGAGAATCGTTCTCAATAACAAATGTGATGACGGTAGAAAAGTGGGCCTTCCGGATTATCCGGAAGGCCCACTGGGCAAACACGACTAGTTCTGGGGTGCGTGGAAAGTCGTACGCGCAACACCCAGACCATCAATGCGAGTCTCCAGTACATCTCCGTGCTTAAGCCATGGATGACGACCGTTTTCATCGCGGCGTCCCAGAGCTACACCAGCAGGAGTGCCAGTGAGGATGACATCGCCAGGCTGCAACTCATTGAAAGTTGAAAGATAGGACACCAGATCGGTTGCTGAGAAAATCAAGTCGTCGATGCGTCCTTCCTGAACCACCGTGCCGTTCACTGCACTGGTAATTGTGGCTTCAGGATTCAACTCATCAGCGGTCACCAACCACGGGCCGAGGGGCGTGGAATGATCCCAGACTTTGCCCTGCAACCATTCCTGAGTGCGGCCCTGAAAACCGCGCATGGAAACGTCGCTCGACACAGCATAACCGGCGATGTGCTTCGATGCGTCTTCCTGACTAATTCGTCGGCCAGGGGTGCCAATAATGATGGCTAGTTCAGCTTCGTAATCTACCCGATGATCTTCCACTGGGATCTCTACCGCGTCGTTCGCACCGCACAACGATGAAGCGAACTTGGCAAAGACGGTGGGGTACTTGGGTAATTCCTCGCCAACCTCGGCCGCATGGGACTTGTAGTTCAAACCGATGCAGTAGATTTTCGAGGGGTTCGGAATCAATGGCGCATAGTCGGCTTCGCCTTCGGCAATAGATTCACCCACGAGGGCACGGGCGATGACTTCTTGTTGGGTTTCCTGATCGAGTCGCAAGAAGCGTTGGACCGTATCGAGGTTGTCCAGATAAAAAACTCTGCCATCTTCGATGACGGCAGCCGTAGTGTGTCCGGGTTCGCTGGTGAGACGGAGGGTAGCAAGTTTCATGATTCTATCTCACTACATTTTGGCCCGAATTCACACCATATTTCAGCTCCCCACCAGCATTGTTTTATCCAGTAAAAACGGGTGTACGACGCATTGTTGACCGGGCGGAATCTTGGTGACTTAAGTTACCCCCGGTAAACTCAAGGCAAGAACAGGTCAGTTTTACTGTCCTGAGACCGATCTAGATACGTAACTAAAGTGAAGTAGGTTTTAATGTGGGTGACTATATTGGCGAGCGATATCGCCATATTTTCTTCGCCTCGTGGCAGCACTTTTCGCTTGTCGTCCAGTGCCTAATTCTGGCAACGATCATTTCTGTGCTTATTGCCGTCTTGGTCTACCGAAATAAGACCCTTTCCGGCATCGCCAACTCCGTGAGCGCTATCGGCTTGACCATTCCGTCCTTTGCGCTGATTGGTTTGCTGATTGTTCCTGCAGGTTTTGGTGTTCTCCCAGCAGTGATCGTAGTAACCTTCTTTGCCGCATTGCCCATTCTGCGCAATGCCATCGTTGGCCTGAACAATATCGAACCGTCCATCGTTGAGTCCGCTAAAGGCATCGGGATGAGTCGACTGAAAACCCTCGTCTCTGTTGAATTGCCTATCGCCTGGCCAGTAATCCTGACCGGTGTTCGCGTCTCGGCTCAAATGGTGATGGGCGTTGCCGCGGTGGTTTCCTACGCGCTGGGCCCGGGCCTCGGAGGATTTATCTTCCAGGGCCTCTCTCGACTTGGCGGTGCCAACGCCCTTGAATCTGTCGTAGTCGGCGTCGTTGGCGTCGTGATTCTTGCGCTCATTCTTGACTTGATTTTGCTCGGCATCGGCCGACTGACTACCCCGCGAGGTATCCGTGTCTGAAAATAAGAATTCCGAAACTTTGACCGCCCAAAATGTCACCGGCGCGTCAATCATGCTCGAAGAAGTTACTAAGACTTACCCGGGACAGAAGAAGTCTGCGGTCGGTGGACTCACCTTGGAGATCCCCGCAGGCTCCATCGTGATGTTTGTTGGACCATCTGGCTGTGGCAAAACCACGACCTTGAAGATGATCAACCGATTAATTGAGCCCACCAGCGGAAAAATTGTGATCAACGGAGAAGACGTCACCGACATGAACGGTGACGAGCTACGCCGACGTATCGGTTACGTCATCCAGGCCGGTGGTCTTTTCCCACACATGACCGTGGCCACCAATATTGCTATGGTTCCAAAAATGCTGGGGTGGTCCAAGGAAAAGATCGCTGCTCGCGTTGATGAACTGCTTGAATTGGTGTCGCTGGATCCCGATCTTTACCGTGACCGATTCCCGAAGGAACTCTCTGGTGGTCAGCAGCAACGTGTTGGCGTGGCTCGTGCTCTAGCCGCAGACCCACCCGTTTTGCTCATGGACGAACCATTTGGCGCGGTCGACCCAATTACCCGCCAGCGTCTCCAAGACGAGCTGCTCAATATCCAGTCCGAGGTCCAGAAGACCATCGTTTGTGTCACCCATGATTTTGACGAAGCAGTGAAACTGGGCGACTGGATCGCGATCTTCAATGAGGGTGCGCAGTTGGAGCAGTACGATTCTCCAGAAAGAATCCTGGCCAATCCTGCCAGCGAATTCGTGGAAAACTTCATCGGTTCCGGTGCTGGTCTAAAACAGCTGACCTTGACTCGCGTTAATGAAGTGAGCCTGGAAGAAGCCATCACCACCACCCCTGGCAAGAACGCTTCTGATGTCCTCTCGCAGGTGCAGGGTGCTGGTCGTAAATATGCGGTAGTGCTTGATTCGCGCGGTCGCCCATTGCGTCGTTTGGACCGCCGGCAGCTTTCTCGCGCGGAGATCATTGATGGCACCTATGATCAGAACCTGCCCGTGGTTGGCGAGCAGGCGACCTTGAACGATGCGCTGGATACCATGCTGGTGGCGAGCTCGGAATCGGCACTGGTCACTGGACGCCGTGACGTGCTTCAGGGAGTCATTACGGTTCAGACCGTCATGGAAGCTATCGCTGCGGCCAATGGTGCGCACGACGCGGATCATTCCGCGCCGGTAGGCCTGAACTCAGGGGCTATCAATGTTGTTGACATCGACAGTGAAGCCACCAAACCGGACGGTGAAACTGCATGAATACCGAAAAACGAACCCTGATATGGCAGATTGTTGCCATTATCGCGGCTTTTGCGGTGCTCATGATCTGGTTATTAACCGCTGATCTGACCGAGACTGAACGTCAGACGTTGGATCCGGCCACCATCTGGGGGTACACCCTAGAGCACCTCAAACTCACCGTGATTTCTACGGTGATCGTGCTGATTATTGCTATCCCGCTGGGAATTTTGCTAACTCGTCCGAGCCTACGCCGCGCTGCACCAGTTGTGCGGGCCATCGCCAACTTCGGACAGGCAGCCCCTGCTATTGGTGTGATCGTCTTGCTGGCGTTCTGGCTAGGGTTTGGTGCAAAGACTGCGATTGTTTCCTTGGTTATCTATGCCATCCTGCCAGTGCTTTCCAACACGATCGTGGGTCTGCAACAAGTGGATCAGCGCATCGTCGAAGCTGGGCGAGGCATCGGCATGAGCCTCATGGCTGTGCTCTTCAAGGTTGAGTTGCCGCTGGCGGTGCCGGTCATGCTTTCAGGCATCCGTACGGCTCTGGTACTGCTCGTGGGTACCGCCACCTTGGCAACCTTCATCAACGGTGGTGGTCTGGGTATCTTGATCACCACCGGCGTCAACCTGAACCTCAATGTCGTATTGATTACCGGCTCGATATTGGTCGCACTACTGGCCTTGACCATTGATTGGCTGGGTCGCGTTGTCGAACAGGTTGCACGACCGAAGGGACTGTCATGAAAAAATCAATGAAACTGTCCTTGATCTCGATTGCAGCAGTGATCGGATTGACCGGTTGTGGGCTGAGCCCGTCAACGGGAACCGTACCAGCAGTAGGACCAGGCAAGATCCATCCCGTCGCCGATGACGCGGGGCAGACGAAGGTGACGGTGACATCCAAGTCCTTCACCGAGCAATTGCTCATCGGTAAGATCACGGTTATCGCTATGGAAGCTGCAGGTTACGATGTCACAGATCTGACGAACGTGCCTGGTTCTCAGCCGGCACGACAACTGTTGCTCACTGGTGATGCCAGCCTTCTCTGGGAATACACGGGCACCGCATGGCTAACTTACCTTGGGCATGAGGAACCGGTGGTCGGTGAACAAGCTCAGTGGGAAGCGGTGAAAGATGAAGACCTCTCCAACGGTATCGACTGGGGAGATCCTGCACCACTGAATAACACCTACGCGTTGGCCATGAATGAAGAAACGGCTAAGCGCTTGGGGATCACTAAGCTCTCTGAGCTCAAGGACGTTGATCCTAAGGATCTGACCTTCTGTGTCGACCCAGAGTTTAATTCACGTCGTGATGGACTGACACCGATGCTGAAACACTATGGTGTAGATCGTGGTTCCCAAGTACCAGAGAGCAATATTGGTCTGTATGACGTTGGGGCTATCTATCAGGCGACAGCCGACGGGGCTTGCAACTTTGGCGAAGTCTTCACTACCGATGGCCGAATCAAGGCCTTGAACTTAACGGTCTTGGAAGACGACAAGAAGTATTTCCCGAGCTATAACGCCGCCCCGGCGTTTAATGGCGAGTTCCTCAAAGCGCACCCTGAAGTCGAAGGCATCATGGCACAAATTGCTCCGTTGCTTACCGATGAGGTTTTGATGGACTTGAACTACCAGGTGGATGTGGTTGGTCGTGAACCAGCCGATGTTGCCTTTGAATGGATGGTCGAGCAGGGACTGGTTTCCAAGCCTTGATCTGTCGCTCGTGATATAGCGACCAAGTAAAAGCTGAACTCCGACGTCTTTGTAGGTCGGAGTTCAGCTTTTGTTGATAAAGGTTCATGCGCGGTTGGTTCTTTTGGCATCGAGTTGTTTGCAAGATGGAAGTGCGAAGGTTTTTTGTTCGCTTGCTTGGTGTTGGACTGGTGGTTCTTGGTTGTGGCTCAAAAAATTTTTTGTAGCTAAAGACTCAGATCAACATGGGATTTTGCGCCAAAAAGTAGGACAGAAATGAGATTTTTTGAGAAAACTTGTTGACGCTTCAACTTAATTGGTGCAATACTGGTCTCAGCAAAACAAATTGAAACGTCAACTACATGTTGGCGTGACGAAAGGATTTAGACATGGCTGCAACTGCATTGACCGCTGGTACCTGGAACCTCGACGCATCGCACTCGGAGGTTGGCTTCTCGGTTCGTCACGCCGGCATCTCCAAGGTGCGCGGTAGCTTCACCGAATTCGATGCAACCCTGAACATCGGTGAAACCCTGGAAGCTTCCAGTGTTGAAGCAACTGTTCAGATCAACTCGGTGAACACCAAGGACGCAAACCGCGACGGTCACCTCAAGAGTGCTGACTTCTTCGATGGCGAGCAGTTCCCAACCATGACCTTCAAGTCCACCGGAATCAAGGGTGGCGCTGAGGAATTTGTCTTGGTCGGCGAACTGACCATCCGTGGCGTAGCCAAGGAAGTTGAGCTCGAAGTTGAGGTTGGCGGCCAGGCTGTCGACGCCTTCGGTGCAACCCGCGCAGGCTTCTTCGCTTCCACCACCATTTCCCGCAAGGAATTTGGCATCACCTGGAATGCGGCTCTTGAAGCTGGTGGCGTTCTGGTCAGCGACAAGGTCAAGATCGAAATCGACGCTTCCTTCGTGCTTCCAGCAGAAGCCTAAATAACTTCCCGAGAGCCGTCATGGGGTTGACGGATTTAGGGCCGATACCGACGAAGCCTCCGAACCAAATCTGGTTCGGAGGCTTCGTCGTTAAGTTCTATTTTTCAAGCGGCATGCCACTGAATTTAGAAGTCGTAAGTATCGTAAGACTCGTAGGCTGCATCTGGAACAAAGATTGCCAGCAGGATGAATCCGATGAAGCACAGGATTGTGATAGCCGCAAGAATTGTTCCGATCCAACCGGTTACTTTGCCGACCGTTGCAGCGGTGTTGAACTCACGTTCTGCGCGCCTGGCCTTGACGATAGCGATTGGGCCAAGAACGATGCCGAGAACAAAGAGCGAGAGAATGCCTAGGATCATGGAAGTCTGCGCTAGCTGGTTGCCTTCAAGCTGCGACTGCGCTGAGTAGCCTGGGTAGCCGTTCTGGTACTGCGTCTGCTGTGGGTACTGGGCATACTGCTGGTTCTGGCCCTGGGTTGGCTGCGCAGAAGTGTAAGGGTTCTGTGGTTCGCCGTTTGGAGTGGTCATTGCCGCCTGCTTTCAAACTTGTTTGGTCAGTCTATTAAAACAATGCTTGGGTCAAATCTTTAAAAACTGAAGGGAATGTTCCGGTTAGTTTACGACGCATAAACCAGCAACGACAGGGTCGTTTGCTAATTCATGATGAGAGCCTGCGTGCGTTTCGTTGATCTGTGAGCAAGATTCTAAACTTATTCATTATGACTTGGGCTTCGTTTTGCGCATACCTTGGGGTGTGCGTGATGGTGACACTTTCTCCTGGACCAGATACTTTCCTTGTCCTGCGCTTTTCATTGGTGCGGCAGGTGTACGGAATTGTTGCAGCGCTAGGAATGATGGTGGCCATTTTTGCTTGGGCTACTTTGGCTGGAGCCGGAGCGGCATCGGTGATCCAGCGGTATCCAATCGTTGAAATCGTCATCGCGTTACTTGGCGGCTTGTACTTGGTCTATCTAGGATGCTCCGGATTCATCAAATCTCGAGCAGTGGCTAAGGCAGACAGTGCGATCGCGCGGGTAGAAACACGCAACGGGCCACGCCGAGAAGGGCACTCCATAGTCAGGTCTTTCGGAGCCGGGCTGCTTTCGGCCGCGCTAAATCCGAAACTTGGGCTGTTGTTTCTTGCAATGATGCCAAGTTTTATCCCAAGTGGATCCAATACCTTCATCTGGGGGATGGGGCTGGGGGCCATCTTCGCTTCGGTGGGATTCATATACATGTTGCTTCTCAGCGCGGTGGCATCAAAAGCGATGCACTGGTTCAAGCGACCTGAGATTGCGCTGCGCCTTGAATGGACGGCCTGTGCTGCGCTGTTCCTCATGGGCATTGGGGTGCTTATTAGCGCGTTTAGATAAGGGCATTAAAAAAGTGCAACAAGCTGTTACATTGATGTTTTGAATGTGGCTCGCCTCAGCGGCTGGGGTGCTTCTCTCCACTGTTCTTGGTCCATAGCGCATGGGTGGTAGTCGCGAGAATGACCAGTGCCGCGCTGGCGATCAATCCGTAACCAAAGATCTGTGCATAGTGCCCTTGCTCCGCGAGGGCTGCAGTGAGGTACGTGGCAATTGAGGCTCCGACAAAGAGCGAAAACACGAAGAACGATACCGTGGTCGCTCGTGCGGTGGGAGCGATGTCGGTAGCCCATCCCTGCATTGATGAATGCATGATGGCGTTCGTGGCGCCCAAGAGTAAGGCGGTAATTGTGTACGAAGCGGTTGAGGGCCAGAAAGCGGAAGGCAAAAACGCTCCGCACAATACCAAGCCACCGCAGCCAATGAGCCAGGTCCTCGAGAATCGGCTCACCAGGGAACGCATTAATCGGGCACCTAAAATCACGCCGAGGGCAAAACCGCATCCCAATAGTCCTGCCAGCTCTAAAGATATACCGGAGTGCTGCAGAGCTGGAACAACGTAACTTAGTAGGCCCATGAGCAAGCCACCTTCGAGGAAGACGATGGCGTACAGCGCTAGATTCATCGGTCGTAGGGCTGCTGTCAGGCTAAAGGCTGCGCGGGTATGCTCAGGTTCTTGCACCCGACGCAAAGCGTGCAGCGCTGCAGCACAACCCAAAGCTGGTAGTGCAAATACCAGACGCCAATCAAGATAGGTGGCTATGGAGCCAGCGGATACGGTCGCCAACGTGGTGCCGAGTGAAGAATAGATTTGAAGATCCGATAGCCCTCGGGCCCGGTGAACACCTTGACGAGTATCGCCGAGCAGGGTCAATAGTGTCGGATAGAGTGCGCCGAACATGAGCCCGGTGAAGCAACGTGCAACAAGCAGTGGTACATAGTCGCCGAACATAATGCTTGCCAATGCACCCACGCCGGCACCCATCAACGCCAGACGGAGAACCAGTAGTCTGCCGAAGCGATCGCTGACTAGACCCCATAGAGGTTGCCCGATGGCATAAAACAACGAATATGCCGCAATGAGTTGCACCGCTTGTGCAAAGGCTAACGAGGTACCTAAAGATAAGGCCAGCAACATTGGTGGTGTGCCGTAGCGATCAAAAAACGAAAGAAAACCAATGAAGCGCAGTGCCGAATCGGGAACGGAGTGTACCGGTGTCCGGGGGTGCCGCTTTGTCATGGGAGTCCTTCAAGAATTGCTTGGGCCTACTCACCTATGTAAACAGATGCATCCCCAAATTCAGTGACTGACTGGCCTGACCTGCTTGCGTGGTGGATGCGGGAGGTCCCGCCTGATTCTCCACGACCTGACCATCACGCAAGGCGATAACTCGATCTGCTAACCCCTGCGAGTCGTCATCGTGGGTCACGAGCACCACCGCCGTTCCACGACTGGCTTCGGTACGCAGGATTTCATGAATTGTGTCGCGGCTGGCCGCGTCCAGTGAGGCTAGCGGTTCGTCAAGAAGAAGTAGGGGAGAACTTTGCGCCAGCCCTTGGGCAAGGAGCGTACGTTGTCGCTGCCCACCAGAAAGCTCGGTGAAACTACGACGTTCAAATCCCTGTAGCCCCACGCGTTCCAAAGCATCCTTCACTGTTACTTTCCGCTGGGCACGGGAAGTACGAGTGCGCCACGTCCCCATGGAAACCACATCTGCAACGCTCAAGGGAAGTCCCACGGGAATGTTAGGCCGCTGGACGACTAGCGCCACCGGCGCGGTGCGTTCGACTCGACCGTGGCTCGGAATGTTGATCCCTGCCATGAGCTCTAACAACGTTGATTTTCCTGAGCCATTGGCACCGGTAATGGCAAGAATTTCACCAGCATGTACCGAGAGGGATACATCGTGCAGTATCTGGTCGCGCTCATAGGAGAAACATGCTGAGTCAACGCGAATCAAAGGAGGGGTACTAGTCATGGCCCTAGTATAGCAATTGATAATGATTCTCATTTAACGTTACTCTTGTCGTTGTGTTCATCAATCCCTTCGCATCCGAGTTCATGGAGCGCGCCCTCATTGGCGGAAGTTTAGTTGCCATTATTTGCGCAATTGCCGGCACCTGGGTAGTCATCCGCGGCATGGCATTCCTTGGAGAAGCCATAGGTCACGGCATGCTTCCCGGCGTAGCCTTGGCCACCGTCCTAGGATTCCCGGTCATGATCGGAGCCGGCATCAGCGCGGTAGTCATGACCGGTGTACTCGGGGCAATGCAACGAAAAGGAAAGCTCTCCTACGACACCAGTATCGGTCTGGTTTTTGTAGGCATGCTCTCCTTGGGAATCATCATTGTTTCCCACTCACGTAGCTTCGCCACCGATGCCACCAGCATGCTCTTCGGTGACATTCTGGCCGTCTCCACCTCGGATCTAACCCTCCTCGTTGTTGCTCTGCTACTGAGCATTGCCATCGCCACAAAGTTCCATCGCGCCTTTGTCGCCAGCGCCTTTGATATCCGCATCGCACAAACCTTGGGACTTCGGCCCGGGCTGGCACAGATCATGTTGGTCGCTCTGGTCGCCCTAGCAATCACCGCATCTTTCCGATCGGTTGGCACACTCTTGGTGATTGGAATGCTGCTGGCTCCGGTCGTGGCAGCCAAAGTTTGGGTCACCCGGATCCCGGTCATCATGGTGCTGGCTGCAGTCATTGGGATGCTCAGTGTTCTGGGAGGACTGCTGATCTCCTGGTACGCCCAAACGGCCGCCGGCCCATCAATCTCCTGCCTGGCCATCACGTTCGCAGGGCTCTCTGCGCTGGCCCGTCGAATGATTGTGCGAAACCAAGATACACACCACAAGACATCCAAAGACCTATCCCCACAAAGTGAAAGTGCCAAATGAAGTCCAAGATCAACGGATTTACCGCAGTGCTCCTCAGCGGACTCCTGCTGACCGGGTGCGCGTCGACTCCGTCGGCTCCAGACGAAGAAAGCTCTGCTGAGCCCGCGGACCACGGTGCCATAGAAGGTGCCCAAGAAATGGCCGAAGCGCCGCTGCACCTAGTAACCATCGACGCCACGGGCAAGACAGGAATGTCGGATCTTCTAAGTGGCGAAGAGACCGACTTGTCATCGCTTCCAAATATCAAAAATTTGGATACCGACGGACGCTATATCTTTGCCGATACCAATAAAGGTGTCGACATCGTAGACAGCGGAATGTGGAGCTGGAACCACACCGATCATTTCCATTACTACCGTGCCGCTGCTCAAGAAGTCGGCCACGTAACGGGCCAAGGGCCGGTGCGGATCATCGGCGGACCACTGTCTACCGCAGGTAGCACCGGAGTATTCTTCCCCGAAACGGGCAAGGGAATATTGCTCAATAACGCCGAGCTTGCTCAGGGGAGAGTCGCCGAACAGTTCAGCACCGAGACAACCGCCCACCAAGGCATTCTGGCTCCCCTCGGGGAAGGCGCAATTCAAAGCGAACCGGCAAGTGGCTCAACCCCAGCACAGGTGTACTACCTAGATGCTCAAGGTCAGCGGGTCGATGGATCGACTGCCGAATGTGCCAACCCCACCGATGCCACGCAGACTGCTGCAGGACTTGCCATCGCCTGTGAACAAGGAATTGTGGTTGCTTCAGAGACAGAAGCCGGTGGCCTTGAATTTGCCCTGGTGAAGTACCCCAAGGGAACTAGTGAAGATGAACTCGCGGTAGATCTTGACCACCGTAAATCGCGACCCGTCGTGGCTGCGGTGGCTGGCGATCGTGGCGCGTGGGTTATCAATACCCGAGATCTGACGATCAATAGAGTGATGACCGATCAGAAGCTACTCAAAGTTGTTGCCGTCGGCGATACCGAGGGTCACGTGGTGGCCCTGGATGATCAAGGCTGCGTACAGGTGTACTCGACCAATGCCGACAAAGTGATCGGCACTACCGAAACATTGCTGAAGAAGACCCTGAAAGATCCAGTGGCCATGGACAGCGTGAACCTCGTTCTTGATGCCCAACGCGCTTATGTTAGTGCGCCGGCTGAAGAGCAAGTCTATGAAATCGACTTCGCCGATTCAGCACGTATTGCCCGAACACTGACCCCCAGCGTTGCTCCAACGTGGATGACACAGGTGGGAAATTGATCAGTCGCAAGAACAATCCGTTCAAGACTCTATCCGCCCTGTTGTTGGTGCCAATGATCTTGACCGGTTGTGCAGCAACAGCCCACGAAGATCAACAGCCCAGCGTCGTGGTGACCACGAACATCCTTGCGGACGTCGTACAGAACCTTGTCGGCGACCAAGCACAGGTTCACACCTTGATGCCGGCCAACGTTGATCCCCACTCCTTCGAGATTTCAGCCCAACAAGCCGCCTTACTCAACGATGCAGACTTGGTCGTTTCCAATGGGCTCAACCTAGAAGAGGGGCTGCAACACCAGCTGGAAGCGGTCGATGCTGCAGGCAAGGAGCACTTCGTTGCTACGGACCACGTGCAGGTACTTAATGTTTCTGGATCTAGTGGAGCCGCTGACCCACACTTTTGGACTGACCCAGTACAGATGATTGACGTGGTTGATGCCTTAGCTTCAGATCTTCAGGAGCTTCCCGGCATCCAGGCAGAACAACTGAATGAAGACACCCAGTCCTATCGGGGCGAGCTGACTGAGCTGGAACAACAGATGGCTGACTCCTTCAACCAGATTCCCGAAGAATCTCGCGCACTGGTGACCAATCATCACGTCTTTGGATACCTCAGCAAGCGCTTTGGCTTTCGCACCGTAGGAGCGGTGATCCCCTCGGGGACCACCCTAGCTTCGCCGAGCGCAGCCGATATGGCTTCGCTGGCAGAAGCTATCCGCACGTCAAAGGTTTCAGCGATCTTTGTTGAATCCGCTCAGCCCGACAAATTGGCTCGTGCCCTGGCAGACGAAGCAAACATCGATGTTCAGATCGTGCACCTGTATTCAGAGTCGCTGACCTTACCGGGCGAACCCGCCGACAGCTACCTAAAGATGATGCAAGTCAACACCGAAAAAATTACCCAAGCATTGCGCAACTAAGCGCAGTAAGAAAGGAATCATGAATCTCATCTCTCATCGCACCCTCAAGGTCGGCTCATCCCTAGCCGTCCTCGGCCTGCTGGCCACCGGATGCTCGGCGCAGAGCGCAGCCGACTCCACCGACGCATCCACCTCGCCACGAGTTGCAGTGACCTACGCCAATGGTGCCGCGGTCTTAGATGGCAAGAGCCTCGAAGTGCTCAAAACCTTTGACACCGAAGAATTCACCCGACTGAATTCCGCTGGTGATGGTAGAAACTTCCTGCTCACCACCTCCAAGGGATTCCAGGTGCTTGATGCCAGCACCCCTGAGCTGACCGAAGCGACTTTCGCTGCCTCAGCTGCCGGACACGTAGTTCCACACGCAGGCAAGACCGCCCTTTTTGATGATGGCAGCGGAGTCACCACAATCTTTGACACCGATAAACTGGCCGAGGATGAAGGAAAACTGCCCGAGGTAGAGACCATCGAATCGCCAGCTCACCACGGTGTTTCCGTGGCAATGGAAGATGGAACGGTACTGACCACCATTGGCGATGCTTCCTCGCGCACCGGTGTGCAGCAGCTTGACGCCCAGCATAAGAAGATCGCCGAAAACACCGACTGCCCGGCTGTTCATGGTGAAGGAACCGCTGCCGAAGGCCGCGCGGTGTTCGGGTGTGCAGATGGGGCACTGGTATTTGCTGACGGAAAATTCACCAAGCTCAGTGCACCGGATGAGTACGGTCGCATGGGTAATGCCTATGTCTCACACACCAGCGCATTGGTGATCGGTGACTACCAGAATGATCCTGACGCAGAAGGAAACCTGCTGCACCAGATCACCCTGATCGACACCGCGAAGCCTAGCTACCAAGTTGCCGATTTGCCTGATGGAATTGAATACACCTGGCGCGGGGTCGCTCGTGGCCCTGAAGATCTCGGTTACCTTCTGGGTACCGACGGTAAGATCCACGTGATTGACCCGAGCACCGGAAAGATCACCCGAAGCATCGATGCCATTGATGCGTGGGAAGGCCCATCGCAGTGGCAGGAAGCCCACCCAGCGTTGCGCATTGACGGTAACACCGCCTACGTCAGCGAACCAGCTAAGAAGACGGTGCATGCCATCGATCTAGAGTCTGGCAACGAGACTGCCTCCGTGGTGCTGGACACCGAGCCTAACGAATTGGCCGTGACCACCAAATAGCGTCTGCAGCAAAAAGTGGCCGCTTCTCTACCCCAAAAGCGGGGGAGGGAATCGGCCACTTTTCGTAGGTCGTACTACAGGCCGCGAACCATCAGCACGTCTAAGGTGCGTGGACCATGGACGCCTTCGACACGTTCCAGCTCAATATCACTGGTGGCCGATGGGCCAGAAATCCAGGTCAACGGGCGGGTGATGCTCAGTCGTGGCATGGCCTCGGGCAGTAATTGCACGATTGTGGACACTGGCACGATGCACACGTGGTGATCGGGGACCAGTGAAATCGCGCGACGCCCCTGATCGGGTTGGCCATCGAGGATGATGGTTCCCGACTCGGCAACCGAGACCGCCGAAGAAGTGACCACTGCGCTGGTGGCATCCAGCTCGGCCACGCTCAAACGAGCCCCCGGGGCATCCAGTCGAAGTTCTACTTCGGAACCTAGCGCAGAAAGCCACCGTGCATCCAAACCCTGCGGGTAAACCACGCTGCTGGCGTCCTTGAGCTTGGAGGCCACAAAATCAGGAATCTGCTCGGCCTCAATGACGTCAACACCAGCCTTGTAGTCCACCAAGCGGTCGACCAACAGTTCAATGAGCTGCTCTTGGCTCATCGTGGACGTGGTGCGGTATTCACGAGGAACTTCTTCGGTGACCGGAGTATCGGCCAGAGCCGTACGGATGCGGCCTAGGATTTCTTCTTTCGCGCTCACTTGGACTCCTTCTCGTCGCTCCACCAGTCGCGGAAGGACTTGTTCGGTGGGGCTGGAATGTCGCGGCTCTGAGTCCACCCGGCGGCGATGCCCGGCAACTTCTTGATCTTCTTATCTTTGCCGGCAGCCAAACGTCCCAGCGGTAACGCCTTTTCGAGCAGACCAATATTCTTGCCCTTACCCAAGGCCCAGGAACCACCCTTCATCAGCAGGTCCATCTGGGTCGGGAGCTTGTGCTTCTCACGCTTAGCATCCACGTCTTCACCACGTAGGTGCACGAGGATTTCAGGAATATTGATCTTCACTGGGCAGGCTTCATAACAAGCACCACACAGCGAGGACGCGTAAGGCAGGGAACCGTTTTCTTCGACCTCAATGCCGGTGAGCAGTGGGGAGAGGATCGCGCCGATCGGGCCGGGGTAGGTCGAACCGTAGGCGTGGCCACCGGTGCGCTCATAGACTGGGCACACGTTCATGCAGGCCGAGCAACGAATGCAGTTCAGCGCCGTGCGACCGAAGCGGTCCGCCAGTGCACGGGTACGTCCGTTATCAAGCAACACAATGTGAACGTTCTGCGGGCCATCATCTTCGGTGACACCGGTCCACAGCGAGGTGTAAGGGTTCATGCGCTCGCCGGTGGAGGACCGGGGGAGTAGTTGCATGAAGACCTCAATATCTTCCCAATGTGGCAGGACCTTTTCGATGCCCATGACGGTGATCAGGGTTTCGGGCAGGGTCAGGCACATGCGGCCGTTGCCTTCGGATTCCACAACGCCCAGGGTGCCGGTATCGGCTAGTGCGAAGTTGGCACCGGAGATGGCGACCTTGGCAGCAAGGAACTTCTTGCGCAGGTGAGCGCGGGCCGCTTCGGCTAGCTTGGCTGGTTCATCGGTGAGATTCGGGTCAACCACCGGCATCTCTTTGAGGAAGATGTCGCGCACTTCGGTGCGGTTTTTGTGGATGGCCGGGACCAGAATGTGGCTTGGCTTATCGTGGCCCAGCTGAACAATGAGTTCGGCGAGGTCGGTTTCGAAGGCATCGATGCCTTCGCTTTCTAGGTGTTCGTTCAGGCCGATTTCCTGGGTGGCCATGGACTTGACCTTGACCACCTCGGTAGCGCCGGTTCCACGGACCAGATCGGTGACGATCTTATTGGCTTCGTCAGCGTCACGAGCCCAGTGGACCACACCGCCGCGGGCGGTGAAGTTCTTTTCGAATTCCAGTAACCGTTCCTCGAGGGTGGCCATGGAATTGTTCTTGATGGTGCTGCCGGCATCACGCAGTGCTTCCCAGTCGGGAAGTTCACCGACAACCTTCAGACGCTTATCGCGGATGCTGTGGGTGGCGTGGCGCAGGTTCTTGCGCATCTGGGTGTTGCCCAGTTCGCGGTGTGCAGCCTTGGGGAAGGGTTCTTGCTCGAACAGGTTTCCCTGTCCGCCGGCAGGCATGCCGAGGAATACCTGAGTCACAGTGACACCGTCTCTTCCATGGTGCTGGCCAGGATGTCGGCCAGGTGCAAGGTCTTTGGCTTGGCGCCGGTACGTGAGAGGCCACCGCCGATGTGCATCAGGCAGGAAGCGTCGCCGCCGGAGCACGCGGAGGCACCGGTGGAGCAGATGTTTTTCACCTTGTCTTCGAGCATTGCCGAAGAGACATCAGCGTTCTTGATGGAGAAGGTGCCGCCGAAGCCGCAGCACTGGTCGGCTTCTGGTAGTTCGTTGACGGTGATGCCGCCGACGGTCTTGAGCAGATCCAGCTGACGGTCGCCCAAACCTAGCGAACGCATGCCGTGGCAGGAAGGGTGGTAGGTGATGGTTTCGGGGAAGTAGCTGCCCAATTGTTCGGCCGCGTTGGTGATGCCCAGAACGTCAACCAATAGTTGGGTTAGTTCATAGGTGCGCGCGCCGACTGCCTTGGCTCGTTCTTTGAGTTCTGGTTTGCCCAAGCGATCAGCGAGGTAGGGGTGCTGGTGCTTGACCGAAGCAACGCAGGAGCCCGACGGGGCAACCGCGACGTCATAGTCTTCGGTGTCAAAGGCGTTGATGTGGTTTTCGACAACGGGCAAAGCTTCGGGCATGTAGCCGGAGTTCATGTGCATTTGCCCACAACAGGCTTGCGCCTTCGGGAAAATTACTTCATGACCCAAGCGTTCCAGGATCTTCACGGTCGACTTGGCTGTTTCCGGGTACATAGCGTCCACGATGCACGTGGCAAAGAGAGCTATTCGCATAATAAATGACTCTTTCAGGTGTGGTCTGACCATACTATGCGACAAGTTTTGCAATAGTCAAGACTTGTTGTGATGACACTCACGTTGTACTCTTGGTGGTCGGACCACATATGGTCAGACCAACACTCGAGCAAGGACGCCCACACCGTGTTTACTCCCTCCACCGAACCCATAGCTGGGAGCGTTGCGATCTCTGCACTGATCGCGCTGATTCCCCTCCTCACATTTTTTGTACTGCTAGCAGTGATCAAAACCAAGGCCCACTGGGCCGGTTTGGGATCATTGGCGGTAGCCATCATCGTCGCCATCCTGGGCTGGAAAATGCCGGTCGGCATGGCCCTAAATTCAGGAATCATGGGCATGGTCTTTGGCGCCTTCCCGATCGTCTGGATCGTGGTCATGGCCATCTTCCTCTACCAAGTCACCGTGAAATCTGGTCGCTTTGAAGACCTACGTCGCGTCTTTGACGTTATCGGTGGCGGGGATGTGCGCATCCAAGCAGTACTGATCGCTTTCTGTTTCGGTGGACTCCTTGAAGCCCTTGCAGGCTTTGGTGCCCCGGTAGCCATTACCGCCACCATGCTCTTGGCCCTCGGGCTCTCGCCCTTGCGCGCAGCCTGCGCGGTGCTCATCGCTAATACCGCTCCGGTAGCCTTCGGCGCTGTGGCGATTCCCATCACCACCGCCGGTGCCCTGACCGGTATTCCAGCCAAGGAAATTGGTGCCGTCGTTGGCCACCAGTCACCGCTGCTGGCATTGTTTGTTCCCACCATCTTGGTGCTGATTCTCGATGGCTGGCGCGGTGTGCGTCAGGTCTTGCCTGCCACCATGACCATTGGTATTTCCTTCGGTGTCGCTCAGTGGCTGTGCTCCACTTACTTCTCGTATGAACTCACCGACATTGTCGCCTCGCTGGTTGGCCTGGCTGCTGCTGTGATCCTGCTTCGCTTCTGGAGCCCGAAGGGTGCCGAGGAAGCTCGCGCCCGAGTACTGACCCCCGAAGCGGCAGCAATCCCTGTAGAGCAGGGAAGCAAGCTGCATGTCGGTAACACCTGGATGGCGCTGTTCCCATACCTCTTGGTGATCGTGATCTTCGGTCTGGCCAAGCTGTGGAAGCTCGGTATCGATATCCCAGCATGGTTGGCTAGCACCGACATCAAGTTCGGTTGGCCAGGACTACACGGTCATGTGGTTGATGCCAACGGTCAGGCAGTCTCCTCGACCATGTACACCTTCTCCTGGCTGTCCTCACCGGGTACCCTGCTGCTGATCACCGGCGTGATCGTAGCCTTTGTTTACTCGCGCAATACCGATGGCGGCAAGTATGCAATGACCTTCGGTGAAGGCCTAGCTGAAATCGGCAAGACCATCTACAACATGCGTTTCGCCGCGCTGACCATTCTCTCGGTCCTTGGCTTGGCCTACGTGATGAACCTGTCCGGACAGACTATTACCGTGGGAACCTGGCTGGCTGGTGCCGGCGGATTCTTCGCCTTCCTCTCACCAATTTTGGGCTGGATCGGCACCGCGGTGACCGGTTCGGATACTTCCGCCAATGCACTGTTTGCTAAGTTGCAGCAGACCGCTGGCGTGAATGCGGGCATCGATCCGCACCTGCTGGTAGCTGCCAACACCTCCGGTGGTGTGGTCGGTAAGCTGATCTCCCCGCAGAACCTGGCCATCGCCGCAACCAGTGTGAAGATGGAAGGCCAGGAATCGGTGATCCTGAAGAAGGTTGCCGGTTGGTCTCTGGGAATGCTGCTGGTGCTGTGCTGCCTGGTTTACCTGCAGTCCACTCCGGTGCTTTCATGGATGCTTCCTTAGCCAAGTGAACGGCTAAAATAGATCCGATGCCAGTAAACCCAGCTCCGCGTGCGTACCAGATTGTTCTTCAAGCTATTGAGGAAGATTTGCGCACTGAGAAGTTATTCGTGGGAGATCAACTTCCCGGTGAACGTGCGCTCGCGGAGCAACATGGGATCTCCCGTGCTTCGGTACGCGATGCCATCCGTATCCTTGACGTGATGGGCATCATTAAGACTTCCACGGGGTCCGGTCCGAATTCCGGGGCAGTGATTGTCTCCAATCCTTCGGCCGGAATTTCTCAAGCCTTGCGCCTGCACCTGGCGGCCAAGGGGATCAACGTGCGCGAGATTGTTGAATCCCGCATCCTGCTAGAAACCTGGGCAGCACAGATGAACCCGCGAGATCCCATCCACGCGCAACAGGTGATTGACCGCACCGCGGTGCTGATCATGCGTATGGATGATGCCCAACTCTCGCGTGAAGCCTTCCACCGCATTGACGCGGAGTTCCACGTCTTGCTCGCCTCCATGGCTGGCAACGCTGTGGTGGAATCCATGATGGAATCGCTGCGCAACTCCATTAGTGACTATGTTGCCGCGTCCATTCCAGATGATGAATCATGGCAACCGATCGTCAGGGTCCTGCGTCGTCAGCACAAGGCCATCCATCATGCCTTCGCTACCAACCAGCGCGAGCGCGCAGCTCAACTGCTCGAAGAGCACATCAACTGGTTCTATTCGCAGACGCGCTAAAAAGTTCGGCCCCTTGTGGGCCCTTATTTTTTTGCCCGCGGAGGCCAATGCCCGACGATGATTAGTCGTTATCCATGGGTCGGCGGCAGCGTGCGCCCGGAGAATGCACGATAGGCGGCCGCGATCGAGGTTTCGAAAGTGCCAGCGTAATCGATGAGGTCCGGAGCCTGCCCCCACTGCGCGCGAAGACCGTCATTCAGGGCCAGAATATGCAGGACCATGGGCAGTGGTTGCTGATCGGGTAGTAGTTCGCCGCGCTTAATGCCTTCGGCAAATAGTGGAACCAAGCGTTCGACTGCCAAACGGAGTCGACCTTCAAGGTGCGCGGTGGCGGGGTTATTTTCGATCATTCCGGCACCACTGAGCATGGCGCGGAAGCGTAAATATTCTGGTTCGGCGCAGGCGGCTTTTACCGAGGCAATGAGCGCGTGCAAGAATTCGGCCACCGAATCAAAGCTGCCGGTCACCGGCGCGTAGACCTCTTCGCGGCGCTCAATAACAGCCAGGAAGAGTTTTTCTTTTGAGGGGAAGTGGTGGATCAATCCGGCGTCGGTCATGCCCGCGTCTTTGGCGATATCGGCGATGCGAGTGCCTTCGTATCCGCGTCGAGCAAAGCGGCGAACCGCCGCGTCTAGGATTCTTTCGCGGCGCTCTAGGCCCCGCTGGACTCGACCGTCGACTGTTTGTTGCATGGGGTCATTGTGTCATGTGCCGGTGAAGAGTTAGGGGTCAGAAAGTTAACCAAGTGGTCACTAGGTTTTATTTTTCGCGTCGTTTCGCACTGTTCCTATTGATGTTGTCGCCACTTCGCGCCATCATTCATTCGAAAGGATCCGGAATGCCACGCAACACTGCTGCCCCGCCCGCACAGCGTTCATCCATCAGGAAAATCTCCCTGTTGGCATTGATTGAATTCGCCACCTTCGGCGCGCTGGTCGCCCCGATGGCCGCCGCGCTGTCACTGAAGGTGCTCGAACTGGTCCCGAGCAGCCAAAAAGAAGCATCCGTTGCACTGGTCACCGCGGTCGGCGGTGCCACCGCGCTGATCACCAACCCATTGTTCGGTGGGCTCTCGGACCGCACCAGGAGCCGATTTGGCCGGCGCCGCCCCTGGATTTTTGGTGGCATCCTGGTAGGTCTGCTTGCCTCGGGACTGATGTTGGTTTCTACCAGTATTCCAATGCTCGTCATCGCTTGGGCGCTGGCTCAGGCCGGATACAACGCCGTCTTCGCCTCACTGAACGCGATGCTCGCCGAGCAAATCCCGGATCATGAACGGGGCAAAGCCTCCGGGATCTTCGGAGCCGCCTCGGCACTTGGCCCACTCTCGGCTTATGCGATCGCGGCGCTGGGGGCAGGCAGCCTGCCGGTCATGTTCTTAGCGATGCCGGCACTTGCCGCGGTCATCGTCGTGATCACCTGCCTGATCGTCAAAGATCCACCGCCAACAAGCGCGAGCACCCCGCGGATGAGCATCTCAGCCATCTTCACCTCCTTCATCTTTGACCCACGGCAAGCCCCGAATTTCGCCTTTCTCGCCCTACAACGTTTCATCATGCAGACCGGTTACACGCTGGTGGGTGGCTTCGGACTGTTCTTCATCATGCTCCGACTGAAGATGCCGGTGGAAGACGCGACGCGGCTATCGCTGATGACCGCCATGTTTTCCATGGTGCTCATGGCGACGGTGTCGTGGGCGGTCGGCATGTTTGTTTCGCGTCGCGGATCCTACGGCGGCACGCTGTTCGTCTCGATCGGCCTGATGATCACCAGCCTGGTACTCACCGCATTCACCGATGATCTGACGGTGTACCTGCTGGGGGTCGCGTTGTCCGGCATTGCCATGGGTGGCTACTACTCGGTTGACCTTGCCCTGGCGATGCGCGCACTGCCTAAGGGGAATGAAGGTAAGTTCCTCGGGATTTTCAATATGGCCAAGACCCTGCCTCAAACCATCGCCCCAGCCATGGCGCCGGCGCTGTTACTGATCGGCAGCGGGGATCCAATTGCTGGGGGAGAGCAGAACTACCTGGCGCTCTACCTGTGTGCGGCCGCCGCCGTGTTGCTCTCCTGCCTCGCGGTGATTGGCTTCCGCACCATCCTCTCCGCCCGGGCAGGCGAGATCGAGGATACCGAGCCAGCATCATTGTCCGTACCCGAGGCGGCCCCGGTCGCTGAACGAATCTAAGGAACCATCTCATGCATAATCCAACCACCCTTTCACTCGACGGCCTGGTCAATTTCCGCGACCTGGGCGGAATCACCACCGCACACGGTACGATCCGTCCCGGGGTACTCTTCCGCTCGGAATCAGTCTCCGACCTGAGTGCGACTGGCCGACAGGACCTTGCCTCGGGAAGTATCCGCACGGTCATCGACCTGCGCAGCGAAGCAGAAGTGCAGCGAGCTCCTGGCCTGGCTACCGATTCACTGACCCCGCGCCTGGTCGCCCTGCCGTTGCTCGACGGCGCGATGCCCACTTCAGTAACGCAGTTGCCAACGCTTGAAACCATCTATCAGCAGCTCGTGACCGAGAGCGGCGCGGCGTTCGCCCGGGCTGCAGGCACCGTCGCGGATGCCGAAGGCGGGGTGCTGATCCACTGCACCGCGGGCAAGGACCGGACCGGACTGGCCGTCGCGCTCACCCTACTGGCCGTTGGCGCCGACCTAGATCAGGTGCGAGCCGATTACATTGTCTCCAGTCAGCATCTTGCCGGTGCCTGGGCAGAGCGAATGCTTGCCGGGGCTCGCGCCCACGGTGTGGAAATCCCGGACACCGAAGCGGCCCGCGAGCTGATCTTCGGGACCTCCCAAAACGCTTTCGACGCGGCCATGGATCGGGTTTACGAGGGCTTCGGCTCGGCCCAGGGCTATCTGCTGAGACACGGATTGTTAGATGACCAGCTGGAGCGCTTGGCTGTACGACTGGTGGAAAGCTAAACACAACGACACCATGAAGACAAGTACCAATGTAGAAACCATTGAACACCTCGTACAGCGCATGACCCTGGCCGAAAAGGCCGGCGCCCTGCTCGCCGCACGGATCATGCTGAACCCCGACGGGAGTGTCTGGGAAGGCCGGGAGGATCAGTCCCCGTGGGGATTCACCCCGACACGCGAGTTGATCGTTGAACGCATGATCGGCCACGTCGGCCTGATGAATACCCCCAGCGTGCGCGCACTGGCTCAATGGAACGTCGCGCTGCAGGATCTGGCGGCGCAGACCCGGCTGGGCATCCCGGTCTCGGTCGGTGCCGACCCTACCCATGGCCGGGCGCGCAACGCGCAGGTCAGCCAGTCCGGGGCAGGGTTCAGTGAAATCACCGAACCGATCGGCCTGGCTGCGACGGCCGACCCCGACTTGGTGGAGGACACCGCGCGCATGATGGCCCGCGAGTTGCGGGCCGTAGGCATCCACATTGCGGTGCATCCCATGGCAGACCTGGCCACCGAACCGCGGTGGGCGCGGGTCTCCGGGACCTTTGGCGAAAGCCCCGAACTGGCCGCCGAAATGACTGCAGCCTTCGTGCGCGGGTTGCAATCCGGCGGCGCACAGGATCGCGTGCTTGCCACGGCGAAGCACTTCCCGGGCGGCGGACCACAGCGCGATGGCTGGGATTCGCACTTCGAAAAGGGGAGCAACACCGTGTATCCCGGCGGCCGGTTCGACGGCCACCTGGAACCGTTCGCCGCGGCGATTCGGGAAGGCGTGGCCATGATGATGCCCGGGTATGCCGCACCTGTGGGTACCGGTTTTGAGGAGGTTGGCTTCGCGTTCCAGCACGGCATCATCACCGAGCTGTTACGAGAACAGATGGGCTTCGACGGGGTGGTGGTCACCGACTTCAACATCGTCACCGGAATGCGCGTGCCGAAGCTCGGCCTTGAACTGCCGGTGCGTGCGTGGGGAATGCTCGACGTGCCGCCCGTGGAACGTGTCGGCATGCTCTTCGCCGCCGGGGTCGACCAGCTGGGCGGGGAAGATGACCCGTCGCTGATCCTGCAGGCGGTGGAGCGTGGGCTGGTCACCGAGGAACGTTTGGATCTATCGGTGGCGCGGGTGCTGCGTGATAAGCAGCGCCTGGGTCTGCTTGATGGGTTGCTCGGCGAACCTGCCGAAGACTCGAATGAGAACATCAGCGTGAGTGGACTGATTGGTGGCGTGCTGCCAGCAGAGCAGATCGGTCAGGTAGTTGCGACGGCAGAGAACTTGGCGCTGGCCCGCAAGGTGCAGGCTGCCTCCGTCATCGCGCTGGCCGGAGCGCCGCTGCAATTGCCGGCCCGGCCGAAGCTCTACGTTGAGGGCATCGATCCAGAGGTGGCGGCCCGGTTCGGCGAGGTGGTTGAAGATCCGCGACTGGCGGACGCTGCGATCCTGCGCATTGATGCGCCCTACGATGTACTTCCGCCAGGGTCGATGGAAGCGCACTTCCACCAGGGAACACTGGAATTTTCGGCCGATACCATCGTGCATATCACCGAGATTGCCTCCATTGTGCCGACCGTTCTTGATGTGTTCTTAGAGCGCGCGGCGGTGCTGACACCCTTCACCGAACTGCCGTTGGCGGCGTTGTTCGGGACGTTTGGGGTGTCGGACGAGGTGCTGCTGGACGCGGCCACCGGCGCCGCCAATGTGTCAGGCAAACTGCCCTTTGATATTCCGCGCTCGGATGCGGCGGTCCGCGCTGCGCGGGAGGACGTGCCCTTCGATACCGAAGACCCGGTGTACCGCTTCGGGCATGGACTGAGCTGGTAGCGTTTTTCGATGATGCCCGGGGCCATTGCGGCCCCGGGTTTCTGACATTAATGGCTCTTTTCTCGATGCTTTTTGCTGACCTAATAGCAGAGAGCACTATATTTCACAGGTTCATAAATCCGACTTTTAGGTGTTACGCGCATCATAAGTCTGATATGTTTTGAGAGAGCGACGGGGCTACTTTTCGGATGTACGCGCTGGGTTACCCCAGCGATGAGTTCCCGTCGATGTACCATCGACACTTCATGCGAGGGAATTCATGAGTCAACTATTTGACCTAACCGGACGACTAGCCCTAGTAACGGGCTCATCCCGCGGCATTGGCCGCGAACTTGCCGGTGCCCTGGCCGACGCTGGCGCCACCATCATCTTGCATGGCCGCGACGAGCAACGACTAGCCGAAACCGCCGCCGACTTCAGCACCCGCTACGGCGCTGACCGAGTCCACAGCGTCTGCTTTGACGTCACCGATGACGCCGCAGTTCGTGAGAACATCGCCGCCATTGAAAAGAACATCGGTTCCATCCGCATCCTGATCAACAACGCAGGAATCCAGCACCGTGTTCCGATGCTCGATCTAGAAGTTGCTGACTGGCAGCGAGTTATCGATACGAACCTGACCAGTGCCTTCTTGGTGGGTCGCGAAGTCGCCCGTGGCATGGTTGAACGCGGCGAAGGCAAGATCATCAACATCTGCTCGGTACAAACCGATCTGGCTCGCCCAACCATTTCTGCCTACACTGCAGCCAAGGGCGGCCTGCGCAACCTCACCCGCGCCATGACCGCCGAATGGGCAGCTTCAGGCCTGCAGATTAACGGCATCGCGCCGGGCTACATCCACACCGAAATGACCCAGAACCTGGTGGACGATGAGAAGTTCAACTCGTGGATTCTTGGACGTACCCCAGCTGCTCGTTGGGGCACCGTGGAAGATCTGGCTGGACCAGCAGTATGGCTGGCTTCGGATGGTTCTAACTACGTCAACGGTCAAACCATTTTCATCGACGGAGGCATGAGCGTTGTCGTCTAATACCTTAGCCACCAGCACCGTAGCCGTTGTCGCTCACGCCGCTGGTGACCTACGCATTGAGCCGATCGACTTGGCTGCACCGGCTGCCGATGAAGCCCGCATCGCCATTGCCTATGGCGGTATTTGCGGATCCGACCTGCACTACTGGAGCCATGGGGCTGCCGGCGAATCAATTCTCAAAGCCCCGATGATCCTCGGCCATGAGATCGTCGGCACCGTGCTTCAGGCAGCAGCCGATGGCACCGGCCCAGCAGCCGGAACCAAGGTTGCCGTACACCCGGCCACCCCTGGGGAAACCGGCGAGCCATACCCATCAGAGCGCCCAAACCTCTCGCCTGGATGCACCTACCTCGGCTCGGCGGCCCGTTACCCGCACACCGAGGGAGCTTTTGCCCACGAAGTGAATCTGCCAGCTCGAATGCTGCGCGAACTTCCTGAGGGCCTGTCATTGCGTGATGCAGCTTTGGCGGAACCAGCGGCAGTAGCCTGGCATGCGGTGTCGCGCGCCGGGGATGTTGCTGGCAAGAAGGCCTTGGTGATTGGTGCCGGCCCAATTGGTGCGTTGGCTATCGCGGTGCTCAAGCGTGCTGGAGCCAGTGAAATTGTTGCAGTAGATATGCACGAGAAGCCACTGGAGATCGCAACTCAGCTCGGTGCCACGTCCACTTTGCGTGCCGATGACCTGGAGGCCATTTCGCAGGTGCGTGCAGACGTGGTGATTGAGGCCAGCGGTAACTACCGCGGCTTGGCCTCAGCAGTACGCGGTGCTGTGCGTGGTGGACGCGTCGTCATGGTTGGCCTGCTACCAACCGGTGAACAGCCAGCTTTGATCTCTTTGGCGATTACCCGTGAACTGGAACTGGTTGGTTCCTTCCGCTTCAACGATGAAATCGATGAGGTACTTGCGGCTCTCGCCGATGGTTCCTTGCAGATCTCCGCTGCGGTCACCCATGAGTTCCCGGTGGCTGACGGTCTTGAGGCGTTTGAAACGGCCAAGGATTCCTCAAGCTCGGGTAAGGTTCTGCTGAACTTCCTAGACAAGTAGACCTGAGCTAGTTAAAACGCGGGGGTGGCCTTCCATTTGGAAGACCACCCCCGCGTTTTTGACTTAGGCCAGGCTAGTTAGCTTCGGTAACCTGCACCGAAGTGGTCACTGGGACCGGATTGGCGAAGAGATCAAGCACCGGGCAGTGAGCATCCACGGCTTGGCGCAGTTCTTCGTAGCGTTCGGCAGATTCTGGCCCGGCGATCTGCACCTTGAGATCTATCGAGGAGAAGCCAGGGCGGATCGAGGTATCAATGCCGAAGAGCCCGCGAACATCAAGCTGCCCGTCGGCGGTGATCTGTACATCGTCTACCTGGATACCTAGGTTCTGAGCATAGAGCCGGTAAACCACGACTTGGCAAGAGACCAGTGCCGCCAGCGCATACTCGACAGGGCTGGCTGCGACGTCGCTACCGCCGAGTGCTGCTGGTTCATCGACACTGAAGGTGTGCTTGCCGGCTCGGATGTTCGTGGCTACAGAATCAAAACCTTCGCCCTGAACGCTGAAGGTCAATTGAGCGCTGTGCGGTGCAGCCGAAATTCGTTCGCCCCACCCGGCCCCTGCTTCTTGCAGGCGCTGTGCACGGTCTTCGGCGACGGAAAGAGTGGTGGTTGCGTTAGGCATGGGGAGTTATCCCCTTTCTGGCGCAGGGGCGCCATCGTTTACGCTCTTGGATTTCAAGAAGCGTCGAATCTTCACCTGGGGCACCCCGCACAATGGCCTAGAGGGTTGCCGTCCACTCAGCCAGGGCTGTTATGAGCGGAACTCGTGATTCAGTACTTCCTTTCTAGCTGTCGAAACCACGCTCAGTAAAGTATCCACTTAACGTTTCGTCATGCCCGTCCTGTCTCTGCCCGTCGATAGGATGGAGGGTAGCAATCTGCTGAAACGCACTACCTATGGATGGCGAACTTGGAATTCCAACTCGACTACGAATCACTGGATTTACTGGTGACCGACGACGAACTTCGTGCAGGGCAGATGTACTACAAAGCAGGCCTAGTCCACGATGTCTACCGTTATCACGAAGGCAGAAGTGTACGCGTCACTGGTGTCGTCGTGGGCCGCGAAGTGTTGGCATCCTTTCGCCTTGTTAGCGATAGCATCGAATTCGATGGATATTGTGATGGCCACCCGGGCCAGCGTTCCTGCTCCGATATTGCCGCGCTACTTTTAGAGATCGTCAATGACGAATATGACCCATTGATCATTTCAGAAAGTGAAGCTGACCCATTCGCTTGGCGGCGTAACGCCATACCCCAATGGGAGCGCAACCTCAATCGACTATTACCGGTGGAGCAAGACGAAGAGGAGATCGTCGAGGAACCGCTGGGCTTGATCCTGAAATTCATCAGTACCCCTCGTTATGGCAGTGATGACTTGCTGACCCTTCAAGCTCGGCCTGCTAAACGCGGTGCCAAGAGCCCTTGGGTGCAGTCAGGAGTCAGCTGGAAATCTGTAGCTTTTGACGAACGCTTTCCTCGTGCACAGCGCCGTGCTGTTATGGAATTGAATCGACTGCGAGAGCAAGCTCAAAAGCAGAAATTCGGCCACGTGTGGGATGCCACAGACTGGGTCTCCCTGATGGAACTGCCCGGCAAAGACCTATTAGACGCATTTGCTGAGCTACGCGCAGCTGGGGTTGAGATCATCAATGGTCTGACGTCAGGCAAAGTAGCAGTGACCTTTAGCGAGGCCCAGGCTCACGCATACTTGGACATGCGTCGTGGTGAAAATGGTCTAACCGTTGAAGGGATCCTTAAGGGACCTGAGCCGGAGCATACGCACTTGCTGCCCATTGGCAATCCACCGACTCTCCTTGCATACTCGGTCAGGGCCTTGGACAAGTCCAAGGATTGGGGACTGGCAGAATTTGCCGAACCAGTTTCACCTGAACTCGCCACCTTCATGGCCTCCGGCGTGCAGTTCATTCCATCTTCAGATGTGGGACGTTTTGAAGAGTCCCATCTGGAACGCATGCGACAGTTGGCACCACTAAAAAGTGCCGATGTTTCTTACGATATTCCTGCAGCACCCCGCCCGGCACTTCGACTGCGAGTATCGAGCAATGCGGAGTCGGTGAGCCTGCACTACACCTGGAAGTACCCAGCTAAAGCGAGCAGGCAGCGAAGCGTTGAAAAAGAAATCATCGACTCGATCAATGACAAACTAGGCGACGACTCTTCGCTAGGACCCATCAACTCTCGTGGGATCTATGAAGATCGGAAACTGTCCATCGACGAGTCCATCGACTTCATGCTGTACACCCTGCCCTTTTTAGAAGAACATCCAGACATCCTGATCGAAGCCAACAATGACTTGCCCGAGTATCGGCTCATTGATGCTCCGGCCACGGTGAACATTGAAGCTGGCGAAAATACCGGAGACTGGTTTGACCTAACGGTCGAGGTCACGATCGATGATATTAAGGTGCCATTTGCGCTGCTACTTTCTGCGCTAACTTTGCATCTGGACTATCTCATCCTTGATGACATGACCGTCATTCCCATCGCTAGCGAAGATTTCGCGCAACTGCGACAGCTGATCGACGAAGCCGGCGAACTAGGCAAGGTCGAAGGCAATACCATTCGAGTTCACAAGTTGAGCATTGACTGGTGGCAGGAGCTACTGGACCTGGGCATTATCGAGGCTCAACATAGCCAGTGGTTACAGAACATGAATGAACTTTCCAGTGGTGAAGAGCTCCAAAAGGTAGAGCTACCAGAGAGTTTTAGAGCCAGTCTGCGTCCCTATCAAGAACAGGGAGTGGCATGGCTGAACTTCTTGAGAACCCACTCGTTGGGTGGCGTGTTGGCAGACGACATGGGCCTAGGAAAAACCGTCCAGCTGTTGGCTTGCCTTGAACAGGCTCGTATAGAGAACCCGGATCAGAAATTCCTCGTGCTGGCACCGACCTCCGTGGTCGGGAACTGGATTAATGAGGCACACCGCTTCGCGCCACAACTCAAAACGCGTGGGATAACCTCCACCTCAAAGAAGTCTGGGCAGAGCGTTGCAGAGCAGTTGGGTGATGCCCAGCTGATCGTTACCAGCTATGCAATCTTCCGCCTGTCCTATGAAGAGTTTGAAGCTGCCGGCTTCTCAGTACTGATCATGGATGAAGCCCAACAACTGAAGAACCATACTTCCAAGGGATACAAACAAGCCCGACAGCTACCCGTTCCGTGCAAGTTTGTTGTGACTGGTACTCCGATGGAGAACAACCTGATGGAGCTGTGGGCCCTAGTTTCCCTGGCAGCTCCAGGTCTCCTAGGTGGCCACAACGCGTTCAAGGACAACTACCAGAAGCAGATTTCCGATGGGGATAAGGAACGGCTGGATCGGCTCAAGAGCCGTTTGCGTCCTTTTGTCCTTCGCCGTACCAAGGAACAAGTGGTCCCTGAACTCCCTGCCAAGACGGAACAGATTCTGGAAGTGGAGCTGGAACCAAGCCATCGCAAAGCATATGACCGCCGTTTCCAACGAGTGCGCCAAGAAGTCCTGGGGTTGGTTGATGATGTTGATTCCAACCGGTTCAAGATCCTGCAGTCTCTCACGTTGCTACGTCAGCTAGCTCTAGATCCCTCATTGGTCGGTGAAGGTGAGGGCGCCAGCGCCAAGCTGGAATTGCTGCGCGAACTTATGAGCGATGCCGTGTCTGAAGGCCACAAGGTCTTGGTATTCAGTCAGTTCACTAGCTTCCTGACTAAGGCGAAAGCTGTGGCCCAAGAACTAGGAATCGATCATGGGTATCTTGATGGATCAACAAGCTCCCCTAAACGAAAGGAACTGATTGACGGGTTCACCGATGGTGACTTCCCGATCTTCTTCATCTCACTGAAGTCTGGTGGTTTTGGTATCAACCTCACGGCTGCTGACTACTGCATCTTGTTGGACCCGTGGTGGAATCCCGCAGCCGAGGCCCAAGCTATTGACCGAGCACACCGCATTGGTCAGCAGAACCCTGTGTATGTTTACCGCTTGGTTGCCAAGGACACCATTGAATCAAAGGTCTTGGCACTGCAAGCAAAGAAGACGCAACTGTTCCATGATGTTCTAGGTGCCGAGGGGCAGGCAGGGCAGCAAGCAGCCCTGAGCGCAGATGACTTCTTGGCCTTGATGGAATAGCCGAGGCTAGTAGCTAGACGAGTTCGTCGAATCTGATATTCAAACGATGCAAGAGTTCCCCAAAGTTCTGTAGTTCGCTTTCTTCCCACTCGGTGAGCTGCTTACGTAGCTCTTGACGCAAGGTGTTCCCGCTATCGCGCCACTTCTCATGAGCCATGGGCGTTGCGGAGACGAGCTGAGCACGACGGTCTGAGGGATCCTGCGTGCGATTCACCAGATTGAGGGATTCTAGCTGCTGAACCAAACGCGAAATTGTTGCTTTATCAAGACGGAGTTTTTCAGCCAAAGCACCCTGCTGCTGCGCATCATCACGGATCACTAACGACAAAAGTCGGTATCCGGGCGCCTGCAAGTCTGGGTGTACGGCCTTGGCACGCCGAATGATCATGTCCCTGGCGTGCAGAAGTATCGCAGTGAACTCTTCTTCAACCATTTGCAGCAGCTTTTCATCTTGCATGGGCACCATTCTATGGAGTGCACCGCGCCAAGGCAGAATTTTCCTGACGCGGTGCCTCAAATGTGAATTAGTGGCACATGATCAAAACTCGAGTTCAACTCTCTGCGCCAGCTGCCGTGACTAACTGCGAGCGTTGAGTTGCGTAGTCATCGATGTTTTTACAGATTTCATTGACACGCGGCTCAAAGGTGATTTTGGCATGGCCTGAATAATGCGGGGTAGCGATCACTTGTGGGTGAGCCGCGAGCCGTTGGGTCAGCTCGGGAGCTACCTTATTGAGCGGAGCTTCCCACCAAACATCTAATGCAGCGCAACCGATGCTCTTGCGTTCCAAAGCAACCAGTAGGGCCTGGGCATCAACAATTGGCCCACGTGAAACGTTGATGAGCAACGCATCTTCACGCATGAGACCAAATTCCTTTGCACCCAGCAAATTCTGGGTTTCATCCGTCAGCGGCAATCCTAGAATTACCACGTCACTGGACTCGAGAAGCAACGGTAAGTACTCCATGGACTTGACCCATAACAGGTTTTCGTCGGCTTCAGCCGTGGCTGATATGTTGCGACGAACCGCTACAGATTTCGCCCCCAAAGCAGAGACGGCCGCAAGAGTCTGGCGTCCTATGCCGCCCATCCCGATGAAACCGATAGTCAGATCCTTAAAAGTCCGGAACATGGGGACAGTTTGGTCGGTAGCCACTGTTTTCCATAGTCCATCGCGTAGTTCATTGGTGACTTCGAACAAACGACGTTCGTGAGCGAGGATGACCATCAGAATGTGCTCGGCGATGGACCGTTCGTGATGAGACGTCGTAGCGACCCGGGTCGTCTTTGGCAGGGATGCCAAGGCCACCCGGTCCGTACCCGAACCCGTGACATGTACTAGGCCCGCCTGGCATCGTTGGGCATCTTCGGGTGACAGCTTGGCACAGACCAGCACATCAGCTTCGGCAATCTGTTCTGATTGATCCTCGCTGGGCAGGCCTGCGATGAAATGCCATTCGTGCTCTGGCACTAACTGACGGAAGCGTGATTCGAAGCGGGACACAATAGGATCGCTGACCACGATCTTGAGCGGGTTTACCATCTTGGGCTCTTCAGCTCGTAGCTAGGATCGATGGATTGCATGTAGCCGGTGTCGTTCCGCTGGCGAAGTCCGCTGTCGAGATACTGCTGGTGCATGCGTTCCAAGGCCTGAGGGTCCAATTCGATTCCAAGACCCGGTGCTGTGGGGACTTTGACGCGCCCTTCTTGAATGCTCAACACGCCAGGCACAATGACATCGTCTTCTTGGCGCTTCCAAGGCCAGTGAGTGTCGCACGCATAGTCGATGTTCTCGGTCGCTGCAGCAAGATGGATCATGGCAGCAAAACTGATGCCAAGATGCGAATTAGAGTGCATCGAAAGACGCAACCCAAAGGTTTCTGCAAATCCGGAAAGCAATTTTGACCGGCTAAGCCCACCCCAGAAATGATGATCCGAGAGCACAATATCGATGGCCTTGGCATCCATAGCCGGTGGGAGATCAGCAAAGGAAACCACACACATATTGGTGGCAATAGGCAGAGAAATTTCTGCGCGCACCGCGGCGTTATCTGCAATGCTCAAACAAGGGTCTTCGAGATATTCGAGTGAGGACTCTAGCCGGTGTCCAACGTTGATAGCGGTTGGCACGCTCCACACTCCATTGGGATCTAGTCGCAGCGGAATGTCAGGAAATTCCTTGTGCAAAGCTTCAATCGCTGCGGCCTCTTGATCTGGAGGGAACACCCCACCCTTGAGCTTCAGGGCACGGAATCCGTAGTCGTTGACCATGATGCGAGCTTGAGCGACGATTCCTGCAGGGTCCTCGGCGGGTCCCCATTTATCAGGTTCTTGTCCGGGGTGGGCCGCCCATTTGTAGAAGAGGTAGCCGCTGAAATCTACATGTTCCCGTACAGCCCCGCCGAGTAGTGTGCTCACCGGCAGGCCGAGGATCTTGCCTTGGATGTCGAGACAGGCAACGTTGAACGCGGAGAGCACACGATCATCAAGTGAGGTGGTGGTGACCATGCCACCGGTTCCGTGCCCACCTTGGCCGTCATCTTGGCGTAGTGAAGCTGATACCAGACGGGAGATCACGTTGAGGTTGAAAGGATCAGCGTTGATCAGTTCTTCGGCTGCTCGGCGCAGACGATTCACGTGCACTTCATCGCCATAGGTTTCGCCTAGGCCGTAGTGTCCGCTGTCCGTGTGGACCACGATGATGGCACGCAACGCGTACGGTTCATGAACGCCCACAGAGTTAAGCAACGGAGGGTCAGCGAAGGCTACCGGGGTGACCTCGATTTTTTGAATCCTACAGAACGGTTGCTGATCTGGCAGGTCTTGGCTGAAGACTTGTTGCGTCGTTGCATCCAACATGAGCTACTCCCTTGGTCGTCTGGGTTTAGAATCACCTTAGAAGCCCAAATTGATACCTGTCCAAGCTAACTTATGCAATCAACGATTCAAGGAGAGCATTGATGTTTTCGCTCATTCAACTGGAGTCGTTCGTCGCTGTCGCTGAAGAACTCCACTTCGGTGCCGCCGCTGAACGATTGAACATGACTCAGCCTCCGTTGAGTCGACAGATCCAGCTGTTAGAACGCGAACTGTCTGCCAAGCTCTTCACCCGAACCTCGCGCAATGTGCAGCTCACCGCAGCTGGAGAAGTCCTATTGCCGAATGCACGCCGTCTCTTGGACTTGAGTCGTCGAACGAGTATCGAAGTCTCACGTGTATCAACCGGTGATTCCGGGTCGGTGGTCGTTGGCTACACCTCGGTGGCAGGACAATCGGTCTTGCCAGCATTGTTATCCACGGCAGCACGCCACCTGCCAGATGTCACCTTGGTTTTGCGTGAAGCTGTCTCCATTGACCAGCTCGATGCACTGAGCAGCGGAAATATTGATGTTGGTTTGTTGCGTCCGGTGGTTACTAGACCGGGCGTTCAATCGTGTCTGGTGAAGAAAGACCGTCTTGTGGTGGCCCTGCCGTCGGGACACCACTTAGTCACCGGCAAGGGTGTACTCATCAAAGAGCTGGTAGGGCTGCCATTGATGATGTATTCAACGAACGAAGCGCGGTACTTCTACGATCTGGTGATTCGGCTATTTGATTCTGTAGGTAGCAAACCAACTATCGCCCAAATCGCGAGCCAGATTCCTGCGCTGATGGCACTAGTGGCGGTGGGACTCGGTGTCTCCCTCGTACCAGCCAGCGCAATGGACTTCGCCCCGCCTGGCGTGGTGTTTGAGGAGCTAACTGGCCCGGACGGACTACAAGACTTGAACCATTCGGACATTTTTATTGCGTGGGAAGAAGGCTCGGTGAATCCTGCTGCTCAACGCTTGCGCGAGGTTTTTATTGAGTCGTTGGAGACTGTTGAAGGGTCGAGCATTCCGGAGAACGCGTCGTTGCCAAAGAAGTCGTGAGTTGTTCAAAACAGCCCGGCAAGTTCTCCGCAGGGCTAAGGGTGCAATAAACCTGCAAAGGCCAGCATCACTGGAATACCCAAAATCGTGGTGACCAATACGGTGTCCTTCGCAATAGTAATTCCTGCGCTATACCGGTCTGCATTGACGAAAATATTCTGCGCGGTAGGTAGAGCGGCCATGATGACCGCGATATATTGACCCGTGGAATCAAGCCTGAAGACCCAGGCGGCCAGCGCCCACGCCAAGAGCGGATGAGCCACGAGTTTGAGCCCGGCGGCAACCCAGACTTCGGTACGTCGCTGCGTTGACTTCTGAAGAGGCTTAGAGCCCACCAATGAAATGCCGAAGCCTAAGAGCATGGCCGGAATCGATGCTCCAGAGAGCAATTCGATAGGAGTTAGTAGCAACTGCGGTGGCATCCAATGAAATATCGAACAAGCCAGGCCTGCGGCCGAAGCGATAATCATCGGGTTAGATAGGGTTCGCACCAGCACGCTTTGTCCACCGGGTTCTTTACTGCTGGTCGCTTTCTCCATCATCGACAGTGACACGGGCGTCATGATGGCCATCTGAAATAGAGCCACCGGTGCCGCTAGGGAAATATCTCCCAACGCGTAGAGGGCGATGGGTAACCCGAGGTTTCCGGCATTCACCGTTGATGCCGCCATCGCGCCGATTGTTCGTTCACCGGCCGAGCGCTTGAATAACCAGCGTGAGAGTAAATAGAACAGTGCAAAAATTACGCTGGCAGAAAGCCCCGCGCGATAAAAAGTTGTGAGCCTAAAGCTTCTTGGGGATTGGCTCCAGCAATCGTGGTGAACAGTAGAGCAGGGGAGGCGATGAAGAAAGTGAGTCGGTTGAGGATCATGCGCCCTTCAGGACCAAAGATGTTTTTCTTTGCAGCCCAGTAGCCAATACCGATGATGGCCCATATACCGAAAAATCCTTCAAAGACACCAAACATGAGACGAGTTTGAACTCCTAGCTCAACAGGAACGTTGCTAATAATGCTACCGGGATGGACAAGAAGGTACTGGCCAGGATTACTTCCCGAGGCACAGTAGGCTTCAAAGAAAACTGTTGACTGAACAAGAGAACATTCTGCGCGGTAGGCAACGCTGCCATCACCACAACTCCCGTAAGTTCTATTGATTCAAGGCCGAAAACGAACCTTCCCATGTTCCACGCGACACAGGGCATGACAACAACTTTGAACGCACTGCCCAGCAAAACTTCTGGCCGGCCATCCTTTTCGGCCAAGGGCTTTTGACCGTACAAAGACATGCCAAAGGCCATCAGTAAGAGCGGAATCGAAGCATTACCCAGCATTTCCAAGGGGTCATGTAAAACTTCGGGAAGCTTGAGATGGAAGAAGGAAAAACAGGCACCTATGGCTGTGGCGATAGTTACCGGATTGGCAATAGATTTAAGAATCGTTCTGCCCAGCGGTAACTCTTGAGTCGCTGGATTGAGCTTGCGCGATACCAACGCGAACATGCATAAATAGGCAGGCGCGATGACAAGCAACTGGGCTATCAAGACGGACACTGCGGGGGTCGTGCTGCCCACGGCATAGAGCGCCAAGGGTATACCGATGTTCCCTGCATTAACGTAACTCGTGGCCATGGCGGCCGCTGGGAGATCGTGGGCAGGGGTCTTCAGAAATACTCTGGAGGACACCGCAAATAGTGCACCGGTCAATGCAGCGGTGAGCAAAGCAATGGGGGTGAAAACACCGAGCACCAGGCCTAAGTCAGCATCGGCCAAGAGGATGAACATCAGAGCAGGATTGGTGATGTAAAAAATCAGTGGTGTCAGCCCGGAGGAAATGGCTTGGCGCTTACTTGGGAGAAATTTTGCGGTGGCGAGTCCTACCCCAATCAGAATGAGGACTACCGCGAAACCTTGCATCACGCCTTGCATTTATTCTCCTGCTTGTCCTTCTGGGTGCCCGTACGAGTACAGGCAGAGAACACCGCGGGGACGGCTGGGTCAACATTAGATGTTGGCCCAGCCGTCCCCATGGCGCTCATGTATTCAATATCAATTTTTTAGCGAACCAGTGCCGGGCTCTTGGAATCAAAGCTCCAACCCGGAATGAGATATTGCATTGATACCGCATCGTCTCGTGATCCTAGACTGTGCTCCAAGTAGAGCTCGTGTGCTTCGTTCACGCGTTCGCGGTTCAACTCCACACCCAGACCAGCACGCTGCGGAACCTCAATCTGACCATCTCGGATTTGCAGTGGTTCTTCGGTTAGACCCTGCCCATCCTGCCAAATCCAGTGAGTATCCAAGGCAGTGATTTCGCCCGGAGCAGCCGCACCAGCCTGCGTGAACATCGCCAAGGAAATATCGAAGTGGTTATTCGAATGAGATCCCCAGGTAAGACCAAATTCATCG
This sequence comes from Glutamicibacter sp. B1, assembly GCF_039602135.1. Taxonomy (NCBI): domain Bacteria; kingdom Bacillati; phylum Actinomycetota; class Actinomycetes; order Micrococcales; family Micrococcaceae; genus Glutamicibacter; species Glutamicibacter ectropisis. The sequence goes on along the minus strand of NZ_CP125942.1, from coordinate 2,959,090 downwards.
CAGAGTTGAGCCACGCGCACGGAACCAGACATAGTCCAGAAGTGTGGATCTGCCAGCGGAATGTCAACCGCATTGGTGCGCACCGCGTGCGACATCTCGCGCCAGTCGGTAGCAATCATGTTGGTTGCCGTCTGTAAACCAGTGGCACGACGGAACTCACTCATGACTTCACGTCCTGAGAAGCGACCTTCCGGACCACATGGGTCTTCAGCGTAAGCGACGACGCCACGCATCCGCTTTCCTAGACGGATAGCGTCTTCTAACAACCAGCCGCCGTTTGGATCTAAAGTAATGCGAGCATCAGGGAAGCGTTCCTTGAGTGCGATGACTGCATCGACTTCAGTATCGCCTTCCTGAACTCCACCCTTGAGCTTGAAGTCTTTGAACCCGTAACGCTTCTGGGCAGCTTCAGCTAAACGAACCACGGCCTGTGGCGTCATCGCCTCCTCGCGACGGATCTTTTCCCAATCATCGGCACCGTTAGGTTCACGAAGGTAAGGAAGGTCCGTGGCGTCAGGGTTACCCACGTAGAAGAGGTAGCCAAGCATTGGTACCGCGTCGCGTTGCTGGCCGTCGCCAAGCAGTTCGGCGACCGGAACTGAGAGGAACTGACCGTGCAGATCTAAGAGGGCTGACTCTACTGCGGTCACCGCGTGAACGGTGGTGCGCAAATCAAAAGTCTGTGCTCCACGTCCACCCTTGTCGCGGTCTGCGAAACGGCTGGAAATCTGACGCAACAGGGAACGGTACTTAGCTACCGGTGCACCGTTGATCAGCGCCCCGGCTTCTTCAATGGTGGAGCGGATGGCTTCACCACCGGGTACTTCACCCAAACCGGTGCGTCCCTCAGAGTCGGTAATGATCACGATATTTCTAGTGAAGAAAGGACCGTGTGCGCCGGAGAGATTCAGCAACATGGAATCATGACCGGCAACTGGAATGACTTCTACCGACGCAATAGTTGGTTGTGCACTCATGCGTTATTCTCCTGCAAGCTTCAGCGTGCCATCCACGCGACGATTCAATTTCCACGGGTTATCGGTAGCCAGTGGTTGTGGCAGCAGAGCTTCGGGGAAGTTCTGATACGCCACTGGGCGCAGGAATCGTTCAATGGCCAGGGTTCCCACTGAAGTGGTTTGCGGTGCAGAAGTGGCAGGGAACGGACCACCATGAACCATGGCGTCACCAACTTCAACACCGGTTGGCCAACCATTGATCAAGATACGTCCTGCTTTGGTCTCCAAAATCGGGAGTACTTGGGCAGCTGCTTGATGATCCGAATCGTTCAGTTGCAAGGTAGCAGTGAGCTGACCTTCCAACTTGGACAGGGTGTTAGACAGTTCTTCAGGGCTGTTATAACGAATCACGAGGGAGGCGGCACCAAAGATCTCTTCTTGAAGCACCGGATTGTTGACCAGTTGCTTAACCCCCGAAGCAAAGATCGCAGGGGCCGGCGCATTTTCACTCTCACCCTGTGTGCCACGACCCAGCAGTTCAACACCGTCTTGGCTTTCCAGCGCAGCGACGCCTTCACTCCACGCGGTGTAAATGCCTTCGGTCAGCATAGTTTGTCCAACGCTGGTTGCGGTAACCGGAGCGATGGCCTTTGCAAAAGCATCCCCAGCGGCACCGGAAGGGACAAAGACGAGACCGGGCGCGGTGCAAAGCTGGCCCGAGGAACCGGTGACGGATCCCAGATAAGCCTTGGCGTGGCCTTCTGGATCTTCGGCAAGGGCACCTTCGAAGAAGATGACCGGGTTGATGGCGCTCATTTCGGCGTAGACCGGAATCGGTTCTGGTCGTGCCGCCGCGGTAGCCATCAGCGCGGTACCGCCGGAACGAGAACCGGTGAAGCCAACTGCCTTGATCGCTGGATCGGCTACCAGGGCCTGTCCGATGGACGCGCCTGGGCCGTAGACCAGGGAGAAAACACCGGGGTGAAGACCGGCATCGGCGACAGCCTGAGTGATGGCACGACCAACGATTTCACTGGTACCAGGATGAGCATTGTGTGCCTTGAACACTACCGGGCAACCCGCAGCCAACGCTGAAGCGGTATCACCACCGGCCGTGGAGAACGCCAATGGGAAGTTGGAAGCGCCAAAGACTGCTACCGGACCCAGAGGAATCTTGCGCTGACGAATATCTACGCGTGGCAGGGGAGTGCGATCTGGTAGTGCCGGGTCGATTCGAACGCCACGGAAGTCACCTTGGCGGACCACCTTCGCGAAGAGACGCAGCTGGCCGGTGGTGCGTCCGCGCTCGCCGTTTAGGCGTGCTGCGGGTAGACCGGTTTCGACCATGGCGCGTTCAACTAGTTCTTCACCTACCGCCTCGATGTTATCGGCGATAGCTTCCAGGAAAGCAGCGTGCTTTTCTGGATCCAATGCACGGAAGGAATCAAAAGCTTCGGCAGCTGCCGTGGTGGCAATTTTCAGCTGGTCGGTATCGATCAGGCTGTAGCCCGGTTCTAGTGGCTCGTTGGTGGCAGGGTTGTAACCATTCACGGTGCGGCCGGTGCCTGTGGTTCGTTCACCAGCGAGAATCGACTGCCCGGTGAGTTGCTCGGTGTTGGTAGTCATGGTGCTCCTTGCGATTCGAATGATTGCCGGTTCAGTTTAGAGTGCGGCTCCGGCAGGGACGATGCCTGCCTTCTGGATCAGTGCACTCAGATCTGCCAGGTCCTGTTCGGTCAGATCTTGCAATGGTGGGCGTACCGAACCGGAGTCGCGGCCGATGGCCTTGAGGCCACCCTTGACGATGGAGACACCGTAGCCCTTGACGCGATCGCGAATTTCCAAGTAAGGAAGGACGAAGCGGTTGAGCTTTTCGTTCACTGCCACGCGGTCCTGGGCACGGACGTCCTTGTAGAAATCTAGAGCAAATTCCGGAACGAAGTTGTACATCGCCGAGGAGTAGGTGCTCATGCCCAGTTGCAGTAGTGGCAGGGCAAAAGTTTCTGCGGTAGGTAGGCCACCGAGGTAGAACAGGCGGTCACCGTTCTTGGCGTACACCTTGGTTAGGTGTTCGATGTCGCCCAGTGCGTCCTTGAAACCGATGAAGTTTTCGTGGTTTTCAGCCAGACGTGCCACGGTGTCAGCACCGTAGATGGCGTTGGCGCGGTTGTAGACGATGACACCGGTCTTGGTGGATGCGCAGATGGCCGAAACGTGCTGGTACAGGCCTTCCTGATCACATTCGGTCAGGTAAGGAGGCAAAAGCAGCAGACCTTCAGCGCCAGCTGCTTCCGCGTCCTTGGCGTTCTGGATGGCTTGCTTGGTGGAGCCACCAGCCGAGGCAAGAACTGGCACGTTGGAGCCGGCTTCTTCGACAGCCATCCGTACTACCTTGGCTGATTCTTCCGGGGTGAGAGTGAAGCCTTCGCCGGTGCCGCCGGCTGCGAACAGGCCTGCTACGTCGAAGCTTGACTGCCAGGACAGGTGCTTGCGGTAGGCAGCTTCATCGATTTCCAGGTTTGCATCAAATGCGGTGACTGGGAAAGAGAGGAGGCCGTCTTTGAGCTTATCGGCGAGTTCTGCAGGGGTGTACTGAGCCATGAGAGTTTTCCTTTGCTTCGTCTTTCACGTCCGGAGGACAGTGGAAAAGAATTGAGTGTTGATCAGTTATTACTCTCAGCGTAGGAACACTCAGTGATGCCTGTCCAAGCCCATATTTGTATTGTTTGATACCTAGTCGGCATCATTGCCGTGAAGACTGTCTCTGACAATGTTGATCAATCGATCTAAGGCAGGGTTCTTTGATGTCCTGCTCCAGATCGCATGCAGTTGCACTGGATCTTCGCGGAGCTCGGGTAAGCGCAGATAGCTCACGCCAGCAACACCCAGGAACTTGGCGCTTTCTGGAACAAAGGCGATTCCGCGGCCGGCTGACACTAAGGCAATCATCGTCAAGATCTGGCTCACGGTATGGCGTACATTCTTATGCTCAACATCGATCAGGCGGACGACAAGATCATAAAAGTAGCGTGCCTTGGTGGGTGAATGCATGATCAGGTGTTCATCGCGTAAGTCTTCAAAGGTTATTTCGTGCTTGGACTGAGCAAGCCGGTGACCGGAGGGAACCGCTGCAACGAGTCCTTCTGAAAACAGCAACGTGGATTCGAACAGTGAATCATCAAAGGGTGGGCGGGCCAGCCCGAGGTCGAGGTCTCCGTCTAGCAACGCCTCGACCTGTTCGCTGGTGACCATTTCCGCGAGCTCCAAGTGCACCTGCGGCATCTGCGTGGAGATTTCACCGAGCAATGGGCCAAGGAGGCTGAACCCTGAAGCGGCAGTAAAGCCAATGCGCAATTCGCCGAGCTGTCCGGCGGCGATGCGTCGAGCGTTATCTGGTGCGCGTTCCGCGGCAATGACTAAGCGTCGGGCATCTTGCAAGAAGGCATGGCCAGCTACCGTGAGGGAGACTCTACGATTATCGCGCTCCAGTAATTCAACCCCCACCGTGCGTTCTAGCTTCTGGATTTGGCGGCTCAAAGGCGGCTGAGTCATGTTCAACCTTTCGGCCGCGCGACCGAAATGTAGTTCTTCTGCCACAGCAACAAAGCTTCTAGCCTGGTCCAGCGTAAACATTCAATACCTTCCGGGAATCATTCCATGCACATTCAGCCTTGGACATGCATCACTTCCAGTTTCTAGGCTATATGCGTGACCAGCAAGGTGACTTATCTCACGCGAGATATGGATCTGGGTCACACTCACTCGAACTCGCAGGAGAAAATCATGAAGAACCGTATGACTCGTCGCACGATGCTTGGGTTAACCGCAGCCGGTGCCGCACTGGCACTAACCGCCTGTGGCGGAAACGTTGGCGCAGGAAGCAAAGATTCAGGAAGCTTCCCTTCCGGCCCAGTGACCATGACCGTGGGTCAAGCCCCCGGCGGATCAACGGATTTGATTGCACGCGCTGCTGCCGAGGGGATGGCAGATTCCTTGGGCACCTCCATGCCTGTCGTTAACAAGCCAGGCGCCAATGGTGCACTGGCCACCAAAGAGGTTGCTGCCATGGAACCAGATGGCCAGAACCTAGTCCTGCTGAATGCTTCCCTGATCACCATCACGCCATTGGCAGTTTCGGAAGACGAAGCGGTTTCCCTTGATGACCTCGACGTGCTGATGGGGCTCTCCCAGGATGACTACGTGATGGTCGCCAGCACTGCCTCCGGTGTCAAAAACCTTGATGACATCAAAAACAGCAAGAAAAAGCTTTCCTTTGGCACGACCGGTGTGGGGACCGGTTCGCAGTTAGCTCAGGAACTCCTACTGGCCCAAGCTGATATCGAAGGCACCACTGTTCCGTTCGATTCTGGTTCACCGGCCTTGACCGCCGTGATGGGTGATCAGGTACAGGTATCCACCGTTCAGCTCGGTGAGGCAAAACCACAGATTGATGCCGGTGCCGTCACCCCCATCGTTGTCTTTTCCAAGGAACGCAATGAGTTCCTGCCAGATGTTCCAACCGCCATCGAATCCGGGTATGAGGTACCGGTGTCCCAGTACCGTGCCATTGCGGCTCCCAAGGGTTTGAGCGATGACGTCAAAGAGAAGCTAGTGGCTTCGATCAAGGACGCCACCGCGACTGACACTTACAAGTCATTTAACGAAAAGAACCTTTTGAGTGCCCATGAGATCAGCGGCGAAGAGGTCGTTTCAGAATGGACAGAACTGGCTGCGACTTACAAGAAGTTGACTGAAGAGCACGGGATTTCGCTCACCGGAAAGTAATCGGCTAACTCCGCTACGTAACGCGAAAGCGAGAATCTCAGGATGAAACTAATGGACGCGAAACACGCGCGGCACTCTGCCGAGGACAAGGCTGTTGAAGCAAAGACCGATCAATCCATAGAGCCAGAAGAAGCGCTAACGCCTGAAGAACTAGCCGCGCAATGGGAAGCCGAATCACCGGAACCTGCTGGCCCGATTGCCAACCTAGTCTCCTCCCTGGTGGTTTTGGGCTTGGGCATCGTAGGCATGGTGCTATCGGTCGGGCTTGGGCTGGGTAGTCCAGCCGAGCCAGCTGCAGGCATGTGGCCCTTTATTATTTCGCTCATTGCTTCGGTGATGGCCATCGCGCAGATCATTGTTGGTCGACGCGGAGGCAAAGATGGCGAGAAGTTCAGCGCGCTGAGCTGGTACGCCGCCATCGGATTCGGCACGCTGCTGCTCATGGTGGTGCTAATGCCACTGATCGGTTTCGAAATCCCATCATTGTTGCTGTGCTTCGTTTGGATGCGATGGCTTGGTGGCGAGCGGTGGAGATCAGCCACGATCTATTCGATCTTGATCGTTCTCGCCTTTTACGCCATCTTTATCGCGGCTTTGGGCACGACGATCCCTCGACTTTTCTAAAGCACGTAAAGGCTTATTCGCATGGAATTCTTTGGACCGGTCTTAGACGGCTTTAACGTCGTCTTGGATCCTACTAATCTCTTGTACTGCCTGCTGGGCGTCGCGGTCGGTATGCTCATTGGCGTACTGCCCGGTTTGGGCCCAGCAGCAACTATCGCCATCTTGTTGCCGATGACTTATGGGGTTGAACCCGTCACGGCGATCATCATGTTGGCTGGTATTTTCTACGGCGCCCAATATGGTGGAACGATCACTTCGGTACTTCTACGACTACCCGGTGAAGCCAGCTCGGTGGTGACCGTCTTTGACGGTTACGTCATGGCTAAACAGGGCAGAGCCGGTGCAGCACTGGGTATTGCTGCCATTGGCTCCTTCATTGGTGCGACGATCTCAATTATCGGACTGACCTTCCTAGCCCCTCTGGTAGCTAGATTTGCACTGGACTTCGGCCCACCGGAGTACACGGCCTTGGCCATGTTGGGCATTCTGCTGGTGGCCACCATTTCGGGCGGCACCAAGATCAAGGCAATTATCGCTGCCGCGGTGGGCTTGTTCCTCGCGACCATCGGTCGTGATGGTTTCACCGGGGCCGAGCGTTTCACCTTCGGCAACCTCTCGTTGGCTGATGGCATTGACTTCGTGCCGATTGCGATGGGCCTGTTTGGTGTTGGCGAGATTCTTTATAACCTTGAAGAACGCCACCGGGCGGCGACTGCACCGGTGAAGGTCTCGAATGTTTGGCCTAAGGGCAAAGACATTAAAGAAGCTTCCGGGGCCATAGGCCGTGGCTCTGTACTCGGATTCTTCTTAGGCATTCTTCCAGGTGGCGGCGCAACCATCGCTTCCTTGGCCTCCTACGCAATGGAGAAAAAGACCGCGAAGGATCCCTCCCGCTTCGGCAAAGGTGCCATCGAGGGCGTGGCAGGTCCAGAGTCAGCAAACAATGCGGCAGCGACCAGCTCGTTTATCCCCTTGTTGACGCTCGGCATCCCTGCCAACGCCACCATGGCCATCATCTTTGGTGCCTTACTCATTCAAGGTGTCACACCAGGACCTCAGCTGATCAATAATGATCCGCAGTTGTTCTGGGGCGTGGTGAACTCGATGTACATCGGCAATATTCTCTTGCTCATTATGTCCATCCCGCTCATCGGCATCTTCGTGAGGATCCTGCGCGTACGTGCTGCGATCCTCGCACCGATTACCGCGTTGATCACCATGCTCGGTGCGTACACGATCCGAAATTCAATGTTTGACGTACTGCTGGTGGTGTTCTTTGGCGCTATCGGTTACCTCATGAAAAAATTTGGATTCGAACCTGGCCCGCTCGTTCTAGCTTTCGTCCTTGGCAGCTTGCTTGAATCAAACCTTCGCCGTTCGTTGCTTGTCCTCGAGGGTGACCCGATGGGATTCTTCACTCGACCAATTTCAGCGACGTTGCTCGTTCTGTTTATTGTTGTTGCCGTGTGGCCAATTGTTAAAGGCGCCATTGATAAGCGAAAGAATTCCTCGCTCGCTGCCTCGGTTACCGAAGAAAAGTTAAAGGAAAACGCATGAGCATCATCGTCGGATACATTCCTTCAAGTGTTGGCGAAGCCGCCGTCGCGGCAGCGATTAGCGAAGCAAAGCTGCGCGATGAGACTCTGCTCATCGTCAACTCTTCTCGCGAGGGCTCTCTCGTAGATAAAAACACAGCTTCAGAAGAAGATCTCGCGCGTGTACTGGACTCAGCCCTGAAAGCTGGAATTGAAGCTAAGGTCATTGAATCTACCTATCGTGATGATCTGACAGAAGAATTCCTCGGACTAGCTGATGAGCATCAGGTTTCGTTGATTGTGATTGGTCTGCGTCAGCGCTCTCAAGTTGGGAAGTTCATCATGGGCTCCCAAGCCCAGAGGATCTTGCTGCAGGCCGAACACCCGGTGCTGGCGGTGAAGGCTTCCTAAGCTATTCACCTGACCCGACCAGCAGTTTTTGTAGGCCGTGAACCACTACTTAAGGTAGTGGTCCACGGCCTACTTTCATGTCAAAAAGACTTCACTGTCCAATAAGAATAGGTCAGCTATTCATGTGAGCCTGATCACAATACTTACCCCTGTCAGCATTGGTTTCATTCGAACCGTAGATTCTGCAGCGGGGGATGAAACCCGTGATTCCGGGAGTTTGGGGTTAGGTGGACGATGTGGAAGGTTGCACTAATGCCGACTGGGTATCAATGAATGCGGTTCGAGTCTTGGACGGGATGGATTGAACTCACTAACGTGATTGCTGGCACAAAGAGCTATGCGCCAGTTCACTTTTATGAATTGCCTTCGCAGCCTATTCGGTGCCCCTACAACTTTTCTTCTGACCGTCCACCCGATTGGAGCCACCTATGCCATTGCTCATCGTTGCGCTGGCTGTCGTTGTGCTGCTGATCCTCATGATGAGGTTCAAACTCAACGGCTTTATCTCCCTCATTCTTGTCGCTACTCTCGTTGCTTTCTGGGCCGTGGCCACAAACTCGCTGACTATCGATGGGCAACCGGCTGGTATTGCAGACATCCCAGACATCATCGCTGATGGGCTCGGTGGGCAACTGGGCGGTACCGCTATCGTCATTGGCCTAGGCGCAATGATTGGCCGTGTCATGGGCGATGCTGGGGCCGCCCAGCGTATCGCCAAGAAGATCCTCTCCGTCTTTGGCGAACGAGGTGTGCAGTGGGCCATGGTCATCTCCGCCATGCTCATTGGTGTCACCATGTTCTACGAAGTTGCCTTCGTGATTCTGGTTCCGGTGGCCTTCACCCTGGTTCGTGCCACCAAGGTCAACCTGTTGTGGGTCGGCCTGCCAATGTCGATCTCGCTGTCCACCATGCACTCCTTCCTGCCACCACATCCGGGCCCCACGGCAGTAGCAGGTCTCTACAACGCTTCGGTGGGTCTCACACTGGCCTACGGCCTGCTCATCGCAATCCCTGCCGGTGTAGCCATTGCGATGGTCTGGCCCCGACTAGCATTCGTGCGCAAGATGAACCCTCAGATGCCAACAGGTCTCTTGGCGGAAAAAGAATTCAAGGACGAAGAACTGCCATCCACAGCGATGTCCTTCATCGTTGCGCTACTACCGATCGTGCTCATCGCTGGTTCTGAAGTGGCTCGCATGACGTTGCAGCTCAGTGAACCGGTAAATAATCTCTTGGAATTGCTCGGCTCGGCAGAAATCGCACTGCTGATTGCCTTGATTGTCGCCATCATCGCTTTTGGTCCGATGAGCAACCGAACCATGAACCAGGTTGCCAAGTCGATGAGCGAAGCGGCTCGTGCGATGGCCATGATCCTCTTAGTGATCGGTGCAGGTGGTGCGTTCAAGCAGGTGCTCGTATCGGCTGGTATCGCTGACTACATCGCGCAGACAACCTCTGGTTGGAACCTTAGCCCGCTGATCCTTGCCTGGCTGATCGCAGTGATCCTGCGTATTGCTTTGGGCTCAGCCACCGTAGCGGTATCAACCGCCGCAGGTATCGCGGCCCCTCTGGTCGCCGCGACCGGTGCGTCTCCAGAACTGATGGTTCTGGCCACCGCTTGTGGCTCGATCGCCTTCAGCCACGTCAACGATCCTGGCTTCTGGATGTTCAAAGAGTACTTCAACCTCAACGTCGGTCAGGCATTAGCCGTGCGCACCACCTATACGACCACACTGGCGGTGATCGGGCTGCTCGGAGTTTTGCTCCTGAGCCAGTTCATTTCCTAAATAAGAAAAGAAGTAAAAAGCAGTGAGCCCCGAACGGAAATCCGTTCGGGGCTCACTGCTGTTGGTGAACTGCCAGGGAGACTATGAGGCGTTCAGAAAAACTGAAGCGTTAGGCTTCGGCCTGCAGTCGTTTCATCGAATTGGATAGGTGGATTCTCATGGCAGCAGAAGCCAGCTGCGGGTTTTGGGCGGCGATAGCTTCGTGGATGGCGCGATGCTCCGCAGCCACGGCATCAAGCCTTCCTGAAGAAACAGAGTCAGCTGAATCCATTCGCCGCCGAGGCATGGCAATCATGGCCGGGCCGAAATTCTGGACTGCCTGGCTGAAGTACGGGTTACCGGTGGCACGAGCCACCGCTAAATGAAATTCAAAGTCGCAGCTCATACTCACCGACGCATTGCCCAATGAAGCTTCGAAGCCCTCAAGTGCTGCATCCATGGCGTTCAGATCTGCTTCGGTAGCCCTGAGTGCTGCGCTGGCTGCAGCTTCTGTTTCAAATCCCAAGCGGTACTCGATCAGCTGACGCCGTTCCTCTAAGGTGCGTGGGATGTGAGTCTGCGATTCAGGCGTTGCTTCAGGGGGAGGGGTGAGCGCGAAACTGCCAGCGCCCCGGCGAGTGTAAATCAGTCCTTCGGCCTGTAGGCGCGTGATGGCCTCACGGACTACGGTGCGCGAAACACCGTGGGAGGCGATCAGTGTATTTTCGCTCGGCAGTTTTTCGCCAGCGGCAATATCTCCGGAGCTGATTCGTTCACGCAGGTGGTCAACTAACGAAGAAGCCAAATTCGGTTTCATGGACTGCATCCTTAAAGCATAAGCTCCGGTGTCCGCGTGATGCGGGCACCGGAGCCGGTTAGTCATATAGTTATGCGCGGCCGAATTCCACGGTCTCGGTGGTCCAAGCACGTGCTTGGTCGCTGAAGGTGAAGCCCAAACCTGGACGATCTGGAACGATCATGCGACCTTCCTTGGTTTCCAGTCGTTCGTTGAACAGTGGGTCCAGCCAGTCAAAGTGCTCTACCCAAGGTTCACGTGGGTAGGTGGCTGCCAGGTGCAGGTGGATTTCCATTGCGAAGTGCGGAGCCAGATCCAGTCCAGCCTGATCTGCAAGGGTGGCCAGGCGCAGGAACTGGGTGATGCCACCAACGCGTGGGGCATCTGGCTGAATGATGTCGCAGGCGCGTGCGGCGATCAGTCGTTCGTGTTCTGCAACGGAAGCAAGCATTTCACCGGTGGCAATGGGCGTATCCAAGGCGGCGGCGAGGGCTGCGTGACCTTCTGCGTCGTAGGCGTCCAGTGGTTCTTCGATCCAAACCAGATCAAACTGTTCCAGCTTGCGGCCCATGCGTAGTGCGGTCGCGCGATCCCACTGCTGGTTGGCATCAACCATCAGTGGTACGTCATTGCCGATGTGTTCGCGCACTGCTGCGACGCGGCGCAGGTCTTCTGCGCTATCGGGCAGGCCGACCTTGATCTTGATGCCGCCAATGCCTTCTTCAATGGACTGGCTGGCGCGTTCCTTAACCTCTTCGATGGAGGCGTTGAGGAATCCGCCCGAGGTGTTGTAGGTACGCACCGAATCGCGGTGCGAGCCCAAGAATTTGGCCAGTGGTAGGCCAGCGCGCTTGGACTTCAAGTCGTAGAGCGCAATGTCGAGGGCGGCCAATGCCTGTGTTGCTACACCGGAACGACCCACGGAAGCGCCGGCCCAAAGCAGCTTGGTGTAGAGCTTGGCAATGTCGTTAGGGTCTTCGCCGATCATCGTTTCGGCAACTTCCTTGGCATGTGCGTACTGGGCTGGTCCACCTGCTCGCTTGGAGTAGGAGAAACCCATGCCTTCGAAGCCCTGCTCCGTGGTGATTTCTGCGAACAGGAAAACAACCTCGGTCATTGGTTTTTGGCGGCCGGTGAAGACCTTGGCATCTGAGATTGGGGTGGCCAGTGGTAAGCGTGCGGTGGAGAGCTTGACGTGGCGGATGGCGTCTGGAGTGTAAGTCATGGAAAGCGTGCTCCCGGGGTGAGGTGGATAACTTCTGAACTTATCGTATAAGTTATCAACTTATCTCACAAGTGATTTTTGAGGAGTATTTTGCAACGTTTTTCACCAGCTTTTCGCGAGCAAGAAAGCGCCCCGCCTGACCTGTACTCGGCAGGCAAAGCGGGGCGTGGCTAATGAATTAAATAGCTAGGAAATGGGGGTGATTAACTCGCGCTTCTCCAGATAGGTGCGCAGGTTGTTCAGTGTCAACGAGGCCATGTCGGCGCGGGTTTCATGGGTGCCGCTACCCAGGTGTGGCAAGAGAACGACGTTATCTAGCTCTAAGAGTTCCGCAGGGATATGTGGTTCCTTTTCGAAGACATCTAATCCAGCACCGGCAATGCCACCGGAACGCAGTGCTTCAACAAGCGTCTGCTCATCAATGACGGTGCCACGGGCGATGTTGATGACAAATCCTTGCGGGCCGACGGCTGCCAGGACCTCTTGATTGACTAGCTTGGCCGACTGTGGCCCGCCGGCGGCGGCGACGATCAGCACGTCGGTTTCGGCTGCCAGGTCCACTGCAGATGAGTGGTACTGGTAGTTGACGCCGGGTTTCTGGTTTCGGTTGTGATAGTGGATTTCACACCCAAACGCTTCTAAACGGGTGGCGATGGCTTGGCCGATTCGTCCCAGGCCGAGGATTCCAACTTTTTTACCGCTGGCACGAGTAGCTAGTGGGAAGTTTTGGCCGGCAGCCCATGAGCCGCTACGGACAAAACGTTCGGCGGCGCCGAGGCTACGCAAAGTAGATAGGTAAAGGCCCAGGGCGGTATCGGCAACGCAGTCGTTGAGCACGTCAGGAGTATTGCTTACGACAATTCCGCGTTCGGAGGCTTGCTTGGTATCCGTAGCGTCGTAGCCAACACCGAAGTTAATGATGGCTTCCAGATTTGGCAGCTGAGCCATGAGTTCACTATCCACTCCGATGCGCCCGGAGCAAACGGCCACACGAATATTCTGGCCATGGGAAGCAATTAGGGCCTCGCGTTCTGGCCCTGAGTCCGGGAGAACGAGGCTGGCAAATTCAGACTTAAGACTCTCGGCTACGGTCGGGTTTACCGGGCCAACTCGGAGGATCTGTTCGCCGGTGATCGGGGTGCTCTGTTCTCGCGCTTGAGCGCTGGTATATGTCGGCATACCTGCATCGTAGGGAGCGTGATCAATTCACGTCCAACACGCAAATTAGATGAATCAATGCCCTTGAAGCATGGATGATCAATGAGGCGCGGAATGTAGCGTAAGTCACACTTTTGCTACTGAGAGGTAATGACGAAGTGCGCCTCGCGGACGGTTGTCACGGACGGGCAAGTCCTTGACCCAACTCAAAGCCCGGTCAAGGCTGTGGATACGAACTTTTGCGGATTTCCCGCTTGATCCACACTGCACATCGCACCGTCGCGAAGGAATCACAATGAACAATCGAAGCACTCGCTCCCGCCGCCTCCCATTGGCCCTGGCCGCCTCAGCACTCTTGGGCACCACCGCCCTGTCCGGTTGTTCGGTCGCCAATTCTCAAGAGAGTGCCTCCGGGGGATCTTCAGCTCCCAGCGACACCCTGCGGGTGGTGCTCCAACAGGAACCACCAACCTTGGAAGCCTGCGAATCCAACCTGACCAGCACCGGCGTCGTCATCCGTTCGACCATCACCGAACCATTGATCGAAAGAAATCCAACCAGTGGCGAACTGGAACCCAAGCTAGCCACCGAATGGTCCAGCAAGGACGATCAAACCTGGACGCTCAAGCTACGTGAAGGCGTTAAGTTCCATGACGGATCCGACTTCACCGCAGCAGATGCCGTGGCCACCATCGACCGCGCCGTCAACTCCAAACTCGGCTGCAACGTTGAAGGCTACGTCTTCGGCGACGATGACCTGAAGCTCAAGGAAGTCGATGACTACACCGTGGAAGTCACCGCAGCTAAGAAAGACCCGATTCTTCCACTGCGCCTGTCCTTCCTTGAAGTGGTTCCAGAAGAAACCTCAACCACCGAAAAGGTCCGCGAACCCATTGGCACCGGCCCCTACAAGCTCGATGAATGGCAAGCCGGCCAAAGCATCAACGCCAGCGCCTTCGCCGACTATTGGGGAGATGCGCCAGAATTCAAAAAGGCCACCTACCAGTGGCGCTCCGAAGGAAGCGTGCGCGCTGCCATGATCACCTCAGGCGAAGCGGATATTGCCACCGGCCTGAGCCCAGAAGACAACATTGGTGACTTTGGGGTCTCCTACCCGAATAACGAAACCGTGGCCCTGCGCATGCATGCGGACACCGCGCCCTTTGACGACATTCGTATCCGCCGTGCCGTGAACTACGCGATCGACAAGGAATCCATCGTCGCTTCACTCTATGGTGGACGCGATACGGTGGCCGCCCAGCTGGTTCCCGCCGGCGTCGTGGGACACAGTGATGACCTTCCGGCTTGGGAGTACGATCCACAAAAGGCTAAGGATCTCGTTGCCGAAGCCAAGGCTGCCGGCACTGATGTTTCGGCACCGATCAACTTCGTCGTACGCACCGCCCAGTTCCCCAAGATTCAAGAACTGGCTCAGGTGATCCAGGAACAGCTGACTCAGGCCGGACTGACCGTGAACCTGAAGATGCTCGAAACCAGCCAGCACTTGACCTACCAGGTTCGTCCGTTCCCTACCAATGAGGACGGGGCGATCATGCTGATGACTCAGCACGGTAACCAGGCCGGTGACGCAGCATTTACCGTGGACCAGTACATGACCAGCAAGGGCGCCCAGTCGGCCTTCGGTACCCCGGAACTGGACAAGCTCATTGAAGAGGCTGACGCCGCCACCGGAGATGATCGTCAGGCTGCCTTTGAAAAGGTCTTCAAGTACCAGAATGACGAAGTGGTGCAGTTTGCGCATATTGCCCACCAAACCGGCATGCTCGGCATTTCCAAGGCAGTATCTTACGAGCCAAATTCCTCCAGCGGCGATGAACTACGCCTCGCCGACGTCACCGTGGCCAAGTAATCAACGCCAACTGAAAGTACAGCATCATGCTTACCTATTTGCGAAAAAGGATAACCGCCTCCGCGTTGCCGCTAGTTGTGGTCATCATCGGCGTCTTTGCCTTGGCCCGCATGACCGGTAACCCGGCGGCACTCTACCTACCGTTGAATGCCACCGACACCATGCGTGAGGAATTTGCGGCACGCAACGGGCTGGACCAGCCGATCTTGGTGCAGATGGCCCAATACTTTGGTGGGATCTTCCGGCTAGATTTTGGCACCTCCATGCGTACCGGAGAAGACGCGGCCACCATGGCCCTACGTGCCTTCCCGGCAACCTTGCAACTGGCCGCTACGACGATGATCATTGCCATCTTGCTGGCCGTAGTTGTTGGCTCAGTGGCAGCCATGAAGCCCAATGGAATCTTGGATCGGTGCAGTTCCTTCATCTCCATGACCGCTGCTTCCATTCCGGATTTCTGGCTGGCCATCGTGGGCATCTGGGTTTTCGCGATCACCTTGGGCTGGGTTCCAACATCCGGTGTGGTCGGTGCGGCCGCCTGGTTCCTTCCGGTAGCCACCTTGGTGATGAGGCCCTTCGGCACGCTGGTTCAGGTGATTCGTGGAGCCATGGTTTCAGCCCTCTCCGAGCCGTACATCAAGCTGGCTCGTTCCAAGGGAGCCACCGAGTACCGGGTCATTGGTCAGCACGCCCTGCGCAATGCTGCAGCGCCAGGTTTGACCGTGGCCGGCGACCTGACCGTTGGCCTGGTCAACGGTGCAGTGGTTGTGGAGACAATCTTCGGTTGGCCCGGCATTGGCAAGCTCATGATCGACTCCATCATGCAACGAGATTTCGCCGTGCTTCAGGCCTGTGTGCTGCTCACCGCGGTAGCAATCTTCATCCTGAACATCCTGATCGATCTGGGCTACGCACTACTGGACCCACGAGTGCGGCCAAGTGCCGGTGCCCGTAAACGGCGTAAGGCTCGGGCCGCCCAAGGACCCACCCAAGGATCAGATCCACGCACGCCTCAACTCGTTGGTGCCAGCATGGCCACGACCGAAAGCTTAAGGGGGAACTAGACATGGCAACACTTAAACAAGCCACACAACTGACAAAGGGCAAGAAGCGCAGTGACAGCCGAGTTTCGATGTTGACCATGCTGCTACGCGACCGCTTTGCTACCGTTGCTGCCATCTTCTTGACGTTGGTGGTGCTCACCGCGATCTTTGGACCGGCACTGATGGGGGATCGCGCCACCGCGCAGGACCTGATGTTCATGAACAAGGCCCCCTTTGATCCCGCCAATGGGTGGCTCTACTTCCTAGGGTCAGACTCCTTGGGTCGTTCGGTACTCGCCCGCATGGTGGTTGCTACCCAAACCACCCTCTTGGTGGCCGTACCAGCAGTGTTGGTGGCCTTGATCCTCGGATCCTTGTGGGGTGTTTGGGCTGGATACCACCGCGGCCGGCGCGAAGCAGTGTCAATGCGGATCGCGGACATCATCATGTCCTTCCCTTCACTACTTCTGGCAGTGGTCGTGCTGTTTGTGTTCAACCCATCGGCAGCCAATATCGTGCTCATTCTGGCCATTACCCGCATCCCCATCTACCTGCGTACCGCGAGGGCAGAGTCTGCAGAATTGCAGTCACGCACCTTCGTTGACGCTGCCCGAACCTTCGGTACCAAGCCCAACTCGATTATCTTGCGGCATGTGATCCCCGTGGTCACGCCCACCCTGTTGACCCTGGCCACGCTCGAATTTTGTTTTGTGATGCTGGCAGAATCCTCGCTGTCCTTCCTGGGCATTGGTATCCAGCCACCGGATGTTTCCTGGGGCTTGATGGTCGCTCAAGGACGTCAATACCTGCAGACCGCGTGGGGGCTATCCATCCTTCCAGGCCTGGCGATTGTGCTCACCGCGGTGGCCGCCAATGTGTTGGCAGCATGGATGCGCATTGCCACCGATCCTGCTCAGCGTTGGCGACTGGAATTGGATCGCAAAAGCACCAAGGCCTTTGAGAAAGCTACCCGCCAGGCGGCCAAAATGCAGGTCAAGAAAGGCAACGACTAATGATGACCGAAATGTTAGAACCAGTGGCCAAAGAGCAAGCAAAGGACGAGGCAGTACTACAGGTCCAAGGCCTAGATGTTGATATCCGCACTCCTAAGGGAACTGTACGAGTCGTTAGTAACGTGGGGTTCAGCGCTCGCCGAGGCAAGACCCTGGCCCTGCTGGGGGAGTCGGGGTGCGGAAAATCGATGACCGCAAAGGCCATTGCTGGCTTGCTTGATCCGGTGGCATCCGTTGCCGGTGGCAAGGCCTATCTGGATGCGCAGGACCTGTTCTCCATGAACGGCAAACGGCGTCGTGCCGTTGCCGGTGAAGGGTTGGGCATTGTTTTCCAAGATGCGCTAGCTGCCCTGAACCCGGTCTACACCATCAGAACCCAGCTCGGTGAGGCCTTCCGAATTCATCGAGGGGCAAGTAAGAAGCAAGCCAAAGCTGAAGCCATCGAGCTGATGCGACGGGTGGGAATTCCGGAACCGGAAACCCGTGTGAACTCTTACCCACATCAGTTCTCTGGGGGTATGCGTCAACGAATTCTGATCGCTATGGCCGTGGCATTGAGCCCTAAACTGCTGATTGCTGATGAACCGACCACGGCACTTGACGTCACGGTGCAGGCTCAGATCATGCAGCTTTTGCGTAAGCTGCGCAGTGAAGAGCAGATGGCCGTAGTGCTTATTACCCACGACTTGGCAGTCGTCGCCGAAGAAGCTGACGACGTGTGCGTGATGTACGCCGGCAATGTGGTGGAGCAAGGTAGCGTCCAGCGAGTTTTTGCCCAGCCAACACACCCATATACCAAGGGGCTGCTGTCCTCGGTACCCACCGATGCGCACCGTGGCCAGGGACTGACTTCCATTCCGGGTAGCCCACCGGAGCTGAGCAAAATTCCTTCAGGCTGCGTCTACCAAGATCGCTGCCCACTGGCGGCGGCGATATGCCGTGAACAGCGCCCAGAGTTGCGCGAAACCGGTCCGGGACAACGCTCGGCCTGCCACTTTTCGCAGCAAGTGGCAGAGATGAAGCCTAATGACGACCCAGCTCTCGGAGAGGACGCACGCTGATGAGTATCCAGACGCAGGCCATGTCTGAACGAACTGTCCTTGAAGTTCAGGACTTGGCCAAAACATTCCATGTTGCTTCAGGTGCTTCCGGAACCCGCGAGCTCAAGGCCCTGGACGGGATCAACCTGAGTGTTAAACGCGGCGAAACTCTGGGGCTGGTGGGTGAATCCGGTTGCGGTAAGTCCACACTGGCTAGGACGCTGATGATGCTCGAGCAACCCGATGGCGGAACGGTCCGCTTTGATGGACAGGACCCCTTTGCCCTACGCGGCAAGTCGTTGCGGGACTGGCGCCGTCGGGTGCAGATGGTTTTTCAGGATCCTTTTGCTTCGCTCAATGCCCGGATGACGGCAGGGCAAATCATTACCGAACCCTTTGCTACGCACAAGGATTTGTATCCCACCAAGGCTGCCCGCAAGCAGCGGCTAAATGAGCTGCTGGAACTGGTCGGACTGCGCATTACCGATGCCGATAAGTCGCCGCAAGAATTCTCCGGTGGACAGCGTCAGCGTATTGGCATTGCTCGGGCTCTTGCCTTGGGGCCGGATTTGATTATTTTGGATGAGCCGGTCTCTGCATTGGATCTTTCGGTCCAGGCGCAGGTATTAAATCTGCTCAATGATCTTCAACAGCAACTCGGTGTCAGCTATATCTTCATTTCCCATGATTTGTCGGTGGTCCGCCATGTCACTGACCGGGTGGCCGTGATGTATTTGGGGCGCATTATCGAAACGGGTACGACGCAGCAGGTCTTTGATTCTCCGTTGCATCCTTACACGGCCTCGCTGATGTCTGCTTCGCCCAAGCTGGACCCGGCGTTGCGACCAGCGAAGCGCATTGTTCTGCAAGGTGAATTGCCCTCTCCGCTAGATCCGCCTTCGGGTTGCCGCTTCCGAACCCGGTGTTGGAAGGCTGAGTCGATTTGTTCCGTTGAACGTCCGGAAAGCCGTGTGCGAGAAGCCGATGGCAAGATCTCTCTGGGCATGCCGGCGATGGGTGTCAGTGAAGAGCAGCAGATCGCTGAATGTCATTTTCCAGTGGAATCGGCTGCCGAAGCTGGTTTGGCGGTGAGTGCCTAGAACACGTTAGGGACCGGAGTGAGAGTTATCTGTTTTTATTGACGCTTCAAGTAAATGCTGTTATTTTGGAAGCATGACACAGCAGGCAGATACCCCTCCGGTCCTATTCCTAAGCCACGGTGCACCACCCTTGGCAGATGACCAGCAGTGGACACAGGAACTGGCAAGCTGGTCAGATTCTTTCGAAAAGCCCAAGGACATTTTGATGATCTCAGCGCACTGGGAAAATGCTCCGGTGACGCTCAGCGCAACCCAGGTCAAGAACGAACTCGTTTATGATTTCTGGGGCTTTGACCAAAAATACTACGACGTTCGTTATGACGCACCACTGGCCCCGGACCTGGCCAACGAGGTTCAACGACTCACCGCTGCTCACGGCCACCACGTAGCCCGCGACGAATCACGCGGGTTGGACCATGGAGCCTATGTACCGCTCAAGGAGATGTTCCCGGAAGCGGATGTGCCCGTAGTTCAGATGTCCATGCCGACACTGGATCCAACCGGCCTCTTTGAGCTTGGAAAGAGCCTCGCCCCGTTGCGTGATCGCGGGACGTTGATTGTTGGCTCCGGGTTCACCACCCACAATTTACGTTGGTTTAACCCGTCGGCTGGTTCCGATGCTGCGCCGCCATCTGCCTCCAGCGAGTTTGATCATTGGGCCGAAGAAGCGATGGCTCGCGGAGACGTGGATTCCATCCTTGATTTCTTGCACAAAGCCCCGGCGGCTCGTGAAGCGCACCCACGCTCGGAGCATTGGGCGCCGTTGTATGTTGCGTTGGGCGCGGCCTACGCATCAGGAGGAATTGATGCTCAAACGGCTATTGACGGTTTCTGGTTTGGGCTTTCAAAGCGCTCGTGGACGTTGAGCTAGTCCTCAATGTTGATGGGTGACATGGATGCAGGGTTGCTGATCCAATAAGAAGGTAGCCCAGATTTTGGGCAACTGACCTCACGGTAATTCAAGGACAACCCTGAGTATTGCTGAAGCCACGGCATCGGTCCTTCGCTGTTGGTGGTAGCCACTGAAGAAGCTCAGCCAGATAATTCGTGAAGACCGTCTTTGCAGTGTTCAAGAAAATGCTGTTACTGGAAAAGCCGTCTGAAGCTGGAACCTCTGCTTAGCGCATGGGTTCCTCCGGCATAGCCCCGACAAACGGGGAATTAGCGCGAAAAGCATCACGATCGTGATCTGCCAGCTAGGTGCTAAAGATAAATAGGTGACAAGATAGGTTCATAAGTAATGAGCACTAAGGAGTCATCGTGAGCTACCGAGTCGGTCCCGTAGATCTAGTCCCAGAAGGCGAATCACTATTAGTAGATTCAAAGGACAGCGGGGCAACCGAAGACATTGCGATCTTCCACGCCGAAGACGGTAACTTTTACGCTCTGCAAGATGAATGCACCCATGAAGTTGCTTCCCTGTCTGATGGGTGGATTGAAGACTGCTCGGTAGAGTGCCCCATTCACTCCTCAACCTTCGACCTGAAAACGGGCCGGGCACAGTGCATGCCAGCCACCGTAGATGCCCGCACCTACACAGTGAACGTTGTTGACGGTTTTTTGGAGCTCGACATCTAGATGCCCTCCGTACATATCATCGGCGGCGGTGTCGCCGGCTACACGCTGGCCCGAGAACTGGTGCAAAAGAACTACACCGGCACCATCAGCATCAGCGATTCACAGGGACTGCCCTACGACCGGCCACCGTTAAGTAAATCGCTACAGGTAGAGCCCTTCGCTCCGATCGCTTGGTACGTCGAACACGGCATCAGCCTCTTTCAAGAAGATGTACAGGAGCTAGCTCTCCCCACGACTGAAGATGACTGGATAGTCCTCGCCACCGGAACCACCCCAACGCTTCTGCAGGTTCCCGGAGCGCAGTACGCCCATACCCTGCACACCGCGGCTGATGCCACCGCTCTAGCCCAAGTGCTGGACTCCGCAATGTTCGGGGTGCAGGTGATCGTGATCGGCGCAGGACTGATCGGTGCCGAATTCGCTTCGACAGCCAGCATGTTCGGTGCGCAGGTCACTCTGATTTCGAATTCGAATGCTCCGCTGGCACCCGTTCTGGGCCAACAGCTCGCCGAACAACTGCATGCAGATCATGCTCAACGAGGCATCAAGACCATCACGGGCACCGTAAATAGCATCGGGGCTGACCACGTAGTCGTTGACGGTGAACGCCTTGAAGCTGCCCTGATCGTCAGCGCTATCGGAGTCGAACCAGAAACCACGCTGGCAAGCAACCTAGGTCTAAGCGTCGAGGATGGCATCGTCGTTGATGCTCAGCAGCGTTCAATCAGCCACCGGCAGGTTCTGGCTATTGGCGATGCAGCCCGAGTACAGGGCGAACCTCGAGCAGTGCACTGGGAAGCAGCCATGGAAGACGCCGCTCAGGCTGCCGCCACCATTATGGATGCTGCCCCGGTACAGCGTTCGGTGCCTTGGTTCTGGACTGATCGTCACGAGATGCATGTGGAAACGGTCGGCGAGTTTAGCAAGGTGGCCACGACCATCACCCGAGAAAATCGTCGAGGCAAACTGCAAACAGTTTTTGGTTTGGATGAGCACGGCACGCTGGTGGCCGCCAGCATGGTTGATGGAGGCCTGATGGCCAAGGCCGTGAAACGTCTGATCGCACGAGGCATCACGCCGAGCATTGAACAACTCGAAGACCCAAGCGTGGGTCCTCGCGTACTAGGGCGGGATGCACGATGAGCACAGCTGAACCAGCGAAAATCCCACTGGCTTTGCAGGTGCCCACCCAACGCGTCAGTCGCGGGTGGATCGCGGCCGTCGTTACCGTACAAATCGGTATTAACGTCGGGTTTTTTGCGCCCATCCAGGTATTGCTCGGCCTACATGCGGAGCAACTTGATGCGAGTCAAAAAGGTGCGATCCTATCGTTGGTCACCGGTGTTGGCGCAGCAGTCTCGCTGGTAGCTAACCCACTTTTTGGTGCGCTCAGTGATCGCAGCACCTCAAGATTTGGACGCCGAATCCCGTGGGTTTTCTGCGGAACAATTTGTGGTGCGTTGGCGCTGTTGCTGATGTCCACAGCTCACACGGTCGGGGTATTGGTCCTCGGCTGGACGCTGATGCAAGCGGCCGGAAATGCTGCGGTGGCAGCCATCTTTGCCGCCATCCCTGACCGGGTGCCAGTAGAACAGCGTGGCGTGGTTGGCGGTCTGGTTGCCTTGGGTCAGACCTGTGGTTCACTGATCGGTGCAGTCATTGGCATGGTCGCTGCGGGCAACCTGGTCTTCGGCTACGCGCTGGTGGCTCTGGCTGTTGCTATTTGCGCTGTGCCTTTTGTGCTGATGCGCCAAGATACTCCCTTGCCTAAGGGAGCCCTAGAACCGCTGAGCACCGCACAGTTTTTGCGTAGCTTCTGGATCAACCCACTGAAGCACAAAGATTTCGGCTGGGCCTGGTTGACGCGATTCCTGTTGTACTTAGGAAGCCAACTCTGCCTGGTGTATTTGCTGTTCTTCCTGCAAGACGCCATCGGCCATCCCAACCCTGCACAGGGCGTATTAGTACTGACAGCCATCTATGCCTTCTGCGTGATCTTCTCCTCGGTGATTTCCGGCAAGCTCTCGGACCGCGATGGACAACGTAAAAAGTACGTCATCATTTCATCAGTGATCGTCGCTGCAGCCGCAGGCGTATTGGCGGTATCCTCCACCTTCACCATGGCTATTATCGCCGCCGTTCTGTTGGGGATCGGATTCGGCGCCTATCTCGCGGTCGACTTTGCTTTGCTCACCCAAGTACTTCCTACCGCGGATTCGCGCGGTAAGGATCTGGGCATGATCAATATTGCTAATTCACTGCCACAGGTGGTTGCCCCGCTGGTTGCCTGGCTGACGGTGACGTGGCTGGGCGGGTATCCGACACTGTTCCTGAGCTCGGTTGTGGTGAGCCTGCTGGGTGCGTTGCTCGTGCGCAAAATCAAGAGTGTTCCGTAACCATGGCTGAAACAATTTCCTGGCTGATCAACGACGCGCCATTTGGTGTGACGTTTATCTTCTTCTTTTTCGGCGCTTTTATCAGGGGCAACGCAACCTATTGGGTAGGTCGAGGGATCGCCAAGGGGGTGGAGCATACTCGCTTCCAAAAGCATCTACATGGCCCGGTGTACCGCAAGGCTCAAAGATTTATTGGGCGGTGGGGAGTGTTCGCCGTACCGCTCAGTTTCCTCACCCTTGGGATTCAGAGCGCGGTTAACGCCTCCGCTGGGGTGAGCCGGATGCCGTTACGACGCTACTTGCCGGCAGTGGCCTTCGGTGCGTTACTGTGGTCTGCGATCTACACAACGGTAGGAATGGCGGTCTTTTATGCGTGGCTGGCTCTGGATTGGCCATGGCTTGTCGGTGGCCTGATCCTGATTGGTCTTGTGGTTTTCGTCGTGCTTCGAATGCGATCCCGCAAGCGGTCCACGACCGAGAATCCGAATCCGGAATCTTCCCAAATCAACAACTAAGCGGTCGTATGATGATGTCACCGACCCTTGAATCTAGAGAGCAGGTGCGACGTTATGTCGTTGAATCTATCGAAGCGCGAGAACCGCACCGTGCAACTCGATGAGATTGACCGCAAACTTCTGGCACTGCTCAGCAAGAACTCTCGGAGGACCAACAATTCCCTAGCTGAAGAACTCGGAATTGCGGCTTCGACATGTCTTGCACGGCTGAATGCTCTACGTGATTCCGGAGTAATATCCAGGTTCACCATTGAAGTGGACCCGCAGGTTTTAGGGCGCGAGCTTGAAGCGTTGATCTTCGTGAAAATTCGTCCAGGTGCACGTCACCTTATGGCCAATTTTGCTAATGAGATGAAAACGAAGCCTGGAGTGCGTCAACTGTTTTTCCTCGGCGGTGCTGATGATTTTGTCTTGCATGTGGCCGTGCGCAACTCGGCAGATGTCAGGCAGTTTGTCCTTGATAATCTTTCGGCGAATCCTGCAGTAGCAACCACACAAACTTCACTTGTCTTTGAACATGGGCAGGGCTCCGGAGAGTTCTAGCTCCATACGTAACCCCTTGCTGGCCAGAATTTTCTAGTAGCTGCCAGCGACGCCTCTGGGCGCTCTTCGAAGAAATATGCTAAACTTGATGTTCTTCTCTGAACGATACTGCGGTTCTTCGGCCGTCGAAGAAGATTCTTCGACCAAACGATCGAGCCAAATGCAGCAGTGAATGAAAAATGGGGAGGTAGAGAAGACGATGACTCTGGAAACTACGATTCTTACTGCAGTGGTGACTCTGATTGTTTTATCAATCGTGAGCGTCATGATGGTGATCCGTTACAAGAACGAACACCAGGCTGAAATTCGCCAAGCCTTGGTGACCAAGGCGCACAAGTACGGTGTTGCTTCACCTGAAGACCTGTCTAACCATGATCTGAGTATTCAGATCCGCGAGGCCAAGCGCCAGCAAAAGAACAAAAACAACGATTTGAAGACGGCATAAACAGATTAAAGTTTTTGGAATGACCCCGGGGAAATGATTCCTCGGGGTATTTCATTGCTGAAAGTGCAACATCCTGGTGCTATCTTCTATCTGGCCTATGCTCCCTGTCACCCAAATGCTCCATTTGGCCCCGGAATCATGCGGATTGCGTCACAAGCCTATGTGCGGTTGTCGACAAAAGGGTTCCGAAGATAAACCGTTTCAGAAATGATTGATATGGCTGGAAAGACGTGATGGAAATTAGCGAGGAGCAACAGTAATGGCAACGATCCCACTAGGTGAAGATATTCTCTTGGTCCGCCATGGAGCGAATATCGTTAAGCTTCGCCAGGATCGTAAGAACCGTGCAACCATTGCTTTCCTTCGTGACGGTCAGACCGATTCCGCGTCCAACGTGTCGACTGTTGCCGCGCCTGCCTTGACCCCTGCTGCGAGCATCAGTAAGGGTGCAGCAAAGTACCTGAACGATGAGGCTGAAGTGAGCCGCGGAGAAGTGCGCTCGCTGGTCAAGATTTCCTTGGGCTTTAGCGCCGTGATGGGCACCGTCTTCGGCGGGCTACTTTTGGCGCTCTACAAAGTTGGCGGAAATGAAGCTATTCAGTCACTGGCCTACATGGGTGGCGGCGTCCAGTAGTCTTCTACGACTCAATCTAGTAGCGAGAATCCAAAGCAATTTGGGTGCTCGCTATTTTTCTATCCTCAATCAGCAAATCTGCACCACGGCGCATGATCATAAGTACTCGTTTTTCATCTCTGCTCGGCATAGGATGGCGGCAACCGGAAGAACAAGGAGCAGGTCATGCGTTTTGTTTTGGAAGTCAATTTTGATACCGAGAATATGCAGCTCAAGCCGATGGAGGAGCTCCAACGGATCTTGAGTGACTGGTCCCAACGCGTAGCCATGTATCCGTTGGAGCCCGGTGCCCAAGAAGATGTCTTCGACTCACAGAATGAAGAAGTCGGAGAATGGGCCATTCTCGATGATTAACCTCGTCGTTTAGAGAACCAACCAATGGCGTAACCTGCTGCCAGCGTCACCAATAAAACTAACCACAGCGGCGCTGCGGTGTGGATGAAGAAGAACTCCACGCGCACATAGGTAAGGTTTTGCAGGATGAAAACCAGAGCGACAATCACCAGAATGATGGCCGTCCATTGTTTGGAATTTAGGGCAAAACGAGCTGGCTTGCGCTCATCATCATTCATGATGCCCTCCCCGTGGCTAAGAGTCCGGTAATCATTGCCGACAGTCCACGCTGGAAGGAATCGTCGCTGGTATTGATCTGAGTATTGCGTTGCGCCGCCACTGCTTGGGTGAAGTGTGGAGTCAGATCTTGATGATTGGTTGTATCAAAAATATCGTGCGGTGCAGCGGTGTCCATTGCGGAGCCGAAAATAAATGATTCCAATGCGACGATCGTCGGTATGATCTCGTTTTCTGCCAGACCGTAGTCTTCCAGGGCCTGCGCTACTCGTTCGTACATGCCTAAGGTGCGAGGGGAATCGGACACGGGAAGCACCGCGATGATAGGGATTAACGGGATGTGTCGCGCGAAGATGTTGCGGTAGTCAGTCGCCCATTGCATCAGTGCGTCTTTGAGTGGCGTTGTATCAAAAATCGTGACGTCAATGTCGGTCATCACCAATTCCTGAATCCACTGCATGAGATCATGCTTCGAATCCACATGGTTATACAAGGCGGACGGGGAAACCCCTAGTGACTTGGCGAGACGTTGCATGGTGAAAGACTCATACCCGTCGTCGGAAACCAGTTCTAGTGCGTTTGCGGTGATGCGTTCTCGTGTGAGTACCGCTTTACGTGGTCTACCAGCGCGCCTGGTGCCCGATTCGGCCATGCGTTTAACTTCCTGACGTGGGTTGCTTCACAAGTCGATGTTCTTCCCCTATGCTATATGACAAGTAAATGAACCGAATTCATTTTATTGTTTGAGGGAGTAGTTCATGGAACATCTGGAACGCGACGTAGTAGTCATCGGCGCCGGACCATCCGGTCTGACCGCGGCCTACGAGCTGAGCAAAGCAGGCAAAACCGTAGCCGTACTCGAAGCGCGTGACCGCGTCGGCGGACGTACCTGGACCGAAACCATGGACGGGGCCACCATCGAAATCGGTGGACAGTGGATCAGCCCGGACCAGACAGGCCTCTACTCTCTGATCAACGAACTCGGCATCGAAACCTTCGAACGCTACAAGGCTGGTAAGAGCGTTTACCTCAACGAGCAGGGCGAAGCCATTGTTTATGAAGGCGAAGACTTCCCTGTTGCTGAAAGTACCGTCGCCGAAATGAACAAGCTGATCAGCCTCATGAATGAACTGGCAGCACAGATGAACCCCGACAAGCCATGGGAACACCCACAGGCCGAAGAGCTCGATAAGATTTCTTTCCATCACTTTTTGCGTCAGCACTCTAACGATGAGCTAGCTTGCAACAACGTAGGGCTGTTTATCGCTGGCGGAATGCTGACCAAACCAGCTCATACTTTCTCGGCGCTCCAAGCTGTACTGATGGCTTCCTCTGCAGGATCCTTCGGCAACCTCGTTGACGAAGACTTCATTCTTGACCGCCGAATCGTTGGCACCATGCAGGGCGTTTCCAAGACCGTTGCAGAACGCCTGGGCGAAGGGATCGTCTTCCTGAACAACCCAGTACTCAAGTTGGAATGGTTTGACGGTGGCGTGGTGGCTCACGGCCAGTCGGTGACCGTTTCGGCTAAGAAAGTCATCCTGGCGATTCCACCAAACCTGTACTCCCGCATCACTTACGTTCCTGCCTTGCCACGCAAGCAGCACGTCACCCACCAGCACCAGTCCATGGGCCTGGTCATCAAGGTGCACGCTGTTTATGACACCCCATTCTGGCGTGAACAAGGACTGTCCGGAACCTGTTTCGGACCCGACGCACTGGTACAGGAAATCTACGACAACACCTACACCGGCGAAAGCACCGGCACGCTGGTGGGCTTCATCTCCGATGCCAAGGCCGATGCCATGTGGGAATTAGATGAAGAGGCTCGTCGCGCTGCGGTGCTCAAGGGACTCGCCGCCTACTTGGGAGAAAAAGCCCTGGATCCGAAGGTCTTCTACCTCTCAGACTTCGCAGCCGAAGAGTGGACCCGTGGCGCCTACGCCACCAGCTACGACCTTGGCGGCCTGTACCGCTTCGGACCGGCACAAAACGACAATGTCGGACCGATCTACTTCTCCTCCTCTGATCTGGCCGGCGAAGGTTTCCAGCACGTGGATGGCGCTGTACGCATGGGGCGACGCACCGCAGCACGCATCATCGCCACACTGGATGGCACCAGCTATGACGAAAGCTACGACGGTGTGCAGACCCTGACCGAGATCGATCAGAAGGTCAGCGCCTAGATCATGAAATTGCTCGTAGGCTATACGGCCGATGACCGTGGTGCCGAGGCTATCGAACTGGCTAGCGCGTTAGTTTCCGGTACACCCGAAGCGGCCTTAGAAATCGCCATCGTGTTGCCCGCGACCGCACCCTTCAATGCTGTCTACCCGGGTGGAGACCACGGATACTCCAGTATCCTCTCCGCCCAGGTAGACCAGTGGGCCGAACAAGCCCTAGCGATGGTGCCCGCAGGAATCAGCGCGAGTGTTGTCGCCCGATCAGTGTCATCGGTGGCCGAAGGGCTCATCGAGCTGGCCCAAGAACACCAAGCCGACGGCATCGTTCTAGGCGGTCGCAAACGACACCGGGCCGGATTCTTCCTGCCTGGCGCTATTGCCAACGCACTACTGCATTCCTCGCCGGTGGCAGTATTCATGTCCTCGCCGCCGGCCCTAAAAACCTTGAGGAATGCTCACGGGAAACTCACCAGGCTCACCGCCTTTGTGGGAGACTGCCCCGGAGCCAAAGACGTCATCGAACAGGCAGCCCGAATCGCTACAGACAGAGCCCTGCCACTACGCATTGCCACTCTAGTTTTGCCTTTTGATGTTCAAGATCCAGAACGCGATCTTGAGGCGCATGTTCAGAGCACTCGCGCCTACCTCGCTGAACTCACCGGATCCATGAACCTGGATGTCAGCATCGAAGTGGTCGTCGGACGCAATTTGGATGAAGCCACCGCACAGCTGTCCTGGCAACCCGGCGACCTAGCATTGCTCGGCTCGGCAAGGTTGGCCACCGACCGCAAACTCTTCATTGGGCCTAAAGCCCAGCGCATCCTAGGCAATCTGTCCGTCCCTATGGGAGTCATCCCCAACCCCGGATCAAATAGTTAGCCGCTACGAGTACGCACTCATAACGGGCAACAATCTTCAAAGCACTGATCGAAAGGTGGCGCGGTACTTCTGACCGACGCACTCTCGCCTCACTAAAGCAAAAGGTAAACCAGCATGTCGCAAGATCAGAAGCAGGATATCCAACCTGCTGCCGCCGAAAGCGGATTGCACGATAAAGGCCTTTCCAAGGGCACCGTCGGGGTGCTCGGCCTCGTAGTCATCGGAATTTCTAGTATTGCTCCGGCCTATACGCTCACCGCGGGACTCGGCGCAACGGTGGCCGAAGTTGGTACCAGCTTGCCAGCCATCCTGCTGGCCGGATTCCTGCCCATGCTGCTGGTGGCCTTAGGCTACCGCGAGCTGAATAACGCGATGCCCGATTCGGGGACGTCCTTCACCTGGGCTACCCGTGCCTTTGGCCCGATGATCGGTTGGATGGGAGGTTGGGGATTGATCGCCGCTACGGTGATCGTGCTTTCCAACCTCGCTGCGGTCGCCGTGGACTTCTTTTACATCCTGCTGGCCCAGCTAACCAGCCACCCGGAGATCGCGGATCTGACCAATAACTTGTGGGTCAATATCCCCACCACCTTGGTCTTCATTGCCGCTGCATCTTACATTTCCTACCGTGGCCTCAACGCCACCAAGGCCTTCCAATATGGGTTGGTTGGATTTCAGATCGGCGTACTGTTGCTCTTCGCGATCATGGCTTTCACCTCGGACCAGCCCTTCGATAAAACTCCCATCACCTTAGAGATGTTCAACCCTGCTGGCGTTGAAAGTTTCTCTGCCTTTGCTGCAGGCATTTCTTTGTCGATCTTTGTCTTCTGGGGATGGGACGTTACCCTGACCATGAATGAGGAAACTACCGACCCCAAAAAGGTGCCAGGCCGTGGAGCAACGTGGACCGTACTGCTGATCATGGCACTGTATGTCGCAGTGTCATTAGGAGTGCTCTACTGGGCAGGTGTCGGAACTACCGGTTTGGGTGCAGGTAATCCAGCGAATCAAGAATCCATCTTTGCCGTGCTCTCCGGCCCGGTCATGGGGCCACTGGCCTTGCTGATGTCCTTGGCAATCCTCTCCTCGTCGGCAGCTTCCCTGCAGTCCACCATGGTTTCACCGGCACGAACACTGCTGGCGATGGGGTACTACAAGGCACTGCCTAAGAGCTTCGCAAAGATCTCACCACGTTTTATGTCCCCATCGGTCGCAACCTTCGGAGCGGCAGCTGCGGCCGCAGGTTTTTACGTCATCACCCGACTAGTCTCAGAAAATGCCCTGTGGGATACGATCACCGCGCTTGGCCTGATGATTTGTTTCTACTACGGCCTGACTGCCCTAGCCTGTGTGTGGTATTTCCGCGGTGAACTCTTTGCCAGCCCACGAAACATCATTTTTAAGTTCTTGGCCCCACTAATTGGCGGCGTGGTCTTGCTCGTGATGTTCTTCGCCACGGCCTTCGAATCCATGAACCCGGATTATGGGTCAGGGTCAAATATTGGGGGAGTAGGTATGGTCTTCATCCTGGGTGTTGGTGTGCTCTTACTGGGCGTTGTGCTCATGATTTGTATGCGGATCACCCAACCTGCGTTCTTCAGAGCCGAGACCATCAAGACCCATAAATTACTCAAGTAAATAACCCCTGTAATCTTCCGATGAATCATCGGTAGCGAACCACCTGTGAGTACGTCACAGGTGGTTCAATAGGTTCATGGCTAACTCGGTACTTTTTATTTGCTCACGCAATGCTGGCAAATCGCAGATGGCTGCCGCATTGATGGACTACGTCTCTGGTGGAAAAATCACCAGCTATTCGGCAGGCACCAATCCCGGTTCGGGGATTAACCAAGAATCGGTAGCTTCTTTGGCACAAAGCGGTGCGGATATGTCCCAAGGCACGCCCAAGGGCATCGACCCGAAGGTGGTTGAACAAGTCGACCGGGTCATCATTCTTGGCACCGATGCTCATCCGCAATTGGATCCATCCGTCAAAGCCGAGCGATGGGTTACCTATGAGCCGAGCGAAGACGGGATCACCGGAGCTGAACGCATGAACATCATCAGAGATGAAATCGCAGAACGAGTACGTGGTCTGTTCCACGAGATGGAGCAGTAACAATTTCACGAGGACTCTTGAAGACCGGCACCACACCGTGGTGGTTGCCGGGCGTCTGTCTGGTGCTCACCGGATGGTGCGCCAACCAATACGTCTCCCTTATTAACTGGTACCAGCAATTTCGCGGCCTCAGCGAATTTGAAGCCATGCTGGTCATGGGTAGTTATCTGGCCGGCATGATCCCCGCGCTGGCATTTGGTGGCCCGTTAGCTGATCGATTCGGACGCAAACCTTTTTCGCTGATTGCCCTGGCGAGCTCAATTCTTGGTTCGTTGGTGATGGCGGCCGGAACGCTGAATGTCGCCGGGCTTTATGCAGGTCGTATTTTCACTGGCTTTGGTATGGGCTTGGCCATGGTGGCCATTACCAGCTGGGTGAAGTTGCTCAGCCCCGGGCCAGCTGGCGCCACGCGAGCCGCCCTGTGCACTTCTCTTGGATTTGCGGTGGGTCCGATCGTTTCGGGCATCATCGTTGGCATCAGCGCACATCCGGAAATAGCGTACGCAGTACATGCAGTCACTGCGATCGCTTGGCTGGTCTTTCTGGCTGTGGCCAGTGAAGAACCAAAGATTCACGTGCCAGGTGGCAAGATACTTGGTGGCGAGACCACGTTGGAAAATCGGCGCCGGTTCTATTGGGTGGTTTTGCCTTCTGCGCCATGGGTCTTTGGCATGGCAGCTACAGGTTTTGCGGTTGTTCCGGCCCTCAGCGATGGTGCTGGCGGATCAAACTTGTTCTACTCCACGGTGGCCGTCGCGGTGACCATGGGCATGGGAACCATCATCCAACCCTTTGTGCGACGGTTCAATGATGTCCGAAAAGTCTCGTTGTTAATGGCCGGGTTGAGCACCGCACTTGTGGCATTGCTACTGATGGTGGCCGTCTCGTTGACCGGTTCCGAGATACTGGGAGTATTGGCATTTATTGTTGCCGGTTCCGCCAATGGAATCCTGCTGGTCGCCGGGCTGAGTCAGGTCCTCGATCTGGCAGGCTCAGCAGACGTGGGCAAATTGACCGGGCGTTTTTATATGGTCTGCTTCATCGGTTTCACGTTCCCTACGCTCTTTGCTTTGTGGCGATTGATCGCCCACCCAGCACTGTTCATAGGGATTTTGGCAGTACTCTGCCTAGCATCGATGGCTATGGTCTACCGCGCCCGCAGACACCTGTCCGAGGTCAAGCTCGAAGAAGTTAGCAGCTAATTACCACTAAGAAATTAGTGCTTGTCTTTGCTCAGCTTTTTCAGGAGTTCAGTGGTTCGGTATGGAATCACGTCACGCAAAATCATCGACGTGGACGTGCGAGTAATGCCAGGGCAGAGTCGAATTTCTTCACTGACACGGTACAGGTCATCGGGGTCAGTGGCGGAGACTCGAATCAAAAGATCGGTGTCTCCTGCTGGCGCTACGCATTCGAGGACTTCTGGAATCTGGCGCAGTGCAGCAATAGCTTCGTTCAGTGCAGCCTGATTCAGCTCGGCACTGACGAATGCGCTGACGCCGCGACCCATGGAAGCTGGCAAAATACGAGCCGTGTTTGGGCGCAGAGCCCCTGAATGAGCCAATCGCTCCAAACGAGTTTGCACTGTGCCACGAGCAAGGCCGAGCTGCTGCGCGAGCATCATAATGGGCACACGTGGGTCAGCGTCGAGGGCCAAAAGGATACGTCGGTCCGTTTCATCGAGCTGATACGTATCCGAATTCATGTGCTTGTCTCCTGTGACAGGTTGTGGTGCGCGAGCGTAAGTACCTTCTACACATTTTAGTCAATATGACCAGTTGACCCCAAATGTGTTGCACGGACTGACCGATATTGTTGCAGGACGAGCTGAATCGATAGTCCGAATGGATGTTGTAGCGCTTAATCGTCCTTTTATGCACATAACCGTGCGCTGACGCTCATTCGACAGCCAATCACAGTACCCTGTTCATATGAGGTTTTTGCGGTTGGAAGATGTGGCTGAGGAGCTAAATGTAAAGCTTCCGCAAGTTCGCGCCCTGGTTAAAAGCGGAGAACTGCCGGCCATCCAAATCGGTGGACGTGGGATGTGGCGTGTTGAGCGCGTTGAACTGGAAAACTACATCCAGCAACGCTATGCCCAAACACGCGAAGAGATCGCCAACGACTCGCAATCCTAGATCTCTGTTGCCTTGATGACATACGCTTTCAAAGCATCACACACGAACTGCGCGTGACCGCCATAATTTTTGGCGAACCGGTCATCGGCGACGTACATCTCTGCCAAAGAAATAACGTAGGTGCGACGTTGTTCCGGATCAGGGGAATCCAAAGGAGTCCCGGGTACTGAGCGCAACCAGCGAACATGTCGTCCCGCCAGATTTAGCGCTATCTCACTTTCAGGATCAATCTTGTTGGCCCCGGCGTCTACCCATGCTTGGTTCAATTCCTTTACCTGCGCAAAGAAGTCGGATTGCTCTTCTGCGTTCTTGCTTCGCCACCACTGGTTCGAAGAGTTGTAGGCTTCAGACCCCCAACGCTCAACGACTTCTTCCTTGTACTGATCGTTAAATCCGTCAAAACTCGTCTCGGGTTTCATGTTCTCTCCATTCTCTAATGCTGAAATCGTGTGTTCCAGCGCCCGAATCTGCCGGTCAATGGTGCGACGCTGCACTTGTAGTTGCTGAATATGATTGGCCAGAGCCTCACGTTCATCGCGTTGCGCTTCTAGGATTTCGGCGATGTGTTCCAGCTTCAGACCCATGTCTCTCAGAAGCAGTATTCGCTGTAATCGGATCAATTGATTTTGCGTGTAAAAGCGGTACCCATTTTGGGCAACGTGATCCGGCACCAATAAGCCGATGTGATCATAATGTCGCAAGGTGCGACTGCTAATTCCAGCAACCCGAGAAACGTAGGAAATCGAGTATTCCGTCTGTTCTGGATGCTGCATTGAGTGGTTCATAGTTCTCAAGCTACAGGTTGACGTTGCGTCAAAGTCAAGAGCCCAACTAGAACTCCTGTGAATCAAAGTGTGATTCAGCTCTCGTGGCAAAATGATGAGTTGAAAGAAAAGATTCTGTCGCTCATTGATCATATTGACTACTAGTAAAGGAGTCTGTTGCGCAAGATGAATTGTGTGTTGTTCAATGAATTTAGATGAAGTTGGAAAGGCTACCGCTGGACCAGCTACCACCTATAGCGATCGCCGACCACCTGCATCTGCCTCGTTGAACAAGCTTTGGCCACCCACGCCAGAGACCGGTGAAAGCATAACTTAGTGGCTCGTGAGCAACCCGATGAGGTTAAATGCTCACGAGCCATTGCTTTTCTCGACACGCTACTCGATCACCTTCTCCCAATTGTGCGAACGCCAGCGACAATGCCCTTTGATCTACTGTCGGTGCCAATTTTGTTGACATACCCCATGCCGTTCGCGTCAGGTTCGGCTCGCTCTGGAACAATGAACGCGTAAGAACTAGAAAGGGCGAAATGGGTTCAATGCGACGCGTCTGGCAAAACTGGTGGATGCAAATTGCTGGTGGCGTCTTGATCGCGGCCATCGTTGTGATGCCATGGTTGTGGATCGGTGAAGAAGATCATTTGATCTTGCCTCTTGCCAGTAACGACGCTCTTGGATTGATCGTTGTCTTCGCCCTAACTTCATTGCTGGGCAGCTGGCTAGTTCGCCGAATCGGGCGGGGAAGAACTGGCTTCGCTGTAGTGAGTGCGGTCGGCTTATTCCTTGGAATGTTGGCTCTGGGCGCACAGGGAATTTTGGCCACTGACCCAGATGCTTTCAGCGGGAATCTCTCGCCGACGACGACGAGGCAGTTGTGGGTATTTGGCGGCCTGTTGGTCATTGGCCAGGCATGGTATTTTCTTAGTTCAAAGTTGCCACTGCCTGTCGCAACCTTGTTTTATGCAACGCTCACTGTCAGCGTTAGCTATTGGCTACAAATTGTCGCATCGCTGATCGCCGGGGCCCAGTCTTACTATATTTATCTTTGGTACGCAGGGCCTGTGGTCCTGGGCCTGATCCTTGGATTTGTCGGATTTCTTCGCGCGGTAAACCTGATCTTTTGGGTATTTGCCTTGGCGATTCAATGGGTGATGCCGGCCGTAATTGAGAGTTCTGCCAGAGCGATTCAGTCAGAAAAGACGAGCGGTCAAGCATTGAGTGAATTCGGCAGAGAATTTGCTTCGTCGCTTGGAGAAGTTGATTGGCAAACCCCGCTGATTGTCTCTCTTGCTACCGCTATGCTCACCAGCTTCATCATCGTGATTGTTCGCAAAGTGCGACACAGATAGCCTTTGAGGCTGGGATGCTTGCAGCGCCTGGGGTGTACGCCGAACGCTTCAACCTAGAATGTACTCATGGATGAACTGCGCGAACGCGATCCCGAAGAACTGGTCCAGCCCATCATTTTACGTATCGATAAAGAGGATCCATCGACTGAAGATGAAGGGCTCTCGGCGGTTTCTCGGGCAGCAGTCATCGCCTATCTGCAAGATCCGCACAACCCGGATTGGCAGCGCTGGGCATCCCAAGCCTTTGCCAAGTCGGTGCGCCGTGCAAATCCGAAGATGTTCGCCAAAGTCTTAGAAATGTTCCCGGAGCAAATGGTCAGTGAAGTGGGTAAAGCTCAGGCGGTCGGTCTGCCACCGCTTCCGGCAGCCAACCTTCCCAAGCTCATCGCCAAATTACAGGTATCTGGAACTGAGCTTCCCAAGAGCGATGAAATCTTAAACGCTAAGGTGAGCATTGCTGTAAATGATTCATTGGAGATGTCCACCGGAAAAGCTGCGGCGCAATGCGCACATGCTCTTTTCGCTTGGCTCACGGATTCTGATGGGCAAGGCATCGAAGAATGGCTCAAGGTTCAGGCGCCAGTGGGAATCCGTCACCTTTCACGCCAAGAGTTTGACGCGCTGTCGCACAAGGCCAGCGGCCCGGTGATCCAAGACGCGGGGCGTACAGAAATTGAACCAGGATCTACGACAGCTTTTGTCTACATCCAGGAAAGCTAGTTTGTCATTATTCAGGTGCTGTCCGGAATTCCGGACAGCACCTGAATAATTTTGCTAGAACAAAGAACGGTGTTCTGCTGTGCTGGACTTATGAACGAAAACGATAAGACAGCAATGATTCAAACCGATCGTGAAGCACCACGGTATTCGGGCAGGGTGGACGGTTCTGGGGCCCAGCACTTGCGCTGGCATCAGCTCGTTACTGCCCAACAATCTGGGGATATTCAGGATTCGGTGGCGCTGCTAGGTTTTTGTTCCGACGCGGGCGTTAAACGGAACCAGGGACGAGTTGGCGCTTCGGATGCGCCGGCAGCTTTGCGTGCGGCGCTGAGTCCCATGGCCATCCATAATCAGCGTGAGCTCGTGGATTTAGGAGACGTTGTTGTTGAAGGTGACGAGCTGGAATCTGGTCAGGAACGACTGGCTGGTGCGGTAACACAAACGCTGAACTCTGGTGCATTTCCCATTGTGCTTGGTGGCGGACATGAAACCGCCTACGGCACGGGCCTGGGGTTGTTGCAACATTTGGCAGATGACCGGTCAACGAGAATCGGAATATTGAACCTCGACGCGCACTTTGATTTGCGTGATGAAAGTCAGCGAACCAGCGGCACGCCATTTTTAGATTTGTATAATCAGACGGTTCAGCAGGGCCGGGATTTCCACTATGCGGTGCTGGGCATCTCGCGACCGGGAAACACCGTGGCACTTTTTAACAAGGCTGAGGAGCTTGGTGTTCCTTATCTTCTCGACGAGGATTGCGAGCCTGCCCAAATAATAGAGTTTGTCGATGCCTTCCTTGAGCGTATTGATGTTCTCTACCTAACGATTGATTTGGATGTATTGCCGGCTAGCGTGGCGCCTGGTGTTAGTGCTCCAGCAGGTTTTGGTGTCCCTTTTGAGCGGATCCTCTCGGTATGTCGCCAAGTGGTCGCTAGCGGAAAGGTTGTCGTTGCTGATGTCGTTGAACTGAACCCGCGCTATGACATTGACTCACGTACGGCACGCAGTGCGGCTCGACTTATTTACGAAATCGCAGTGGGGTAGGAGCGACACAGATTGATTGTTTGACCCCTCAAACATTATCCTATGAGTGAGCGAAGTAATTCGCTCATGGTGCCATGCAATGAAGCGGGCAACCGAAGTAAACCATAGGATTCGAGGGGATAAGTGGAAAAGGCGACGGGTCGACGACGACCAGTTCACTGGCTAGCACTTCTGTTCCTGCCGCTCATTGTCGGCATGAGTGGATGTGCTTCGGGTGATGAAACCGATGCTGAGCGCGCCGGGTTAGCGGATTCACGACCTGTCGTGCTGACGACGTTCACGGTGCTTCAAGACATTGCCCAAAACGTCGCGGGTGGTCATCTGCGGGTAGAGTCGATCACCAAGCTTGGCGCAGAAATTCATGGCTATGAGCCAACCCCAGATGATCTACGCAGAGCATCACACGCAGATTTGATCCTAGATAATGGGTTGAATCTCGAAGCGTGGTTTTCCCAGTTCGTTCAGGAGAATTCAGCGCCACATATCACCGTGAGTGACGGTATTGAACCCATCGGTATCGTTCAAGGTGAAGGAGCGGGGAAGCCTAACCCTCACGCTTGGATGAGCCCGGTCAATGTGCAACGCTACGTTGGCACTATCGCCAATGCGTTCAGCGAACTTGACCCTGATAATGCTTCGGACTATCAAGCGAATGCCAAGGCCTACCAAACAGAACTCCAGAAAGTTCAAGACGACCTGATGACGGCGCTGGAAGAAATTCCAGAACAACAACGCGTGCTAGTGACTTGCGAAGGAGCCTTCAGCTACCTGGCGCGCGATGCCGGACTGAAAGAAAAATACCTTTGGGCGGTCAACGCTGAGTCGCAGGCAACGCCGCGAAAAGTTGCCTCGGCCATTGATTACCTTCGAGATAACCACGTTCCTGCGGTGTTCTGTGAGTCCACAGTTTCCGATGCCGCCATGCAGCGGGTCGTTGAGTCCACCGACGCGCACTTTGGCGGAACCTTGTACGTTGATTCGCTTTCTGAGCCAGGCGGCCCAGTGCCAAGTTATCTGGACTTGATCACGCATGACACGCAAATCATCGCCAGCGCATTGAAGGGTCAAACATCATGAACACGCAGAGAAACCCTGAACTGGCTATCAGCGTCACTGACGCCACCGTGCATTACGGTCAAGTGCTCGCCCTAGATCATGCGTCCTTGCAGATGGGACACGGCACGGTTTGCGGGCTTGTGGGCATGAACGGATCAGGAAAATCCACCCTCTTCAAGACCATCATGGGGCAGATCAAGCCAGATACCGGAACCGTAAAAATTTCTGGAACCGATCCATTGCAGGCGCGAAAAAACGGCAAGCTTGCCTATGTGCCACAAAGTGAGGCAGTGGATTGGAACTTCCCCATTGCCGTGCGCGACGTCGTGATGACCGGCCGGTATGGACAGATGGGCTGGACTCGTCGTGCCAAGAAAAAAGATCACGCAGCCGTGAATGAAGCACTCGAACGAGTAGAACTCACGGACTATGCTGACCGGCAGATTGGGCAACTTTCCGGGGGACAAAAGAAGCGTGCCTTTGTCGCTCGATGCATCGCCCAAGGGGCTAGCATCATGCTCCTTGATGAACCGTTTGCCGGGGTGGACAAACGTAGCGAAGCAACCATCACTAAACTCCTGCGCGAAATCGCTGATGAAGGGGCCAGTGTGCTGATTTCGACGCATGACCTCCAAGCATTGCCAGACTTGGCTGATGAAGCTGTTCTGTTGATGCGAAAAGTACTCAAGCATGGACCCCCGGAAGAAGTCCTCAGAGCAGAAAACCTAGCCTTAGCCTTTGGACTAGACCCAATGAAACGAGACGCCTCATGAACCTCATCGAATTGCTTGCCGAACCGCTGAGCTACACGTTCATGATCCGCGCACTGTCGGTAACCATCATCGCTTCAGTGTTGTGCGCGCTACTTTCATGCTGGCTGGTACTGATCGGCTGGTCTTTGATGGGCGATGCCGTCTCGCACGCAGTGCTTCCCGGGGTGGTCTTGGCCTATATCGTGGGGGCGCCTTTTGCGCTCGGCGCACTCATCTTTGGGTTCCTGGCAGTGGCGCTGATCGGGGGAGTGCGAGATACCACCCGTCTGAAAGAAGACGCCGCCATCGGTATCGTTTTCACCACGCTGTTTTCCTTTGGTCTGGTACTCATCTCGGTAACTCCCAGCCATATCGACTTGAACCACATCATCTTTGGCAACCTTTTGGGAGTCTCCTCAACAGACTTGTGGCAAGTGCTGATTCTTGGGGCGGTAACCTTCTCAATTCTGATCCTCAAACGCAAAGACTTCACGCTCTACGCCTTTGACCAGACCCATGCCCATGCACTAGGGATGAACCCGCGACTGATCGGAGCTGCGCTATTGGGGTTGCTCGCCATGACCTCAGTCGTAGCGTTGCAGGCGGTCGGAGTTATTCTCGTGGTGGCGATGCTGATCATCCCAGGTGCCACAGCATTCTTATTGACCGACAAATTTTCCAAGATGCTCATCATCGCGCCGGTGGTGGCTGCGTGTGCTGGGATTCTCGGGGTTTACGTCAGTTACTTCCTTGATGCATCCACGGG
This sequence comes from Glutamicibacter sp. B1, assembly GCF_039602135.1. Classification (NCBI taxonomy): domain Bacteria; kingdom Bacillati; phylum Actinomycetota; class Actinomycetes; order Micrococcales; family Micrococcaceae; genus Glutamicibacter; species Glutamicibacter ectropisis. The sequence continues at coordinate 2,919,296 of NZ_CP125942.1, read as the reverse complement.
TGGCATGGTCGTTCTTGCTCAGGGGCTGATCTTTACCGTTGTCTATCTCTTTAGCCCTCGTCAGGGGTTAATCGCTACGAGAGTTGCGGCTAGAGATCGGAGGAAATCTCTAGCCTCAGCGCACCGAGCAGCTTGAGACTTTAGACGCGCCAGCGGAGTTTTCCATTGGCATCGTACTTACAGGTGTACACCTTGCCCGACTTCGCTTTTCCGCGCTTTCCTTTATCGGCATTCTTGCAGTAGGAGCCGGGATGAACGGTGCCCTTAACCAGTGATGGGGATTTCTTAGGGGCTGACTTTTTCTGGGTGTTCTTCTTCTGATTCCCCGCCGGCTTGATGGCAGTAACCTTTGCACCCTTTTGGTTTCGGCAGGTGTTAAGAACCTTGGTCATAGCGTTCTTTTCGGCCTTAGTTACCGAGAGTGCGTACTTCTTCTTGACGCTGATCTGGGTGGCTACGTATTGGCAACGAAAGCTTTTATTTTTCGGTAGCCACTCGGCAGCGTTTTTGTCGCCTTTCTTGCGGTTGGCGGAAGCATCGGCAGCGATAAGGTTCAAAGGATCATTGGCCAAAGCTTGGCGTTGAGATTGTGAAAGTTGTTGTGCACCTGAGATCCAAGCATTTTTCAGCGCAACCACGTGATCGATGTCGACGCTTCCAGACTTGACCTTCCAGTTGATCTTCTTGCTGGTGTACTTGTCGTGCAAGGTGCCAGAAGCAACGGTGCACTTCTTACGGTCTTTGAACTTCACCTTGGACATATCGCGGGAAAGGGTGTCTTGACGCTCGTCGCATTTGTCGCCGTCATAGTCTTTCCAACCGTTGCCGAATTTCTTGTTTCGGTTATAGCCAGTGGCTGGGGCCTTACCTTTGACCGGAAGGGATTTAAGCATGCTCAGTGCTTTGGGCCCATTGAGTTTTGGGCCCGGATTTACCTTGTTAGATTTGGTTGAAGCAAGCTCAATGTGCAGCTCTTCACTTGAAGTCGACGTGGGTTCAAGTACATCGGAAGCTGAGACAGTTGAGTTATCGGTATCGGATGGAACGCTGCAACCAGTTAGTACTAGAACTGCTGCGCAGAGCAGTGCGAAGAGTTTCCTTGGCAAGGCAAAGTCTTTCGTGTGATGAAGGAAGCGAGTGATGGCCAAAAAGTACTGGTGAGTTACGCAGATTGAAAGGTTGAACTTTCCAGTATGTGAGGCTGATACTTACTCTAATCCAAAATCCGACAAATAAGCGTCGGGGTCATCGAAACCTCTGCTAGGTTCCAAAAGTTTTAGCCACCGCAACGGGGATATTCTGGCGAGTTAAGACAGCGCGCACTACGGCTTGAGGGACACCCAGACGGCGCTACTCGCGCGGGCACCTAGGCGTAAGGTTGGCTTTTCCCCTGCAACACGCACGTTGGTAGTCTCGGAAAAATCTTCGGCCGAGGTCACGTTGAGTTCCACGCCGACGTGAATTCCCTGATCCGAAAAATACTGGAGAAGTTGTGAATCGTCGTCTGCAATGCGTTCAACGATGACATTGCTTCCATCTCGGGCGTCGCTCAGATTGATAGCATCAGGGATGTTGACGCGCCCTTCCGCGTTAGGGATTGGGTCTCCGTGTGGATCTCGATTGGGATGACCTAGGAGTTCATCGATACGTGTCACCATGAAATCTGAAACCGCATGTTCTAAATTTTCAGCTTCATCGTGCACTTGGTCCCAACGGTAGCCGAGCATCTGAACCAAAAACGTTTCAATCAGTCGGTGACGGCGCACCATCGTCATCGCGTAATCGCGCCCCAATTCGGTGAGTGTGACGGCACCGTAGGGTGCATGATCGAGCAGTCCCTGCTGGCGCAATTTGCTCAAAGCCCCTGAGACTGTGGAAAGTTTCATTCCCGCTTTGGTCGCGATGACGCTGGCGGTGACTGGGTCGCTGGACCATTCGTTCAGTCCATAGATGATCTTGAGATAGTTTTGCGCACTATCTGAAAGCTGATTAACCGACACGCTTACTATCTTAGCCAGCTGTAAGTCTGCGGCGCTGATCCTCTCCACATCGATCAACGGCAAAGAAGCTGAAGTCGATGTTCAGGTCGCCGTGACGACCGTAGATGAGTAGTCTTCAAGTAAGCAGTATCAATTCAAGGTACCGGCACTTTCTGATGGCTGGGCGAAGAGAAGTAGAAGGACTAAACATGCAGCAGGACATCCAGGTCACTATCGTGGGCTCAAGCAACGTGGACATTACCGCGTTGATGGCACGTCTACCAGGGCCGGGAGAGACTGTGCTGGCAGATTCCTATCAGCTTTCGCCCGGCGGCAAGGGTGCCAATCAGGCACTGGCATCGCAACTAGCTGGTGCAGCTACAGAGTTCATCGGTGCGGTTGGCAAAGATTCGCACTCCGAGGTCGCGCTCGGCCAGCTCGATGAAGCCGGAGTGAAGCTCGACCGGGTGGCTCGTAGCTCCGAACCCACCGGAGTGGCGATTATCCAGGTCGACTCCGGAGCCGAGAACTCCATCGCAGTGGTCTCCGGAGCCAACGCCACCGTGAGTGAAGAAGCCGTGAAGTCAGCCGGAGCCCTTGAAGGCATCGTGGTCTTACAGGGCGAAATCCCTGCTTCCGGCATCAAGGCCGCCATGAATGCAGCCACCGATCGTATCGTGCTGAACCTGGCGCCAGTTATTGAACTTGAGCGCGACTACTTGCTCAAGGCGAATCCACTTGTGGTGAACGAACACGAAGCCGCATTGATCTTGGCGCAGCTTGATGGCAGTGAAACCATCAGCACCGAGAGTGAACCGGTGATTGCGCAAAAACTGATGGATCATGGATTGGCTTCGCTGGTCATCACCCTTGGTGCCAACGGTTGCCTCGTAGCTGAGCCGGATTCACAGATTCAACAGCTATCGGCAGTGAAGGTCAGCGCGGTGGATACCACCGGTGCCGGTGACGCCTTTACGGGTGCTGTGGCAGCCCGATTAGCCAACGGAGATGACCTGGCTCAGGCAGCAGAATTCGCCGGCAAGTTTGCCGCCCTGACCGTGCAAGCCCACGGTGCTCAGGCTTCCTATCCAAGGAACCTTGAAAACCTCTAGAACTACGAACTATGTAAGCCCTCAAGGGAGCCTTTGTGCTGAAATCCGAAATTCTCAACGCGCCGCTTAATGGTGCGCTGGCTACTTAGGCTTGCCGATGCCCTACGCACCGGTGAATCCACTCCCTCTGAGAATGTCATTTTGCATCACGGCGTAGCTTTCGAGTGCTCCAGACACAGCGGGTGTCTGCTTTTGCTGGTACTGGACTTCTTGAATCTTGGTGCTGGTCAAAGGCAGGCAGCACACACTCCTGCACTCATACCCTTTGAAGGTTTCTTAGGTTTCAGAAATCAACTGGCTCGTACATTATCCGCGGTGGCTTTATCCAGCTCTTCCAACAAGCCAGTCAGCTCTTCCAGAGTTGGTGGCATTGCTCCAGAATGACGCACCGCCAATGCTCCTCCAGCCACCGCGCCACGCCCGAGCTGTTCCAACTGTGTTGCACATAGCGCAGTAGTTCCTTGGGCCAGCAGACCGAAAAGCAGTGAAGACATGAAGGAATCGCCGGCGCCGATAGTATCGGCTACTTCACTGCGCACGGCAGGGATTTCTATTTGCTCGGCGCGAGTGGTTAGCACCGCACCGTCGGCCCCGCGGGTTAGCACCACCAGCGTTGGGCCGAGCTCAAGAATTGTGCTGGCCACGGCCTCCAGACCAAGCCCTGGGTATAGCCAGTGAGAATCTTCGTCGCTGAGTTTCACCACATCGCACGATGACGCAGTACGTTCAAATGTCGCCAGTGCCTTTCTATGTTCGCCGAGCAGGGCAGGCCGAATATTTGGATCATAGGTCACCAAAGCGTGGCCTTTGGCTTGGGATAAAATGGATGCGACCACTTCGGCGCCGGGCTCCAGAAAAGTACCGATGGATCCGGCGTGCACAATCCTTGGCATCGGGTCCAGCCAGTATGGTGCTAGGTCCCAGACGATATCAAATTCATAGCGGGCCGAACCATCGGTGGCCAATAGCGCGGTAGCTGAGGCTGTGCGGTCCAGATTTATGCACCCAGACCTTAACTTAACGTTGGCGGCGCCTAGATGGTCCTGAATTCTTGAGCCAAACTCGTCATCTCCCAGCGCTGTAAGTAATTCGGTGTCAACGCCGAGTCGGCCCAAACCAAAGGCCACATTGGCCGGCGATCCGCCGGGATGGGAAATGGTTCCCTGATCGGTCGCGACAATATCGATCAGGGCTTCGCCGATGACCAGTATCTTAGGGGAATCAGCGTGTGTGTGGGCGGTATTCATCAGGGATCTCTCTACTGTGCGACGTGTCGTGATGTTTTGGCGGAAGGCTATGGCCGAGAAGTAGGCACTGCACACGGCGTTTTCCGTGCGCAGTGCCCATGAATATTATTGGGCTTCGGTCGGCCTTAGGCGCTGGCTGCACCGGTCATGATCGCTACCGCGTCGGTCATGCTGTGTGACTGAGGTGTAATTGTGGCCGCGCACTTTCCCAGGCGCTGGATATGAATACGGTCGGCGACGTCAAAAACGTGTGGCATATTGTGGCTGATCAAGATCACCGGCAACCCACGCTCACGCAGATCACGCACGAGTTGGAGCACTTGATTTGATTCTCGCACACCTAGCGCCGCAGTAGGCTCATCAAGGACAACGACCTTGGAACCGAAGGCTGCCGCGCGAGCCACGGCAACCGCTTGGCGCTGACCACCGGAGAGGTTCTCCACCGGAACAGTGACATCCTGAAGGGTAGAGATGCCCAGGCGCGTCAGTTCTTCACGCGCCTGCTTACGCATCCCCTTGCTATCGAGCATTCGCAATACGCTGCCCAACAACCCGGGCTTGCGGGTTTCGCGACCTAAGAACAGATTGGATGCCACATCCAAGGCGGGAGAAACCGCTAAATTCTGGTATACGGTTTCAATCCCGTGAGCGCGCGCATCCTGCGGACGCTTGAATGCGACCTGTTCTCCGGAAACATAGAGCTCACCGGAATCCGGTACCTCGGCACCGGTCAAACATTTGATCAAGGTGGACTTTCCGGCTCCGTTATCACCGATGACCGCGAGTACTTCGCCAGGATATAGATCGAGGCTTACACCGTCCAGACCAACCACGCGGCCGAAGGTCTTGACCAGGTTGCGGGCCCGAAGGATTGGTTCGCGGGTATCAACTTTAGAAGTTACTGATTCAGTCATGGTCATGACTTCGCCTTTCGAATCCACTGGTCAACCGACACAGCAACGATGATCAAGATACCTACGGCTAGGGTTTGGTAGAGCACGTCTAGGCCGGCAAGCGACAGGCCGTTGCGGAAGACACCGACAATCAGTGCTCCGAGCAAGGTGCCCCAGACTGAACCGCGACCACCGAAGAGGCTGGTTCCACCGATCACCACGGCTGTGATTGAGTCGAGGTTCAAATCTAGACCCGCGTTGGGGCTCGCGGAATTAGTGCGGCCGATCTGCAACCAAGCGCAAATCGCTAAGACCGCACCAGCAGCGAGGTACACGCTCATCAAAACGCGGTTCACTGGGATACCGGCCAGACGGGCTGCTTCCTTATCGTCACCCACGGCGTAGACGTGTCGACCCCAGGCGGTCTTGCCAAGGATGTAGGCGATTACTAAGTACAAAGCCAACATGACGATCACGCCGGTGGAGATACGCACCGAACCGATCGGGAAGGTAGTCCCGGTCCAGGTCAACAATGCAGGCATATCACTGCCGCGGACCGTAGCACCGTGCGAGTAGAGCAACGTCAGGGCCAGATAGACGTTGAGGGTTCCTAGGGTGACGATGAATGGTGGCAGCTTGAAGCGGGTTACCAAGAAACCATTAATTGCCCCTGTCGCAAGACCAGCCAACAGACCGATCAGCAGAGCAAGAAGGGCGGGAATTCCCTGATTTACTGCCGTCTGCGCCATGACCATCGAGGCCAAGATCATGCCAGCACCTACCGACAGGTCAATGCCGGCTGTGAGGATAATTAACGTCTGTGCGATGGCGATCGTGCCAACCACCGAGACTTGCTGGGTGATTAGCGACAGGTTTTCTACGCGCAGGAAACGCTCGTTGAGTAGTCCGAAGACGATTACCGAAATAATCAGCACGAGTGCTGGGCTTAACGCTGGGTAGCGGTGCAGGGCTTGTCGTACCTTACCCAGTGTTGTTTGGCGGTCAAGGAATTCTTCGGCTAGGTCAACTTTCCCAGCGTTGGGGGGACTGACGGTATGTTGCTGTGTCACGATTAATCCTGATCTTTAGGTCGGTGCAATCCGCGGGGCTACTTGCCCCAGCAGATTTCTGATGCTTCCGCAGCGTCGATGCTCTCCACACCGCTCACCTTTTCTTCGGTAACCAGTTTGCTGCCGGTGTTGAAGAAGTCCAGGCCGTCGGAGGTCTCTGGCTTCTCGCCGGTTTCGGCCAGCTTGGTGATCGCTTCGACACCCAGCTCAGCCATCTTCACCGGGTACTGCTGCGCAGTGGCATCGATGATGCCCTCCTTGACGTTGGAAACACCCGAGCAGCCACCGTCGATGGAGACCACGAGGGTGTCCTTCTCCTTGCCCGCGGCCTTCAGCGCCTCGTAAGCGCCGGCAGCGGCTGGTTCGTTGATGGTGTAAACGACATTGATATCCGGGTTGGCAGCCAACAGGGTTTCCATTGCGGTGCGTCCGCCGTCTTCGGCGCCCTGGGATGCCTGGTTGCCTGCGATTTCGTAATCGCCGCCCTTGCCACCGGTGTACTTGCCCGATTTGGCTTCGTCGCCGTTGACCTTTTCGTCAGCGGTGTCGATGCCCAGGCCCTTGAGGAATCCTTGGTTACGGGTGTAGTCCACGGAGACGAGCTTGTCATCGAAGAGGTCGACCATGCCGATGACGGCCTTTTTGCCGTCCAGCTTCTCGGCGGTCCACCGGCCGATCTGCTCACCAGCGGCGAAGTTGTCGGTGGCGAAGGTGATGTCAGCGGCATCGGCAGGATCTGGCGGGGTGTCCAGTGCGATGACGTAGAGGCCGGCATCGCGGGCCTTCTTCAGCGCGTCGACCACCGAGGGGCCGTTCGGGGTGATCAAGATTCCCTTGTCGCCGTCGGAGATGGCGTTTTCGATGGCCTGGATCTGGGTGGCTTCGTCGCCATCGGATTTTCCGGCGGCCAGTTTCAGATCCACGCCGCTGGTTTCAGCTGCTTTCTTGGCGCCGTCCTGCATGGAAACGAAGAATGGGTTGGTGGTGGTTTTAACGATCAGCGAGACACCGACATTGCCGTCGTCCGATGCGTCTGCGGATGAATCACCCGAGCAGGCGGACAGCGACAGGGCGGCGAGCCCCAAGACTGCTCCTGCTGCCAACATGCGGGTGGTGCGGGTGCGACGAGTGGTAAAACTTGCCATTTGGTGCTCCTTTGCGAGTGGGCTTCACTGATGCCCTGACAACGTGATCATGTAGAATGTAAGCTGGATCACAAACGGTAGTCAATAGAAAGAAGAAAAGATTTGACAACGATGTCAAAACCCAGTGTCGGCGGCGGGGCTAAAACCCGCCCAACTATGCGACATGTGGCAGCTTTGGCCGGCGTTGGCATCAAAACTGTTTCACGCGTCATGAACGAGGAACCTGGAGTCTCTGAGTCCACCAGAGAGAAGGTTCTGCTCGCTTCAAAGCAGCTGAACTATGAATTGGATGTCACCGCAGGAAGCTTGCGCCGCTCAAGCAGGCGCACCCAAACGGTGGGCCTGCTGCTTCCCAGCGTCTCCAACCCATTCAGTGCCGAAATCCATCGGGCCATGGAAGATGCACTGAGCCTGAAGGGCGTAGCAGTTTTTGCTGCCAGCCTGGACGATGAGCCCGAGCGTGAAGAGGCGATGGTCCGCGCGTTCCTCGGGCGCCGTGTTGACGGCATGGTGCTCACGCCCATCGCGAGCAATCAGGCTCATGTGATCCCGGAGCACTCCCGGGACTTGCCGGTGGTTTTCATTGACCGCGAACCGGCAGGTCTTACGGCGGACGCCGTGGTGACGGACAACGCCGTGGGTGGCGCCAAGGCGGCACGGCATTTATTCGACGTCGGACATCGGAAGATTGCTTATCTCGGTGACCGAACGGATATCCAAACAGCGCGGGAGCGTCGCCGGGGGTTCATCGACGCGCTGGGTGAACTTGGTGTTTCGACAGCCAGTGTTCCCGTGAGGGAGAACCTGCATGATGTTGAAAGCGCCCGGCTTGCAGCCGTTGAAATCCTCACCTCCAGTGATCCGCCCACGGCCTTGTTCTCCAGCCAGAACCTTGTGACCTTCGGGTGCATGAGGGCCCTGCGCGAACTGGGGTTAAGCCACACGGTGGCACTGGTCGGATTCGATGACTTCACGCTCTCGGACATGATGGACCCGGGGGTTACCGTGATCGCCCAGCACCCGGAAAAGATCGGCGCGCTGGCTGCCGAGCGGCTCATGGCCAGGATTGAAGGCGATATCCAGCCGCCCAAAACCTACATTATTGAAACCACCTTGATTATTCGCGGCTCCGGGGAAATCCGGCCCGCAAGCTAATCGCCTCACCCGCTAGGAAGGATAATCCGTGGAGCAGAAGACCCTCTATGCAGAATTCACTGTCAAGGAAGGCAGTGAAGCACGCGTGGCAGAAATGATGAATGAACTTGCGCAGAAGGTGCGCGAAGAACCAGGGAATATCCTCTTCCTTCCCTACGTACGCGAAGAACGGCCACGCGAATACTTCGTCTTCGAGATCTACGCCGACGAGCAGGCATTCCAGGAGCACATTACGGCCGACTACGGTGCGGTCTTCAATGGCGAGCTCGCCGAGCATATCGAAGGAGACGCCTCGGAATTGACCTGGCTTCGCCCGGTCGAATAGCAGGTCATAGAGCCAGGACAGAGCCTCGCCAGCGGTGGCTGGTGGGGCTAATTTTCATGCAACAATTAGCCTCTGACCTGTAAAATAATACTTTTCGGGGACTCTTGAATTGTCTGCTGGACTTCGCTTACAGTCCTTGCTGTCGACAACGTTGTCCACAACGTCGCCCTTCAACCAGAGAGTCCAGCGATGCCTCAATGTACTGCTCGAACTAAGCAATCGATCTCGCTTGTCACCGCCGCCAGCCTGTGCTTGGGCGCGGGGCTAATCAGCGCTATGCCAGCTGCCGCCGCAGAACTGGGTGATGAACCCTACCGTCCCGGGATCCACTTCAGCCCAGAAAAGAACTGGATGAACGACCCCAACGGCATGGTTTATTACAAGGGCGTCTACCACCTGTACTTCCAGCACAATCCCAAAGGCAATGTCTGGGGAAATATGTCCTGGGGGCACGCCACCTCCAAGGACCTGGTGCACTGGGAACAACAGCCCCTGGCCATTGCGGGCGATGCAGAAGAAGACGTATTCTCGGGCAGCGTTGTCGTAGACGCCAAAAACACCTCAGGGCTTGGCACCGCCAAGAATCCGCCACTGATTGCCGTCTACACCAGCGCATACAAGGCAGGATCCGAACATGCCGGACTGCAAGCGCAATCCCTGGCCTACAGCCTGGATGACGGGCTGACCTGGACCAAATACAAGAACAACCCAGTGCTCAACCGCAACTCGGCCAACTTCCGCGACCCCAAAGTCTTCTGGTACACCGGCAAAGACGGCCAGGGCTACTGGGTGATGACGGCGGTGGAAGCCACCGATCACAAGGCAGTGCTCTACAAGTCCAAGAACCTCAAGGACTGGACCAAGCTCAGCGAATTCGGCCCGGCCAACGCCACCGGCGGCGTCTGGGAATGCCCGGATCTGTTCCCACTGGCAGTCGATGGCGACCCGAACAACGTCAAATGGGTCATGGTCATCAACATGAACCCGGGCGGCGTCTCCGGCGGTTCCGCCGGCCAATACTTCGTCGGCGACTTCGACGGCACCACCTTCACCTCGGAAACCACCAAGCCTGCGCCCACCATGCCGGAAGGCGAACTGCTGGCCGGGTTCAACGACGGCACCTACGACGGCTGGAGCGTCACCAACGATCCGAACAGCGACCAGGCAGGGCCCTTCGGAACCAAGCCAGTGGCCGGAACCGTTCCGGGGCAACAAGAAGTCACCGGCTACCAGGGCGCAGGACTGGTGAATTCCTTCCTTGGCTCTGACCAGCCAACAGGCACCATGCTCTCCGACCCGTTCACCGTAGACCACGACTACCTGAACTTCCTGGTCGGTGGCGGCAAGCATGCACGCGTCAGCGACAAGCGGGATAACAAGGCCCCGGGAGGCGACTTGCTCTTCGAGGGATTCGAAATCCCAGAAGGCTCCGACCTGTCAGAATTCGGCTGGAGTGGAACCGGCTCGCTGGTTCCAGAGAACCTGCCCTTCGCCGGCGGCGGCAACATGGCCATCGGTAGCCATGTCATCAACACCTGGGAAGCCGGCGGTGGCGGCGATGACCTGACGGGCACCGCAACGTCACCGGAATTCACCATCACCAAGCAGCGGATCGGCATGCTGATCGGCGGCGGACACCGGCGCAACGATCCAAGCCAAAAACTTGAAGTCCAGCTGATGGTCAACGGCGACGTGGTCCAGTCCCTGGCCGGTGACAACGCTGGTGCGATGAACTGGAAGTCCTTCGACACCGCCAGCTATGCAGGGCAGAAAGCCCAGATCCGGGTCGTGGACCAGGCCACCGGCGGCTGGGGCCACCTGACCCTGGATCACCTCGTGCAAACCGATGAAGAAGTCGTTCCGCGCTCCGATGAAACCACCGTCAACCTGGTGGTGGATGACAAGACGGTGCGTACGGCCACGGGTACGGACAGCGAGAGCCTGGACTTTGCCTCATGGAACGTGAAGGAATTCGCCGGCAAGCAGGCCCAAATCGAAATTGTCGATAACAACAAGGAAGGCTGGGGCCACATCCTGGCCGACGAATTCACCCAGTCCAATACTGCGGCCAAGTCATCCCTGGAGAACTATGACTGGCTGGACTACGGGCGCGACTACTATGCGACCGTGTCCTTCGGCAACATGCCACAGGACCAGCGCATCATGCTGGGATGGATGAACAACTGGGACTACGCCAACGACATCCCAACCTCGCCATGGCGCAGCGCCATGACGCTGCCGCGCAAGGTGGGCCTAACTCAAACCGCTGATGGTCCCCGTTTGACCCAGGCGCCAGTGAAACAGGTCAGCAAGCTCGGCGGCAAGCCGAAGTACTTGGAAACCAACAAGACCATCACCGAGGGAACCCGCACGCTGCCACAGCAAGCAGCTGGATCCATCGCGCAAGTCGACGTGGTCCTTGATCCCGGCACCGCCAAGACCTCGGGCATTACCGTTCATGGCGATGCCAACAGCTCCACGGTGATCGGCTACGACGCGGACAGCAAAAAGGTCTATGTCGACCGCAGCAACTCGGGCAATGTCGGATTCCATCCTGCCTTTGCCTCGGTTGAAGAGATGCCGGTCGAGCTGAACAGCAACGGGGAAGTGACCCTGCGGGTTTACCTCGACCGTTCCTCGGTGGAAGTCTTCGCTCAGAATGGCCAGCGAACCCTGACCGACCAGGTCTTCCCTAATGCGGGGGCCGACCAGCTTGGCGTCTTCGCCAACGGTGGCACGGCGAAGCTGAAGTCGCTGAAGGTGACCGAGCTGCAGCCGTCGATGTTCACCTCGGCAACGAACTAGGACAGCAGCTGCAGCAAACACGGTGGATGCTCTCACGTCGCACAGGACGTGGCAGCATCCACCGTGTTGCTTAAAGCCGCAGCACAGCCTCAAGATCTAGAATCGAGAACATGGGCCCGAACGCAGGAAAAACTGATGGAACAACCACTTTCTCTCGCGTTGCCCCAGAAGCCGGATTGCTGCTCGGGGCCGGACGAGCGATATTGATGCAACTGGCCCACCTCCAAATCGGCACCGCTATCGCCCAGCACTCCGACTTCGCCAGCAACCCGCTCAGTCGCCTCATACATACGCTCGGCTATATCTACGCCTTGAGCAACGGCACTGCCGAACAGCAACGCACGATGATTGATTACGTCAACAAGGCGCATCAGGACGTCCATGGAACCCGCAACGAAACCGCTGGGACTCCGGCCTATTCGGCCCTGGACCCCCGGCTTCAACTCTGGGTTGCCGCCACCCTCTTCGACTCGGCACGTGTCATAGCGGAGCAGATCTTGAGCGACGACCTCGCCCACGATGAAGGGCTATATCAGCACTATTCGCTGCTGGGTGATGCCCTGCAGATGCCGGTGGACTATTGGCCCGCAACGCTGCACGACTTCGACCTCTATTTGGAGAAGACGCTGGCAACGGTGAGAGTCACCGATCAAACCCGCCAGCTTGCCGAAGAACTTTTTACCGCGCCCGAGGCACCGTGGTGGATTCGAGCCGGCCTGCCGCTGATGCGGGACGTCACCATTGCCCAGCTGCCGGCAGCGGTGCGCGAGGCGTTCGGGTTTGAATTGGGCGAGAAGGTACTCCGGCGCAACAACAGGACAATTGCTGTTGTACGATTCGCCACCCGCTGGCTGCCCAGAGCGATCAGGCACCTTCCGATGAAGCTGATGCTCAGGCATGTGGATCGGATGAACCACAGCTAGCGCAGGTCAGTCAGCATCCTTCGCCTGTTTCGGACGCAGGATGCGCGGCAGTGCCACCAGCAGGAACAAGGTCACGACGACTAGCCCGCCGCCAACGGATGCGCCTAGTTGCCAGCCGAACAGTACCTGCAGGACAAACCAGACGCAGCCAGAGACCAGCAGGCCTACGCCAATGCCCACGATTTTCATCACAGCATGTCCGAGGCTGACTGTCTGTTCCTTGAGCCGCTGGCCGAAGAAAAATCGGTGGACTGCAACCGGGGTGATCATCAGGAGGATCAGCAGTGTCGCCGCGACCAAGAGCACGATGTAGATCATCTCTTCCGGCCGGTTCAGCATGTTGAATCGAGCTTGGAAAGGGAGAACTACCAGGAATGCTGCGAGGATCTGCACACCGGTTTGCATGACGCGCATTTCTTGGAGCAGTTCGTTCCACTGACGGTGCGCGGCACCATCGCTGGTGTCCGGGTGGGACCGTGTATTCATCGGAAAGACTCCTAGACTCGGCTCGGTGTGGATTGGCTTGCTACTGATCACTTGAACTATGTCAACACTAGGTCGAACAGGCAATAACCAAAGAGTGGGCACGTCCAAAATGTCGGAGCCGCAGCCTTCATTGGACACAGCGGGTTGGATAGAAAGGCAGCGAAGACGATGGCACAAGGTACCGGTTCCGAAGGAAGCCTTCCCGAATGGATGATTTCTTCCCAGATCTCCGTGGATGCTTTGGATATGCCCAGCCGAGGCATCAAATGGTGCGATTGCGGAGAGGACCATGAACTGACGGAAGACTTCGTTTTCAGTACTTTAATCGATATCGGCCTGCAGCCTACTCGCATGCTGACTCACCCGGAACTGGTCCAGGTCACCGCAGCGGTATGGAACTACGAAGAAGTCTGCCGCTTCTTCGAACTGGCGGTGGAAGATTCCGCCAAAGCCATACACGGTGGTGTCGACGAGTTCTACCCGCTTCGGCATACCCTGCAGATTGTCGGTTACTTCTCCAAGACCCGGCAAGGATGCCCCGAAACGGTCTGCCAGCTATAGGGTCTCGACTCTCATTTAATGCAAAAACGGCTTCATGGCAATGAAGTCCATTGCCATGAAGCTGTTGAGCGATCAAGCTGTTCCGCGTTGCTGGTTAGTGGCCGCGTAGCTGTGCGAACGGGGGAGTCTGCACATCCGCGGCGACAGCCTCGGCAGGATCATCACCGAGGTGGATGATGCGGTTGTCGGCATCCACATGGACCACGCTAGGGACGTAGCTGCGCGCCTCGGCATCTTCCATTTGCGCGTAGCTGATCAGGATGACCAGATCCCCCGGGTGCACCAGGTGCGCGGCCGCGCCGTTGATGCCGATAACCCCGCTGCCAGGCTCGCCGGCAATGGTGTAGGTTTCCAGACGTGCGCCGTTGGTGATGTCGACGATGCTGACCAGTTCACCGGGCAGGATATCCGAGGCTTCGAGCAGCTCGGAGTCAACGGTGACCGAGCCTACGTAGTGCAGGTCAGCCTGGGTGACAGTCGCCCGGTGGATCTTGGACTTGAACATGGTGCGTTGCATTAGATGATTCTTTCACGCGAGGTAAGTGGTTTCCCGGTATCCAAGTTTACGCCCCTTGCCCGCAGAAGCCTCAGCAATGTCCGGCACCCCACACAGTTGTCCTCGAACAGCTACTTCGCCAGATGGGGTTCCAGCACGCGATGCACTTCGCCGGTAGCCAGCAATTCGCAGGCCGCTTCCATCTCGGCAGACAGGAAACGGTCTTCGCCTGGACCTGCGACCTTGGTGCGCAGCAGCTCCAGCACGGCACCGGTGGCCGGCCCCGGCTGCAATGGCTTGCGCAGGTCCAGCGCACGGCCGGCAATCAGCATTTCAATGGCGAGGATGCGGCGCAGGTTGCCCACCGCGGTGCGCAATTTGCGGGCCGCATGCCAGCCCAGGGAAACATGGTCCTCCTGCATTGCCGATGACGGGATGGAATCCACGCTCGCCGGTACGGCCAAGCGCTTATTCTCGGCAACCAATCCCGCCTGGGTGTACTGGGCGATCATCATGCCCGAGTCCACGCCCGGGTCATCAGCCAGGAAAGCCGGCAGGTCGCGGGACCGGGCAGGGTCGAGCATGCGGTCGGTGCGGCGTTCGGCGATGGAGCCCAGATCGGCAACCGCGATGGCCAAGAAGTCCAGGACATAGGCGACAGGAGCGCCATGGAAGTTGCCGTTGGAGGTGACCTCGCCCGATGGCAGGACCACTGGGTTGTCGATGGCCGCCGCCAGTTCGCGGGTGGCAACCAGGCGTGCGTGGGCGATGGTGTCCCGCACTGCGCCGGTCACCTGCGGGGAGCAGCGCAGCGAGTAGGCATCCTGCACCCGGCCATCGCCTTCGCGGTGCGAGGCGACAATGGGGGAACCGGAAAGGAAGTTGTACATGTTCGCCGCGCTGCGGCCCTGTCCCGGGTGCGGGCGCAGCGGCTCGTGCAGTTCGGCGCGGAAGACCTGGTCGGTGCCCATCTGGGCTTCGACGCTCATGGCGGCGGTGGCATCGGCAATGTCTGCGAGCTCTTCGAGATCCGCCAACGCCATCAGCAGCTGGCCGAGCATGCCGTCCGTGCCGTTGACCAGCGCCAGGCCCTCCTTCTCCGCCAGTTCCACAGGTTCGAGTCCTGCCTCTGCGAGGAGTTCCGGCACGGGGCGCTGCACGCCCTCGCGGTCGGTGGCTTCGCCTTCGCCCATCAGCACCAGGGCACAGTGGGAGAGCGGGGCAAGGTCGCCCGAGCAGCCCAGCGAACCGTATTCACGCACTACCGGGGTGATGCCGGCGTTGAGCAGTCCAACCATGGTCTCCAGCACGACCGGGCGTACGCCGGTGCGGCCGGAGGCCAAGGTCTTGGCGCGCAGGAACATCAGCGCACGCACCACTTCGCGCTCCACCGGTTCCCCCATGCCGGCTGCGTGCGAGCGGATCAGCGAACGCTGCAGCTTCGCGCGGTCCTCGGGCGCGATATGGCGGGTAGCCAAGGCGCCGAAACCGGTGGAAATACCATAGACCGGGGTGTCGGCCGAGGCGAGGGCATCGATGTGGGAGCGAACCGTGGCCAGTTCTTCGAGGACCTGTGGCGCGATGCGGATCTGCGCGTTGTGCCGGGCTACCGCAATCACGTTATCGGCGGTTGCTCCAGTAAGGTCCAGGGTGACGAGTGGGGAAGCAGTCATGATGTTCAATCCGTTCTCTGCGCTGCAATGAGGTCTCTAATTCCCATTGTTCGGCAGAACGGGATGGCACGGCATCGATAATCGGGTCATCTGTCCGAAATGCCAGACAGCGCCACGGAGGCAGAAAGGAACGGACCGCAATTGGCATGCCAATCGCGGTCCGTTGAAAATTCCGGGTTCTAGAAGGTGATGCCTTCGAAGGCGTCCTCGCCGAACTTGTTCGACGAACCGTTGTCAGTGAACTTGGCGTTCTCGTTGAGGGATGCGGCCGAATTGCCGATGCCGCTAAAAGCTACCTGCTTGATGTTCTTGACCGCTGCGATATTTCCGTTGCCGCTTAGCTCGAGGTTCGTGATGTGCGGAGCGACGATCATGTTTCCGTCTCCAGAGACGGTGACGTTTTCACAATCACCGACGAGCTTGAGTATTTGGCCCATGTCGGCGATATCCATGCTGTCCGTGCATCTGACTTCGGTCGCTTGCGCATCGAGGAAATCATAGACGGACTGGAACGTGCTGTCCGCAGGTGATTTCGGAACATTAGGCGTGCCGGTAGCCGCGCCTTCCGAGGCCTTGGCGCTCGGGGTGACGGTACCTTCGATGGGACCAGCATTCTCCGGAGCCTTGGTCTCTTCGCTGGAGGATTCAATGCTCACGCAACCTGACAGCGCTACGGCAAGGAATCCAACCGTCAGCGGGCCAGCGAAGCGATTGGCAATTTTCGAGAACATTTACATCCTGTCAGTCGAACCGGCCGGCACATTCGGATACACGGTGCCTATATCCATTCTGCGTCGAACAGCAATTAATAACCAACGGGAGTGGCAGAGGAACGAACGAATATTCTCTAATGGTGATTGGCAGGTCCGAGACCAAACCCGAGAAGATCTGCTGGCGATTCTGCGTTGCAAAAAGAATAATCGCTTCACCACTTGCCCGGTGCAAGCAGTGAAGCGATTACAAGTGCCCAACTGGAGAATGGGCCACAATTCCGCGTGGCAGGAGTGTCTGCCAAGCTGCAAGTTCCCTAGAACCCCTCTTCCTGTTCTTGGGAACCAAACTGGCTTTCATTGTTGCCATACGCTTGGCCAGACTGGCTATCGCCCAGGGATTCCTGCCCCGGGTCGCTGCCGTAAGGCTGGCCCTCGTCCTTTCCGAATGATTCTTGGCCGGACTCTTCACCGTGACCGTAGGATTCTCCTTGGCTTTCGCCGCCGTATGATTCCTGGCCGGATTCGTTTCCGTCTCCAAAGGACTGCTGTTCTGACGGCTGTCTTTCAAATCCGCCATTGCTTCTTGAATCGAAATCTGAATTGGACTGGCTCTCGTAGCCTTCAGATCCGTTGTTGTCGAAGTTCCCGAACTGCTCGTTTGCATCCTGCTCAGACATGTCGTCCTCCGTGGATCGGTGATTCCTGACGTGCCTAGGGCTAGGTGCCTGAAGGTGCCTGCTCAAGCTTTCCGGGAAGCTCTGAGCAGCTGGCAACCTGCAGTTAATGCAATCCCCATGCAACTTAGCAGAGACAGGTCAACATCCACCAAGTTGTGCTGCGACTGGAGCTGGCTCCAGCCAATTCCGTGAATCCGAATGGCAGACAGCATGACTCGCCCTGGGATTGCGGGAGAAACTTGGCACGCGAAAAGAGAAAGCTGGACGTTGCCCGAAAGAAAGATCCATTCGTTCGGAATCGGGGTGCCAAGTCGATAGTGTCAAAAGTGGGACACCGAGAAAGGTCTTGCCCCAAGCGTCCGTGACAACGTAAGGAGAAGCATTGGCTAATTCGAAGAATACTCCAGCGAAGAAAACCGATCGCGAGAACGCAGAGAATGGCTTCGTGGCCCCTGAGGTGCTGCGCGATTCCTTGCAGACCGTGCTGGTCCAGCTGCTGGATCTGCAGTTGGTAGGCAAGCAGATCCACTGGAATGTTGTCGGTCCCAACTTCCGCGACCTGCATCAGAACCTTGACGAAATCGTTGATATCGCACGTCGCGGTTCCGACGAAATCGCCGAGCGGATGCGCGCATTGCATGCCACTCCCGATGGACTGGCGGCAACGGTCACAAAGTACACCAAGTTGGAACAACCGGTGAACACCGAAATCCTCACGACTAATGCAGTGGACATGGTTGTCAAGGCGTTGCAGACAACCGTGGGCGTCATGCGCGAGGTCCATGATCCGGTAGACGAGGCGGATCCAACTACGGCCGACATCCTGCACCAGTACATTGCGGATCTGGAACAGCAGGCATGGTTCATCAGTGCCGAAACCCGCAAGCCATAGTGCCGGAAGTGATGACCAGCAATTAGCTGACAATAGCTTGAGGCGCCACCTCGGTGGCGCCTCAAGCTGATTTAAAAGGGTGCTACTTCTCCTGCGCTGCCATCGGAATGCGCACTCCGCGCTCGGCGGCGACCTCGGCGGCACGTTCGTATCCGGCATCCACGTGGCGGATGACGCCCATGCCCGGATCATTGGTGAGCAGCGCTTCGAGCTTCGCGGCAGCCAGTTCGCTGCCATCAGCCAAGGAAACCTGGCCGGCGTGGATGGAACGGCCCATGCCGACGCCGCCGCCATGATGGATCGATACCCACGAGGCACCGGAGCTGGTGGCGGTCAGCGCGTTCAGCAGTGGCCAGTCTGCGACTGCATCCGAGCCGTCCTTCATGGCTTCGGTTTCGCGATATGGCGAAGCGACTGAACCCGAATCCAAATGGTCACGCCCAATAACAATCGGGGCTGAAACCTTGCCCTCGGCGACCAGCCGGTTGAAGAGTAGGCCGGCCTTGTGGCGCTCGCCGTAACCCAACCAGCAGATGCGTGCCGGCAGGCCCTCGAACTCGACCTTCTCCTCAGCTGCATCCAGCCAGCGGTGCAGGTGCTCGTTCTCTGGGGAATAGTTCCTTCAATGCCTCATCGGTGACGCGGATGTCTTCCGGGTCGCCAGAAAGTGCAACCCAGCGGAATGGGCCAAGGCCCTCGCAGAACAACGGGCGGATATAGGCAGGGACGAAGCCCGGGAATTCGAAGGCGCGGGTGTAGCCGCCCTTGCGCGCCTCGTCGCGGATCGAGTTTCCGTAGTCGAAGACCTCGGCGCCGGCATCCTGGAACTCGACCATTGCCTGGACCTGAGCGGCCATGGCTGCCTGGGCCTTCTTGGTGAAGCCGATGGGATCTGCTTTGGCTTCGGCGTCCCACTGTTCCATGGTGTATTCGGTCGGCAGGTAGCTCAGCGGATCGTGGGCCGAGGTCTGGTCGGTAACGATGTCGATGGTGAACTCGCCAGCCTGGTGGCGCTTGAGCAGTGCCGGGAAGACCTCTGCGGCGTTGCCGACGTAGCCTACGGACAGTGCGCGACCTTCGGCCTTGGCTGCCAGTACCTTCTCAAGTGCCTTGTCCAGATCCAGCTCCACCTCGTCAAGGTAGCGCTTGGAAACGCGGCGGCGCAGGCGGGACTCGTCCACGTCGATGATCAGCACCGCGCCGCCATTCAAGGTGACCGATAGCGGCTGCGCTCCGCCCATACCGCCGCAACCGCCGGTCAGGGTCAGGGTGCCGGCAAGGGTGCCGTTGAAGCGCTTCTTGGCAACCGCGGCGAAAGTCTCGTAGGTGCCCTGCAAGATGCCCTGGGTACCAATGTAGATCCATGAACCGGCGGTCATCTGGCCGTACATCATCAGGCCTTCAGCTTCGAGCTTGCGGAAATGCTCCCAGTTGGCCCAGTCGCCCACCAGATTGGAGTTGGCGATGAGTACACGTGGGGCCCATTTATTCGTCTTGAAGACCCCTACCGGCTTGCCCGACTGGACCAGCAAGGTTTCGTTCTCTTCGAGATCCTTCAGGGTTTCAACGATGGCATCAAAAGCTTCCCAAGAGCGGGCAGCCTTGCCGGTTCCGCCGTAGACCACCAGATCTTCTGGGCGCTCTGCAACTTCGGGGTCGAGGTTATTCATCAACATACGCAGGGGCGCTTCGGTGGCCCATGACTTGGCGTTCAGTGTGGTGCCTCGTGGGGCGCGGACGACGCGGGGTTCGTGACTCATGGACTTTCCTAACGGTGTAACGTGGCTAACTAATTCCATGATTGGTCATGAGGCGATCGATGAGTACCGTCCAATCGGTAGACCTGTCTGGTATTTCAGATCGGCCGCTTTATTGGCATGGCACGCAGCTGATCTTTTGATCCAGCCGCACCATGAATTTTTGGCCACAGGGCACGGCGTACATGCAAAGATGGCCTCATGAAGATTCGCTACCCACGGCCTTTGGAACCCGGTGATCTTATTGGCGTGACCTCACCCTCCAGCGGTGTGCCCGAAGAACTGGTTCCTCGACTGAACTTTGCCGTAGACAGGGTGCGCGATGCTGGTTTTGAGGTGGAGATAGGCCAATGCATGAATGGTTCTTCGCATGTGAGCGCACCGGCCGAGCAACGTGCCAAAGAGCTGATGCGAATGCTGTTGGATCCGTAAATCCGCGCCATCGTCCCGCCCTGGGGAGGCGAGATGGCCATCGACCTCATTGGGCACCTCGACTTCAACGCACTGGCTGAAGCGGAACCCACCTGGGTCGTCGGATTTTCTGATATTTCGACACTTCTGACACCATTGACGCTGCGTACGGGACTGGCCACCATGCATGGAAACAACTTGATGGATACGCCCTACCGAGTTCCGGAATCCTTAAAATCATGGATCGAGTTGGCATCGCTGCCCGAGGGCTCGGTGTTTAGACAATCATCGCCGGGCTACTTCAGGGCCAATGATTGGGACGACTGGGAAACTAATCCCCAAGTAATCGAGCATCACTACAACGGATCGGGATCCTGGCGACATTTGGACGGTCGCACGCAGAACGTGGATGTCACCGGTCGGCTCATCGGGGGTTGCATAGAAACCCTGAGCAACCTCACGGGCACCGGCAACCTAGATACGCGGGCGTTGCGTGGATCGCCGGCGCAATCATTGA
Organism: Glutamicibacter sp. B1; assembly: GCF_039602135.1. Lineage (NCBI taxonomy): Bacteria > Bacillati > Actinomycetota > Actinomycetes > Micrococcales > Micrococcaceae > Glutamicibacter > Glutamicibacter ectropisis. The sequence goes on along the minus strand of NZ_CP125942.1, from coordinate 2,898,459 downwards.
TCGTTTACGTGGAAGCCTCGGGCGTCGAAGCTACAACCATTTGTCGCCAGCTCCACGGCTTACGCATGGCCGGCTTTTTTGAGGGCGCCGAGGCGGTACTCATCGGTCGCACCAACGCCCCGGACTCACCGACACTGACCCAAGATGACGCGGTGCTTGATGCCCTGGGCCAGCTCGGCATCCCGATGATTGGCGATGTGGACTGTGGCCATGTTCCGCCACAGATGCCCATTATCAACGGCGCGCTAGGGCACTTGGTGTGCAATGGCGCAGAACAGTACTTGGATCAATATCTCGCCTAATCGCAACCTGACCAGCGAAGCTTCCTCACACCACGCCGCTGCCTTGATATAACTCCCCCGTCAGGGAAATAACATTGCCGATCGCCGCAGGGGCGTCGGATGCCCGCCACAAGAGATAAACCTTCGCGGGTTTTGCGTGATCGTGCTCGCCAATGTCATCGCACTGATGAATGCACGCCGAATGACACGAAAGACTCAGGCCGGACGCCGCCCCTGAATGCGCGAGGTCAAGGCGGTCGCGGTCGAGCGAATGTGGTTCAGCAGGATCTCGTGACGCTCTTCGGGGACCTTCTCAGCGAGGAAGGTGACCGCCACCGCGGCGACCGGCCAATCGTTCGCATCCCGGATTTCTACCGCGAGCGAGTGGAAATCCTCGGTGACATCCCCGCGCTCCACCGCATAACCACGTTGAGTGCATTGCTCTAGCTCGCGACGCAATTGCGAGTAGCTGGTGATCGAGGACTGCTCCACACGATCTGTGAAACTGGCGGCATTCGGGTACAGGGCCCGGACCTGAGATTTGGGCAGGGCTGCCAAGATCGCCCTGCCCGAAGCGGTCAGATGCGAGGGCAGGCGTACCCCCACATCGGTGACCAGCGAAGGCCGACCCTTGGCGCGTTCCTCCACAATGTACAAGACATCCGAGCCGTGCAGGATCGCCAGGTGGGCACTCTCGCCAACCTTATCCACGAGCTGGGCAATGAGCGGAGCCCCTAGCCGGGCCAGGGGTTCCTGACGGGTGTAGGCACTGGACAGCTCAAAAGCAGCAATGCCCAAACCATAGGACTTATCCTCCGGGTAATGGGTGACAAATCCCCGCTCGTTCATGACTGTGAGCAACTGGTAGACGCTGGAGCGCGGCAACTGGAGCAAGGAGGCGATCATCGCAGCCGGGGTAGGGTTCTTCCGGCTGGCTAAAAGTCGCAGGATCCTCAGGGTGTTATCGGCCGCTGGAACTTTGCTACCCACCAAGCCTCCTTAGGGTGAATCGGGAATTCTAGTATGCAACCCTAGGCGATGGTTTTGGCCATAAAGGACTGCAACTCTTCTAGGGTTGGCGGGTTGGCGCCAGCGCGCGCAACGGTCATCCCAGCACAAGCGGTGGCCAGCTCCAAGGCGGCCTCCAACTGCCCACGATCTAGTTTCTCGCCAGCTAGCAGATTCTGTGCCAGATCCCCGGTGGCGATGGCGTGCAATAATCCAGCCATAAAGGCATCGCCAGCACCAATGGTGTCGACGGTTCTCACCGAGCGCGAGGCAACCGCCACCTCACAATGCCGGGTGCGGGCTTCGCAGCCGCGGGCACCAAAGGTCATGACCGCCAAGGAAGCGCCGAGGTTCAACAGATGTTCAAGAACCCGGTCGGTATCCCAACCCGGGTATAACCACATGGCATCCTCATCGCTGAGCTTGACCACATGGGCCAACGAGCACAGCTTCTCAACATTGCCGATGGCCTGCGCACGATTTTCGACCAAGGCAGGTCGCAGGTTCGGGTCATAACTGCGTAGCTGCCCGGCAGGTCTTGCAGCAAATAGCTCGATGATCTGTTGGGCACTCGGGGAGCGGAAGGCTGCGATGGATCCGGTGTGCAAGAGTTGCGCGTCGTTTAGGGCCAGCTGCCCCATGGTGCAGTTCAGTTCGAACTCGTAGCTGGCATTGGCGCAACCATCGAGTACCACCGTGGCTGTGGAAGTCGGTGACTGGGACACGGAGCCCTCGCTCAGCTTCACCCCCGAAGCCTTGAGATGCTCCACGATCAGCTGACCGTGCTCATCGGAACCAACTTCGGTGGATAACTCCACCTCATGACCCAATCTGCCTAATCCCACAGCAACATTCAGCGGGGATCCCCCGGGATGCGCCTGAGAATTATAGATGTCGACCAATGCCTCGCCGGCAACCTGAATTGAAACCATAGCTTCGATCATAGGCATCCCGAGCGCAAAAAGCTCACCGGCACCACTAAACGTTCAGCCGGTAACCCCTTTTGATCACGGTGGTGATGATTTCCGGCTGTGGCAAGGCCCTACGCAGACGGCTCAGCGTCATGTCCAAGGCATGACGCGAACTGACCTCCGGCAGTGCCGCGCCCAACTCATCACGGGAGAGAACACTGCCCCCGGCCTCGATCAAAGCCCTCACCAATTCGGCCTGCCCCGGAGTCAACTCACAATTCTGGTCCTCGATCGATAGCGTACGCCCACGCAATTGCACCTGACCATGCACGGTCTGTGCTTGCAAGGTCCCCAACGACCCCAAATGCTCCACCAGTTGGCCGATCATCGCTCCCATGCGGTGGCGTTCGGGAACTAGCGGGCTGATGCCAGCTTCTTCCAGCGGCGAAGCGGTCACTGGCCCAACGGTGGCCACGGCCACCCGCTCGGCCAAGGAACGCTGCAAGGCCGGGAGCCGATTACGGGCATTCGCCGCAGCAAAGAGGGCATGCACGCTCGGGGCACTGGTAAAGGTCACCGCGTCAAAGTGCGCCGCACACAACCCCTCCACCAGTGCCGAAATCCCGGCGTCACTACTGGTGTCCTGCCAGCGATAGGGCTCGGCCTTAATCACCCGACGCGCGCCGAGCTCACGAAGTTGCTGCGGCAGGCCATGATCGGAATCCGCATGTAATTGCAAGGCCACCGTGGCCCCGGCAAGCTTGCCATGCAGCATTTCCAGCAGCGAAGAACTGCGCCCATCCTTGGCCACCCCGGCAGGTTCCAGCCCCAGGGCGCGGATCGAACCGTGGGCCTTGGCACCGCGCACATATAACTGCGACTGGCTGAACGCGGTAATCAAATCGTCGCCGATCCCGGCCGCTTCGGCGGTATCCAGCCAACGCCGCAGCCCGTAGGCCGTGGTGATCACGACGATCTGCGGGCGGGCTTCGATCAGCTTATGGGTCTGCGCCAGTAGCTGCTGCTCATCATCTAGGGGAGCGAGTCGCAGCAGCGGGGTGTGCGTGACCTCGGCTCCACGTCGTTCAAAGGCCTCGATGAGTTCGCTCGACCGTCGATCACTGGTCACCGCGATACGGAAACCGGTTAGGGGTTTAACAATCATGAGGCTGCCTCCAATAGTGCTCCGGCTTCGGCGCTGGCCCCCGACGCCTGGGCCAGCAGGGTCTGCGGCAGGGCAGCGACCTCACCAATTACAATCACCGCCGGATTCGAATGCGCTCGCGCCGCCGCGGCCAGATCCCACAGTGGTGCGTGCGAGGTACTTTGCACCTCGGTGGTTCCCGATTGCACAATGGCGCAGGGCATGTCCCGACTCATTCCCACGCGCTGCAAGCCGGCAACGGTCGCTTCGATCGTTCCCATGCCCATCAGGATCACGATGGTGCCACCGAGCTGGGTCAGCTGCCGCAGCTGATCTTCGCCCAGCGGGTCGTGCCCAGAGACTACGGTGAACATGGTGTTCACACCGCGCGCGGTCACCGGAATGCCGGCAGCGCCAGGCACCGTGATGCAGGAGCTCAACCCTGGAATCACGTGCACCGGGATGTTGGCAGCGGTGGCGGCGGCCACTTCTTCAAAGCCACGACCAAACACGAAGGGGTCCCCGCCCTTGAGCCTGACCACCTTGGCACCGTCGCGCGCGGCCTGAATCATCTGCGCTTCGATCTGCCGTTGGGTGAGTTTGTGATGCCCCGGTAGCTTGCCGGCATCAACGATTTTTGCCTGTGGAGCCAGCAGGGCCAGGTGCTCACTGGGCCCGAGCCGGTCCGCGAAAACCACCTGCGCTTCGGCCAGGGCTCGCACCCCGCGAAGGGTCATCAAATCCAGAGCTCCCGGACCGCCACCGAGCAAGGTGATCGAACCGGTGCTTTCTGCCGGGGTGGCATGCAACACCGGGATCTTGGCCGCGGCGAGCACCGGAGCAAAACGCTGCGGATCGTGATCGCAAATCACCAGTAGCCCTGCCTGCTCGAGGTAGGCCATCGCTTGGGGCGCATCTTGTGCGAGCAGGAGCTCACAGCCTTCGGCACGTAAGCGCTCGGCCGTGGTCTCACTAGCGGACTTGTCGCCAGCGAGCAGCACGACGCAGGAGGAAAGTTCGAGGTCTATGCCGATCATGATTGCTGCGATCCTTGCTGGTTTTCCCTGAATGACATGGGATGCTCCTTGGAATAAGTGGGTGCTTATCAGCGTAGAGCCCGCGCTTTTCCCGTAGGTATCGCAAATGTTTCAAACGGAATAACTCGGTTTTAGCCCAAAGATTAACCTTTTGGAAATGTTCGAGTCGGCGCGATGAAACACAAGGTCATTAACGTCAATACTGTTGCAAGGCACGAGGCCGGCAACCTGCCAAATTCAGTGAGCGAATACGCAGGAGCTTGCCGACCGATGCCTGCAACGGGCACGCTGGGTGCATGGACTCGCTCTTTGATGACAGCGCCTTGACCCGCACCGGGGGACAAGTGCGTCCCGGCGCGTGGCACCTGCCCGGTTGGCTATCCCCAGCCGCGCAGGATTGGATCGTCGCACGCTTTTTTCAGTGGGGACGCGGACCGGTACCGCCGCACCACACGCGCATTAATGGTCATCCCATGAGTGTGCAATCGCTGAGTTTGGGCTGGCATTGGAGCCCTAACCGCTATTCAAAAACCGCCGACGATCTCGGCGGTGCACCGGTGGCACCCATGGAACAATGGCTGGTGCGACTAGGACAGCAGGCCGTGGCCGAAGCCACCGGCGATGCCCAGTACGCCGCCAGCTATGTTCCCGATGCCGCGATCGTCAATTTTTATGATCATCACGCCACCATGGGCATGCATCAAGACGCCGAGGAACGCATCAACGCGCCGGTGGTTTCACTGTCCATCGGCGACTCGGCAACCTTCCGCCTAGGCAATACCGAAAATCGCAATCGGCCGTGGCAGGAGATCCGGCTGGCTTCCGGGGACCTGTTCATCTTCGACGGACCGGCGCGTTTTGCGTACCACGCGGTGAGCAAAATTCATCCCGGTACCGCACCGGCCGGGTGCCGTTTGGGTGCTGGTCGCATCAACATCACCCTGCGCCAAACCGGCCTGCCTGCCAGCTAGATTGCTAGCTTGCTTGCTAACAAGTTAACTATCAAGATCGATGGTGGCCTGCAGGGCATAATGATCCGAATCGCCGATGGCCGCACGTTGCAGCCCCGCGGAGCTGACCCCGCGCATCATGACGTGGTCGATCCCAAGCGCCGGGAAGGGGGAGCGCGGCCAGGTCATGGCCAGACCCCAATCACTGAATTTTGCTTCCTGCAAGGCCGCTGCCATTGGTGCAAAATGCCGGTCCGTGCTGGTGGCATTAAAGTCTCCGGCGGCCACAATCTTTTGAGACGTATCATCTTGAACGTACTGGGCCAGGGAGGCGAGCATGGCATCGCGTTCTTCGTGCCCGGTAGGTCGCGCCGATGCAGCATGCACCGTGTAGAGGCGCACCACGCCGTGATCGGTATTCACATCAACCCGCAGTGCGCGGTTCCATCCCAGCCCAAGATCCAGTGGTTGCGCATTCTTCAGTGGGTAGGAGCTCCACACGCCCACGGTGCTGACCATATAGCGGTAGGGGTGAGTGCTCGCCAGCTCTTCGCTGATCTGATCCTCTTGCCCCTCACCGATCTCCTGCAGCGTGATGACCTGGGCGCCGGCATCGGCCAGTTCCCGAGCTGCCTGCACGCCGGCCGACTCATGAACATTCTGCGTGGCGATCTGCAAGGCAGCCTGCGGTGCACGCTGGGCTGACGGGATAAATTGTGGCCCAAAAAGTACCGACCACACCACTACCGGAACCAGCAATCCGATAAAGCTGGCTCGGCCGCGCACCACGAGGGCAATGAGCAACAGCGCCGGGATGCCAAGTCCGGCCCAGGGTGCAAGATTATCTACGACCAGACCCAGACCCAAGACATCGGGGATCTGCTGGTGGAATACCATCAACACTGCCAGCGCTATGCAGAGCAGAATGAAGAAGATCCTCGCGATAATCAGCGAGGCCGAGAGGCGGTGGGGCGATGCATGAGACATAGGACTTAAACAGTGGCACAAAATACTGTGGGATTCGTAATTTTCCGCTGGAGAAGTACCGCGATGATTTGCCACAGTCACTACCATTGAAGAAGAGCGCCGAGGAAGCCGCCATCACGCACCAGCCAAGAATTGAGAACTGAATGACTGCCTACTTATCCGGCGGAAAACTACTACTGGCGATCCTCGCCCTGGCCATGGGTGGGTTTGGCATCGGCGTTACCGAATTTTCGATGATGGGCCTTCTCCAAGAAGGCGCCACTGACCTTGGTGTCAGCAACTCGCAAATGGGCCTCATGATCAGCTCCTACGCCATCGGCGTGGTGGTTGGCGCGCCGGTACTCACCGCGATCGCCGCCAAAATCCCACGCAAACGTGCGGTACAGCTGTTGATCCTCTTTTTCACTGTGGCGAACCTTTCCTCGGCGTTTGCCCCGGATTACAACACCATGGTGATCACCCGTTTCCTTGCCGGGCTACCCCACGGCGCCTATTTCGGTCTGGCCGGCGTGCTGGCTGGAAGCCTTGTGCCCGGCACCATGCGTGGTCGCGCCATTGCTTGGGTGATGCTTGGATTGTCGGTGGCCAACGTCGGTGGTGTCCCGCTGGTCACCATGCTCGGACAGCAAATCGGCTGGCGTTCCATGTTCTACGCTGTTGCACTGGTCGGCGTCCTGACCGCGGTCTTGATCACCCTCTTCGTTCCGTGGCGCAAGGCCGAACCTGGAGCTAGCGTGCGACGCGAACTTACTGCGCTGAAGAGCCCACAGGTGTGGTTGGCCATGGCTACCGGTATCGTCGGCTTCGGTGGCTTCTTCGCGGTGTACTCCTACATTTCCCCAACACTGACCGAAGAGTCGGGGCTGAAAATTACCCTGGTGCCGATCGCGTTGGCCCTCTACGGGCTGGGCATGGTCGTTGGTTCTCTGGTCGGTGGACGCCTCGCCGACTGGTCTGTTTTCGGTGCAATCAAGCTCTCCAGCGTACTGATGGCCGGGGCGATGCTGATCTTTGCCGCCGTGGCTACGTGGATTATTCCGACCATGATTATGGTCTTCATTCTTGGAGCTGTAGGTTCGCTCTTAACGCCAAGCCTGCAGACCTTGCTCATGGATTCAGCGCCACACGCTCAGTCCTTGGCAGCATCGCTGAACCACTCGGCACTGAATGTGGCCAATGCTTTGGGTGCTGCCTTGGGCGCCGCGGTGATTTCTGCTGGTTTCGGTTACCGTGCACCATCGGTTGTGGGTGCCGGGCTAGCTGTTCTGGGCCTCTTGATCGCTCTGATCACTCAGGCTCGTGCCAAGAAGATTGGCTTGCTCGTGGGCCGCGACGCAATCGCAGCCCACGAACGCACCGTCATCGACTAGCTGTTAGTCGCGTACGGCGGAGATGTTGAACATCCACACCACGCCGAACTTGTCGCGAAGCTGACCAAAGGAGTCGCCCCAGGGGGCCTTCTCCAGTGGCATTTCGATGGTTGATCCGGCGGACAGTGCTTCCCACCATTTGCTCAGCACTGCGTCGTCGGCTTCTTCGGTGGCATCGCTGCTCAACGCGATCACGCCATTGCCGGTCACGTTCATCTCCGGAGGAGTGTCCGAAGCCATCAGGTGAATGCCGCGCTCAATGAAAAGCGAAGAGTGCATGATCAGGTCCGCGGTTGCTGGGTTGCCGTCGTTCATGCCTTCTTGGAAGGTCATCATCGACAGTTCGCCACCCAGCGCTGAGTTGTAGAATTCCATGGCTTCGCGGGCGTCACCGGCGAAGCGAAGGTACGGGGTCATTCCTATGGCCATGAGATCGTGCCTTTCGCTGAAAATTTGGTGGAACCGATCGGCTCCGAGATCATTCTTACCACTGCCGGTCGACAATTAGAACACCTTTGATGTGATCAGGGTCTCCGAAGCCCAATTTGGTGTTTTCCGAGTCCTCCGGTAGAGTTTTATCTCGGTTCACCGGTAGAAATACCGGCGAGTCAAACTCTTTTGGGGGTATGGCGCAGTTGGTAGCGCGTCTGCATGGCATGCAGAAGGTCAGGGGTTCGAATCCCCTTACCTCCACCAAATCCAATAAAAATCTCCTGGTCAAGCGACCAGGAGATTTTTGTTTTGGTGTCGAAGTCGGGGTTCTTTGGAACTAACCTAAGATTTCAAAAAGCGTCTAACGTGTTGGCTTCAAGGCCGACGGACGGAAGGCAGTGTTGGCGTTCAGCCGAGACGCGGCGTTCGGATCGTGCGCGGATAGCAGCACGACGGGTCGTGTAGCGGCGAATGTCTTGATCTTTCGCAGTTGCTCGACAGCGAGGTGCGGGTCGCCATTCACCCCATCGGTTTGTTCTTGATCCAGTAACTCCTGGTCGTAGGTCACGTCCCCGCCCAATAGATAAGTTGCCTCGTCGGCGAATACCACCACCGACATGTGGCCGGGCACGTGTCCGGGAGTGGGAATACCGATGACCCTGCCGTCGCTCGTGATTGGGTAGGTCTTCTCCCAAGGCCCTAAGGCGGAATTTTCGAGTTGAAGCAGCTCAGGTTGGAACCCCTCGGGCCAGTATTGTGGTGCTGCCCCAAGAATTGTCGCGCTGAATTTCTTGCGGAAAGCTGCCCAGTGTTCTGCGGCGACGAGGATGCGCGCATCGGCCAGATCGGCGAGTCCGTCACCATGGTCGTGATGTAGATGGGAAACGACGACAGCCTGAAGATCTTTGGGCTCCAGTCCCTGTTGTGCCAGACGGGCACCAATTGATTCATCCGGAGATACGTTGATGTCGACATTTAGTTGGAAGAACGGGTGCCACCAAGGCAGGCCACTTTTCTTTGATGCATGGGGCGATTCGCCCGTGTCGAATAGGATCGGTCCATCCGGGTGCTGGATTCGATACGTATTGATAGGCAAGGGTTGTGTCCATTGCCTATCACCAAAAATCGCCTTGGCGCGGCGCAAGGGAACCGGTTTGTCCGCACTTTGATTGCGATGTGACGGTCGAATGCGGATTGTTCCTGTCTCAAGAATTGAAACACTTACACTCATGACACCACTCCGTTTGTATTTTCATGTGCGCCGCTTGGCGCGGGTTCATTTCCGAGGCCGCTTAATACAGCCGATTCCAAGTACTCGCTAAGTTGCGCGGCCAGCTCAGGCACGGTTACCTGAGGGTCCTGATCGAGCCAACGAATGACGGTCCAAGTTACGCCGGCAGCCAATGCTGAGGAGGTCATTTCTAGCGGAAGTGCTCCTGCCGCTAGCGCTGTTGATAATGGTGAGTGTGCTTGGAGTCGTGAGGTAACGAACTCGACTACTCGCTCCTGCACCAAAATGCTGCCTGGTCCACGCAATACGCAAGCGAAGAAATCTGAGTGTTCCGCTAGGCGCATCAAGATGACTGTGAAGTTCTCTCGCATCTGCTGATGGCGAGGAATCGTCGGGTCGTTGGTTAACCCCGTGAAAGCATCTTCAAGACGGGCCAATGCGGCTGCTGCAAATGCGGCGGGTAGGTCGTCAAAAGTCGCATAGAAGGTTGGGCGGGTCAGCCCTGCTGTTGTCACGACATCGGTGATCGTAATCTTGGTGGTTTCTGCACCAGAATCAAGCAGCTGAGTCACCGCAGTCAGCAAACGAATCCGCGACTTATTGGAGCTCGATATTTTACTCATGTAAAAAGTTTACATATGTAAATAAATGAAGGGCAAGTGCTGCTGTTCATTGAATGCTGGTTGTGGAGTTGAAGCGTCTTAGCGGCTCCGTGTTACCTAGGGGCTCGGATGGTAAAGAAGGGGTAATGCCTTGCAGTCTGCGGATAGAGACGTTGAGCCTTTAGTCGTCACTCGCCTCGTGCCGCATATTGTCAGTGATTTCTTGTTCGGCATGAATTTCAGGGGCAAGGTCAGCGGTTTAGTTCTGAGGTTTCTGCGGTACTTGATTGTTGGGTTTTATCGTGGTGGGGATCATTCTGACTTTGTAATACCGGAACAAACAGAGGATCTGAAGAATGTGCAGGTTCGTGGCAATATGTTGTCGCGGAATTGAGCATGTGCGTGCTCCACGCAGGCGTCATCGGGTCTAAACGATAGTTTGTGGATCGCCCCAGCTTGTTTCTGGGGCGATTCGTGTATCCAACTCACTGTTGAGCATGGTTATGCCGCGAGGTCTTCAACATCCGGCGGACCATCATCTTTTCCGGGCGGTTCACTACCGGGGTCTGGTGGCTGACCTTCCGGGTCTGGTGGTTGATTCAACCACGTCTCAAAGGTCTGCACCCATTCCGCTTCACTCATGCACTGCTTATAGGGTTGATGAGCGAACCCCGTCGCCGGTGGCGCCGTGGAATGATACGTCGGCCCCATCCCGGTCGCGATCTTCAACTTATGTAAACCGTTACTGAGGACAAACTCTTTCCATCCCGGGGTTTCCTTGGCTTGATTACAGAACTTACAGCGTCCATCCCCGTTAGTCACACACGTATGCCCACCTAGATACACTTGGGTCACATGATCAATCTCTTCAATGGTTCCGTCACAGAAGGGGGTGCGGCACCTTCGGTCACGCATCCTGATGAACTTCTTGAGTTTCTCCGGGAAGATCCGCGCTTTAGAGTCCATCGCGATTAGTTCTTTGTCCCCTGGAGCCGTGTAAAGACGAACCAGTTCTGCGGTGGCTTCTAGGGCGTTGATGAATGCTGGTGGTCGGGTGGTTGCCATTTCCGCCAACGTCATGTTGTTCAGGATCTCTTCACCAGCAAGTAGCTCCCTGGCGTACTGGGGTGCGATCACCCCGTACCCTTCAAGGTAGGCTGGCTGCCGGTCACCCAAGAACAGGGTTTTATCGGTCATGATCAACCCAACACTGACCTGCACTGGGACTTTGGCTTCCGGGTGAGTGCAGAAACTCGCGAGGTAGTCCGCTTCAATCTGCGCACGGGTTCGTTCATCACCAAGAGATTTCAGGCTCTTCGACCTGGTTTTCACCGCGTTCTTCATGGCGATCCCTGCGATCAGGGGCAGTTCTGCGTGGATGCTCATCATCCCGGTCGAAGGGTGGGGTGTGAACCTGATACGACGCTGCTCTTCCGCACTCTTTTGCTCTTTGCACTGATCATCCGACGCGTAGGTGAGGGTGAAGTCTTTGACCTTGTCACTGATTTTCTTGGTGCCCAAGTTAGCGAACATGTGTGGGTTTTGGGCGTAGAGGTCATCAAATTCGGTGCGGCGGCGGGCTTTGACCTGGGCTAGTGGGGTGAGGATCGCCCGCATTTGCGCTTCCGTGAATTCACCACGACTGTAGGCTGCGGCCAGGTGTGGGGTGTCGTTGAAGAGGATGCGACAGTTCTCTAGGTATTCGCTGTAACCGTGGGGGTCTGTTTTGCGTGCGAGGGCGATGTTTGCTGCGGCGCCGCGGTTGAGTTGTTTGAAGTTTCCGCGTTCGGTGTTTTCTTGAACGATGGTGATCTCTGTTTGGTGGGCGAGGGCTGCTTGGTGGTAGTGCAGGGAGGAGATCGCGTTTTCGAGTTGGTTGATGGTCGCTAAGCATTCTTCGGTGGTGCCGTGTTCTTCGATCTGTGCCAGGGTGGCTTCCATGCCTTTGATCACGGCGGTGAACGCGTCGTGGTGTTCTGGGGTGGGGTTCCCTGGGTTGGGGATCGTTGTTTCGGACATATTCTTATTTTACGCCTGTTAGTCGAATATGTCTTCGATTATTTGGTTGCGGGTGGATAACTTTTAGAACACGGTGATGTTACAGGTCAGGGGCGGGTTGACGGGGTGATCAAGGCTGAAAACTTCGGGCAGTGAGGGCTATCGGTCAGCTTCGTGGCGGATCTGCACGGCGCGCTGACGGGAACCAAAGTTCGAGAAATCAGCGGTACCAGGAGGTCCCCATACGGTCAGCACGCGCAGTTCGGAATCGCCGATGTTTCGCAGGTCGTGATCAACTCCAGCATCGGCCAAAACGCTGTCGCCGGGGCCAAGATCGTAGGTATGATCGCCGACGCGCATCCGGGCTTGCCCTTCAATGACTTGATAGAACTCCTGCAGGGCACCTTCGGCTTCGTGTCGGTGCATCCCCTCGAAACCGCCAGGTTCGATCACCCAAGTCTGGATCGCCACAGGCATCCCGGTCTGGCCAGCGAAGTGATGGGATACGCGCAAAGGTGAGCCGTCATGCATTTGGTAATCGAAGGCGAACTCGTCGCGAGCTTCGTAGGGGAGCATGCTCATTTTTCCTTTCGGTGTCCTAGGCGGGTGCTGATTTGATCGGCGGCGGAGACGGTGTGCAGGCAGAGCTGCTCTAGCTCCTCGGCGCCGACGCGGTAGAACGGGGCGGCGATCATGGCGCAGGCCACCAGCTGGCCGCGGTGGTCAAAAATGCCAGCGGCCACGGCGACTTCCTCGGCTGAGGTCTCGCCGTAATTCACTGCGTAACCACGTTCGCGAACGGTTTCCAGCCGGGCGAGGTAGGTATTGATCGGCATCTGGGTGAGGTCGATGCTGCCCTCGGTCAGTAGCTTCTCGCGGTACTGCGGATCTTCGTAGGCCAAAAACAACTGGACCGATGCGCTCAGTGCAGTGCGATAACGTGAGCCCATGACCGAGGTGTGCTTGACCAGACGGGGTGAAGGCAGCTGTTCCACGGAGACCGATTCGCTGCCTTCCCAGATGTTGAGCACCGCTGTCTCTTGGGTGGCCTCGCGTAGGTCTTCCAGGATCGGATACGCGACGCGGCGCACGTCCAGGTTCGCCAAGAGTGGCCCGGCGATCGCAATCAGGCCTAGGCCGAGGCGATACTTGCGGGTCTGCTCGTCGCGTTCGACCACGCGTTCCTGCTCCAGGGTGGACAAAATGCGTGACACGCTGGACTTGTGCAGGTTGACCTGTTCGGCGATCTCGGTGACGCCAACGATCGGCTGTTGCACGGTGAAGCAGCGCAACACATCCAGAACATTGACGATCACCGACGCGCCTCTTGGCTCGCTGCGTGCTTCGCTCATTTTGCCTCCTGAGTTGCTCGTATCCTAGGGATCAGCCTAATGGTTTGCGACTGGTTTCCACCGAGGAAGCCACGGCAACCAGCGAAATCACTGCGGCGGCCATGAGATACCACCCCGGGGCGATCACGCTGCCGCTGGTGGCAATGAGCAGTGTTGCGATGAAGGGTGCGGTACCTCCAAAGAGCGCGTTTGAAAGGTTAAAGGAGACGGCAAAACCGGAATAACGCACCCTGGTCGGGAACATTTCGGCTAGGAAGCTAGGTAACGTGCCATCGTTCAGTGCGAGCATGGCGCCAAGTGCGATCTGCACCAAGATGATCAGCAAGAAGCCGCCGGTTTCAAGGAGCAGGAAGGCCGGCACGGTAAAGAGGACGAACAGAATCGACGCGCTGATCAAGACCCGTTTGCGGCCGAAGCGGTCGGAGAGCATGCCGGTGAGGAAGATGAAACCAATGTAGGTCAGCAAGGCGATGGTCGTCGCTAGATACGAACCGGTCGCGTCCAAGCCCAGCTCCTCGGAGAGGTAGGTGGGCATATAGGAGAGGATGACGTAGAACCCCACGGCGTTCAGGAGCACCGCGCCGCTGGCCTGCAGTAGTTGCCGCCAATGGTTTTTGATCAACGAGCCGACCGGTGAGCCTTCTGGGGCGGAAGCTGCCGAGGCCTCAATAAATGCGGGGGAGTCCTCCAGTTTGGTGCGAATATAGCGTCCGATCAAACCAAGGGGAGCAGCCAGCAAGAAGGGTAAGCGCCAGCCCCAAGATTCCAGCGACTCAGCGGATAGTAGGCTCGTCAGCCCGGCGGCCATGAGCGAACCGGCGAGCAGACCGGTGGCGGTGCTCGCGGGAACCACCGCAGCGTAGAGTCCGCGCCGATTGGCGGGAGCATATTCGACCAAGAAAGCTGAGGCACCGGCGTATTCACCGGCCGCCGAGAAGCCCTGGACCAGGCGCAGCACCAAGAGTAGCAGTGGGGCGCCGATCCCGATCACCGCGTACCCCGGGAGTAGTGCGATGCAGAAGGTTGCTCCGGTCATTAACAGGATCGAGTAGGACAGGGCCTCGCGTCGGCCAATCTTGTCGCCCAAGTGTCCCCAAATGAAACCGCCGATCGGACGCACCATAAAGGAGATCGCGAAGACACCAAAGGCCATCAGCAGTCCGGCCTGTGGGTCATCGCTGGGGAAAAATACCGCAGCGATGGTCACTGCAAGATAGCCGTAGGCGGCGTAGTCGAACCATTCCACGAAGTTGCCGATGAAGCTGGCCGCGATGACCTTGCGCCGGGTCTGGCGGACTTCTTGGGTTTGCTGGGTCTGCTGGGTTTGCTGCGTCATGGGGTCCACTTCCAAGGGGGGTGTGGTTAAAGACAGGGCTGGTGGTTAAGCACGGGGTGGGGCGGGGTGTTCCCGCCCCACCCTGTGGAGTTTGGCTTAGATGATGTTGTTCTCTGGTCCGAAGCCGAACTTGGTGATGTTCTCGGCTCCGTCTTCGCCCACGACCAGGATGTCGTGTTCGCGGTAGCCGCCGGCGCCTGGCTCGCCGTCCATGACGGTGATCATTGGCTCCATGGAGACGACCATGCCCGGCTCGAGTACGGTGTCGATGTCCTCGCGCAACTCCAGGCCGGCTTCGCGTCCGTAGTAGTGCGAGAGGACGCCGAAGGAGTGGCCGTAGCCGAAGGTGCGGTTAGGCAGCAGGCCGTGGGAGATGTAGATTTCGTTCAGCTCGGCGGCGATGTCCTTGCAGACGGCGCCCGGCTTGATCAGTTCCAGACCGCGCTTGTGAACCTCCACGTTGACGTTCCACAACTCTAGGCTGCGCGCATCCGGCTCGCCGAGGAATAGGGTGCGCTCCAGTGCGGTGTAGTAGCCCGAGGTCATCGGGAAGCAGTTCAGCGAGAGGATATCGCCTTGCTGCAGCTTGCGGGTGGTGGCCCAGTTGTGGGCGCCATCGGTGTTGATGCCGGACTGGAACCAGACCCAGGTGTCGCGCACTTCGCGGTGTGGGAAGGTCTTGGCGATCTCGTGCACCATGGCCTCGGTGCCGATCAGCGCGACTTCGTATTCGGTGATGCCTTCGCGGATGGCGGCCTTGATGGCTTCGCCGCCCAGGTCGCCGATGCGGGCACCGTGCTTGATGACCTCGATCTCCTCGGCGGACTTGATCATGCGCTGGCGCATGGCATCCTGCGAGACGTCCACCAGGGTGGCGCCGTCGAAGGTGTCGGCGATCTGCTGGCGGGTGCGGCCGGGCAGGAAGTCGTCCTCGACGCCGATCCGGGAGGCCTTCACGCCATCGCGCTTGAGCGCTTCTTGTAGGCCGTAGAAGAAGTTATCGCGCTTCCAGTCGGTGTAGACGATGTTATCGCCGTAGCTGGTGCGCCATGGCATGCCGGCGTCGATGTTCGCGGTGACGGTGGTTGAGTTGTTTGCGGTGACCACCAGTGCGTAGTTGCGGCCGAAGGTGGTGTAGAGGAAGTCCGAGTAGTACTTGATGCCGTGGTAACTGGTCAGGATTGCAGCGTCCAGGTTCTTGGCGGCCATGATCTGGCGCAGGCCGGCCAGGCGGCGTTCGAACTCTGCATCGGAGAAGGTCAGCTGTTGCTTGGACCCGTTGTGCAGGGTCTTCAGGCGGGCCAGGTCGGAGACGTTGGTGGCGATGTTGGCGGTAGTCATGGTTGTGGCTCCTTGTGGGTAATCACGTGTAGAAAATCATGTGTCAAGGTGGCCGGCCCAATCAGATGGATTGCGAGGATTCATGGGAATCGCCGGAGCTAAACAGCTAGTGTTGCGTTGAGTGCAACGCTGTTGCATTCAGGTTATGTGTGGGCCGTGTCACTGTCAAGCAGTATTTTTACGATCAGGTAAGCACCGATGGCTCGGCCAATTCACCGCGCAAGGCGTGGGCGATCGACCCGGTGATGGCATCAAGCAGTAACTGCCCCCGATCGGCCGTGGCACCGGTGGCGCTGGACAGGCACCCGCTGTCGGGGGTGCGGGCGGGGTCTTCGGGGAAGATGTCGTACGCGGTTAATGTGGCCGGCGGGTGGTTTTCAACCCGCGACATATCCACTAGGTGCGGGCGCAGCAGGAGCATGAGCGAGGTCTCTAAAACACCGCCATGCTCGATGTCCCATCCCAAAAAACCCTCCGGGAAGACCCTGGCCAGGGTGTCATCGTCCACAAAATCCCAATAGGACAGCAAGACGGCGCGGGCACGGGATCCTGCGCTACGCATCTTCGCGGTCGCGTTATCGATCCCTTCATAGAGGAACTGGTAGTTCTCAAAATGCCCATTGAGCACCACGATGTTCTCAAATCCCTGGGTCATAAAGGAGGAGACTACGTCCTCGGTCAGTGCCATCAGGGCGGTGGCGCCCAGCGAGGTGGTGCCGGTGCGGTGGTTGCCGCCGCCGGATCGTGGTTGGGATTTATAACCGTAGGAGAATCCCGGGGCCACCAGCGCCCCGAGCTTCTGGGCCACCGCTGCGGCGATGTCCTTCGAGAGCATCGCGTCTACGCCCAATGGCATATGTGGCCCGTGCTGCTCGGTGGCGCCGGTAGGGATGATCAACGTCGAACCTGGTCTCGCGGCATAAGCGGCATAGGTCGACGCATCGAGCTCGTCGATAAAAACCGAGGTCATGATGTGGTCCTTTCTTCAAGGGGTGTGGGCGATGTCTTCGTCCCACAGCTGCGGCTCGGCGACGATGAATTCGGCCATGAGCTCGGTGGCTTCGGGATCGTTTAAGACCTGCACCTGCACACCGCGGGAGCGTAGCCAATCGATCTCGCCGGGGAAGTTGCTGGCTTCGCCGATCACAACGCGGGGAATTTTGAACTGCACGATCGCCCCGGAACACAGGGCGCACGGCGCGAGCGTGGTGTAGAGCGTCAGCTCCCGGTAGTCGGTGCGACGCCCGGCGGCGCGTAGTGCGCTGATTTCGGCGTGGGCCGTCGGATCGGCGTCTTGTACGCGGCGGTTATAACCGGTGGCGATCACCGTGTCCTGATGGGCCAGGACCGCGCCGATAGGAATTCCGGCATCGGCCCGGCCATCTTTGGCAGCTTGCAGGGCGGCCAAGTAAACGTTGTTCACTTCAGCGTCACCTGCGCCTCGGGCTCTGCCTCTGGTGCTGATTCTGGTGCTGATTCGATGACCCGCTGGTCTTCGCAGAGTTCTTGGGCGCTGCCGTGTTCGGCCAGGAACTGTGCCTCGCTCACATCGACCTTGAGGCCCAGAGGTACGCCTGCGTTGATGCGCTGGCGGAAGCGGAAGGAGCCCATGATCAGGTACAAACCACCACTGGTCAGGGTGCCAGCCAACCAGGACAGATCAATCCCGCCAAGGGCCTTGGCACCGGGGCCTTGCAAGAGCGGCACCGAACCGTGCATGAACACCCAGGTCATGATGATGCCAGCGCCGAAAGCGATGAAGGCCGAGACGTTGATGGACTTGAGCTGCGAAGACTTCGGATCAACAAAGAGGTAGGAGAAGTCCTTATGCTTACGCTCGAAGATGAAGTAGTGCACCGCCATGATGCCGCCCCAGGTGGCCACCCAGCAGGCGATGGCGCCGATGAAGTTGTGCAATAGTTCGGCGAAGTCATGGGCGAAGAGGAAGAGGATGACTGCGCCCATGGCCAAGAAGCCCACGAGGATGGAAATCTTCTTGCGCGAGACCTGGATATCCAGGGCCTGCACTGCGACGCCGAAGGTGTACATATTAATGATGTTGGTGGCGATCGGACCGTGGATGACCAAGAGGATCACCGGAATGGACATCGCTCCGAAGCTTTCCACGATCAGTTGTCCGGGATCGGCGGTGCCATTTTTGGTCGCCAGGCTCGCGCCGAGCACACCCAACCAGACGACCGGAAGGAACTGACCCAGGACGCTGACCGAATAGAGTTTCCACGGGCGGATGCTCTTGGAGACGAAGCGCGAGTAGTCGGGTGCGTAGGTGTACCAGCCGATACCCCAACCGATGCCGATGGCGGTCATGATCGAGCTCATGGCGGCCAGACGTGGTAACCCTTCAAGCACGGCACCTTCAGGGCCGGCGTAAGCCCAATCAATATCCAGCTGGGTCCACGCCAAAATTGACATGGCGATGAGCACGATAATGGTCGGCGGCATGGTCAGGCGTTCGAACTTGGAGATCGCTTGATAGCCGCGGTAGCAGATGATGACCTGTAGGGTCATGATGACCGCAGCCACGAGGATGCGGATCAGCAGATTATCCTTGGTCGGATCCACCCAGCCGATCTGTCCGAACAGGGCTAGTACCAGGTCGAGAATGACCCAGGTGTTGATGGCCGACCAGCCGATCGCGATGACCGCCTGGATCGTGGCCGGTAGGTAGGCGCCGCGTCGGCCAAAGGCTCCGCGGGCCAGGAGCATACCGGTGGCGCCGGTTTTCTGGCCGAGCAGCACAAAGAACCCGAAGCCGAGCATGCCGATGACATTGCCGACCACGAGAACGATGATGGTGTCGCGGAAGCCTAGGCCAAGGTGAATGCCTAGGGCGCCGAGGATCCAGTTGATGGGGGCGACGTTGGCCCCAGCCCAGATCCAGAATTGTCCAATAAGTTTGGTGGTGCGTGCCGATTCTGGGATCGGCTGTAGTGAATCCTCAACCTGATGAGTTTGCTGCTCCGAACGACTCGGTATTCGTGCCGACATGTCGCCTCATTTCCTGAACAGTAGTTGTGGGGTTGATGAAAACTGTAGATTCATTTTGTGACCTGGGATATATGCACAGTGTCGCTTTATGTAGGGTAGTGGGTGTCACAGTGACACCTAGGCTGTAGTGGATCCAGAAGATCGGGGCAAAACTTGTTCATCCCTTTGCTAGAAATCTTGGAAGACCCGATATTTCGCAGCGCCCAGCCGCAGGTGTTGGCGGCGCGCAGTGCGCTGGAGGAATCAAAAGTTCGTTGGGTACATGCCTCCGAACTATTGGATATCGCCCACCTCTTGCGTGGTGGAGAACTGCTATTGAGTACCGGGCAGGAATTGTTAAAGCTGCGCGAAGAGGCTCAGGCCGCGCACGTGCTGGCGCTGAAGGAGCGCGGTATCGCGGCCCTGGTGCTCGAGCCCTATGCGCGCACCGCGCAGATCACGCCGCAGCTGATCGAAGCTGCCGAGCAGGCGAAGTTGCCGTTGATCCGTTTGCGGCACACCGTGCCCTTTGTGGACATTACGGAGCGGATCAATCGTTCCA
This sequence comes from Glutamicibacter sp. B1, assembly GCF_039602135.1. Taxonomy (NCBI): domain Bacteria; kingdom Bacillati; phylum Actinomycetota; class Actinomycetes; order Micrococcales; family Micrococcaceae; genus Glutamicibacter; species Glutamicibacter ectropisis. Next base: position 2,878,929 of record NZ_CP125942.1, on the reverse strand, counting down.
TCGTTTCGAAACAAGCGGCCACCTTGCAGCAAGCGGATATGCTTTCGCAGCGTCTGGCGCAACGCATCGCAACTTCCGGCCCCAATCTGAGCCCGCTATTGCAGATGATCGGCGACGATCTGGGGCTGACCGCGAGCCTGCAGTCTTTAGAAGGCCAAGTGCTGGTTGCCTCGGAAGGTGAACGGATTGCTACGCCGTTTAATGTGGCCACGGACGTGGTGGTCGGGGGAGATGTCGCAGCCCACCTGGTCGTTGAGTGCCGGCAGCCCGATCAGGCGGAGCATGTCTCGATGATCGTGCAGCGCCTGGGCTCGATCATCTCTTTGGCTTATGCCCAGCACCATCGGCCGAGCCGCGAGCAGTTGGCCAACCATGCGTTGATGCAGGCGATTATCGATGACGCCGGCGAGCATTACCTGGCCGAGCGCGCCTTAGAAGCGGGGATGGACACCGAAGCGCCGCTGTGTGTGGGAGTGGTACAGAGCCACGACATGGCCCGGCTGCGAACGCAGATCGAACGAGCGTTGCACGGCGAGGTGCGGCCAGGGTGCATTTCGCTGCACAACAATCGGCTGTACTTCCTGATCGAACTGGAGGCGCAGGGTGCTTCGCGGGCGCGCGAGGCTTGCATCCTCAGATTGCGTCAGGCTTTGGGCGGGCTCGCGATGGAGTGTGCGATCGGTCCGCTGGTGGGCTCGGTGACCCGCGCGCCGCTATCGGTGCAGCACGCCCTGCTGTTGGATCGTTTCGCTTCGGTGCGGGCTTTGGAATCTCGGGTTCGTGATGCCTCCGACTACGCGCTGGAGCGACTTTTTGCCCGGGTGGATAACGCGCCGGCGGCCAACGGGTTTGTGCAGGAAGTCATCGGCGATCTGATCGCGTGGGATCGTGCCCGGCAGGCGGATCTGGTGCCCACACTCTACGCCTGGCTAGCGACTGGTTGTAATGCCACGGCCACGGCGGCGCAGCTATATGTCGAACGCCAAAGCCTGCATAAGCGGCTGAAGAAAATCTTTACGCTCCTGGGCGGGGACCCTCGGCAGACCGGGACCATCTTGCAGCTGCATTTGGCCTGCCGGATTCAGCTGTCTCAGGAACGCTAGGGACGTGAAGTTAGAGGGGCGCTAGAGAACAGCGCGCACGGACTTTTCGAAGTGCACGATATGGTCTAGGGCGAAGGATCGGGCTTGGAAAGTATCGCCGTCGAGGATGGCCTGGAGCAGCGCGATGTGTTCGGAGATGTGCTCTTGCACGCTGGGTAGGCGTTCGAGGGTCATGCACCAGATGCGCGTGGCGAGGTTGTCCAGGCGGACCAGGGTTTCTTCGAGGTGGTGGTTGCCGGCGGCCTGATAGATCAGTCGGTGAACTTCCAGGTCGTTTTCCATCAGGGTGCGGCGCTGGTCGGCTCCGGAGAGTTGGCTGACCGCCAGCAGTGTTTTCTCGATGCCGGCGCGGGCGGCGCCACCGTGAAGGGCGGCGGCACGTTCGGCGGCCAGGGGTTCTAGGGCGATGCGCACCTCGGTGATGGCCGCCAGTTCGGTGATGTCCACGCGTGAGGCAAAGGTGCCTCGACGGGGGTAGGAATGGACCAGATGGTCAACTTCCAAACGCTTCAGGGCCTCACGTAAAGGGGTGCGCCCGATGCTGAGTTCTTGTACCAGTGCGGCCTCATTGATGGGTTCACCTGGGGCGATATCCATCATGATCAAACGGTCGCGCAGGATTTCATAGGCGCGATCGGACAGGGATTCATTCACCGGTTCCTCCTGGTGGGCCGTAGCAACTAAGTATTTTTCCTCAACCCATTGACCGGGCGATGTGTTCCATCATACAGTGAATCGCAGATTGATATATCAGTTGTCGGCAATTCATACATTCAAGCGATGCGATCGAAGATTGGAGATTCACTGTGGCTGATCTGCTGCCTGAGCACCCGGAATTTCTCTGGGCGAATCCAGAACCTAAAAAGTCCTACGACGTAGTCATCGTTGGCGGCGGAGGCCACGGACTGGCCACCGCATACTTCCTAGCCAAGAACCACGGCATCACCAATGTCGCAGTCCTAGAAAAGGGTTGGCTGGCCGGCGGGAACATGGCCCGCAACACCACGATCATCCGCTCTAACTACCTCTGGGATGAATCGGCCGGTATCTACGAAAAGTCCCTAAAGCTCTGGGAACAACTGCCCGAAGATCTGGAATACGATTTCCTCTTCTCCCAGCGCGGGGTGCTGAACCTGGCCCACACCCTAGGCGACGTGCGCGAATCCGTACGCCGCGTGGAAGCGAACAAGCTCAACGGCGTGGACGCCGAATGGCTGGACCCATCCCAGGTCAAGGAAGCCTGCCCGATCATCAATACCAGCGATAACATCCGCTACCCGGTCATGGGAGCGACCTGGCAGCCTCGTGCCGGCATCGCCAAGCACGACCACGTGGCCTGGGCCTTCGCCCGCAAGGCCAACGAAATGGGTGTGGACATCATCCAGAACTGCGAAGTTACCGGCTTCATCAAGGATGGCGAAAAGGTCACCGGCGTGAAGACTACCCGCGGCACCATCAACGCCGGCAAGGTCGCCCTAGCTGGCGCCGGACACTCCTCGGTTCTGGCCGAAATGGCAGGTTTTGAGCTGCCGATCCAGTCCCACCCGCTGCAGGCCCTGGTCTCCGAACTGTTCGAACCGGTACACCCGACCGTGGTCATGTCCAACCACATCCACGTCTACGTCTCCCAGGCCCACAAGGGCGAACTGGTTATGGGTGCCGGCATCGACTCCTACAACGGCTACGGCCAGCGCGGTGCCTTCCACGTGATCGAAGAACAGATGTCCGCCGCGGTGGAGCTCTTCCCGATCTTCGCCCGAGCCCACGTGCTGCGCACCTGGGGCGGCATCGTGGATACCACCATGGATGCCTCGCCGATCGTGTCCAAGACCCCGATCCAGAACCTCTACGTCAACTGTGGCTGGGGAACCGGCGGCTTCAAGGGCACCCCGGGCGCAGGATTCACCCTGGCCCACACCATCGCCCACGATGAAGCCCACCCGCTGAATGCACCGTTCAGCCTGGAACGCTTCGAAACCGGCCACCTGATCGACGAACACGGCGCCGCAGCCGTCGCACACTAGGAGTCAACCATGATGCTCATTGACTGCCCGCACTGCGGGCCACGCAACGAAAACGAATTCAGCTACGGCGGCGAAGCCCACGTGGCCTACCCCGAAAACCCAGCGGACCTCACCGACAAAGAATGGTCTCGCTACCTGTTCTACCGGGGCAATAAAAAGGGCATTTTTGCCGAACGCTGGGTTCACGCAGGAGGCTGCCGTAAGTGGTTCAACGCCCTGCGCGATACCGTAAGCTACGAATTTTTGGCCGTCTATGGCGCCGGCGAGGCGCAACCACAAATCGACACCCTTCAAGGAGGCACCCGATGAGCAAGCCACAGCGACTACCCTCGCAGTTGCGTACCCGCGCGAGGATCGATGAGAGTCAAGCGCTGAGTCTGAGCATCGACGGCCAGCAGATTTCGGCCTTCCGTGGAGACACCGTCGCCAGCGCCATGCTCGCCAATAACATCCGCCAGTGCGGTGAGTCCCTGTACCTCAAGCGTCCGCGCGGCATCCTGGCCGCCGGGGTAGAAGAACCCAACGCGCTGATCACCGTGGCCGCGAAGCATGCCGGTGAAGTTAATGAATCCATGCTGCCTGCAACCACCGTGCAGGTCACCGACGGAGTAGAGGTCAGCCTACTGTCCGGTTTGGGTGTGCTGGATCCAGACACGGATCCCGCCTACTACGACCACGTGCACGTACACACCGATGTTCTGGTGGTTGGGGCCGGTCCTGCAGGTTTGGCTGCGGCCCGTGAAGCTTCGCGCTCCGGGGCCCGCGTGACGCTGCTCGATGAGCGTCCCGAAGCCGGCGGCACGCTACTAGATACCGCAGGTGAAACGATCGACGGCCAGGATTCCACCGAGTGGATCGCCGGGGTCGTTCAAGAATTGGCGCAGGCCGAAGAGACCACCCACTTACAGCGCACCACCGTGTTCGGATCCTATGATGCGAACTACTTCGTGGCAGCCCAGCGTCGCACCGTACACCAAGATGGCCCAGCGGCCCCCGGTGTTTCGCGTGAACGCATCTGGCACATCCGTGCCGGCCAGGTGGTTCTGGCCACCGGCGCCCACGAGCGTCCTGTGGTCTTCGAAAACAACGACCGCCCCGGCATCATGCTCGCCGGCGCCGTGCGCAGCTACCTGAACCGTTATGGGGTGCTCGCCGGGGAAAAGATCGCCGTGTTCACCACCAATGACTCCGCCTATGAACTGGTCAGCGACCTGGCTGCTTCCGGATCGGTCGTGGCAGTGATCGATGCGCGCTCCAGCATTTCCGCTGCGGCCGCCGAGGCCGTAGCTCAGGGCGTACAGGTCATTTCCGGATCCGTCGTGGTTGACACCGAAGCCGACAAAGCCGGAGAGCTGTCCGCAATTTTTGTGGCAGAACTGGACGAACAACGCGAACTCGGCGAAGTCACCAGGATCGAAGCCGACGTGCTGGCCGTGGCCGGTGGCTTCAACCCAGTAGTGCACCTGCACTCTCAGCGCCAGGGCAAGCTGAACTGGGATACCACCATTCACGCGTTCGTGCCGGAAACCGCCGTGGCCAACCAGCACCTGGCCGGTGCCATGACCGGACTTTTGGATACCGCCAGCGCGCTATCCACCGGGGCTGCCACCGGTGCTGCGGCCGCCACCGCCGCCGGTTTTGAGACCATCGCCCGGGTGCCGCAGGCACTGCCGGTGGCGCACGGTGAAACCCGCCCGGTCTGGCTGGTACCTTCGCGCTTGGGCGATGACGCAGCGAACTACAAGTTCCACTTCGTTGACCTGCAGCGTGACCAAACCGTGGCCGACGTACTGCGGGCCACCGGGGCCGGCATGCAGTCCGTGGAGCACATCAAGCGCTACACCTCGATCTCTACCGCCAACGACCAGGGCAAGACCAGTGGTGTGGCAGCGATCGGCGTGATCGCCGCCGTGCTGGGTATCGAAAACCCAGCCGAAATCGGCACCACCACCTTCCGTGCACCGTACACCCCGGTGGCCTTCGCAGCCCTGGCCGGTCGGACCCGCGGTCAACTCTTGGACCCTGCCCGCATCACCGCCATGCACTCCTGGCACCTAGAGCATGGGGCAGAATTTGAGGACGTGGGCCAGTGGAAGCGTCCTTGGTACTACCCACAGCCCGGTGAAGATATGCACGCAGCGGTCTACCGTGAGTCCAAGGCCGTGCGCGAATCGGTGGGCATGCTTGATGCCACCACCCTGGGCAAGATCGAAATCCGCGGTAAGGATGCGGCCGAGTTCCTGAACCGTATTTACACCAACGGTTACACCAAGCTGAAGGTCGGCATGGGACGCTACGGCGTGATGTGCAAGGCCGACGGCATGATCTTCGACGACGGCGTGACCCTGCGCCTGGCCGAAGACCGCTTCCTGATGCACACCACCACCGGTGGTGCGGCCGGCGTGCTGGATTGGCTCGAAGAGTGGCTGCAGACCGAATGGCCTGAGCTGGACGTTACCTGCACCTCGGTGACCGAACAGCTGTCCACCGTGGCCGTGGTGGGACCACGCTCGCGCGAAGTGATCGCCAAGGTGGCCTCCAGTGTGGACGTGTCCAATGAGGCCTTCAAGTTCATGGCCTTCCAGGATGTCACCTTGGATTCGGGGATTGAAGCGCGCATCAGCCGCATTTCCTTCTCCGGCGAGCTAGCCTTCGAAATTGCGATCCCGTCCTGGTACGGGCTCAAGGTCTGGCAGGACGTGTACGAGGCGGGCCAAGAATTTGGCATAACCCCCTACGGCACCGAAACCATGCACGTGCTGCGTGCCGAAAAGGGCTTCATCATCGTCGGTCAGGATACTGACGGCACGGTGACCCCACAGGATGCCGGGATGGAGTGGGTAGTTTCCAAGCTCAAGGACTTCGTGGGCAACCGCTCCTACTCGCGGGCCGATAACCAGCGTGAGGATCGTAAGCACCTGGTCTCGGTGCTACCGGTGGACAAGGACCTGCTCCTGCCTGAAGGTGCGGCCCTGGTTTCGGTAGAGGAATTGGCTGCCGAGGGCATCACCCCGATGGAAGGCTGGGTCACCAGCTCCTACAATTCACCAGCACTAGGACGGACCTTCGGTCTGGCGTTGATCAAGAATGGGCGCAACCGTATCGGTGAAACCCTGCGCACCCCGATCAATGGCCAACTGGCTGAGGTCACCATCGCAGAAACCGTTCTTTTTGACCCGGAAGGAAGCCGTCGAGATGGCTAGCAACACCTTGATTGAAGTTCGTGTATCGCCTGCGGCACACCTGACTGCGCTGATGAGCGAAGCCAGCGTGGCAGAAGGCTTGTCCTTGAGCGAAGTTGCCTTCACCACCCAGGTCTCGGTACGCGTGGCCCCGGGCAGCGCCGGTTATGACGCGGTGGCCGCGGCCACCGGTGTGGGCCTGCCAGAAAAGGTTGGTCAGGTCGCAGGCGAGGTCTCCGGTGTGAGCGTATTGTGGCTGGGCCCGGATGAATTCTTGGTTACCGCACCCGAGGATTCGTCGCTTGTTTCCACGCTTGAGACCGCTCTGGGAGAAAACCCGGGTCAGGTCGTGGACCTTTCGGCGAACCGCAGCGTGCTGGAACTATCCGGGGCGAAGGCCCCGCTGGTGCTACGCAAGAGCTGCCCGGCGGACCTACATCCACGGGTCTTCGGCGTGAACAAGGCGATCACCACCTCGCTGGCCAATGTGCCGGTCTTGCTATGGCGTACCGGTGAAGAAAGCTGGCGGATCATGCCACGCGCTTCCTTCACCGAGCACACCGTGCACTGGTTGATCGATGCGATGACGGAGTTCGCTTCCGACCCGGTTGACTGAGTCTCAGTTCACTGATCGCCCAGCGCCCGATAGGTGCGCTGGGCATCCACCGAGATGACCGCGTCGAGTGCGCGGACTTGCTCGGCTGCCTGCTCGCTGCCCTGACCAATAATTTGGCCCAGGGCAGCGAGTACCTCTTTAACTTCCACACCACAAGACTGCAGCTGGCCAATGATGGACTCGGGCTGGACCTGATTTGCCAGCGTGATCACGTAGATCTGCCGGTCGCTGCTGGACATTTCTTTAGCCTTCCGGGGTGCCGGGGGCTTGGGCAAGCCCGGCACCGGCGTCTTTAGCGGGCAGGGACACATCCCGGGCGTCAGCCACCAGCTGGTTCCACAACTCTTGAGCCCGCAGCCCGCTGGATTGTGCCAGCAGTGCGGCCACCCCGGCCACATGCGGGGTCGCCATGGAGGTGCCACTAATGGTGTTGTAACCCTTGGCTCCGGGCCAGGACGAATAAATGTTCACCCCGGGTCCGGCAATATCCACTTCGCCGCCCTCGGTATCCAGTGCTTGGGCGGAGAAATCGGCGACTGCAAGCTGGGAATCAAGTGCTGCCACCGCCATGATGTAGGGGCTATTGGCTGGGGCGCCCACAAATCCGGGGTTGCCGGCCGAGCGTTGGGCATTGTTTCCGGCAGCCGCAATGATCAACGAACCCAATTCCAGAGACCGTCGCCCGGCGGTGACATAGGGTGGGTGCACGGTTTTCACATCCGCGCCCAGGGACATCGAGATGATCTCGCACTTGTTTTCCAATGCCCAGTTAATGCCGGCCAGGATGGTTGAGTCAGAACCCGAACCATCGGCGCCCAAAACCTTGCCGGCAAAGATATTGGCTTCGCTGGCTACCCCGTAGCCGGGTCCTGTTTTTGGGGTGCGCGGTCCGCAGGAGGTTCCGATGCAGTGGGTTCCATGGCCGTGCCCGTCGCTGGCATCTTCGCCCTGGATAAAAGATTTGGTGGTGACCTTTCGGCCTGCGAAGTCCGGGTGGGCGGCATCAAAACCGGTATCCAAGACCGCCACATTAATGCCCTTGCCAGTCAAGGTACTCACATCGGCGCCCAGGGCCTGTAGGCCCCAGGTGAACTGTTCGGTATCAGCATAGGAGTCTTTGGCCGTGGTGGATTCGGGCAGGATCCGGTAGATCAGTTCTGGGACGACCGCTGGTGGCAACCGGTGCCCGGCGCAGCGTGCCTGGAAGTCTTCGAGCTGGTCCGCCTTGGAGGTGACCACCGCGATGCCCAAGGTGGGGAAGTACTCACTGATCGAATAGCCTTGTTCGCCCAAAAGTCTCGGGACTTCTTCTTCTCTGGCAGCCGCGGCGATGCCGGGAGTAGAAGCATCTGGTGCATCAAAGATGAGCACAAAACGGTCGGGAACTTCGGTGGCTGCCGTGCGTGGGGCGTGGGTGCTGAACATGGCGTGCTCCTTTCAGTTACCTCGCACTGTACAAGCAGCCTAGGACAATTCCCATGGTCGGGGGGAAAATCCAGTGAGTTTCTACCTTGGTCTCTTAAATGGCGAAAGACCCTAGATCCAGTCGTCCGGCTGGGGTTCAAGGGTCTCATCGCAACTATCCTTATGGCCATCAAAATCGTGCTGATTGCAGTGTGAAGCTGAGTTAGCTGAGCTGACCATGCGGGCGCATAAAACTTCATGTTTCGTACTACTGGGGGATCGGTGACGATGATGCTTGCCAATTCACCTCGCCGAGTGTGAGGATCAAAGTAGCGGTAATGACTACTGGATACGATCTAAGTAAGGGGCGTTCTCTTGGCTGAAGAATCGATAGTTGTTCTGGGTGCGGGACTGGCCGGGGCCACGACCGTTACCGAATTGCGAGAGCAAGGATTTACCGGGCCGATCACGCTGATCGGAGATGAATCCGAACTGCCGTATGAACGCCCGCCACTGTCCAAGGAATTCCTCCAAGGCAAGCAAAAGCCAGAAGACTTCACGGTGCACGATGCCAGCTGGTATCAAGAAAATGAGATCACCCTGCGCCTGGGCGTGAGCGCCATCAGTATTGAGACGGCGAAGTCGCAGGTGCTGCTCGCCGACGGTAGTGCCGTGGACTATGGCCGGCTGGTGCTGGCCACCGGTTCGCGGGCGAACCTTGGCGGGGATGAACCTTTTGCCGGCTACGACCTGCCCGGGGTGCACACCCTGCGCAAGCTATCGGATGCTAAATCCTTGCGGGCGGAAATCACCGATGGGGCACGAGTCTCGGTGATCGGTTCGGGATGGATCGGCATGGAAGTCGCCGCCAGTGCTCGCCAACTTGGGGCACGAGTGACCGTGTATTCCTCGTCGTCGCTGCCCCTGGCTTCGGTTTTTGGTGAGCGTTTTGCGCACCATCTTTTAGAGCTTCATCAACGCCACGGGGTAGATGTTCGCCAGGCCAAGGTGCAGGGGATCGAACAGGTGGCTGGGCAGTTACAGGTGCTCTCGGATCTTGGCTCCTCACCGGCCGATGTGGTGCTGTTGGCTATCGGTGCGGTGCCCAATATGCAGTTAGCACAAACAGCTGGGCTTGAGGTGGATCGTGGGGTGTTGGTGGATGCGTCCTTGCGCAGTAGCGACCCTCGAATCCTCGCGATCGGGGACATCGCGCAGGCTACCCATGCCGGTCTTGGCGAACGCCTGCGGGTAGAGCACTGGGATAACGCCATCCGGCAAGGTAAGCTGGCCGCCGCCACCCTGCTGGGCAAGGAAGAATCCTATGACTGGTTGCCGTATTTCTTCACCGACCAGTTTGATCTAGGCATGGAATATGTGGGACACAACGATCCCGGGGACGAAAGTGTAATTCGCGGTGATGCCGAGAGCGGCGAGTTCATTATTTTCTGGCAGAACGGGCAGAAGATCACTGCGGCTGCCAACGTAAATATTTGGGATGTTAACGATGACTTGCGCGCATTGGTCGGCCGCGAGATTCCTGCAGACCGACTCGCTGATACCGACATTCAACTCACCGAGCTGTAAACAAAAACAACGAACGTAGACGAAGAAAGAGTAGTAGGTGCGGGGTTATGGGGACCATTGTGGTGGGCGTAGAAGCAGGGATGCCATCGGGGGTGCTCGCCACCGCCGCTGATCTAGCTAAGCAACTGGGGGATCGGTTGGTCTGTGTGCATGCCCTGAGCGGAAGGTACGTGACCGAGAAGATCGCAGAGGGCGACCTATTAGAGTCCGCTGAACCGGTGAGTGAAGATTTGGCGTGGGAATTATCCCTGTCGATCACCGGCATCAACTTTGAGAGTTACGCGGTAGCGGGGGACCCTGCCAAGGTGCTGGCTGCCGTGGCTGAACAGCAGGATGCACGGATGATCGTGGTGGGTACCCGGCGCTCTGGCCTGCGACAAAAGTTCGCAGAGTTACTCGATGGGTCTATTGCGCTGGCCTTGGCGCAGAAGCAGGCACGACCTTTGCTCGTTGTACCCTTGGCTCGTTCGCACTAGAGCTCGAAGTACAGGTGCGCGTGGGCGCTACAGCCCGGGTTGAACAGTGCCTGACAGTGCGGGCAACTGGAGGCGGCGCGATATTCGTTGACGCTTAGTTCTCTTTGGCAGACCCCACACAATACGGCCGGCTGATCAAAACGATCTGCCGGCCAGGGCTGTGCCCGGTGGTCGGCCAACTCTGCATGGCACAGGTGGCAGGGGTAGTAGGTATCGCAGCAATAGTGTTTGAGCGCGATGACATCGCGTAGCTGGTGGTAGTGCGCGCAACGCGTTTGGTCATCCATCTGTACCCCACGCAAATTCGCGCTGTTGACCATGAAATCTCCTGCAAAAGTTGGTGGGCGTGTGCAAAAAAGCACGCCGAATGTGCACAATCTGTTTCCCACTATGCACCCTTTGGGCTATCTTTGGCGATGTGATCCGGGTCATACTCGCTGTTGAGGTTAGTTCCAATGGGGTAACTAGCAAAGGGCGGAAGGAACGCACTGTGGTCAGTGAAACGTCATCAAAATCTGAACGCAAGGGATTGCGCAGGGTCGTTGCGGCCTCCATGGCTGGCACCGTTGTTGAATGGTACGAGTTTTTCCTCTACGCCACCGCAGCCACCCTGGTCTTCAACAAGATCTTCTTCCCAGATAACGGCAACGACCTCGACAACATCATCAAGGCGTTCCTGACCTACGCAGTGGGCTTCATTGCTCGACCCATCGGCGGCATCGTTTTTGGCCACTTCGGTGACAAGTACGGACGCAAACACCTGCTGCAGGTTGCGATCGTTTTGGTCGGTGCCACCACCTTCCTCATGGGTTGCCTACCGACCTTTGATGCCATTGGTTATGCGGCGCCGATCCTGTTGATCGTGCTGCGCTTCTTGCAGGGCTTCGCGGTCGGTGGTGAATGGGGCGGCGCGGTCCTGTTGGTGGCTGAGCATGCACCAAATAAGGAACGTGGATTCTGGGCCTCCTGGCCGCAGGCAGCGGTGCCGGTCGGTAACCTGCTGGCCACGATCGTCCTGTTGGTACTGTCCTCAACCCTGAGCAACGAGGCGTTCCTCGCCTGGGGCTGGCGCGTGGGCTTCTGGCTCTCCGTGGTGATCGTGATCGTCGGCTACTACATTCGAACCCGCGTTTCAGATGCGCCGATCTTCAAAGAAGCCAAGGCTGAGTTGGAGCAGAATGCGGCCGCCGGATACGGTGTCGCCGAGGTCTTCAAGCGTTACCCACGTGGTGTTTTCACCGCCATGGGTCTGCGCTTTGGTGAGAACATCATGTACTACATGGTTGTGACCTTCTCCATCACCTATATGGCCACGCAGCTAAAGATGGATACCTCCACGATTCTGGGATTGATGCTGGTGGCTCACGTTATTCACGCCATCCTGGTTCCTGTGGTGGGTCGCTTCACCGATAGTCGCGGACGCCGTCCGGTCTACGGTGCCGGCGTCATCCTCATGGCCGTATGGGGCGTCGTGGCCTTCCCGATGTTCAACACCGCCAATGATGCGATCATCCTGGCAACCATCGTGCTGGGTTTGGCCGTGCATGCCCTGATGTACGCCGGGCAGCCAGCAATTATGGCCGAGATGTTCCCAACGCGGATGCGCTACTCGGGCGTTTCACTGGGCTACCAGGTCACTTCGATTGTGGCCGGATCCATGGCTCCGATTATCGCTACCTGGCTGTTGAAGGTGTACGGATCGTGGGTCCCGGTGGCTGGATACATCGTCTTCGCCGCGTTGGTGACCCTGGTAGCAGTCTTCTTCATGCGCGAAACCAAGGGTGCTGATCTAGGGGCGATCGATGAAGCTGACCGTCTGGCCGCCGGTGGTCAAGCATCCGCTAACCCACAGGTGAAGCTAAAGAAGTAGTTTCTCGCAGTATCCACATTCATGGCCGGCCCGACGGGGCTGGCCATGATGTCGTTAATTGATGCGGAGCAAGGCGCGTTCAGCGATGACCCCGGACAGCAGGAGCATCTGGCAGGCTAGTAGGCCCGGGATGTAGCGTACGTAGCTCTGCGGATTCTGAAGTAGCTCATCTTCGAGTAGCCATTGTGCGGTGAAGTAAGTGATGAGTGTGAGCGTGAGCGACACAGCGATGCTGATGAGCCGTTGCTTCTTGGTGGCTCCATGCCAGATCGGAATCTGGCCCATCTGTGATTCCTCATCGTTCTTTACTAGTCCGAAATACTTCAGCATGTTGCTCCTAGTCCTTGCCGTGCAAGAGACGTTTAGTCATTACATTGTTCTATTTTGAGCATAGCGAAGTCGTCAGAAGATCTAAATCATACTTTCGGATGAGCGTAGAATGATGATCTGGAATCCGGCCAGTGTCAGGAGTTCTTATGCAACCGTGCAGACTGTATATTCTTGGTGCCAGCGGCAGTGGAACCACCACGCTGGGCCGCGCGATTGCCGATGTCTGGTCTGTGCCCCATGCGGATTCCGACGATTACTTCTGGATGCCAACCAATCCTCCCTACACCCAACAGCGACCGGCGGTACGACGAGTCAAACTGATGCTGGAAGTATTTGCTCAGCGTCCAGCTTGGGTGCTCTCCGGCGGCATCAACGGTTGGGGCGAAAAGATTCTGCAACGTTGTGACGCGGTGGTTTTCCTCAGTCTCGATGCACCACAGAGGTTGCAACGTATTAAGCGGCGCGAGGCGGTTCGTAGGGTCGGTGAAGAAGTGGATACCGAGGCCTTTGGCGAATTTTTGGCCTGGGCGAGTCATTATGATGATCCAGAATTTCAAGGACGCAGTCGAGCACGACATGAGGCTTGGCTCAATACGCTGGAGTTGCCCGTGCTACGGCTAGATAGCTCACGGTCCGTACAAGAACTGCGTGACGCGGTGCTTAGTTGGGAATCTGATCTCCAAAGGGGAGAATGAACCAGGCGTCATTGGCAGCCGCATCATTTAGCGCTCGCACGGTCGCTTGAACCGCTTTGCTGCGCAATGCTTCCTCGCGGCCCACGAGCCAATATTCCGAGCGGTAACTGAATTGGTCGTGCAAGACCGGGATCAGGTTTGGGTAGTGCTTGGACAGGAAAACCGGAAGCAGACCGAGCCCGGCATGATTCATGGTGGCGGCGTATTGCACGGCAATGCTGGTCGAGGAGATCGAGCGATGCATCGGCGGTAGGTGGCTGGTCGCTTCATCGAGCTTATCCACCGTCAAAGCGGTATCGATGTAGTAGTTCAAACTGTGGCCGGCCAGATCCGAAAGCTGCTGTGGGGTGCCATGGGCCGCGAGATATTCGGCCGTGGCATACAGGCGCAATTCATAATCCATGAGTTTGGTCGATGCCGCCTTGCGCACGTTGGGTTGCCCAATCACGATTTCTAGATCCATGCCTGTGCGTGTCTGACGAGCTCGCGTTGTTTCCGAGACGATTTCGAAGACCAATTGTGGGTGCTTGGCCTGCAGTTTCGCCAGGGCAGGGGCTGCGAGGTGTGCGCTAAACGCATCGGGGGCCGCCAAACGCACATGCCCGGACAGGGCCGGTGAATCTTCTTCCTCGGTGCTAATGGCCGCCACCGCCTGTTCGATGGCTTCGGCACTGGCCATGGCCCGACGGCCCAAATCCGTCAGCTCCCAACCATTGGGAGTGTGCGTGAGCAGGTGGCCACCCATCGCCTTTTGTAATGCATCGATGCGCCGAGAAATCGTCGAATGGTTGACCCCGAGCACCGCTGCGGCCGCGGTGTAGCGGCCCAGCCGGGCGACGGTGAGTAGGGCAATCAATGATTCAAGATGACGGTAATCGATCTGGCGGTCCATGGAACCAGTCTGCCATGCCCAGTGTGCGCTAGCGCACACTGCACTTGCGTAATTGGTCTGTCACGAAGCATTGAGCATGCACAGTGGCTGAACCTACGCTGGCCTGAGAAAACAAAACTCAACGGTGAGGGGTAGTTTGATGAGCAACTATGCATGGATTGGCCTAGGCAATATGGGCGGCCCCATGACCGCTAATCTGGTGGCGGCCGGACATGCCGTCAAAGGTTTTGACCTCAACGAGCAGGCCTGCGAGGTAGCGGCCCAAGGCGGCGTAGAGATCGTCGGTTCCATCGCCGAAGCCATGGATTCAGCTGACGCGGTATTCACCATGCTTCCCAAGGGGCAGCACGTGCGCTCGGTCTACGAGGGGGAGTCGGGGATCTGGGCTAGTGCCACCGAGCAGATGCTGCTGATCGATTCTTCAACCGTGGATATTGAAACCTCACGCTACATCCATGAAGGTTCCGCGCAACGTGGACTGAACTTTGTGGATGCCCCGGTCTCTGGAGGAATCTCCGGGGCAGCGGCAGGAACCCTGGCCTTCATGCTCGGCGGCGAGGCAACGCTCATGGAGCGAGCTACCGAATATATAGCCCCGATGAGCGGGCGGACCATCGCCGCGGGAGCTGCCAGCATGGGCATCGCGGCCAAGATCTGCAACAATATGATGCTCTTTATCGATCTGATGGCCAGCGCCGAAGGATCACAGTTGGCCGAAAAACTTGGTCTGGATCCCAAGGTGTTCTGGGAGATCGCCTCCGTATCTTCGGGACGTTCCTGGGCGCAGCAAACCTGGTACCCGGTCCCCGATATCATCGACACCGCTGCAGCCAACAACAACTTTGAAGCCACCTTCCGCACGGACTTAGCCCGCAAGGACATCGGACTGGCCCTGGATGCTGGCGAAAGCACCGGGGTGCGACTACCAGCAGCAGCCCTGGCCAAGGACCACTTTGATGAACTGATCGGTCAAGGGCTTGGGGATAAAGACTGCTCACTGATTGTTAAAAACCTGTTGCCGGATGAGAAAGTCCGTGGCTGGAACCCACAGCAAGCGAGCTAACGATGAAGCTCATCCAGGCTGCTGTGCTGGAACAACGGGAGAACTCACGGCCCTACGTCCAGCATCGGCCCTTGACACTGCGTGAAGTCCAGCTGGATGCGCCGGGCCCCGGGGAAGTACTGGTCCGCATTACCGCTGCCGGCCTGTGCCACTCCGATTTGTCGGTGATCGATGGGAACCGGCCGCGACCGGTGCCCATGGTCCTGGGTCATGAATCCGCAGGCATCGTGGAGCAGGTCGGTGCAGGGGTAGACCTTGAGATAGGCCAACAGGTCATCTCCGTGTTCTTGCCACGCTGTGAAAACTGCGCTGCCTGTGCCACCGGTGGCAAACTGCCTTGTACCGCTGGCACCGAAGCCAATACGGCTGGCACACTGCTGACCGGCGCTCGCCGACTACAGGTCGACGGCCACAGTGTCCACCATCATCTGGGAGTCTCGGCCTTCGCGCAATATGCGGTGATGGATGCTCGCTCTGTGGTGCCGGTCGGTAATGACGTACCGCCAGAAGTCGCGGCAGTGCTCGGTTGCGCGGTACTCACCGGTGGTGGGGCCTTGCGCAATGCGGCACGGGCCACCGGCTCCGAAGACGTGGCCATTGTGGGACTTGGCGGGGTAGGCATGGCGGCCTTGTTGGTGGCCGTGGGACAACGCACCACCGGCACAATTTTGGCCATCGATGCTAATGAGGACAAGCTGGCGGTGGCGCTGGAGCTGGGCGCCGATCAGGCCTGTACACCGCAGGAATTGCGAGGGTGCACCGCGTCGATCGTTATTGAAGCAGCCGGGCATCCCAGGGCTTTCGAAACGGCTCTGGAAGCTACCGCCGTCGGTGGAACACTGGTGACCGTTGGACTGCCAGCGCCCGGAGCAATGAGCAGTATTGAACCGTTATCACTGACGGCCGGGGCACGAACCATCATCGGCAGTTATATGGGTTCTGCCCTGCCAGCCAAGGATATTCCCTACTATGAGGGGCTCTGGCGAGCGGGAAAGCTACCTTTGCAACAACTGGTACGGACCCGGCCCATGGCGGAAATCAATGAGGCCCTCGATGAACTGGCCGAAGGACGGTCGGTACGCCAAGTGTTGTTGCCGCTCGACGTAGGATTGAGGGGTGACTGATTCGACCGCAGGCCCACGGGCCCTGGCTACTCTGACCGATATTCGGGTATTTGATTACCTGTGTGCTGCCCCGGCCACTCGCACCCAAATTTCCGCGGATCTTGGGATCTCCAAGCCTACGGCCTCCCAAGCGATCTCTCGGCTTGAAGAAAATGGGTTAGCTACCGCAATTGAGCGCCCATCAGAGACCAAGCGCGGTCGAACTCCGGAACGCTATGCCCTGCGTGACGACTTCGGCCACCTGCTGGCGTTGTGTCTGCAAGCGGAAGCCTTGCAGGTGCGAGCCACTTCCTTATCGGGACGTGTTTTGGTTGACCGGATGTACCCTTTGACCCCGAAAAGCAGTGCAGCCGAGGTGGAGAAGATGGCTGCCACCGAGATCGCTCGGGTGCATAAACAGCTAAAGTCACCGCTGTTGGCCGCAGGAGTCAGTCAGGCGGCCCCGGTGTTGCGTGCCGAGGCACAACGAGTGGTGCCCACCGTTATTTTCCCTGCGTCGGGTGCTAACCTAGCGGGTCTTTTTGATGCTGAAATTCCGGTCATTTTGGATAATGACGTGAACTGGATGGCGCTGGCAGAGGCCTCGGAGACCGAGGGGTCGTTGATGATGGTGTACATCGGTTCAGGTTTGGGTGCTGGACTGGTCATCGACGGAAAGCTTCACCGCGGACGACATGGCACGGCCGGTGAGTTAGAGAATCAATTGCTGGGGGATAAGAATCTTCGCGAAGTCCTCGGTGAGGTTGGCATGTTCCAAACTCGCATTTTGTGGGAGCGTCTGGCGGATCAACGAACCTGGCCGGGGTTCCTCAAACCACTGAGTCAGGTGCTAGCTAACCTGGTGGGCTTTGTTGACCCGCAACAGCTAGTGGTGACGGGGCCCGCGGTGAGTGAAGAATTGTGCGCAGCGCTGGCCGAAGAGTTGAACGATAAGTTGTTGGTCCCGGTCTCGGTGCGTCCTTCATCTCTTGACGCGCAATCTGCTGCGCACGGAGCGATTGCCGGTGCGCGGGAAGTCGCCTTACTTAATCTTTGGGAAAACTACCGCGAACGTTGACCAAACGGCGGAAGCTTTATATCGTAAAGAGTCCTTAAAATTTCTTTGCAACGTTGGGGAGAATCCTGATGGCAACATCTGCCGCACCGGCATCCAAGTCGCAGTTCGCTGCCATCGGCCTTGACATGGGCGGATCATCGATCAAGTACGCCCTGGTGGGAACCGACGGAAAACTTGTCGAAAGTACCTTTAATAAAGCGCTCACCCCTGAAGGTGCGCATCCAGAGGCTGTCGCAGAGGTCATGGCGCAAATTATTCGTGACTTACAAGAAGTCACGGGCGAAGATCTCGCAGGTCTGCCAGCAGGCGTGACCGTGCCAGGCATCGTCATCGACGGCGTCGTGCATTCGGCAGCGAACATCGACAAGGCCTGGATTGGCCTGGATGCTACCTCCATGCTCAGCAAGGTGCTCGAGCGCGAAGTCTACCTACTGAACGATGCAGATGCTGCCGGTGTCGCCGAAGTCTACGCAGGAGCAGGGTCCAAGGATGGCCAGCCACTGAAGGGCAGCACCTTGTTGCTGACCTTGGGCACTGGTATCGGTTCTGCCTTCTTCCGCGATGGGGTACTGTTCCCGAACGTTGAATTTGGACACCTAGAAATCGACGGTTTTGACGCCGAAAGTAAAGCCGCGGCCCGCGTGATGCGCGAAGAAAACCTGAGCTGGGAACAGTACATTGCCCGCCTGCAGCGTTACCTTTCCCATGTGGAATTCTTGTGTAGCCCTGACTTGATTGTCATCGGTGGCGCAATCTCCGAGGATCATGAGCATTTCTTGCCTAAGCTGGATCTGAGAGCAAAACTCGTACCTGCAGAATTCAACAACGCCGCCGGAGTGTTGGGCGCCGCTCATCGCGCTATGCATCCTGGCAATTAGGAACCCATGCACACGATTGACCCGAACGCCCAGATCAAACTAGTAGCTGTCGACATGGACGGCACATTTTTGGACGGTGAAGGTCAAATCCCAGATGAAGCCTGGGGCGTGATTGACCAGTTACAACAGCGAGGCATCAAATTTGTGCCCGCTTCTGGACGTCAATTTGCGACCCTGCGTGATCAGTTCGCCCCACTGGGAGAAATTGCCATCATCGCCGAAAACGGCACCGTCGTGATGGATGGAGAGAACGAGGTTTTCTCCAACATTATCCAGACCTCGTCGGTCAAAGCGGTCATTAAGGCCGTGCGAGAGCAGGGCGCGTTAGATGCAGGGTTGGTCTTGTGCGGACGGCGTACCGCGTATGTCGAGCGCACGGATGATAAATTCATGCAGGCGGTGGCCCACTACTACCGAGCCGTGCAGGTCGTTGAGAACCTTGAAGAGGTTCAGGACGAGATCATGAAGATGGCAGTAAACGTGGGCTCCGGCAAGGTTCAAGAAATGGCTGTAGCGCTTGATGTACCACTGCAGGTCGTAATCTCCGGTAGTCACTGGGTTGATGCCATGAATCATGGAGTGCACAAGGGGCTAGCTTTAGGCGCCCTGCAGAAAGAACTGGGCATCAGCGATGACGAAACAGTAGTGTTTGGCGATTACCCTAATGATCTGGAAATGATCAAGGCTGCCACCTATTCTTTCGCGATGGCCAATGCCCATCCCGAGGTGGCGCAAGCAGCAAACTTCAGGGCTCCAGCCAATACCGAGCACGGTGTCTTGCAGGTCTTGCGCGCATATTTGGACGGGCGCACACGGCTTTAAATACTTCTGCCCTCCATGTCAGGAAATCTCCTGGCATGGAGGGCAGAACTTATTGTGCGTAGATGTCTTTGGCTAACCGAAGCGCTGCCCAAGCTTTGGGCCATCCGACATAAAACGCCGCATGGGTGATCACTTCAGCGATCTCTTCGGCCGTTACCGCATTTGCCTTTGCCAGACGTGGATGATGTTCTAAGGAACTATCGAGAATACCGCTGGAGAGCAACGCGGTCACGGTGACAATGCTTCTGTCTCGGGCCGGTAGCTGCGTGGTGCGACTCCACACCTCGCCGAAGAGCACATCGTCGTTTAATGCTGCAAATTTAGGTGCAAATTCGCCCATGGCGTCGCGCCCAGCAGTGACCTTTTCAGTCATGAGTCATTCCTACTTTCCGCTGTAGACAGGGAACATGCTGGAATCACCATAATCGCGTTCGTGAAGATCCTGCAGGATCTGCATATCTGATTCTGAAATCTCAAAGTCAAGCGCGGCATTGGATTTCATGTGCTCAGGATTTGCCGTCTTGGGCAGGGAAACGGTCCCCAGCTGGATGGTGTACTTGATGCACAACTGTGGAACAGTCACTTCGTAGCGTGAAGCGATCTCGTTGATCGTATCGTTGCCAAGAATCTCACCGTGTCCGATGGGGGAGTAGGCCTGAACAATGATGTTCTTCTGCTGGCAGAAGTTGATCAACTCCGTTGGCGTGTTTCCCGCATGGACCAGAATTTGGTTGACCTGCGGAGCGATTTCAGCGTTATCGATGATGTTTTGCAGATCTGATTCGAGGAAATTGGAGACGCCGATAGAGCGCAACTTTCCTGCCTTATAGGCCTCCTCTAGGGCCTTCCACGCCGCGAGATTACCATCTGAGAAGTCATCGCCGCGGAACTGATCCCAAGGCTGTGGAGCATGGATCAGCATGAGATCCATGTAGTCCAGCCCTAGCTTTTCCAAAGATTCATCAATCGCGGCGACTGCTTGATCGTAGTCCTTGATCTCGGCAGCAAGCTTTGTTGAGACGAAGAGTTCTTCCCGTGGCACTGCACTGGAACGTAGACCTTCTCCCACGCCTCGTTCGTTGCCGTAAGCCTGGGCAGTGTCGATATTGCGGTATCCAAGATCAATGGCGGAGCGCACCGCAGCTGGTGCGGCCTCGTCATCAATAAACCACGTTCCCAGACCCAACTTCGGTATGGTCACCGAGTTGGACAGCGTATAGGTTTCCTTCAAGATGCTCATAGTTATTCTCCCTTGGATGCTAGCTGCTGGTAGGTCTCATCACTTACTGGTTCAAGCCATTCGTTGCGCAGGCCTTCGCCCGGGGTGATGTAGGCAAGATGGTTGAACCACTGCTCAGCCTTCGCGCCGTGCCAGTGCTTGGTTCCTGCTGGGACGCGGATGACGGTGCCTGGAACCATGCTGATTGGTTCTTCGCCTTCGGCCTGGTACCAGCCGGAACCAGCGGTACAGATCAGGATTTGGTCTCCGCCGCCCTCTTGTCCGTGGTGAATGTGCCAGTTGTTGCGGCACCCCGGTTCAAAGGTGACGTTATGCAGTGGAACGCTGCCTTCGGCTAGTGGAGCAAGGTAACTTTGTCCGCTGAAGTATTGGGCAAATCCGTCATTTGGCTCGCCTTGAGCGAAGGGTTGGTCAAAAGATTTTTCGGTCATCATGATTCCTTAGTGGTAGTTCACCTAGATGATGTGTGAGGACAAGGTTAGAGTGCGTTTCCGCCGACGAAAGTACGGAATTCGGAAGGGTTTTGGTGCAGGCCAAAAATGGTTTCGGCGAGGGCCGCTGGTTCATGATCTGGCTCGGACGCCCCGATAGCGTGCGGAATGATCAGTTGGGCTACATGGATGCCCTCGGGAGCGAGCGCGCCATGGAGTATCTGGCCATACGCGGACTCAGCAGCGAAGGCTACCGAAGTGCCGGTGACGTTGCCGTTGGGACGGACCGCACTGCTGCCATTGATCAGCAGGATGGTCCCATCGCCACGTTCACGCATAGCGGGAAGGACATGATTTATTGCCGTGACCGGCCCGTAGACCGACTGTTCGATGGGGCCGATCAGATCTGCCGCCGAAGTTTCGAGTACCGGCTTCATGAAGTCACCGGCTGGCACCGGCGAGTACTGGAGCACCTGAATTTCTCCGAGCTCAGCGGCTGCTTGGGTCAAGGCATCGCGCAACTGCTCAGGGTTGCGGGCATCTGCAGCGTATCCACGAGCAGTAATGTTTTATTCATTCAGTGACGCGGTTAGCGAGTCGAGATGATGCTGTGTTCGTGAGATCAGCGCGATAGAGAATCCCGACTGACCAAATTTCTGTGCCACAGCCAGTCCCAGTCCGGGACCTGCCCCAATAATCGCCACGGTGCTCACAAAGATTCCCTCCATCAACAATTTTGTGTCTTACATTTTCACTGTAAGCACTGAAAATCGTTTCAGGGAGACCCTGTGAGTACCACTAACGGGAAGGACCCGGCTAGCCGGAACGCGGCCGCACAGCAGGGCTGCGAACCTTTAGCTTTGAGCTAGTGAACGTGTTGGTGCGCTCTGCTCACTGGTTATCCACGACGCCAGAAGCTGGATTCGTTCTGCCGAAGCGGAGCCCGGTTCCGGTGCATAAATCGTTAGCGTATAACCATGCTCCGATTCCATGTCCATACCTTCGAAGGCCAAAGTCACTTCGCCGACTATCGGGTGGTGGAAGGTCTTGACGCCGCTTCCGTGATGACGCACGTTGTGCTTACCCCAGCGAGTGCGAAATTCGGCTGAACGGGTGGATAGCTCACCGATGAGGTCATGGAATTCTTTGTTGTGTGGGTCGCGAGCAGCTTCGGTGGGCAAGATCGCCACAGTAATATCAGCCATGACATCCCACTGCGGATAGAACTGTTTCGCACGCTCATCAAGGAAAGTGTGCCGGGCAAAATTCGGTTCCTGACCCGGGACATCATAGAGCTGAGAATAGAAGGCCTTGCCTACCGGATTGGCCGCTAAAAGATCAAGACGTCCATTGCGGACGAATGCTGGCCCTGCGGTAAATCCTTCCAACGCCCACTGCAACCCTTGGCTAGGAACCCAGTGCTTGGAAGATTGACGTTTTACCGGACGGCCAATGGGACCGGCAGCATCTGCCAGGTTAAAGAGGTGCGCGCGCTCGGCATCATTCAGTAGTAGGGCCTTGGCCACGGCATCAAGTATTTCCCGGGAAGCTCCGCTGATGCCGCCACGTTCGAGCTTGGTGTAATACTCCACGCTCATACCTGCCAGTACGGCGACTTCGGTACGACGTAATCCCTTGACTCGCCGGTTGGTGCCACGCGGCAGTCCAACTTGTTCGGGAGTTACTTTCTCTCGGCGCGAGGTCAAAAACTCGCGAACCTCACTACGGGTGTCCATAGCTTCGATAGTAAGACACGAAGGAGGTACCGAGACAGTCTCTCTCGGTACCTCCTTGGCGCTGACCTAACGCCCCAGATAGTGCAGCATACCGGCCACAGCGGCACGGACTCCGGTGTTCAAAGCGCCACGGTATTCCGGCAAGAAGAACGGGGAGTGGTTTACTGCCGGAGCTGGATCTTCGGGGGACGCCCCGCCGAACATCCAGAAAACGCTGGGAACGTTAATGGCATCACCTAACGCACCGAAGTCTTCGGAGCCCATCGCAGGAGGAACCAAACGGATGTTTTCTGCTCCGAATTCTTCACCGAATACCGAGACCAACGCCTCGGTATGCTGCGGATCATTGAATAAACGCGGGAAGGTGTAGAGCTCGGTGATTCGAGGTTCAGGAGCGTTTGATGCGGCAGCTTCAGCATTGATAATTCGGCTCACCGCTGAGAGGACTTGAGCACGCACCGATTCGGTGAGGGTACGAATATTCAGGGTGAAAACAGCAGTGTCAGGGATGATGTTTTCCTTCAACCCGGCATGGAATGACCCGCAGGTCACAACCGCAGAATCCAAGGGGCTAAGCTCCCGAGAGGTGATGGTCTGGAGCCGGGTAATAATGTTGGCGCCCAAAACGATCGGATCAATGGAGTCCTGCGGTTGCGAACCGTGAGCCTGTTTGCCATAGAGCGTGACCTCTAATGAATCGGCCATAGCCATGGCTGATTCCGGGGTCACACAAATGTTTCCCGAAGCAAAAGGGAAAACATGCTGGCCTAGTACCACCTGAGGGTGCGGAACCTTATCCCACAGCCCATCGGCAACCATCGCAGCAGCGCCGGCGCTAGTCTCCTCACCCGGCTGGAAAATGAAGATTACCGTTCCATGCCACGCATCGGTGTTGCGCACAAGAATCCGTGCGGCAGCCAAGGCGCTGGCCACATGGGTGTCATGCCCGCAACCGTGCATGACCGGCACATCGGTACCATCAGCCAGGGTGCCACGAGCGGTGGAAGCATAGTCAACGTTGGTCGCTTCCTGGATAGGTAGTCCATCACTGTCCGCGCGGAAGGCGACGACCGGTCCTTCACCATTGCGCAAGGTGGCCACGACTCCGGTTGAGCCGCAACGGAAATGTTCAATTCCTATTTCGCTCAGGCTTGCTTCGATAAACGCGGCGGTATTGTGTTCCTGCATGGACAGCTCCGGACTCTGATGCAGGTGCAGGTAGTCTTCGTGAAGCTTACTGGTTTCGGCGTCGGTGAGCTGGATAGTCTTCAGCATTGTTCTAGGTCCCTTAGCTTTCTGTTGAGTAGGTGGTTTTGCGGTTACGCAACAACCAGGAGAAGAGGATGGAGCAAATCACTACGATGGCGGTGGCAAACATTCCCAGGGTTGGGGCCAATGGCACGAGCACAAAGTTCATGAGCAGGGCCAGCACGATGGCGATCACCGTCGGGCGGAAGGACTTCATGGCCACGATGCTTTGCACCAGCACCGCACCCATCAGTGAGGGCATGATGTACAGTCGGGCCACCTCAATGACGTCGGCTGGGATCAGCGACACCAACCAGGTACCCAGTACACCGACGAGCAACAACAGGCTGGTCAGGTGAACGGTGGCGGCGCCACAGATCGCCATGACCGCAGCTAGATCACCGCGTTTGGTACCAGGCTTGGCGCCGATGGTGGATTGAGCGACGATGGCCGCCGGGAGCAATTTATTGGAAATGTTCCCGATCATGAACGCCTGGTACATCGCGGCAGAACCCAGGATAGGGAAGTAGGTCAGAGGCTCGACGAACCAGAGCACCCCGAAGGTTCCGGCCACTGCCAGGAACGCCACCCAGATCATGGACCCGGTGATTTCCAAACCACTGAAGAAGGCAATGTAGATAGGGCCGATCAAGGAGAGCACCAGACCAATGAGCATGGTGTTCCGGCCATAACGGCTGGTTTGCTTCTCAAAACGTGCGATCGAGGCGTCGGCGCTGGAAAGTTGTGATGTCGTAGTCATGATGGATCCTTAAGCGGTGTGCAGGAAGTATGCGGCAACAATGGAAACGACGATGGCGATGCCTAAAGCCCATTCCTTCAGCCACTTAATGTGCAGGACTTTGGCAAGGTAGAGGCACAGCCCCATCATGGCGGCCGAGATGCAAACCAGTATCAGGTGCACATTGGATTTTGGAAGTTCAGCAATAGTCAGAGCGCTGAAGGCACCAAGCAGGGCTGCGGTGGGCACCAATGCCATGACGGCCGGATTGCGCTTGGAGAGCGTATTTCCACCCTTTTTCAGTAGTGGAGTCATGATCAGTGTGCAGATCATCCACATGGCTCCCGACAAGCTCATGGCCATGAAGGCCACACCGAAGACTTGCTGGGTGTAGCTATCTCCGCCTAGGGCCGCACCCATGGTGCTTGCAGAAATACTGGCCGAACCGGTCTCAGCAGCGGCCGATCCGATCAATCCGATACGGACTAGAACTGCTGGAGTGCCGAAGAGTGCCAGCAACGCGATGGCCACAAGTACCACGGCGAGGGAGGGGCCGATTGAGGCGACGGCGCCGGCGCGGAAAGATTCTTTGACTTCTGCCAGTGGCATGTCCACGTGCGGTGCGGCTTTCTTGACGGCCCGCGAGTAGAGAATGCATTGGACGAAAATGACCGCAAAGACTCCCAACGCACAGAACCAGAGGACGGGCGAATTAGCTAATGCCCAGATGTCCGTTGAAGCTGGATCACCTGCTGCCAAGATTCTTTGCGTGGTCATGTGAACTCCTTGTCTCGGGCACCGCTTAATGTGATGCGCGTCTCTATGGAAGTCAACGATCCGCCATTCTCAGGCGGCAAACAAGATCTGGCAGATTTAGCCAGATTTTTGTCGAAAATCCCCAAATCTATCGATCTATTGCTTCTAAAACGGGGAAAAGCGCAAGGGATAACGCGAAATAATAGAGTTCATTGACGAGATATTCCTTGCCTAATACAGAATTTGGCCTGAGAGTGGAACCTATGGCTGAGAATGAAGTGCTGAGCGAGGTTGAACAACGAATCGTCATTGCCTTACAAGCAGATGGCAGAGCAACATGGCGAAAGATTGCCAAGGTCATCGGCGAACCAGAAAGAACCGTGGCCCGCTATGGCTCTGCACTCCTAGACGAGGGGAAAATCAAGGTGGCTGCCATCGCCCACCGGAAAGCGGCAGTGATCGCTTCGCTCAAATGTGCGCCTGGCACCATTCCGGTCGCCAGTGAAGCCATATCCCAACGTGCCGACACTTCCTTCACCTATATGGTCACTGGTGAAAGTGATGTTGTCAGCGAACTTCACTACGACGGTGGTCTAGAAGATATTCTGACCCTGCAGCTGCCAGCGACACCGGGGCTCAGCAGCATCCAGATCTATCCGATACTGAAATACTTCAAAACCATCCGCGCCTGGCGGGCCGGAGAACTGAGCGAAGCGCAAGAAGCAGCGCTAAGACCCAGCGCCGGCAGTGAACTTACATCGTGGAATCCGACAGAAGCCATGTCGCCCAGTGACCGTTTGATTGTGGACGTGCTGCGCACTAATGGACGGGCGAGTATTGACAGTATTTCGCGGCAAGTGCGGATGAGCGAAACCTCGGTCTCACGCAGGTTGGATAGTTTGCTTCGCGGAGAACACATCAGCATCCGCACCCTTGTTGACCCGGCCTTGATGGGATACCGGGTTGAAGCCTTGTTATGGATTCAAGTCTCACCGGCAAGTGTGGATGCGCTAGGAAATATGCTCAAGACCCTGCCTCAGGTCCGCTATGTTGCCGCGGTGGCTGGAGACGCACAGCTCCTGGTGGATGTCACAGTAGAAAGCCAACGCGATCTCTACGAATTCATTGCAGCCACCAACTGGGGCGAGATGGTCCAGCTACGCACGTCAATGGTGCTCGGAGCGCGCAAACGTGGTGGACGCATGGTCGAAGAATTACCCCACAACTAAGCATGCCGTTGATCAACGAGGGCTCGATGACCGGTTTCCAAGCCGGTGGGGAGACCTAGTCTAAAAGCTCGCCGACGCCATGAAGATCTATCTCACCGATGCGCACAAGATGTAGATACTCGTCGGGTGCCTCGTGCTCGGCGGCTTCACGAGTGAAATACAGCCCCGAAGGCCGCGGAAAATCCATGATCCCGAAAAGCAGATTCCCTTCGTTATCTACGTCGTATTGCTCCAAAGTGGTATGCGTCAGATACAGGGGCAGTGCTGTGGTGATGACGCCCTTCTGGGCGTCTGATACTTTGCGTTCTTCCCAACTGACGTTTACGTGGGGGTACTTTTCTTCGAGGGCAATGCATTCTTGTTCAGTTACTACGATTCCAATGATCGGCTCGAAGTGTTCCAGATCCGGATACGGGCTGCTTTGCTCACCCCACACCACATAGACTGTTGCTTCCGGGGACGATTTTGAAGCCACTCGATTCTTTATACCGGAGAAGAGGGAACTCCAAGATGGCATAGAACTATTTTCTCCTTGAGAACCACAACAGCAATCAGGCCAATCATACATTTGTCGTGAAAGGTATCCGACAGGAAGACCTCGGCCACCGTCTGCTACGAAACAATTCATCTATTAGTGGTCGCCATTTTCCTTTGAACTTGGGCAAGGTAAATGCCAGATGAAACTTTGGCGTGTAGGTCAACAAACTACGTAATAAGCCAATTTTTGCCCCGCTACCGCCGGGTAGTGACATATTCTCGCTCTACTGAGTGCACTGAAGACGACTCAGAAGGTTAACAACCAGTTAACCAGGCAGGTGAAAGGAATACCGGCAACCGTGAGCAAGAGGTTGACCTTCGGGAAGAAACAGGCTGTTGCAACTCCAGAAAGTGCATGGCGAAAACGCAAAGACGCGTGGGAGCACCTTGGATACGTGCTGAGTGAGATTTCCTCAGAACATCAAGATGAACCCGGTCGCAAGGAACACGAATTGGAAGCCGGTCGATTACTGGGGCTCTTAGCCGCGATCGAACCATATTGGGCAAACCCCGGCTTGGACTATTTCAACGAAGTTGCTGGACTCATGTCCAACGGCCACTACGCCGACGCAATGCAACTGGTCTACCAAGCCAACCAGTCATTCAGGACCACGACTCAATACGTTGATCTTGAAGGTCACGAGGGTGCCCAGGTCGATCCCGAGGAGCTGGGCAGCGGTGCTCCTAATGGAACGAAACCCTATGTGCCGATGGTCGAGATCCTACTGCTGGACAATGGGCCAGCCGATGAGATTCAACGATTCACCGAGGAACTGGCAGCGCAACGACAGCGCACCGATCCCTTCCATTACAACTTTATTGTGGTGCCTAGCGTTGAAGATGCGCTGGCCGCGGTCCTGATTAATCCCAGCATTCAGGGCGTGGTGCTGACCGCCCGCTTTGAATTGACCACCCGACGCAGGCTCTCTTCCACCCTGCAAAAATTCATTACTAATCGCACCGCCGGATACTTTGAATCAACCCGGCAGATCCAGCGATTGTTGGATCTAGAAAAGATCCTCGACAAGCTGCACCCGCAGCTTCCGGTGTACTTGATCGCCGGTGTCGCCTTGGAATCCATTGCTCACGAAATCACCGGTCGATTCCGTCGCATCTTCTCGCGCAATGATGGCATGGATCTGCATCTCTCTATCGTTGCCGAAGTCATCGAGCGGTACCACACGCCGTTTTTCTATGCTCTGCAGAAGTATGCCAAGCGCCCTGGCGGGGTATTCCATGCCATGCCAATTTCTCGTTCCGGCTCGGTGCAGAATTCTCCTTGGGCCCGAGACCTTGTGGAGTTTTATGGCAAGAACCTCTTGCTGGCCGAAACTTCGGCAACTTCCGGCGGGCTGGACTCCTTACTGGATCCGAAGAGCTCCATCAAGGACGCTCATGAATTAGCTGCCCGTGCCTTTGGCAGTCACCGCACCTACTTCGTCACCAACGGCACCTCGACGGCCAACAAGATCGTGCACCAATCGATTCTGGCCCCGGGGGATATCGTCTTGGTGGACCGCAACTGCCATAAGTCCCACCACTATTCGCTGGTACTGGCCGGTGCCCACGTGAGCTATCTAGAGGCCTACCCGCTCAATGAGCACTCAATGTACGGGGCCGTGCCACTGCGGGAAATCAAGAGCCGGCTCTTGCAACTGCGTCGGGAAGGCCTATTGCACAAGGTCAAGATGATCACCCTGACCAACTGCACCTTTGACGGAATTATCTATGACCCACGCAGGGTCATGGAGGAATGCTTGGCCATCAAGCCAGATCTGGTTTTCCTCTGGGATGAAGCCTGGTTTGCCTTTGCCAGTTTCCATCCGGTGTACCGGCAGCGTACCGCGATGAGCGTTGCGAAGGTACTCGAAGAGGATATGGAAACTGCCGAATACCAACAACGTTATGCGCAGCAAGCGAAGAACTTACCTGCGCCCGGGACCAAGAATGAGCCAGACAATGATGAAGCGTGGCTCAACAACCGTTTGATACCGGACCCAGAGCAGGTTCGGCTACGTGTGTATTCGACACAATCCACGCATAAGACCCTGACTTCCTTGCGTCAGGGATCGATGATTCATGTCTTTGATCAAGACTTTGCGATGCGTAATCTCAACGCCTTCCGCGAGGCGTATATGACACATACGTCAACCTCGCCGAACTATCAGATCCTTGCCTCACTGGATATTGGACGCCGGCAGGCAGAACTGGAAGGCTATGCCCTAGTGCAGCGTCAGGTGGATCTGGCACAGTCCATTTGTCGCGCCATGGCGCGCAACACCTTATTGGGCAAGTACTTCCGGATTCTTGATTCCAAGGATCTAATCCCCGACGAATACCGGTGCTCCAGCAGTGCGATGCCGGTCCGTGACGGACTCGCTGCGTGGGATGAAGCATGGCAAAACGATGAGTTTGTCGTGGACCCATCGCGTTTGACCCTAGATATCAGCAGGACCGGCGTGGACGGGGATACGTTCAAACACCAGTACCTGATGGATGGGCATTCAATCCAGGTCAATAAGACCAGCCGAACCTCGGTATTGCTCATGACTAATATCGGCACCACCCGCTCGGCGGTGGCTCACCTGATCGAAGTCTTGGTAAAAATCGCTGAAGAGCTGGAACGTAAAAAACGTCTTGACGGGCGGGTCCTGGCCATGGGAAAGACATTGGACCCGGACCAGATCTGCATGCCGGACTTTAGCTTTTTCGCGCCAGAATTTGATACCGGCGGCGGCAGTGGGGACTTACGCAAGGCCTACTATCTGACCTATCAAGATCCTGCGACGCACTTTCTGTCCTCGACCCAGATTCGCGAAAGAATCGAGTCCGGTCAGCAGATCGTCTCTGCTGTGTTTGTTACTCCCTACCCGCCAGGATTCCCTGTCCTCGTGCCTGGGCAAGTAGTCACGGTGAACATTCTTGATTACATGGACCGGCTTGATACCCGAGAGATCCATGGTTATCACCAAGACCTCGGCTATCAGGTATTCACCCTTGAATCCTTGGAGGAACTGAACAAGTAAGACAGCTCGCGGAGGCGCAAAAACGGGGAAACACCTACTGATGTGGGTGTTTCCCCGTTTTTAGCTGCGGTTGTTATTCATGATTTGCCAGGTAGTTGGAGACCGCTTCAAACGCCCTGATGGTAGGGAAGAGCTTTGAAGCGTCCTGTGGCAATGGCCAACTGGAGAGCTTGACCGCGACCATTTTGGTGGCCGGATCCATGTAGATCATTTGGCCATGGATCCCCAACGCTACCGCCGCATTGGTGACCGGATTCGGGAACCAGATCTGATTTCGATACCGGCCCCCTGGCATCATATTGTCACTGGGCGACTGAGCGAACGCCTGCAGCTGCAATGGATCTGCGGTGTAGGTATCGGCCAGCCAAGCCTCGGAAACGACCTGTTTTCCGGTCAAAGCGCGACCGCCGTTGACATACATATGTCCAAAGCGGGCAAGGTCGCGCAAGGTGGCATTAAAGCCACCATCAAACATGCCGGTTCCGAACTGATCCACACCCATGACAAGGTCTTGTTGAGCACCAATTTTTGACCAGATGTAGTCCGAGAGTAGTTCTTGCATCGGCGCGCCACCAACAGATTCGAGAACCCATCCTAGAACGTCGGTTTCACACGAACGATACTCAAAAGGACCACCATGGGCGGACTTTGCCTGCAGCGTCCGCAAGAATTCGTACATGCCGATAGGCCCGATGGTTCCGTGCGAAGGGGCCCACCCGATGGCTTCCTCAAGCAGTCGGACTTCGGCACCCGGGTCTAGATACTCTTCCGAGAATTTAATCCCAGAACGCATATCCAAAATATCCCGCACACGCGCCCCGGCATAACCACTGGTGGCTAGCGCCGGCACATACTTGGTGATCTCTTGCTCCGGGTCTAACAGGTCCGCGTCAATGAGCGCACCTGCCAAGGTACCAACCAAAGTTTTACTCACCGACATCAGCAGATGATCGGTCAGCGAAGTCATGGTGTTGTAGTACTTTTCCCAGAGGATTCGGCCGTTGTGCATGATCAGCACCGCGTCGGTGTTTGTCGCGTGCATGACCCCGCGCACGGTCAACGCCGGATCGGTGATGCTGGCCTTCGCCACTTCCAACTTGCCCATTTTTTCTTCGGCCAAGTGCAATTTCACAATGGGGCCGTCACCGCGCGAGACCTTCACCGTGGGGTGAATACGAGCGATGTTCTGGAAGGAGCGTTTGATGTTCTGCGGGTACTGCCAGGTAGCGATGTTCAGCGCATTACTGGAGTCACCGGAGGTATTGGCCGACTCGGGTGCGGCGGCGTCGGTAGCCTCAGTCGCCATGCTCTGCCGTTGGAACGTCAATGCCCTTGTACTGAGAGCGGATAGAGGAGATGAAGTGCTTGGCGTCAATGCTGAGCTTTGTCTTCTTCTTGCCTTCGTATTGAAGTTTGGCCTTGGTGACCAGGACCCCAAGGTCGGCCCCTTTCCAGCGGTAGTCTTCCACACCATAGATGCGCAGGAAGAATGCTTCTTTATGAGATTGCAGTTGGTGCCAGTCCAAAGCGGCGCGAGAGAACTGTAGCTTCCCCCGCGAATCTAGGAAGTACTTTCCGGTACGTGGTGCGTGGGTGATGTATTGGAGAATGTCATCGGTTTCTTTGATGATCATGTGGCTCCAAATATCAGCTCCACTCATTTCTTCCCAGCGTTCGTTGATTTCATCAACGTCCAACTCAAATTCGACATCCAAGAATTCGAGGAGGTGGAAGAGGAACAGCGGCACATCGGCGTAGGCGCCGGCGGTGACGTTGGTGATGGCGCTGGCGCCGGAGATTCGTGGATTCAGTTCGCCGAGGTAGACCTCGTCGGTATCGGTATCAACCAGAACATCGACCTCAAAGAAGCCTCGGTAGCCGGCGCTTTCTAGGCCGGTGCCGACCTTACGAACCAAATCGATGGTGCGTGAACGTTGCGAATCGGTGAGGACATCTGGGTGCATTTCATTGCCACACCAGCCGCCCTTGTAAGGGGTGAGTTCTTTGTAACCGGCCAGTTCGGTCAGGATCGGTCCCACCACGGTGCCGCATCCGGTCAGGACGGCTTCTACGGCAACCGGCTGGTTATTGATCCGCTTCATGACCTTCAGCTCTTCGCCGATGATGTTCTTGGAGTACTGCTTCCACTGCTGCTTGGAGTCGATGAAGAAGGTGGTCTTTCCCGAATCGCCGTACGGGGTCTGGACGACCAGATCATCACCCAGCCCTGCTTCATCAGCCAGCGCCATGAGCTCATCGTAGGTCGATGCCTTGCCCAGGATGTTGGGGACCGATGGGGCACCGGCGGCGTTGCCGAGCTTGGTGGTGACAATCTTCGAGTCAAGTTCCTCGCGCAGGGCGGCGGAGGGCAGGATCAGGTCATAGCCCAGTTCCTCGCAGATGGCTTCGGTGTCCTCATCGAAGAACACCATGGCAATTTTGGGCCGAGGCCCGCCTGGGGTGCACTGGGAGTCGATGTATTCGCGAACTTCCGGGTTTTCCAGCAGCCAGTTGTTGATCTCTTCGGCGCTCTGGAACTCGATGTAGGGCTTCTCGGCTGGAGTGAAGACGCGAGGGTGGTGGCCATCCCAGCCGTCGTAGTAGGTGATGTAGCTGAACTTGCGGACCCAGCGGTCCAGGCCGAGCAGGTTGACCGGGGTAGCACCGAGGAAGAATATGGGGGTCTTGTTGGTGCGGAAGAAATGGCGGACTTCGCTCATGTTCTTCAGCTTGCGTTCAAAGGGCAGGACCTTGTTGGAGATCGCCTCTGGCATTTCCTGGTTGTAGGCGGCATCAACAGCCACGTTCGCGCTCAGATGATCTGTAGCGGTGCGTGCCTTGTGACGCAGCTTGTCCAGGTCGCTTGGCTTGGGCATGCGGGGACGAGAAGCCGGGGCGTGGGCTTCAAGGATATTGGCCATGATGTGTTGCTGTCCTTTGAAACTGTCTGAAGGAGGTCGAGGGCACGATAGAATGCGTGACAGTTTCATGCTCAATGCTGTCCGTGAGCAACAGAGACTTTTGCGATGAACGCGCGGTGAACATTGACCCCGCACCGTGGACTTTGGCCTATGACTAGGCAAAAGACCCGGATGCGGGGTCAATGGGCAGGCAACGTTACCGACTATTTCGACAGGCTAGCCAGCGATGGTGGCCGCAAAATCCGTTTCCTGGAATTCAAAACCTGCCTGGGCCAAGACTTCGCTGGTGACTTTTCGGCCGGTCAGGGCCACCCGCGCATTGGAGCCCATGACGGCGGCGCCAATCCTTGGCAGAACCGACCCGGTGGGCAGGCCTGGCAGTCCGGCGATGGATCGCAGGGCGGCCATGACTTCGGTATTCCGCAATGGCCAGGGACTGGTTCCATGTACCAAGCCGGCCGGGATTTGCGGCTCTTCTAGTCCGAGCATGCAACGGATCAGGTGCAGCCAATCTTGCAAGCCAATCCAGCTGAACCACTGTTGTCCGTTGCCCATTGCTCCGCCCAGGCCGGTATTCACCAGCATGTTCAGCGGACCGAGCAGCGGAGCATCAGGGTGCATCACCAGCGAGGTGCGCAGGATGTAGCGTTGCTCGGCGTTCACCTCTGCTTCATTAAAGGCCTGCTCCCATGCCGAAGCGACGCCGGTCATTTCGGGCAGCGCCCGGTGGTCGCTGGGGATGGGGCTGGATTCGGTCAGCTCGGCTTCGCCGGCATCGCCGAAGATCGCGGTGGTGCTCGACTGGATCCAGGTGGCCAGCTTCGGTGCCGAGGCCGCGGCCTGAGCCAGAGTCTGGGTGGAGGTCACTCGCGAGTCGGTGAGGGCTGCGATGTTGGCCGGGGTGTTGCGCTTGTCCACGCGCTCTCCGGCCAAATTGATCAGGTGGACCGGGTGGTCGCTGCGCAGCGCGCCGGTCCATGGTCCTTGGTGCACGCCGTCCCAGATGAACTGTTCGGCAGGGAAATCGGCCTCCGCCTTGCGGGTAAGCACCGCTACCGGCAGGCCTCGGCAGACCAGGTCGGCGGCGAGGTTGCGGCCGAGGAATCCGCGGCCGCCGGAGATCACGATCTGGGCATCGCGCTTGCGGTGCGCGGTGGGCGCAACGATCTTGTAGAGCCGTGCCGCTGCCACGGCGAAGTCCTTGCACAAGGCGTTGGCGACGGTGAACTTGAACGCCGTGGTGCCGGGCCCGGAGAGCTGGACGGTGAAAAGCACCAGGCAGCCATTCTCGTGTTCATCGACCTGCCAGCGCAGGGTCATTTCGCCTGCTGGCTGTGGCTGGGTGAACTCGACCATGCGTGTTTGATGATTGCGCCGGGTGATGGTTCCGGACGGTGCGGTGTTGCGGTGCAGCGGGCCGAAAACCTTGCCCGGGGCAAGCAGATCCACCTTGGTGCCAACGCCTCGCTGGTCATCGTGGACGACGAAGCCGTCAAAGCTTTTCATCCAGAGGCCCGTTTGCGAAAGGTTGCCGACGATGGAATAGACGGCTTTGGGATCTGCGGCCAGGAACTGGGTTTCGGTGCGCTGCCAGTGGGTGAATTTATTCTGGGTGCTCATCGTGGTAGTTCCTTCCAGCTCGGGACATCGGGCATAGCTCAAGGCTACTGTGCTCGCACCGGTTCAGCACCCACGACATCGGCGCTGAGAGCGGAACGCGGAATGTGAACGGTTGGGTGGGCTCGGCTGGAGTGGGTAGTGGACTAGGTGGTTTTCCATAAGCAGAAGACGCTTTCCGTTTATGGGAAACAACCAATGGCTTTCCTGGTCTTTCTCTGTGTTATCGCACTTCTTCGTAGCACCGCAGGACTCAGGGCTTTCAGTGTGCCCGTGCTGACGGCACAGGAAAGCGGCTCATCCCAATCGGGGGTGTAGGAGTTGGGGTCTGAAGCCGCCGGTCTCGAGCAGGCTTCGGGCGATGTAGTTGGTCAGGTTGCGGAACCCGAGTGCGGAGCCACGCAGGTGTTCGAGCCATCCGTTGAGCGCCTCGGTCGGCCCGTTGCTGGTGCCGGGTCGTTCGAAGTAGGCGAGCACGTCAGCGGCTCGCTTCTTCAGGGTCCGGCCCAGGGTGGTGAGCTCGGTGAGCACCTTGGGGACGCCGGCGCTGAGGTCGGTGATCAGCTTCTCCATGAGCTCGCGGCCACGTTACCGGTCCTCGTGGCGATAGGTGGCGATCATGCGCTGGTAGACACCCCAGGTCGCCTCGACCTCGACGTGAGCGTCATCAACGAACAGCGCGCGTAGCCTGTCGCTCGGCTTGTCGGTGAGCAGGTCCGCGCTGGTGTGCAGCGTGTGCCGCGACTTGTAGAGCGGGTCGTCCCTGAACCCACGGTGCCCGTGGATCGCGAGTTGGACCCGGCGCCGGCACCTGTCGAGGGCGTCACCGGCCAGGCGCACGACGTGGAAGAGACCCATCACCGTGACCGCGTCCGGGATCTCCTCTGCAGCGGCGGTCTTGAACCCGGTGAAGCCGTCCATCGCGACCACGTCGACCGCGTCACGGAAGGCATCGCCGCCTTCGACCGGCCCTCGACCATGTCCAGCAGCCTTGCTGTGCCGGCGCCATCGCGGACCGGGGTGAGGTCGATGATCACGGTGACGTACTTGTCGCCACGCCTGGTGTGGCGCCAGACGTGCTCATCGACGCCAATGACCTTCACGCCCTCAAACCGCGTGGGGTCGTTGATCAGCAGCCGCTTGCCTTCAGCCAGGACCGCGTTGTTGGCGGTGTCCCATGCGACCCCGATTCCCTCGGCGACACGGGCGACGGTGAGGTGTGCGACCACGATCCCGTCCAGCGCCCACCGCAGCCCGGTGCGCGAGAGCTTCGCGCGTGGCTCCGCCGCGGCGCTGGTGTCTTGGCGCCACACGTGTCCGCAGTCGGCACAGCGGTAGCGGCGCACTACAACTTCCAGCACGGTCGGTCGCCAGCCCAGCGGCTCCTGGGCCAACCGCCGGATCACGGTGTCACGAGCAGCGTCTTCGCTGCCGCACCGTCGGCACCACTGATCAGGTTCAAGTCGTTGTCCGGTCACGCTCAGACCGAGGCCGTCGAGTCGAGCGAAGGCGGTCAGGTCAGGGCGGCCGAAGCCGGCCGGCGGGGTAGCGTCGGACACGTCGAGGTCTTTCGGATGGATGGCGTAGGAACCTCCGTCGTCGGGAGACCTCGACGTCTATCTGCGGACCGACGCGCCCGGCCGACCTACACCGTCATCTGAGAAGACCCCTGAAACGTCTTCGACGACGACGGGACCGGCGAGGAGGAGGGCGCGGTGAGCTAAAGGAATGTAGCTTACTCGGCTTCGACGCCGCCGCAAGCTCCGGTGAAACGGTCGGTACTGGTCGGTCGTCGTCGGTCACCACCGGATGGCGGCGTCCCCCCACGCTCGGCGTTTGCGCAGGTCAGCGGCTCGTTCGCCCAGTGGGCGCATCAAGCGATAGACGCAAAGCCGACGTGATTCGGTCGTCGGTTCGATTCCGACAGGCGGCTCCGGGGAACAGCCCCTGCCCTGCGGAAACGCAGGGCAGGGGCTGTTCGGTTCTGGTGGTCGCGCGATGCGCTGGCCTCACGGCTCTGCCCGACACCGACGTCGCTCTCCTCTGCGACGGACCCCTCGCAGGCTGAGCGCTCGCGGCCGGCATCCTGTCCGTGTGCCGATAGGCCTCGCACCGCTCGGCAACGCAGCGTGGCGTTGCGTCGCGACCTGGCGACGGCTCGGCGGGGCGCGATGGTCTCGTGCGTTGGCTGACTACGGGAGCTTGGACGCGAGGACGTCGGCCGCCAGGATCTCGGGTGCTGCGCTGAGGAGGTGCTGGTTGGCCATCAGGGCTGCGACGATGGCGCCGTTGGCGTGGGCGTCGCGAGCGGCCTCGTCGGGGAATGCATCGAAGATCCAGAAGGTGTCGGCGTGGGTCCTGACCGCGAACCAGACAATCGTTCCTACTTCTTCGTTGGCGAGTGCGACAGCGCCGGCGAGCAGATCGGCGAGCGCGTCGTGCTGTCCATCGGCCGCGACGATCTTGGCGACGAAGGCATACGGAAGTGATGCGGGTGTTGACATGAGGGGTTCTCCTTGAAGTCGTGGTTCTTAGTGGTACGTGTTCAGCTTATGACGCGCGAGGGCCGGTGGGTAGTGGCGTATACGGCAGTATTGCTATTGTTTACGTCATGCGTATAGGACTGATCGCGATCGACGGCTGCTTCGGTTCGGCTATCGCGTCGATCATCGACATCGTGCGGGTGGCCGACGGAGCCCGCGGCGATGTCGACCCGCGGATCGACCCGATCGAACTCGCCATCCTTGGACCGAAACGGCGAGTGACCACGACGGCATCGATGACCCTGTCGGTGGACCACCCGCTGTCGGAGTCCGGAGAGTTCGACGTGGTCGTCGTCCCTGCGCTTGGAACCCTTACGGCCGCCGCTACCAAGGACGCCCTCCAGAGCCGAGATGCTCGTTCGGTCATCGCCTCGCTCGGGCGCCTCGACGAGGCGGCCACCCGGATCGCCGCGGCGTGCACCGGCGTGTTCGCTGTCGCCGAGACCGGACGGATGCATCATCGACGGGCGACGACCAGCTGGTTCCTGGGGCCGGAGTTCCTGAAGCGCTATCCGACCGTCGACCTCAATCTCGACACCATGGTCGTGGTCGACGGGAACCTCGTCACCGCCGGCGCCGCCTTCGCCCACATCGACCTCGCGCTCTCACTCGTGCGATCGATCAGCCCCGACCTGGCCCAACATGTCGCCAAGCTCCTCATCATCGACGAGCGTCCGTCGCAGGCGGCCTTCGTAGCCTACGAACATCTCCGGCACGAGGACCCGATCGTCGTCGAGTTCGAACGCTTCGTGCGCGCCCGCCTGGACGAACCGTTCAACGTCGCGTTCGTCGCGCAGTCGCTCGGCACCAGCCGGCGCACCCTCGAACGACGAGTCCGTGCGGCGCTCAACCTCACTCCGCTCGGCTTCGTCCAACGGCTTCGCATCGAACGAGCTCGGCACCTCTCAGCAACCACGGACCTCACCTCCGCCGAGATCGCGCTACGGGTCGGCTACGCGAACGCCGAGACTCTGCGCTCCCTCCTGCGC
The DNA here is from genome assembly GCF_039602135.1 of Glutamicibacter sp. B1. Lineage (NCBI taxonomy): Bacteria > Bacillati > Actinomycetota > Actinomycetes > Micrococcales > Micrococcaceae > Glutamicibacter > Glutamicibacter ectropisis. Next base: position 2,840,794 of record NZ_CP125942.1, on the reverse strand, counting down.
AGGGAGCGACGCCGTTCCTGACCTATCGCCATGCCTTAGAACCACCTCTCAGCACGTCGGGTCGACGCTCCTGCGTCGCCCCTGGACGCCCCACTCGACACGCCCGCAGCACAGGCCATGCGACGTGCCCCGGCTTCCCGGACGGTCGGGGTTGGGTGGCTATGATGTCGCTGCGTTCTCGTCGAGAGGATCAGCAGACCCGATCAGGGTCGATTGGGATGAGACGCGAAGGCGGTCAGGTCAGGGCGGCCGAAGCCGGCCGGCGGGGTAGCGTCGGTCACGTCGAGGTCTTTCGGATGGATGCGTAGGAACCTCCGTCGTCGGGAGACCTCGACGTCTATCTGCGGACCGACGCGCCCGGCCGACCTACACCCTCATCTGGGAAGAGCCAGGAAAGCTCCCCTGTCCCGGATTGGGGACAGGGGAGCTGACGGGTGCGGTACTAGGCGGTGACCTTCGAACCGACTTCCTTTTCCATCTCGCTGAATTCTGCGTCGATGGTCGGGTTCGGACGGTAGGTGGCTCGCGAGACGAGCCAAGCAACCACCAAGGCAACGATGAAACCTGGAACGATTTCGTACATGGCCGAGGAGAGCGGCTTGATGTTGCCCCAGATGAAGACCACGACTGCACCGGAAACCATGCCGGCGAAACCGCCAACGGCAGTGAGCTTGCGCCAGTACAGGGCCAGCAGGACAATCGGGCCGAAGGCCGCGCCGAAGCCTGCCCATGCGAAGGAGACCAGCTTGAGAATGGACGAGCCAGGGTCCAGCGCCAGCAGGGCCGCGATTACGGCCACCAGCAGCACGCCGGAGCGGCCCAGCATGACCAGGGCCTTGGGCGAAGCCTTGCGGCCGGTGATGTTGTAGAGGTCCTCCACCAGTGCCGAGGAGCAGACGATCAGCTGCGAGGACATGGTGGACATGATCGCTGCCAGCACTGCGGCCAGTACCAGTCCGGCAATCAGCGGGTGGAAGAACGTCTGGCTCAGCAGCAGGAAGACGGTTTCGCTGGTCGACTCATCCAGTGGATTATCGGCGAAGTGCGCGACACCGATGAACGCGGTGAGCACAGCGCCCAGAGTGGTCAGGAACATCCAGCCAATGCCGATGCGGCGAGCGGTCTTGGCCTCGGCAGGGGTTCGCAATGCCATGAAGCGCACGATGATGTGCGGCTGGCCGAAGTAGCCAAGGCCCCATGCTGCGGTGGAGAAGATGGCTACGGCCGCGAGGATCGCGCTGTTCTCGTTGAAGGACGAGAACAGGTTGAACGCATCGGGATTCATCTCGGTGATCTTGGAGCCGATATTTCCGATGTTGCCCATATTGATTACTGCGACGATTGGCACCGCGATCAACGCGGCGAACATCAGGAGACCCTGGACCATGTCGGTCAGTGATGCGCCGAGGAAGCCGCCGAAGAGGGTGTAGAGCAGGGTAATGACGGCAACAAAGAACATGCCGCTCAGGTATGGCCAGCCGAAGGATGCTTCAAAGAACTTGCCGGCGGCCACCATGCCTGAAGAGACATAGAAGGTGAAGAACACCAGAATGATCACGGCAGAACCGATGCGCAGCAGGTGCGCGTTATCCTTCAAGCGCTTTTCAAAGAAGCTTGGAATAGTGATGGCGTTCTCCGAAATGGCGGTGTAGGAACGCAGTCGCGGGGCGACAAACTTCCAGTTGAGCCATGCGCCGATGAGTAGGCCGATGGCGATCCATGCCTCGTGCAGGCCGCCGAGGTAGATGGCGCCGGGAAGGCCCATGAGCAGCCAGCCGGACATGTCGGAGGCGCCAGCCGAGAGGGCTGCTACCCAAGGTTTCAGGCCGCGGTCGGCCAGCATGTAGTCGTCGATATTGTTGGTTCGGCGATACGCGATATAGCCGATGCCAAGCATGGCGGCCATGTAAATTGCGATCGCAATCATCTGGAAGGTCTGGTCGGACATAGTTCCTCATTACCGTTGCTGTCCTGGATCGGTGCGATGATCCAGGACTCGGATTCAAGTGGTGCGAGTCACCACTATGACACGAATTATGCGCTTTGTCGCAAGTGTCATTTCTGTCTTGATGATGCTTTTTCCTCATCGACCGTATCGAAGTCTTTTGGTGTTGCCAAAATTACCAAGTCGTTTGCGTCACTCATTCCGGGCTGTGCGTGCAATGTGTTACGCACTGCCTGAATGCCCGGTGACTTGGCCGAAGAATGCCTCATTGCGGTGAAAATGGTGCGGGACGGGGCACCGGGTAAATCTATGGTGCGCAAGGTGCGCGCATTGGAGCGCAAGACCAGATCCGGCAACATCGCCACCGCGTTTCCGGTTTGCACCAATTCCACGTGCGCTTGCAGGTCGGCGGTTTCGTAGCGTAGGTCTGGTTCAAACCCGGCCAGCCGGCAGGCTTGTAGGGCCCAGTGCCGGCTCGCTGCACCGACGGGCTCAACAACCCATGGCAGGGTGGCCGCGTGCTCTAGCGAGGTGACGCGGTCGAAGTCCGCATTGCCTTTGGCGCCCAGTGCTGGCAGGGCGAGCCGGATGGCGTCGTGGGTCAGTACCCGCCGGTCAAGGTTTGCGTAGTGCGGGGCGGAATGGCCCGAGTATTGTTCGGCGACCACCAGATCAAAGCTGCGGCTACTGGTTTCCTGCAGGGCATCGGCCGGTTCCTGTTGGCTCATTTCCACTCGAAGTTCGGGGTATTTTTCGCGCAATTCTCTCAGCACTGGTGGCATGAGGGCCAGCATGGCGGTCTGGAAGACGGCGAGCCTGACGGTGCCGGCGATGGTGGATAGGGTGCCAGCTAGATCTGCTTCGGCATGTTCCATGGCTTCTAAGAGCGTTTCGGTGTGAGTCACCAAAAGCTGTGCCTGGGCGGTGAGTTTGAGGGTGCGCCCGGTGCGGCGTAAAAGCTGTACTCCGGCTTCGGCTTCGAGCTGGCTGAGCTGCTGGGAGACCGAGGACGGGGAGTAGCTCAAGGACTCGGCCACTTCGGCGATGGTTCCGCGGATGCTGAGCTCTCGAAGTAGTCGTAATCGTCGCAGTTCAAGCACTGGTTTTCCGCCGTTTCGTCGAGGTGAGAGTCAGGTGTATCCATACATTAGCAAAACCGAACAAATATATTCGGTTTTGTTCGCTTTTGCTTAACGCAACTTAGGTTCATACTCGAAATTGCACACAGCTTTTTGTGCGGGAACTACCGCAAAGAGAGCCATAACGACATTAACGTTCGGTGCCGAACTACGACTGAATAACTTTGCATCGAAGGGACCACTAAGTGTCTTCAATTTCCACCCAGCACACCGTGCCGGCAGCAGTCGACGCTGCTGGCAACCCGCTTACCTCTCCTGGCGAACTAGCCGAAGATGTCATCGCGTTGGTGCGCCGCTGGCTCGCCGAGGCGTCCAACTATCCTGTTGATGCGGCGGCTGCCAGACTGGCCGGTGTGCTCAAGGATCCCAACGGTTTGGACTTCACCGTGGGATTCGTCGACGGAGTCATCCGTCCCGAGGACCTGCGCGTGGCCGCAGCCAACCTCAAGCAGCTAGCACCCAAGGTTCCTAGATTCCTCCCGTGGTACATGCGCAAGGCAGTTGCCCTCGGTGGAATCATGGCACCAGTGATGCCACAGGTGGTGGTCCCCGTGGCACGCAAAGTCTTGCGCGAAATGGTGGGCCACCTGATTATTGATGCCTCCGAAGCCAAACTGGGTGGCGCGATCAAGAAGATCAAGCGCGAGGGCGTCAACCTAAACGTGAACCTCTTGGGTGAAGCCATCCTTGGTGAGGGCGAAGCTGCCCGTCGTCTGGAAGGCACCACGACCCTGTTGGCCCGCGACGATGTGGACTACGTGTCCATCAAGGTTTCCTCCACCGTGGCTCCACACAACCACTGGGCTTTTGACGAAGCAGTGGAACACATCGTGGAGAAATTGAGCCCGCTCTATGCGCTGGCAGCTCAAAGCCCCAAGAAGAAGTTCATCAACCTGGACATGGAAGAGTACAAGGACTTGGAGCTGACCATTGCGGTCTTCACCAAGATCTTGGCTCAGGATGAGTTCAAGGATCTTCCTGCGGGTATCGTGCTGCAGGCTTACCTGCCAGATGCACTCTCCGCGATGATCAAACTCCAAGAATTCTCCGCAGCCCGTGTTGCAGCTGGCGGAGCACCGATCAAGGTTCGCGTCGTGAAGGGCGCCAACCTGCCGATGGAAACCATGGAAGCGGACATCCATGGCTGGCCGTTGGCAACCTGGCACAGCAAACAGGATTCTGACACCAGCTACAAGTCGGTGTTGGAATACGCGCTACGCCCAGACCACGTGAAGAATGTGCGTATCGGCGTTGCTGGGCACAACCTCTTTGACGTGGCCCTGGCGTGGCTGTTGGCCAAGGCACGCAACGTCACCGAGGGTATCGAATTTGAGATGCTGTTGGGCATGGCCACCGGTCAGGCCGAAGCGGTCCGCGCAGAAGTTGGCTCCCTGTTGCTCTACACCCCGGTGGTGCACCCGCAAGAATTTGATGTGGCCATCGCCTACCTGATTCGACGCCTCGAAGAAGGTGCCAGCCAGGAAAACTTCATGTCGGCAGTTTTTGAGCTCTCCAAGAACGAGCAGCTCTTTGAACGCGAAAAGAATCGTTTCCTCGCTTCCTTGAACGCTATGACCGATCACGTTCCGGCACCACATCGTGTGCAGAACCGTCAGGCACAAGACCCGCAGCTCGCCGAGCGCATCCAGGGTTTCGCCGATGGATCAACCGAATTCTTCAATACTCCTGATACGGACCCTGACCTACAACAGAACCGCACCTGGGGACGCGAGATCCTGGCCAAGATGGAAGCTTCACCCCTGGGCAAGGACCTGGTGAAAGCCAACACCATTAATGCTGCCGGCGAATTGGATGAAGCCATCGCCATGGGCGTTGATGCCGCCGAGGAGTGGCAAGCACTGGGGTCGGCGAAGCGCGCAGAAATCCTGCACCGTGCAGGCCAGATCTTTGAAGAACGCCGTGCAACGCTGCTTGAAGTACTGGGCTCCGAATGCGGCAAGACCATTGACCAGGGCGACGTGGAAATCTCCGAAGCCATCGACTTCGCCCACTACTACTCGCAGCTGGGCCTGGAACTAGATGAGGTCGATGGGGCCAAGTTTGTGCCATCCAAGCTGACCGTGGTTACCCCGCCATGGAACTTCCCGATGGCCATCCCTGCCGGGTCGACCCTTTCGGCCTTGGCCGCCGGTTCGGCCGTGATCATTAAGCCAGCAACCCAGGCCGCCCGCGTGGGGTCAATGATGGTTCAGTGCCTCTGGGATGCCGGAGTGCCGAAAGATGTCCTGCAGTTGGTTTTTGTCGGTGACCGGTCGCTGGGTCAGCAACTAGTTTCCGATGAACGTGTGGACCGGTTGATCCTCACCGGTGGATATGAAACCGCGCAGCTGTTCCGTTCCTTCCGTAAGGATCTGCCACTGCTGGCCGAGACCTCGGGTAAAAACGCTGTGATTGTCACCCCGCATGCTGACCTTGATTTGGCGGCCCGTGACGTGGTGCAGTCAGCCTTTGGTCATGCCGGTCAAAAGTGTTCGGCAGCCTCGCTGGTGGTTTTGGTTGGTTCCGTCGCCGATTCTCGTCGCTTCAATAATCAGCTGATTGACGCGGTGAAATCCTTGAAGGTTGGCTACCCATGGAACCCAGAATCGCAGATGGGCCCATTGATTGGTGAACCCGGCGAGAAGCTCAAGCGCGGTTTGACCACCCTAGGTGCCGGCGAGCGCTGGGCCATCGAGCCGAAGCAACTTGATGATTCGGGCAAGCTCTACTCACCGGGTGTGCGTTACGGCGTGCAGCGTGGCAGTGAATACCACAAGACCGAATACTTCGGCCCAATCCTTGGCGTGATGACCGCACAGTCTCTGGAAGAAGCGGTAGAGATCGTCAACGAGGTGGACTACGGACTGACCTCGGGACTGCACTCACTGGATAGCGGAGAGATGGCTTACTGGATGGAAAACATCCAGGCGGGCAACATTTACGTGAACCGTGGCATTACCGGCGCGATCGTCCAGCGTCAACCATTTGGTGGCTGGAAGAAGTCGGCTATTGGCGCCGGCACGAAGGCCGGTGGCCCGAACTACCTCATTGGTATGGGTAGCTGGAGTGATGCACCGGTGAAAAACGGTGCAGCCCTCTCGCGTTTTGATGAGCAGTTGCTCAACGCCGCTGAATTGGATCAGGCGCCGACCCAGTGGCTGACTTCAGCCTTGGGCAGTGACAAGTACTGGTGGAACACCGAATTCAACCAGGCTAAGGATCGTTCGGGCTTGATCTCGGAGCGCAACGTCTTCCGCTACCGTAGTGTGGATGTCACGGTCCGCTTTGAGCAGGAAAGCAGTGGTCACGGACTGGCTGAGGCTCTGCGTGTGGTGGCTGCCGGGGTGACCGCCGGGTCTCGCGTGCGCCTGTCCTTGGACGCTGAGCTTTCTCGGGAGCTTCGCAACCTGTTGGCCGAGCACTCGGTGACCGTGGTGCGTGAAGATGCTGCACAGTTCGCTGCTCATGCCGCCAAGCTGGCTGCGAAGAATGGGCCAGACTCTGCTGCTCGTATCCGCTTGATTGGTGGATCGGCGAAGGTCGTGGCTGAAGCTACCGACGGCAAACCAGATGTTGCGATCTATGCGTCACCGGTGACTGCTGCGGGCCGGGTGGAACTGTTGCCCTTCCTTCACGAGCAGGCGGTATCGATCACCGCGCACCGTTTCGGTACACCTAATCACCTCAGCGACTCGTTGATCTAGTCTCGCGTATTAAATAAGGCAGCCAGCATTCCGTCGTGGAATGCTGGCTGCCTTATTTAGTGGCTGAAAACTACTTCTTGGCTTTCCAATATTTACGCACGAGGAAGTCGGCGAGGGCGGCCAATAGGGCCGGAATAATGTAGCGTCCTATGGTGGCTAGGACGAAGGCAGGTAGTGAGCCATGCTCGGAGGTCACCGATATGTGGGCGAGGAAACCCATGCCGATGGCAGCTAGTAGTCCGGTGATCCAGCCGGCCAGTGCCCGCGAGCGCAGCACAAACCAGCCGACTAGTGCGAGTACCGGCAATAGTAGGCCCCAGACCATGAAGTAGCCGGCATACTCTCCGGTGAGGTCCAGGGCTGAGACCATAAACCAGTCACCATATTCGACGGTATCAATCACCGGCAGTTTGAGCACGACATCGAGGACCTGTGAAAGCAGGACTAAAGCCATGGCAAAAATTTTGGTGTCCGTGCGACCTGGGAGGAACCAGAAGCTAGCAATGCCTACAGCTCGGATGGCCCATAGCGATAAGACGATTAGTAGGCTCCCACCGGTGATGTAGTGGGCGGTGGCCAGCATAGTGGAGCCGGCGATACAGACGATGAGTACAAGCCATACCCCGATCAGTCGGGCGGGCAGTTGTAACAGTGGTTTTTCTTCGCTCACTAACTCAACTCTAGTAAGGCTGGCTGTGCAAGTGCTGTTTTGGTGATCAGTGTGGCCCTAGGCTTCGCGATACGTGGACGGTTTTATGGGCAGAGAACTAAGTGAATGGGGAGGCTGGGAAGCAGGACTAGGCAGAAAAGTTACTCAGCGGTAATGTGATGGTATGCACATGATATTCCGAATTCTCATGGTCTTTTTTAATAGCAAAAAGGCCACACGCCTCTCCATGTTCGACACCAGCTCGGTGACCATGCGAGCCACCTTGACCGACATCGACTTCGCCGGTCACATCAATAACGGCATGTATTTATCGATCTTCGACTTGGGCCGCTTTGACCTGATGTTCCGTTCCGGTGTCTGGGACATCATGCGGAAAAACAAATGGACCCCAGTGGTCCAGACCGAAACCATCACCTTCCGTAAATCGGTACGCCTGGGCACCAAATTCTCGCAAGAGACCCGCCTGCTGGGCATGGATGATAAATGCATCTATTTTGAACAGCGCATCGTCGTCAAGGGAGAAATTTACGCCCGCGCATACATTGCCACGCGTATGACTTCCAAGAAGGGCGCCGTCTCTAACGAAGAGATTCTTGCTCAGGTGGGACTGCAAGTTCCTGAAGATCGCGTAGTGCCAGACTGGATTCAGCAGTGGCGTGAACAAGGAGCCCTACCGGGCTCGCGCAAACCAGCCCCACATAACTGGGTCCACTAAATTTCAGTGGCCTTTGGCGGCGTCAATGAACTGGGCGATCAGCGCAGGGTCTTTGACGCCGCGAGATGACTCAACTCCCGAAGAGACATCAGCCCCGGTGGCCTGCGAAAGGTCTAAAGCTTCTACAACGTTGTGCGGGTTCAGCCCGCCAGCCACCAGCCACTGCCGTCCGGAAGCTAATTCCCGGACCGCAGCGTAGTCCCAACTTTCGCCGCTGCCGGGAACTGAAGCGTCTATGAGCAATAAGTCTTCGCCCCAATCGGCAAACTGCTCGGGACCAGCATCACGGCGAACGGCGCGAATCACCTTAAAGCCTGCGTCGTGGGCGGCTTGAACATCCTCGGCAGAACGCTGACCGTGTAGTTGTACCCAACCAACCTGCGCCTCGGAGGCACGTTCTAGCACCGTAGGCAAGTCCTCCGAGTGGAATACCGCCACGGTGGCAATGCCCTCAGGAACCAAAGTAGCTAGCCGAGCAGCCTGCTGCGGGGAAACCTCACGAGCACTAGCGGTGAGTACAAAGCCAATCGCATCTGCACCATGCTCAACGGCCACCTGAACATCCTGTGCGGTGGACAGTCCGCAGACCTTTACAAAAGGTTCAACTCTACTCATGATGCACTCGATTCTACGAGGTGTACCGGGGTGTAACCACCGGGAGCGTTGGCCCTAATCGCCACGAGTTCACGGGCGTGATCCCATAAGCGTTGATCTTCGGCGCTGACCGGTACCCATGGTTTGACCGGAACCGCGGTCCCGGTTTCGTCACGGGTGACCATCACCGTGAGGCAATAGGTGGTCAGGTTCATCTCGTGAGTCTTTGGGTCCCCGGAGCGTACGTGTACCGCAATATGCATTCCCTTATTACCGGTGTACACCAAGCGAGCTTCCACCTCGACCAGATGCCCAATGAGCAGTGGCCTGTAGAAACGGATACCACCGGAGAAAACGGCAACGGTTTCTCGACCACAGTAGCGGGCAGCGCACAAGGCAGCAGCCTCGTCGATCCACTTCATCACGATGCCACCGTGAACCTTGCCGCCCCAGTTCACATCCGTAGGTGCGGCCATAAAACGAAGTAGGACTCGTTCGGCTGTACCCGCCTCGGTGTACTGCTGATCTTTCATCGACGCAACGATGCGTTCCCGAATATCAATGCGGGCTAGGGCATTCTGGCGTAGTTCAATTTCTCGCGGAGTACCAGGCATGAAATCGGGAACCGCGGTTGGTTTGCCACGATCATCCACCGCCACAAAAATCACCAGACAGTTGCTCGACGCCACGGGACGCAACTCGCGCGGATCCTGGAAGGACACCTCAGTGTGGATGTGCATGGAACTTCGTCCGGTATAAACCACCGAAGCAGTGACTTCAACAAGATCACCCGACTGGATGGGGTCTTCAAAATGAATATTGCCAACGTAGGCAGTGACACAATAGCTCGATGACCATCCAACGGCGGCAGCATAGGCAGCCTTGTCCACCCATTCAAGGACCGTTCCTGCGGGAACGTTTCCGGTGACATCGACGTCGGTAGGGGCTGCGAGGAATCGCAGGGTCACCGAATGGGGACGCTGTTTTAGCTCCGAGGTGCTCATGCACTCCAGTTTCGCCTACTTGCAGTATTACCGGCAATCTGTGACAAGCACCCTGCAGGTCATGCCCGGATCTGGCCTAGGATAGGGGGTGTGCGTAGGGTCTTTGGAATTTTTTCGGCAGCAACAACCATTGTCGTGGCGCTCAGCCTCATTGCCGCCGCCGGAAGTGCCGGACTCGTAGTCCTGATCGGCCAAGGATTTGACCGCCTCTATTCCGGTTCCACCCTTGATAGTCAGTGGTACATCGGTGTTGCTGGTGAGTTATTGGCCTTACTCGTTGCAACCTTTTTGATTCCCATCGTGATCTCTCGCGACAGCCAAGCCCTCACAAACTACCAGCGCTCTAAATTACTAAAGCACTACCTATCCATCGGTCCTCTAGCAGTACGCCGAGCCGGCGAAGGCGAACTGGTCCACGCGGCGATGGATTCGGTGGAACGCTCGGTCAAGTATCGTTCCAGTTTCATCGGACCGGCTAGTGCAGCGGTGGCCACCCCCGTATTGATCTTGTGCTTTATAGCACTCTTTATTGATCCACTCAGTGCGGTACTCATGGTGATCCCTACTGCGCTGGTTCCGGTGATTGTCCTTGGTTTTCAGCGCCGCTTCGGTTCTGCCAACGGCGAGTACCGCAGGGCTCAAGGAATCCTCTCGGCAACCTTCTTGGATGCACTGCGTTCCTTGAACATGCTCAAGCTCAACGGTGGCAGCGCATGGATGAGCAAGACCATCAACATGGCCACCGAACGTGTACGCCAACAGGTGATGAAATTACTGGCCCGAAACCAGCTGATCCTCTTGGTCATCGATTCGAGCTTTGCCGTGCTGCTCTTGGCCAGCGCCTCGCTGCTGGCTTGGTGGCGTGCCAGTAGCGGTGCAATCTCGCCAGGAGCCGCAGTTTCCCTCGTTATTCTTAGTTACCTGATGCTGGCACCGGTGAGCTATGTCGGCAGTTTCTTCTATATCGGAATGACCGGCAAAGCCGCAGAGAAAAAACTTGCCGAGATCCAAGAGATCTCGATGCACCCATCCATGGCTAACCCGCTTCGTGTGAATCTTGCTAACAATGGTCTATTCATTGAAAATCTTCGTGCCAGTTATACCGGTAGCGATCAGGGATTAGAAGATATCAACCTGCAATTTCCTGTTGGATCACGCACCGCTATCATTGGGGCATCTGGCAGCGGTAAAAGCACCCTGATTAGGGTGCTCCAAGGGCAACTTGAATCCACCACCGGGCTCATCCACGATGGACGACAACCGATGGGGCCAGCCACTCTCAAAGCAAACACCGCTGTGGTTGAACAACACGCCACACTCTTCGGTGAAAGCCTTCGTGAGAACTTGCAGCTTGCAGCACCCACGGCCACCGATGAACAATTACTGGCCGCCATCAATCAAGTCAATATGGCGTCCTGGCTGGCGCAGCAACCATTGGGATTGGATCAACCACTGGGCGAAGGCGGTGCCCGGCTCTCCGGTGGACAGGCACAACGCCTATCCTTAGCCCGCGCCCTACTAGCCAATCGCCCAATACTCTTACTCGACGAACCAACCAGCGCCCTAGACGTACACAGCGAAGCTGAAATCACCCGGACCCTGCGTGAACTCGATTCCCAGACCACCATCATTACCGTCACCCACCGGTTAGGACTATTGGCCGATTATGACTACGTGGTGGTGATGGATCATGGAAAAGTAATCCAGTCAGGAGCCCGCGAAGAACTGCTGGAACAAGACGGTTACCTCAAAGAAGCCATGACAAATCTGAACCAGCGCAAGAGGCAACTGCAAACGCGAGGGCTGCCTTCGATAGGGGAGGGGGAAGCATGAGCCAGCACAAGAAGCACACGTTCACGACCGTTCTGTGGCTCATAGGAACTACTAAAGACCTTTTAGCGCCACTGGCCTTGGCAAGTGTTTTTTCATGCCTGACCCGACTGATCTCCTTGAGCATCTACGTTCTGGCCGGAACTGGTCTGGTGAAAGTCTTAGGGCTTCACGAACTAGAAAGATTACAGTCCCTGGGATGGGGTTGGCTGGTGGGACTGATCTTCGTTCTGGGTCTGGCCAAGGGCGCACTGCGTTACCTAGAACAATACGTCGGTCATCGGGTCGCCTTCCTGTCCTTGGCACGACTACGCCGCAGAATGTATGCCGCCTTTGAACGCCAAGCACCCTTTAGCGCAGCGAGCAAAAATTCTGGAAGCCTTCTAGCCCGCGCCACCAGTGACATCGACAAAGTCGAAGTGTTTTTTGCGCACACACTTCCACCCGCGGTATCCGCAGTGGTGGTCAGCGCCCTGGCAACGTGGGGAACGTGGATCGAGTTTGGAGAACAGCCAGCACTGATCCTGCTTGGCGCATACCTCCTAGTTGGTGTCGTCATACCTGCCGTTGGAGTGCGCAGATTGCGCGCCAACGCATCCACCACTGCGACAGTACGTGGCACGCAAAACCAGCTTTTCACTGAAGCCATGGCGGGTGTGGAAGTTCTGCATAGCTTTCACGGCGGTAATAAGACATTACAGAAACTGCGCGCAAGCAATCTTGAAGCCAATGCCGCGGCACTAGGTACCGGCAAGATCACGGCGGTTCGCGCAACTCTGACTCAACTGATCATGTGGGGTGGCCTGCTGGCGTTGTTCATTGTTCTTGGTACCGCAGGGCAACTCGGCGCGCTCGTCGTAGTGGCGTGTGCCTTTATCACTTCCTTTGAAGCGGTACGCACCGTTGACGGATTCATCCTTGGCCTACAGGATTCGCTGGCAAGCGCTCGCCGATTGCACGCGACAGATACCTACAAGCCAACAATCACTGATCCTGCCAACGCTGTGGCGCTGCCCGAGTCAGGGGAACTGAAGATCCAGGACCTTGGGATCTCCTACGGTCCAAACAGCGTAGTACAAGGCGTAGACCTGCAACTGCAGCCTGGTGAAATGGTGGCCTTGGTTGGAGCCAGTGGTTCAGGTAAATCATCGGTTGCTGCGGCCTTGGTCAGAGCCATCGATTACACCGGAACTATCAGCTTTGGCGACGTTGATATCACCACGGCCAGCTTGGATGAGCTTCGTCAAAAGATCATCCTCGTCTCCCAAGAATCACTGATTGTGCGCGGCACGGTGCGCGACAATCTGCTCTTAGGACGGCAGGGCATCACCGATGAACAACTAATTTCAGTACTCGAAGAATTGGGCCTAGGCGACTGGCTGACCGGACAGAAATCAGGGCTGGACACCCGACTCGGAGACCGTGCCACACGACTTTCTGGTGGGCAACGCCAACGGCTGGCGCTGGCCCGTGCACTGATCAGGAAACCTGCCGTATTGATTATGGATGAATCAAGTAGTGCGCTTGATGCAGCCAGCGAGCACCTTGTTTTGCAGGCGGTAGAGCGGCGTCGCCTACAGGGGATGTCGGTAGTCATGATTAGCCACCGCCTCGCCACCGCAGGACAGGCACAACTGACAATGGTTATCGATAATGGCGTCGTTGCTGAAAGTGGGCGGGCCGCTGAACTGCTGGCTAGGGAAGATTCGCTCTTCTCACAGATGGCAATTCGTGAGGTAGATCAGATTTTGCTGGGCTAGATGCCTGACAAGTGAGCTAATAAATATTAGGCTCGCACCATGATGAGAATTGTGGTTCTGCTGTTCCTCGGCGTTCTCGCCACAGGGTTTGTCGTCACCGCGATCCTCGCCGGTACTTCCGGCGAATGGGTCTGGTGGATCTTGGTCGCGCTCACTGGTCTACTGGTGCTTCTTGGTATCCATGACCTCGTGCAGAAGAAACATGCGATCCTGCGCAACTTCCCGATTGTTGGGCATGCGCGTTATCTTTTTGAATTCATTCGCCCGGAAATCCAGCAGTACTTCATCGAGCGCAATACCGACGGTAAACCTTTTGACCGTGACACGCGTTCTCTGATCTACGCACGAGCCAAGGGCGCCGACAGTCACAAGGCCTTTGGTACTGAACGCGATGTGAATGCAGTTGGCCACGAGTACCTTCTGCAGTCGGTGGCACCCGTGGCGCCGCCGAGCAGCCAATTCCGAGTCAAAGTTGGTTCCAGCCAATGTACTCAGCCATACGAGATTTCACTGATGAACATCTCGTCGATGAGTTTCGGTGCCTTATCGGCCAACGCGGTGTTGGCCATGAACAAGGGCGCAGAAATGGGCGATTTTGTCCACGAAACCGGTGAAGGTGGACTGACTAAATACCACTTGGAATACGGGGCAGACCTTTTCTGGGAAATCGGCTCAGGTTACTTTGGCTGCCGTACCCCGGAAGGTCGTTTTAACCCAGAAACCTTTGCCGCCAAGGCCAAACTTCCCAACGTCAAGGGCATCACCATCAAGCTCTCCCAAGGTGCCAAGCCAGGTCTGGGCGGAGTGCTTCCAGCTGCTAAGGTCACCGCGGAAATCTCCGAAGCTCGAGACGTTCCGATGGGCGAAGACTGCATCTCACCAGCCAGCCACGCAGAGTTCTCTACGCCCCGCGAACTGATGCACTTTGTCGCAAAGCTCCGTGAGCTCAGTGGCGGTAAACCGGTGGGAATTAAGTTCTGTGTTGGCTCACGCACTGATGTCATGGCCCTGTGCAAGGGCATGCTCGACACCGGAATTCTGGTTGACTTCATAACTATTGATGGCGCCGAAGGCGGTACCGGCGCCGCACCACTGGAGTACGAAGATCATGTGGGTGCACCTCTGACCGAAGGATTAATGCTGGTGCACAATACCTTGGTGGGCGCCGGGCTCCGCGACGAAATCCGATTGGCTGCAGCCGGCAAGATCGCCAATGGCTCTGACATTATTAAGCGTCTGATCCAAGGGGCAGACTTCACCTTCTCAGCACGCTCCATGATGATGGCCACCGGATGCATCCAGGCACAACAGTGCCACACCAATCACTGCCCTGTCGGGGTGGCCACCCAAAACAAGAGGTTGATGCGTGCGCTGGATGTTGAAGATAAGGGGCACCGTGTTTACAACTATCATCGCCTGACAGTTACTGAATGTGCACAGATCATGGCTTCCATGGGATTGAGCAGCCCAACCCAGCTCAATACGAGGATGCTTCGTAGGCGTGTGAATCTTCAGTCCACACGGTCCTACGCTTCACTGTTCCACTGGCTGCGTCCCGGTGAATTACTTCATGATGCACCAGGTTCGTGGAAGGAAGATTGGGACGAGGCCGATGCTGATCACTTTGGTGAGCATGCACCCCTACACTTTGAAGAACCAGTGGGCGTAGGCATTGAACCAGCCAAGGTACGTGAACCTCAAGATGCGGTCAGCGCACCACGAATTGAGCCGAAAGATTCTGCCAAGGTGCGTCCGGTGCATGCTGATGTCACGCGTCCCGAAGGAAGGCCCGGCGCCGATAGCTAGAGCTCGGTACCTTCGGCCAACGAACGCAATGCCTGCTGGTCCACGTCACTGATGGAGGCGGGGGACCAGCGTGGGTTGCGGTCTTTATCGATGACCTGTGCACGAATTCCTTCGGCAAGATCAGGAAGATGCATCAGGTGTTCAGCCATGCGTAATTCCCTGTCCAAGGCGGAACGTAGATCCTGTTCGGTGCGCGCCTGACGGACTGTGTAGAACGCGCTAGTGATGCTGGAAGGTGAATTAGCTAAGATCAGCTGCGCTGCTTGTTGTGCAGCTGGATGCACCATTTTCTCTAGTCGTTCAAGCACTTCTTGTGGGCTATCGGCACTGAAAGCATGGTCAACCCATCCCTGGCTGAGTTCTAAGGCGTAGGATTCGGGGGCTCCGTGCAGTACTTCGATAGCTGAGATGATTTCACCTGCCGACAGTCCCACGAATTCATCAAGCTCATCCAGAATGTTTTCGGCGAAAGTATCGTTGACGATAACGTCAGCAAATCCTAGATATACCGCGTCGGCACCAGTGAAGGAGGCCGCGCTCATAGCGAAGTACTCACCAAAATATCCGGGAGTGTTCGCGAGCAGATGACTGCCACCCACATCAGGGGTGTAACCGATCTTTGCTTCTGGCATACCCATGGTGGCGCTCTGGGTCACCAAACGGACCGGAGCGTGCGAGGCCAAACCCACCCCGCCACCCATGGTGATTCCGTGGGCCAAAGTAATCAATGGCTTGGGATAAGTCGAGACCAGATAATCCAGGTCGAATTCCATCGACAACAGATCAATGAATTCTTGATGAGCTCCGGTCGTGACGGCTCGATGAAAATCAGCGATGTCCCCGCCGGCACAGAAAGCACGTTCACCACGACCAGTGAGCAGAACCAAAGAGATGGCAGGATCCTTCGCCCATAGCTTCAGCACACGAGTTAGCTCTGTGAGCATCTGCAAGGTCAAGGCGTTCAGCTTGGCAGGTCGATCCAGTTCGATATGCCCGATCGGACCGTACACCTTGGAAACAACATTGGTTGCCGTAGCGGCCGGCGTGCCGGTGGATTGCACGGATGACTCCTCAAGGTTTTTGGGGCACCCATGATGCCCTAGGAAAGTGAAGGTTACTGTGCCAAGATCTGGGCTAGGCGATCCAGAACCAAGGCGACCTTTGGCTTCTTCGAATTCTCTGGTTTCAACGCAAAGATGGATCGTGCTAGACGAATCTCGGGGGCATCAACAATTCGAATGTCCTTAGGCGCATTAGCCATCGCCAAATCCGGTACCAATGCTGCACCGAGTCCGGAAGAGACTAAACTCAGGGAGGCATTGAAGTCGTCGCAGTAGGCAGCCACCTGTGGGTGGATGTTGTATGAAGAGAAGAGCCGAGAAATCAATGTGGCATCGGAGGTTCCCGGGTGGTGGAAGATCCATGGCCATTCGGCTAGCTGATCAACGGTGAGCTGCGAGTCATCGGCGATGGGCCACGAAGCAGGAATAACGACACGGAATTGGTCATCACCCAACCAAGTACGTTCTAGCGATGCCGGCCAGGACAGTCCGCCGGGACCCACCTGGAAGATCAGCGCCAGATCAAGATCCCCACCGGTACCCAGACCCGCGACGGTTTGTTGTGGTTCACCGATCCACAACCTGAGGTTGATGCCCAAGGATGCCCAATCGGGAGCTTTAAGGATTTGTGGCAACGCGTAGGTGGCCAAGGAAGGGAAGATTCCCAGTTTGATCTCTTCAAGTGCCGTGTCATCGGTGGAGATCGTGGCAACGTCCGCCATGAGAGCATCAAGGTCAGTCAGTACGCGTTTGGCATGGCGAATCATGCGCATGGCTCCCGGAGTGGGAGTGATCGAACGGGCACCACGAACAAATAGGGTCGTCCCGGTGCTACGTTCTAGTGCTGTCATCTGCTGAGATACAGCACTGGCCGTGTAGCCCAGGCGAGATGCGGCCGTGGCAAAGGAACGATGCGCCACAACTTCTAGCAGTGTGCGCAGATGAACTGGATTAATCACTTCTAAAGTCTATGGCCTTTAGCCTAAGTTTTGCTTAGTCGCGTCCTCAGTCGTCATCCTCCGGGTCAAAGAGATCTTCTTCATCCTCTTCGGAATCGTCACTGGAAAATTCATTATCCAGATCATCTTCGGTTTCTAGGTCGTCATCGTAGAGGTATTGACGCTGGGCTAGCGGATCATGATTGCGCATGGTCTCGGGCATGTCGCTGGAGCCTTCGTAGGCCTGTGAATCGCGACCGTCGTCAGGCTCGTAGATGTCGTTGCCGAACTCGGGGGCAAACTCGGTCGGTTCAAATTCTCTGCTCATGACGTACTCCTTCGCTGATACGAGGGATCCGCCGTCGAAGTCGGGGGATGCTCCTCGTGACTTCTCGTAGCACCAGCGTAGGACCGTAAATCTCTAAACGAAAGTCTTGTTTTATTGGGCAGAAAGTGAATGACTTCTCAGTGGTCGTGCTCGGAATAGTGTTCAAGGAGGGGAGCAGAACGGTAGGCCAAATGTGTATGTAACGCGAAGGTTGTCTCCGAACGAGTCACTCCCTTGATGCGCAAGATTTGACGCAACGCCGACTGTAATTGGTGTGTGTCAGTGGCGATCAAACGAACCCACACGTCGCCGCGGCCGGAGGTCTCGTGGATTTCTAAGACGTTGGGGATCTGTCGTAATGCGGTGATCACCGTATCTAGATCACGGTGGTTTACTTCCAAGGTGACGAACGCAAGTACGTCATAGCCCAGCTTGCCGAGGTCAATGTCTCGACCGCCATCGCGGAGAATTTCCGAACGTTGGAGGCGTCGAAGCCGGGACTGTGCCGTGTTCCGGGCTATACCCACCTCATCGGCGAGTTCAGAGATTTGAATGCGTGGGTCTTTGATGAGCGCGAGCAATACTTTGAGGTCTACGTCGTCTAATCGCACTATATGCTCACTCCCGGTGCTCTCGAAGGCCACTATTTTGACCAAACTGCTCAAACTCTAACAAGAAAAATGCTTACTTGCTTTGAAAGCAGGGATATTAGTGGAAGAACGATCTGTTGTAGTAGACAAACTCAAGCAGAACGCTCAACTCACCGGTGGGGCAGCGAGTGGCCCCACCGGGAAAAAACTTTTCAGGACAATCCTGGACCCCAAGGCCTCAGCTACTTTGAAACCGGGAGTGAACGTGTCTGTCATCAGTGAACTGCGCATGCAGCCCATGCAACACCGCACCCTGTCTTGGAATCCAGGATTAACCACGCGGCTGGTCATCACGGTTGCGGTGAGCTTCCTGCTTTTGGTCGGAGCTAACCTCGCGACTCCGCTGTACCCGGCATTGCAAGCAGAACTCCACTTAGGCGCAATGGGAACCACCATCGCCTTTGCCAGCTACGTCTGTTCACTGATGTTCTTCTTGTGCACCGTAGGACACTGGTCTGATCACATCGGCCGCCGTGCAGCATTGGTCATCGCAGTACTCGTGTCCCTGGCGGGAACCTTCGTTTTTGGTTCAGCATCCAGCCTTTTTGAACTGTGCCTAGGTCGCGGGCTTCAAGGAACCGGCGTCGCACTAGCAACCGGTGCCAGCGCTGCTGCACTGCGTGAATTGCTTCCATCCAAGCCTGAATGGGCCTCCCGATTCACCCTTTTGGCATCTTCCGGCGGCGTAGCTTTTGGCCCGGTGCTAGGTGGATTGATGGCCAACCTGCCCGGTGGACGGAGCATCGTCTTTATGGTGCAGGCGGTCCTACTTTTTCTGGTGATGATTCCGCTGGTTACCCTCCAGGCGCGACCTGCCATTGCGATGGCCGAACGCGGTCAGCGCGGTAAGGCCTTGGCCCCGCGTCGTCTAGGGATTCCCAGTACCGCTCGTTCACAATTCTGGTTGGCCGCGCTGGTAGGTTTCTTGAGCTTTGCCATCTTCGGCTTTGTGCTCTCGCTGGCCCCGGGTTATTTTGCGGAAACCTTTGGGCTGAACTCGTTATGGGTCATTGGACTTATTGCCGGACTTCCCTTGGGCGTCTCGGCTCTGTCGCAAGTTGTTGTGCGTGGTGGAGCAAACCTCTTGCCTATCGGCTTGGCGCTGATGGCAATCTCAACCGTTTTGTTGGCGGTAGCCGCTGAACATGAAATCTTGATCCTCGCCTTGCTCGCTTTGGTGCTTGTCGGTCTAGGACAGGGGATGAGCTTCCGGACCGCCTTTGCCACCGCCGTTGACGCGGTCAGCGATCGTCAACATGCGCAGACCGTATCAACCATTTATCTGGTGACCTATCTGGGCAGTGCAGTTCCCGTGATTGCCTTGGGCTGGGCCGTGGGAGTCTTCGGTCAGGAAATCAGCATCTTGGTCTTTGCCATCTGCTGTTCTCTCTTAGCCCTGGGTCTGGGCTTGTGGGCTATGATTTCCCAGCGAACCACAAACTAACGTTAAAGCATTTGGTGCTCCCGGCAATTGCTGGGAGCACCAAATGCTTTAAAGACGTACTTACTTAGCCGTTGCCAGTGCGCTGGCTTCAGCGGTGATCATGACCGAATTCAGGCGGTCTTCTTCCTGCGTAGGGTAGTGGATGGTGATGAGCTCATCTGCCTGCGCCGCGGTGGCGAAGTGCTGCAGATATTCGGCCACCTGTTCTCCAGTACCCACTGCGGTGTAACGCATCATGTCGAGGATCTGCTCTGCCTGTGGTGTATCCATGAGCATATCGACTTCTGCTTCAGTGAATTCCTTCTTGGCGTTGCGTCCCAAGAAGCTCGCCACGCGGTGACGCTTGGCAACGTTGAAGACCTCATGAGCCTTTTCAGCAGTTTCTGCCGCAGCTACACCCACGCCAGCAATCACATAAGGCTCCGAAAGCTGATCTGATGGGGTGAATTCGTCGCGATAGACGCGGATTGCTTCATGCAACGCAGCTGGCGCAAAGTGCGAGGCGAAGGAATATGGCAGGCCCAACTGGGCCGCTAGCTTCGCACCGAAGAGGGAGGAACCCAAAATGTACAGCGGGACATTGGTTCCAGCGCCCGGAGTGGCCTGGACGGTGGGTACCCGTGATTCACCAGCGAGGTAGGCCTGTAGTTCCAAAACATCATGTGGGAAAGAGTCAGCTGCCGAAGGATCACGACGCAGTGCGCGCAGGGTGGTCATGTCGGTGCCCGGTGCACGACCCAAACCTAAATCGATGCGGTCTCCGTAAATGGTGGCCAGGGTACCGAACTGCTCCGCGATGACCAGTGGCGAGTGGTTGGGCAGCATGACGCCGCCGGAACCCAAGCGAATGGTTTCGGTGTGGTGGGCTACGTGGCTGATCACCAGTGAGGTAGCGCTAGAGGCGATGGTCGGCATGTTGTGGTGCTCGGCGTACCAGACGCGCTCGTACCCATGACGCTCAGCAGTTTGTGCCAGGCGGACGGAGGACTTGAAAGAGTCGGAAATGCTTTGCCCGGGAGCGACCGGGGCAAGATCCAAAATAGAAAGCTTCACGGTTAATGTAACCAGCGCGTGCAATGAAGTATTCCGGACGTGATCGGATTAATAAAAAAGATGGTCACCCACTGTTTGGGTGACCATCTTCGAAAAGTCAGGCGTTAGCCAAAGACCTTCTTTAGAGAGCGCGGATGTCTGCAGCCTGCAGACCCTTTGGACCCTCTACAACTTCAAACTCAACCTTCTGGCCCTCATCCAGGGTGCGGAAACCCTGGGTCTGGATGGCGGTGAAGTGAGCGAAGACATCTGGGTCTCCGCTGTCTGGAGCGATGAAGCCGAAGCCCTTTTCAGCGTTGAACCACTTTACGATTCCGGTTGCCATATTTCTTTTTGGTCCTTTCAGACGTTCCTCGCCAAATGTTATGGCGAGCTTGGTTGTAATCTACGCAAGGTCAGAATTCCGTGAGGAAAACTTATCCTGCGAAGCAGCCAAGTCATTCACTTCACGTCTAGAAGGGGCTCGCGTCAACCGAGGTGGTTCGACATTCACAAACTTCTAACGGGTACTTCGCGAATTACTTTGGAACTACACTGCCTAGCCTACGTGTTTGCCGTCAACAAATGAATAACTTTGAACCAATTAATCAAAAATTTGGGTAAGAGGTTCGTTGAGTTTACCGAATTACGGGTTTGATGACGCGAAATACGAGAATTGCAGCTACCAATGACAGGACGGCAGCGATACTTGAAGTAATAACTACACCGTGATCGAAGGCCTGTGCTGCGGACTGAATAAGTGCCTGCGCATCGCTGCCACTAACGGATGCAGCCACCTGATGCGACCCACCCAATGTTTCACGGGCGAGATCTGCCTGCTCTGTACTCAACGTAGTAGGAATGATCAGTCTCGAAGAGTAAACGGAATTCAGGATGGTACCCAGGACGGCAACACCGAGCACCGAACCAATCTCGTAGGCAGTCTCCGAAATAGCCGAAGCAGCCCCAGCCTTGGACGCAGGTACGGCAGCCAAAGTCATGTCATTCGATAGCGTCTCGGTCATGCCGATGCCGGTGCCCAAAATTGCGAAAGCCACCATGAGCAACAATACGTTCGCCTCTTCACCTGAGATCAATACCAAAAGGTAAGCAATCGCCGAGAAGATCAGGCCCAAGGCCATGATGTTCGGCGAACCGAAACGACGAGACAGCGCTACTGCTACTAGCCCGAAGAGCATGGTGAGTACCAGCCCAGGAGTCATCCAAAGCCCGGCTTCAATGGGGCTCATCCCAGCAATGAGCTGCAAGTGCTGGGAGACGAAGTAAATGAACCCAACCAGCGAGAACACGCCAATGAGGTTGACTACAAGGGCGCCGGAAAACGCTGCGTTCTTAAACAGTCGGACATCAAGCATTGGAGATTCTTGCTTCAACTGACGACGTACAAAGGTCACGCCACAAACGATGGCTAGGCCAACCGCGGCAACTAGGACGAACCATGGTGCCGTGGCGAAGGTCTTAATGGCGTAGGTGAAGGGCAACAGGGTAAAGATAATCAGCACGATCGATAACGGATCGACGCGTCCGGGGTTCGGATCCTTGGATTCAGGAACCAGAATCACCCCGCCAATCAGCAGTGGCAGAAGCATCGGTACTGCCATGAGGAAGACCGAACCCCACCAGAAGTGTTCCAGCAGCAGGCCACCAACAATTGGACCGAGCACTGCGCCGCCGGAGAAAGCTGCCGCCCACACTGCGACGGCGGTACGGCGTTCGTTGGCATCGGGGAAGATAGTGCGGATCAGCGACAGCGTTGCCGGCATGAGCATCGCACCAAAGATGCCTAGCAGGGCACGGGCCGCAACGAGCTGTGTGGCATCGGTAGCAAAAGCTGCCAAGGCTGAGACCACGGCAAAGCCTGTGGCACCAATAAGTAGTAGTCGGCGACGTCCAATACGGTCACCAAAGGACCCCATTGGAACCAAAAGACCAGCGAGGATCAAGGGGTAGACATCGATGATCCACAGCAGCTGGGTGCCGGTGGGGGATAGTGCGGAGGTGATTGCGGGCACTGCGAAAGAGAGGACGGTGTTGTCCACGGAGATGAGCAGTACCGGAAAAATGAGAACAGCTAACGCCGCCCAACGACGCGATTTGCTCAGTACAGTTGCGTGTTCGGTGATGTTTGAGCTCATGACTTTGCCCTTTAGGGTTTAGTGGTTTGACGGTGGCGATGGCCACCACTAATAACTGTACCGTCTGGACGGTATAGTTACAATGCAAGATAAGGTTAACTGAATCACCACCTCAATAGAACGGAGAGTCATGGCCCGCCCACCAGCTGCCCGTGGCAAAGTGCTGGACGCCTACATTTCGCTCTTGTGCGAAGAAGGGGAGCGCGCAGCAACACTTGACGCCACCGCAGCACGTGCTGGAGTCTCAAAGGGAGGCCTGCTCTATCACTTCGCATCAAAGGAAGCCTTAGCCGAGGCGGTCATCAATGCCTCTGAAGAACATGTTGTTCGCGATATCGAAGCGATGGACAACGCTAAAGAAGGTGCCTCCGCCTACTTCATTCGCACCAGTGCTGAAGTAGACACCGAATTGGACCGACACCTAGTTGCGCTGCACCGACTGGCTCAAGCAGGAGTTACGAATGCTGCCGACAAAATCGAGAGTACCAATGAACGCTGGTACAGGTGCATTCTCAAAGAATTGGGGAACAAGGACCTAGCTCATTTATTCATGCTGGCCGGTGAGGGACTTTACGCCGGTCTGGCAATTCCTGACAGCTGGTACCAACGTAATTTTGAAGGTGAGCTGGATTCATTATTAGAGTTGGTCTCAACGATCAAAAAGTTGGGAAACCTCAACAAACACTGAGCAGGAAGAATTCAATGGCGAAAGACAGCGTTTCTACTCCCATAAGAGGACGGATTGGGGCGCTGCTTGGCATCCTATTATTGGCGTTGTCTTTACGTGCGGCGGTCGTCTCTGTGCCACCGTTGCTCTCGCGCATTGAAGCCGATATTCCTTTTACCGAATTCACCACCGGTTTACTGGCTATGCTCGCGCCCATCGCGTTTGCAGTTTTCGGTCTGCTCACACCACGACTGATCAAGTCTTTCGGCTTGGAAAAGACACTGATCATCTCACTAGCCTTGGCAGTGAGCGGCCAGGTAGCTCGTGTGTTCATGCCTGAGGTGTACTCATTCCTAGCACTGTCGATCGTTACTCTCGCCGGCTACGGCATGGGCAATGTGGTGCTGCCACCATTAGTGAAGAAATATTTCCCGGAAAGAATTGGCCTGGTTACCAGCGGTTACGTCACCATGCTGGCAGTTGGTACGTGGATGGCACCGCAGTTTTCGGTACCGCTGGCAAACGTAGGCAACTGGCAAACGTCCATTGGCTCCTGGGCACTTCTCTCAGGCATCGTATTGATCCCATGGATGGTGCAGCTTTTTGCTGATAGGGGAGTGAAGCGTCCGGAACATGCGCCTAATTCAGGCGGTGTTGTTCACCCAATTGCCAAGATCAACCCATGGAAATCCAAAGTTGCCTGGGGCCTAGCCATTTACCTGGCTGGCAACTCCGCCCAAACCTACGTGTACTTCACCTGGCTGCCACCGTACCTACAAGACCGTGGGCTTGATGAACTGACAGCGGGAAATATGTTGGCGTTATTCGCCATTCTCGGTTTGCCGGTCAGCCTCTTGGTTCCTCTATGGGTTCCGCGATTGAAGCATCCCATCATCGCTGTACTGATCTTTACTGCTTGCTGGATTATCGGACACCTCGGTATTTTCCTCTCACCAACTCACAACACGGCGTTGTGGGTGTGTGCTGCGGGGCTCGGTCAAGGAACCTTTGCTATTGCCTTGCTGATGATGAATCTGCGATCTCGCACCACCTATGGTTCCGGTGTGCTCTCGGGCTTTGCCCAAGGGTTGGGTTACGCGGGTGCAGCCGTGGTTCCGATGCTCTTTGGTGTGGTGCAGAAAGCTACGGACTCATGGGGTGCAGCGTTCTCCATGCTGGCAGGCTGCCTTTTGGTCATGCTGATCGGTGCGGTCATCATCAACTCACCACGCACCATCGAAGATGATTTTCAAAGTACTGAAGATCTCGGCAAGCTAGAACGCATCGACTAGGCGAGAAGCAAAAACCTAGAAGTGACGTTGTGGACCATCTGACGTTGGCGGATTTTGAGTGGCGCGGTGCCAATGGCCAGCAGCTAATGGCACCGACCAGCCAAAACGTATGGATGCCACACGAATGAGGAACGCGAGGGCAGCGATCCCGGCGCTGACCGGAACGCTCATGATGTTCAAATGCCACGCGAGCACAGTGAGCCCCGCGCCAACCATGGCCGCCAACGCATAAATATCGCGCGGGTTAAAGAGGTCCGGGGTGACATTAGAAATGACGTCACGCAACAGGCCACCGCCAACACTGGTGATGACACCCAGTAACACGGCGGCCACCGGGTTGAACTGATGCTCCAGTGCCTTCAGCGTTCCGGTGACACAAAACAGCCCTAGACCAGCAGCATCAAAAAGCTGCACTAAGCGATGCAACTTTTGGACCGCAGGCGTGAAAGCGTAAACGCACAATGCCGCCAAGACCGGTGGAATGAAATAGATCGGGTGTTCAAAGGTCGCTGGTGATTCATTAAGAATTAAGTCGCGGACCACACCGCCACCTAAAGCACAGACGCCGCCCAAAAATACGGACCCCAAAATATCGAATCCTCTTCGGGCAGCCATTAACGAACCAGCGACGGCGAAGAAGAAGATACCGACGAGTTCAATCAGGATGTACATTCCAGAGCCTCAAGCGGGTCGGTGACGTATGAACAATGTTCCATTATTGCCTGTTGCTTCAGCTAGTGAAAAATCTTCGCAACCTTTACTAAGGTGTTGTGATTGCGAGTGGTCAATATCCGGTGCTTGGCCTGCGCTTGAACTACCTTCGCCACCGGATCTGTAGTGCTTGTTCCTTTGGAAGCAATCCACTGCACCGTTCGGCCAGTCACCAGAAAGCTGTGTGGCGCCGCTACGTCCTGAATCACTTGGCCTAGTTCTTGGGCATCGCGCGCACTATGACACAGGGTGAGATAACCATGGTGCGCTGTCGCTGGTTCGGGCAACGGTAGAGCAAAAGGCTGGGCCAACTCTTCGATTTCCGCTTCAGTAAAAACTAGCGTGGGAATCTCTCGCTGATAGTACTGACGCAACAATTCATTGCAGCGATTTTGAATTATCAAGGGATCGGAAATCTCGGAGGTTAGCACCACGTTGCCACTGGCCAGTAGCGTCTTGACCTCAGAGAATCCACCCTCTTGAAGCAAGCGTGTGAGGTCTTTCATCAGGACTTTTACCCCACCAACGTTCACGCCACGAAGGAACACGGCGTATTTGTTCATCTGCTTACCCTAGCTTCGGTGAATCATTCTTTGGGAGGGTCGTTCTGAACCTCAAAGATCGCTAGGATCAAGAATATGCCTATGCACTTGCCTTTCGGATCCTGGCCTTCAACAATTACTGCTCAAGACGTTGCAGCAGGAACGAAACCCCTAGGTGGTGCGTGTTTCTATAAGGATCAAATCATTATCCAAGAAGGGCGTCCTGCTGAAGGTGGCCGGATCACGCTTGTTGAATATGGCACCGACGGGCAACGAGGGCAAGAACTGATCAGGGCACCGTTTAACGTGCGTTCACGAGTCCACGAATACGGTGGATCCAGTTGGAAGATCATTGAATCTCAGAATGACGTGATCATCTTCGCGAACTTCACCGATCAGCGGGTGTACTCGGTGAACATCGGTGAACATGAGCCAACACCTTTGACCCCCGAGAGCACCGTTGATGGTGACCCGCAACTGCGCTTTGCGGAATTCATTCAAGGTCCCGAAGGTAGCGTCCTTGCCATCATGGAAGATCTTCGTGATGAGCCCGTACGCCATATTGTGCAAATCCCACTCGATGGCAGTGCCGCGGTAGACCTGGCAAACATCAGGATCTTGAGCGAGCCCGCACGATTTGTTGCTGCCCCACGGCTGAGTCCTAATGGGCAAAAACTCTCCTGGATCAGTTGGGAACACCCGAACATGCCTTGGGATTCCGCCTATCTTCACCTGGCTGAATTTACCGAAACCGGAATGCTCAAGAGCAAAGTGATTGCCGGTGGGGAAGAAGAATCGGTCATGCAGCCTGAGTGGTTGGATGATGATCGTTTGGCGTTCATTTCTGATGCCAGTGGCTGGTGGAACCCCTATGTGTACCAAAACGAATCTTCACGAACCACTCGTCTCGTTGACCGTCCCGCAGAATTCGCCGGCCCTTTGTGGCAAGTCGGCACTACGTGGTACCTGGTAGAAAACCCTCACACCCTCTTGTGCTCCTATGGTCGCGGGACCACCTCATTGGCCCGAGTGCATTCGGACACCGGTGGAATAGACGATCTCGATTTGCCCTTCACCCGCATCAGGCCAATGGGCATAAAAGTTGACTGGCTACTGGCTGGAACATCTTCGATGACGCACGGTGAGCAGATCAGCTTGATCAATCTCGAAACTCTTGAGCACCGAGCAATTGCCAGTTCCATTCAGGATTTGCCGCATCCGAGCATGTTGCCATCCGTGGAAGAATTTGAATGCAAAAATCTTGCCGGACAGTCGGTACATGCGTTGCTTTATCGCCCGGCCCAAGAAGGCTATGAAGGAATCACCGACGAATTGCCACCTTTCGTCACTTTTGTTCATGGCGGCCCAACCAGTCAGGCTTCGGCAACCCTCAACGCGGCGGTAGCCTATTACACCTCGCGTGGTATTGGAGTGGTGGACGTGAACTATGGCGGGTCAACCGGCTACGGACGTGAATACCGCAACCGTTTACGTGGAGCTTGGGGCGTCGTTGACGTTTCCGATACGGTGGCCGTGATCAACGCCTTGATTGGCCAAAAAATTGCTGACCCGGCACGCATCGGTATTGAAGGCGGAAGTGCGGGCGGCTGGACAGTGCTGTGTGCCTTGACGTTCTCGGATGTCTTTACCGCAGGAATCAGCCGATACGGGGTTTCTGATTTGGTAGGACTCGTTCAAGACACCCACGACTTTGAATCCCAATACATGTTCTCGTTGGTAGGACCCTATCCTGAGGCCGCGGACCTGTATGAGAAGCGTGCACCGATCAACCATGTTTCGAAGATTTCCTGCCCGGTATTGCTTCTGCAGGGAGACGAAGACAAAGTTGTTCCGCCAGCGCAGTCTCAGGTGGTTGCCGATGCGCTCGCCGAGCGCGGAATCACCCACGCCTACATTCTCTTTGAAGGAGAACAGCATGGTTTCCGGAAGTCTGAAAATATTGTGCGCGCATTAGAAAGCTCCCTAGCTTTCTATGCCCAAATCTTTAACTTCGAAACTGACGTTCCGGCCATCGAATTGTCATAGCGGCGGGTTGTAAACAGAACTACAGCTCGGTATCGGGGCCCTGCCAAGAAGAGCGCAAGTGATCCATTTCGCGACGGTCTTTCTTGGTGGGGCGTCCCGTGCCGCGATCTCGCACCGGAACCTGTGGGATGACGACTCGTTCACGTGGAGGCGTGTGGTCCAGATAGCATTTGGCGGCTACCGGAGCCGATACGCGCTTGGAAAGTAGACCCGTGACTTCAACGTCACGGTCAAAACCATCTTTGCGTACACGGATGCGGTCACCGGTAACAACAGTTTGTGACGCTTTGACCGGTTCGCCATTCAGGCGCACGTGGCCGGCGCGACATGCGGTCGTCGCTGCGGAGCGTGTTTTGTAGATGCGCACAGACCACAGCCAAGCATCGAGTCTGACTTTGCCACTGGTGGGAATTTCAACCATGGGAAAAGTTTAGAACAGGTACCGAGCTCACTTAGCGCCGTTAGTTACTTTCCGCTGTAGCTTGGTCGCAGGCGTTTTTGAGGCGTTCTTGCAGGGCAGCCGGTGCCTGGTCGCCAGAATCCGCGAGGTCATTGAGGGCCTGAACCATTTCTTCGGGTAGCCCGCCGCCTTCCACCGATTTCACGATGGACGATAGGACGCGCATTTCATTGGAATCTATGGTGCCGTCCTGTACAGGGGCACATGCCTGACGAACTATCTCTTTGCTGGCAGCATCCGTGAGCTGGTTAGCAGCATTTGAAGCGGTGTCCTGAACAATGGAACATCCGGCGCTAAGCATCGTTACCGATGCGATAGCAAACAGCGTTGCCGCTTTGCGAACATTAACTTTCCCCATGGATATTAACCCTAGTCATTAATGTTGAATTTCTGCTGTACGCCAACCGAGTCGATCATCTGAACTTTGAAGTCCGTGAGGCACAATTGATCGGTGAGTAGCGAGCAGAAGAACACGACCGATGACCGCAGCACCCAAGAGCGTATTTTCGCTCAGCTGGCGCAGGAACTATCCACCGAAACTACGGTCGCCATTTGGCAGATCAAAGCAACGGTAGAGCTCCTCGACTCGGGATCAACCGTTCCCTTTATTGCCCGCTATCGAAAAGAAGCAACAGGCATGCTCAGCGATAGCCAGTTGCGTTTGCTCGAGGAACGCCTGCGCTACCTGCGCGAATTAGAAGAACGCCGTGTCACGATCCTCGAAGCCATTAGCGAAGCTGGCAAACTCACCGATCAGCTTTCGGAAGCGATCGCGTTGGCGAGCACCAAAGCTGAACTTGAAGACCTCTACCTGCCGTTCAAGTCCAAGAGGCGCACCAAAGCACAGATTGCACGAGAAGCAGGTTTGGAGCCACTGGCAGACTTATTGCTTTCCACTCCGACGACGGATCCCCTTCAGGCAGCTACGGAGTACCTTAACGCCGAGGCCGGGTTTGTTGCTGAAACCGATGTCCTTTCCGGAGCCCGCTCTATCGTGACAGAACGCGTCTCTCAAGACGTGGCACTGGCCAGCGAACTGCGCGAGCGACTGTGGAGCAATGGCAAGATCAGTGCCAGTGTCGCCAGTACAGCCAGCGCCGAAGGTCAGGGAAAATACTCTGATTACCTGGACTACGTTGCCAACCTGGACCGTCTCCCATCCCACCGTGTGCTGGCACTCTTGCGTGGTGAGCGTGAAGGGGTACTAAACCTTCAACTGGCTGAAGCAGATCCTCGTGACGAAGATGCCTTGGCTCAGGCACGCTCGGGATATGAAAACGCGATTGCTGCGTCATTGGGCCTGAATGTTTCTACCGGAGCGGCCGCCGCTTCTTGGATTTCTCAAACCGTACGTTTGGCGTGGAAAGCGCGTTTGTTAACCCGCTTCGAATCAGACCTGCGCTCCAGACTATTTGAAGCAGCCGAAGACGAGTCAGTTAAGATCTTTGCCGCTAACCTGCGCGATGTCCTCTTGGCAGCCCCTGCAGGGAACAAAGCAGTCCTCGGCCTAGATCCAGGTCTACGTACCGGTGTGAAAGTCGCCGTGGTTGACCTGACCGGAAAGTCAGTTGAGACTGCCACTATTTACCCGCATGCTCCGGTTAAGAAGTGGGACGAATCGGTAGCAATCTTGGCCAAACTGGCCAAGAAATATGGCACCACTCTCATCGCAGTGGGCAATGGGACCGCGGGGCGTGAAACCGATCGTCTGGCCGCTGAAGTCATCAAGGTGCTTGGCGGTTCGGGGATTAGCAAGGTGATCGTCTCTGAAGCCGGAGCCTCCGTATACTCTGCATCAGAATTGGCCAGCCAAGAGCTGCCAGAAATGGATGTTTCTCTGCGTGGAGCGGTGTCGATTGCTCGCCGCCTCCAAGACCCGTTGGCCGAGCTAGTCAAGATTGATCCAAAGTCCATTGGTGTTGGCCAGTACCAGCATGATGTGACAGCGTCGAAGCTTGATCGTGCCTTGGACGCCGTGGTTGAGGACTGTGTTAATGCGGTGGGCGTTGACGTTAATACGGCATCACCAGCACTGCTCTCTCGCGTTGCCGGTGTTGGACCACTGTTGAGCCGCAATATTGTTGACCACCGAAACGCCAATGGTCCTTTTGCCACGCGTAAGGACCTGTTGAAGGTCCCGCGTTTGGGTGCGAAGGCGTTTGAACAGTGTGCCGGGTTCCTTCGTATCACCGGAGGGGAAGAAAAGCTGGATGCATCATCGGTTCACCCTGAAGCTTATGCATTAGCTAAAACTCTGCAGCAGAGCGCCGAAGCACAGGGCCGTCGGCTGGAAGAACTGAAGGTTCAGGATTTTGTGACGGAGCAGTTCGGCGAACCAACCATTCGCGATGTCATTTCTGAATTGCGCCGCCCAGCGCGAGATCCCCGTGGCGAATTCGTCACGGCTTCGTTGAAGGAAGGCGTTGAAACGATCAGTGACGTTAAGCCGGGAATGATTCTTGAAGGTACTGTCTCTAACGTTGCAGCCTTTGGCGCCTTTGTTGATCTAGGTGTTCACCAGGACGGTCTAATCCACGTATCGGCGATGAGCACCAAGTTCATCTCTGATCCACGTGAAGTGGTGAGCTCGGGACAAATCGTCAAGGTCAAAGTTCTAGACGTAGACACTAACCGTAAGCGTATTTCTTTGACGCTGCGATTGGATGATGAGCTTCCAGTAGCTGGCGAACCGACCAAGGGCGGCGCATCGAGGGAACGAAAGACCGGGAATGGTAGAGGTTCTGGGGCTCGCAACGCTAAGAATGAGAATTCTCAGAATCGAAGCCAGGGGAACCGCAATGGTAAGCCAGCGGCTTCGGGCAATACTGCCATGGCCGAAGCGTTGCGACGTGCCGGTCTGAACCGGTAGATTTCGACTGTTTCGGTTTACCTAACCTTTATTAGTATCGGCTACGTTAACCTGCTGTCAACGTGGTATGATTCCCTAATTCAAGTTGGACTAAGTGTGTCCAAACTTCGGTGACAAGGCAGAAAAATCGTTCTACTCTAAAGATATGGAACTTACAGGAAAACTGGCAGAAGCCTTCAGCACCCAAGTAACTCTCGAACTGACTGCAGCAACGGTATACCGTCAGCTAGCCATCGAAATGGACGTCATGAGCCTTCCGGGCATGGCTGGCTGGTTCCGCGCACAGGCTGGCGAGGAAATTGAGCACGCAGAAAAGTTCATGACCCACATGACCGACCGCTCCGCTCACCCAAAGATTGGTGAACAGCCATCGCCTGAGCTGAACATCAAGAGCGTTGCTGACGCTTTTGCAGCTTCGCTAGCACATGAGCAGAAGGTATCCGAAGCAATTCGCGAACTGTACCGCCTGGCTCAGACCGAGGGAGACATCGATTCCCTTCCACTGCTGCACTGGTTCATCGACGAGCAGATTGAGGAAGAAGCAACTGTCTCCGAAATCTTGGACCGCGTGAAGCTGATCGGTAACGACGGAAGCGGCCTGTTGCGTCTGGATGCGGAGCTTGGCTCGCGTCCATCGGACGACTAGTAGACAACGAAGCACACATCTTCTAAAAATGGAATAAACTTAGGGAAGCAGTCGGTGACTGCTTCCCTAAGTTTTTAATTGAGGTGGTCGTGAACCAAGTGGGCTTGCCACAAAAATCGGCTTTGATGTCGTCTGTAACGTTGACTCACAGGACGACTGCCTCGCTCAAACTGCGCAAGGGCGCGGGCCGACACTATGTTGTGCAGAGCAATCTGGCCCACGGTACAGAATTGGCCCTCATTGAAGTCAAAGGTTCTTGGGCCCATGTGTTTGTAGAAAAAACCTACGGGTGGCTACCTAATATCTATTTGGAACCTATCCCTACGGTTTTTGATGAGCCCGTCCCGGCTGAAGACGACGATGACAACGCTGAGCCAGTACTCTCTCGCTATTCGCTCATCGAAGCCACCCACGTCACCACTGCAACGCTCAACCTACGTAAGGGAAGTGGCACCGGATACCCGGTCTTAAAGGTCATTGACCAGGGGAGCAAGGTGCGCTCCATGCTTCAGCAAGGACTCTGGTCACAAGTCCAAGCCGGCAAACTCTTAGGCTGGGTTCCTAGCATGTATCTACAAGAAATCCCGGCGCGTCCAGCACGCGGTGGATTGATTGCAGTGCCGAACCAGCGAGCCTTGACTACCATTCGTCTTAACGCCCGCCGTGGACCGGGCGACCACTATTCACTGGTTCGGATTCTTCCTGCTGATACGGCAGTGATTATTGTGGCGCGCCAAGGTGCGTGGCGTCAGATCGACCGCGAAGGCGAGCAAATGTGGGTTCCGGCTAGTCAGTTACGTACTGTTTACTAAGCAATCTTGAGGTCTGCTGAAGTTACTAAGCCAGCTTCTGCCGCGATAACGGCTAATTGAACGCGATTTGAAACGCTCAGTTCATCCATGACGCGTGCAAGGTGAAGTTTGACCGACCCCTCAGAAATATGCGCAATACGGGAAATCTGAGCGTTCGTCAGCCCGGCAGCAACGAGCCGAACGAGCCCACGATCCCTTTCGCCGAGCTCCTGGAAAGCTTCTTGATGAATTGAACGGCGGGCTACTCGTGAAGTGGGGTCCCAACCGTCCGTGGGGGGAGCGAAAAGCTGATATCCGGCTACCAGCATCCGCAAGGCACTGGGCAACTCGGAACTAATCGAGCTTTTTGAAATCAAGCCTGAACTGCCGGCTTCATAAGCTAGAGCAATTTCATTGCGGTTATATCGCCCTGCCATAACAACAATTTTGGTGTCGGGGCTCTGTTCGGAAATCTCTTGAATAGCACCGTAGAGGTCGTGTCCGTCAGTCGTTGCCTCGAGCAAGATGACATCTGGCTTTAGCTCGGCTGCACCGCTGATGGCTTCTGGCATGGAGTCCGTGACTTGTTCTAGGACGAAATCTTCTGCGGTCGAAAGAACTCCCGAGATTCCAGCGCGTGAAAAGTAATCGCTGTCGGCCAAGTGAACGCGTATACGTGACATGCAAGAATCCTCATCTCAAGCAGTGCTTTCAGCATGGCGGGTTGCCCCAGTCCTACCCCTGCATAGCTGATGGTCAGCAGGTGAACTCAGTTTATAACCAATTAGCCAATTTGCTTGGCTTGATAGGTAACAATAAGACAACAATCGGAGAATATTAAATATGAGCAAAAAGTGAATTATGAGGTCAATACCAATTATCCCTTGAATTCATGCGGAAGTTTGATAATAAGTTACTCCTGAGTATTACCTGAAAGCTAACAAAAATAGCCATTTGGCCAAGAAATTTGACCTGAGTATGCAAAGAAATGGCTGAAAGAAACCTGTGAGCGGAGGGGGTGTGTCCGTAGAGTCAAATAGGGACTTTAACTAGGGTTCTAGATCACAACCTACTTTTGGAGGACAGTGGTGCAAGCAAAGAATTTGCCACCAGCCAAGGGCTCGAAGGGCCGAGCGACACGTCGAGTACTTGCCGGCGCAGTCGTGGCTAGCCTATTCGTGGCTCCAACCGTCACGGCTGCGTATGCCGCGCCGGCGGACGATTCCGAGGCTCTTGGTAGAGTCCTCGATCTTAACCTTCTTACAATTCCTGTTGCGGACGCTGGATTTGCGTACGCAGGTAATCCGAGCTCGCCAGGCGCAAAGCACAACCCACTGAATGTTCAGGCTCTGGGTGCTTTGAACTTGAACTTGGGGACAGGTCTGAGTAGCCTGCCACTTATTAACGGTGACGGCACGGGACTTCTGACCTTGGGTGAAGCAGGGCTCCTCAGCTCGTATGCTGAGACCCCTAGTTCTACGAGCGCAAAATCTGCAGCTGGAGCTGTTAGCTCAGATGGAACGATCGCCGTTGATTCTACAAATTCTGGTGATATGACTGCCAACGTTGATCTAACAAGGTTGTTGGATCAGCTTCAGGTTAGTGGTTTGACTGACCAGCTTGTAGATGAAGCTTCTTTGGAGATCGGAGCTCTCGGTTCAAAGGCGGATAAGACCGACGGAACCTTGACGACCGAATACTTGGTTGCAGGAGCGAAGGCTACCGTCAGCAGTCCTGCTGTTGGCGGATTGACCAATTCGCTGGGTACTGTCGTAGACGGCCTAGGCACAACGCTTAACACTGCTTTGTCGTCCGATGGTGTTCTTGGCACCATCACTTCGGGTCTCGAAGCTATCGACATTGATTTGCGCCCATTGGCGCGAATTGGTGTTACCGATGCTACCGTGGGGCTCGACGGAGTTGACGACGCCCTTGCGAAGGTCAAGACTGACGTCCTCACTGGTGTGATTACCTCGGATACCGGTTTGGTCAGCATCGACCTTGGATCGGGCGACATTAGCGTCGACCTTTCGAAGATTACTACTGGTGGACTGAACGGCAAGCCTGCAAACTATGAGGTCCTCAGCGACACTGCTGTTCAAGAAATTGCTGACGAGATTACAGCCGCTTTGTCGAACCTGGTCACCGATCTTCGAAACAGTCTTGTTTCCGCACTTGATGAGATCAAGATTGTCGTTGACCTTGGACTAGAAGCTAGATTGCTTGTGCCATTGGCTTCGGGTAATGCAACCGTCGAAGGTAGCGTTGCGAGCTTCCTGGGCTTGGTTTCTGAAAAGCCAACCACCAATGTTGATCTGACGTTGGCTGGATTGAACCTTGGTTCGTTGATCACCCCGTTGGCTAATGGAGTTGTCAGCGTTGTCGGTGGTACTTTGGGCACCGTTGTGAACCCTGTTATTGATGGATTGCCTGGCGTAATTACCGACGTTGTAAAGGGCGTCACCGATCCGCTAGAACCCGTTATCGAGGGCGTACTTAACGAAATCGTTGAGATTAAGGTCAACGAACAGGGAACTACCGTAATTGATGATCCAAGCAGCGATCCAGACTCAACTGAGGAAGCAGACTACGTTACTGCACTCTCAGTAGAGCTTTTGCCTTCCATGGGCGCTGAAGCCAACAAGGTTTCGTTCGCGCGTTCGGAAGTTCGTGCACTGGACGCAGCACAGACTGAAGCCCCAGTGGTCATTGAGACACCAATTGAAGGTCAGGAATTCACTGAAGGCAATCCAGTTGAAGTTTCAGGTACTGCTGAGCCAGGCAAAACCATCACCGTGACTCTCGACGGCGATGATACTACCGCTCAAGAAGCGGTTGTAGGCGATGACGGTAAGTGGACAACTACGTTTGAAGGCTTAGCCGAGGGTTCTCACACTGCTGTTGCTACCGATGGTGATGACGACGCAGAGTCGACAGATGAAGTCACCTTCAACGTTGCGCCGCCAAACACCACTGAAAACACGGCAGACAACACTGAGTTGAACACCGAAACCAATACCGGCGACAACACTGCGGTGAATACTGCAGACAACACCGCAGAAAACACGGATGCGAACACTGACGCAAACACGGATGCGAACACTGACGCAAACACGGATGCGAACACTGAGGTGAACTCGGCTGAGAATACTGCTGAGAACACTGACGCAAACACGGATGCGAACACTGACGCAAACACGGATGCGAATACCGACGCAAACACGGATGCGAACACTGAGGTGAACTCGGCTGAGAATACTGCTGAGAACACTGACGCAAACACGGATGCGAATACCGACGCAAACACGGATGCGAACACTGAGGTGAACTCGGCTGAGAATACTGCTGAGAACACTGACGCAAACACGGATGCGAACACTGAGGTGAACTCGGCTGAGAATACTGCTGAGAACACTGACGCAAACACGGATGCGAATACCGACGCAAACACGGATGCGAACACTGAGGTGAACTCGGCTGAGAATACTGCTGAGAACACTGACGCAAACACGGATGCGAACACTGAGGTGAACTCGGCTGAGAATACTGCTGAGAACACTGACGCAAACACGGATGCGAACACTGACGCAAACACGGATGCGAACACTGAGGTGAACTCGGCTGAGAATACTGCTGAGAACACTGACGCAAACACGGATGCGAATACCGACGCAAACACGGATGCGAACACTGAGGTGAACTCGGCTGAGAATACTGCTGAGAACACTGACGCAAACACGGATGCGAACACTGACGCAAACACGGATGCGAATACTGAGGTGAACTCGGCTGAGAATACTGCTGAGAACACTGACGCAAACACGGATGCGAACACTGACGCAAACACGGATGCGAACACTGACGCAAACACGGATGCGAACACTGAGGTGAACTCGGCTGAGAATACTGCTGAGAACACTGACGCAAACACGGATGCGAACACTGACGCAAACACGGATGCGAACACTGACGCAAACACGGATGCGAACACTGACGCAAACACGGATGCGAACACTGACGCAAACACGGATGCGAACACTGAGGTGAACTCGGCTGAGAATACTGCTGAGAACACTGACGCAAACACGGATGCGAACACTGACGCAAACACGGATGCGAACACTGACGCAAACACGGATGCGAACACTGAGGTGAACTCGGCTGAGAATACTGCTGAGAACACTGACGCAAACACGGATGCGAACACTGACGCAAACACGGATGCGAACACTGACGCAAACACGGATGCGAACACTGACGCAAACACGGATGCGAACACTGACGCAAACACGGATGCGAACACTGACGCAAACACGGATGCGAACACTGACGCAAACACGGATGCGAACACTGAGGTGAACTCGGCTGAGAATACTGCTGAGAACACTGACGCAAACACGGATGCGAACACTGACGCAAACACGGATGCGAACACTGAGGTGAACTCGGCTGAGAATACTGCTGAGAACACTGACGCAAACACGGATGCGAACACTGAGGTGAACTCGGCTGAGAATACTGCTGAGAACACTGACGCAAACACGGATGCGAACACTGAGGTGAACTCGGCTGACAACACTTCGGATAACACGAACGACAACACCGCGGACAACACAGAGCACCCAGTGGTGACTGTGCTGCCGAACGACGTTACTGAGGGTGATGACGTCAGCGTTATCGGTGACAAGTTCACGCCTGATGGAAACGTAAAGATCATCGTTCGCGACCCGAACACCGGCGAAGAGTCCGTGCGTGAGGGCGAAGCAACCGTTGACGAAAACGGCCACTTTGATTTCAAGTTTGATACCAAGGGCTTGCCAGAAGGTATCTACACCATTGAGGTCACGGATGAAGAAACCGGAAAGACCTTTACTGAGTACTTCCAGGTAAAGCCGCAGGATGCCGTTGAGAACCAAGTTAACATCGACATCACGCCGAACCGAATCATCAAGGGTGAACGCGGAACCGTAACTGGTAAAGAATTCACTGCAAACGGCGAAGTCAAGATCGAGCAGACCCCACTGGGCGAGACAACCTCAACCCTGGCCAAGGCTTTTGCTGCATCGCTACCTGACAACGTGACTGCCGACGACAATGGTGACATCAGCTTCGAGGTTGACTCTTCCGATCTTGAACTCGGTAACTACCTGATCGTGGCTACCGACGTTGAGACCAACGCCTACAGCTTCACCACGTTCACTGTTGTGGCTGACGATTCGACTGAAGTGAATACTGCAGACAACACCGCAGATAACACTGACGCAAACACGGATGCGAACACTGACGCAAACACGGATGCGAACACTGACGCAAACACGGATGCGAACACTGACGCAAACACGGATGCGAACACTGACGCAAACACGGATGCGAATACCGACGCAAACACGGATGCGAACACTGAGGTGAACTCGGCTGAGAATACTGCTGAGAACACTGACGCAAACACGGATGCGAACACTGACGCAAACACGGATGCGAACACTGAGGTGAACTCGGCTGAGAATACTGCTGAGAACACTGACGCAAACACGGATGCGAACACTGACGCAAACACGGATGCGAATACCGACGCAAACACGGATGCGAACACTGAGGTGAACTCGGCTGAGAATACTGCTGAGAACACTGACGCAAACACGGATGCGAACACTGACGCAAACACGGATGCGAACACTGACGCAAACACGGATGCGAACACTGACGCAAACACGGATGCGAACACTGAGGTGAACTCGGCTGAGAATACTGCTGAGAACACTGACGCAAACACGGATGCGAACACTGAGGTGAACTCGGCTGAGAATACTGCTGAGAACACTGACGCAAACACGGATGCGAACACTGAGGTGAACTCGGCTGAGAATACTGCTGAGAACACTGACGCAAACACGGATGCGAATACTGAGGTGAACTCGGCTGAGAATACTGCTGAGAACACTGACGCAAACACGGATGCGAATACCGACGCAAACACGGATGCGAACTCGACCGATAACTCGGGTGCAAACTCGGGCGACTCCGACAACACCAAGAAGGACTCCTCTAAGAAGGACAACTCCAAGAACGGCGGCCTAGCGGACACCGGTTCTAACGGAGCTCTCTGGATTGCTGGAGGCGCACTGGCTCTGGTATTGCTCGGTGCTGGCGTGACTGTGATCGCGCGAAAGCGTTCAGCATAGTCAAAACGTCGCTATAGGCGGAAATAGGAGGGGCATCCAAGTGATGCCCCTCCCATTTCGTATTCTTGTAGCAATCGTAAAAAAATACACGGGTGTTGAAGATTCGGAGACAATGGCCTGATGAGGCAACAAAAAACTAAGCCGAAACTGTTTACAGTCTTGGTGCTACTTATTGCGGGATTGGCTGCGCTAGGCCATATTGGTGCCACTTTGGCTTTCACAGGCCCTTCGACACCCATAAAAACGTCGCTACAACCGCAATTGAATAAATACTTCCTCGGTCCTTTAGATCAAGGGTGGAGTCTCTTTGCTCCAGGGCCATATTCGCAAGACGAATACTTCACAATGAGAGCCTGCCTTTCCTCGGCTGAAGTCTGTGCCAAAGGTAGCTCAGGTGGCGCAGAGTTCACAGAATGGCGTGATGTCACGGCAGAAGAAATGAAAAGCCGTGCTGGAAATATGTTTGCCAACC
Source organism: Glutamicibacter sp. B1 (assembly GCF_039602135.1). Classification (NCBI taxonomy): domain Bacteria; kingdom Bacillati; phylum Actinomycetota; class Actinomycetes; order Micrococcales; family Micrococcaceae; genus Glutamicibacter; species Glutamicibacter ectropisis. The sequence continues at coordinate 2,801,340 of NZ_CP125942.1, read as the reverse complement.
GTGAAACGAAACAATCCAAATCGATTCACGGCCGATTGTGGAGCGCGGCCTCAGATCTCAGTTCAAGCGCTCGCAAACAGATCGGCAACCCTTATGTTTTGGGCACGCCGGTCTTCGGAGTTGACCTAAATTCAGCGGAGGCACGCAAAAAGTATTCTTCTTCTGAGCTGAGCAACCTTCGGGCCTATAAACGAATGGAAGATACTGCAGTCGGCTTCGCCTCTTTATACGCAATTGAACAGTGGGGTGGCGCGTCAATGGTAGAGATCAAGCTACGCCGTGAACCTATCGTTCCATTCGCGCAACGGCATGATGAGAAAGCCACGACGAAGACTCGCGAAACCTACATCGGTTGGCGCGACACTAAGAAATTTGATGAATCGACGGTGTCAGTATGGAGCTAAATGAGCAACCGGTGGAGAACCCATCGATACGAGCTTGGATTGCGAAGAACAAAAGTTTCGGCTCCGATGCATTGAGTTGGATTTATCGTTGGTTTACTGAAAACCGAAACGCATCCTACGGCCTGGCAGTGATGAGAATTGCTTCAGGACTGTTTATTCTTGGCTGGCTTCTGTTTAACATTCCGGTTGCCGCAAAGATTTGGGGGCCTGGTTCGGCCTACTTAGAGCCTTATCGTTCAGTCCTCGGATATAAGTGGCCGTTGGATATTCTTCGCGATGCTGGCGTTGGGTTTTTTGTCTTCTGGTACGCGGTGGCAATTCTGTTGGCGATCTTGTTTGTTGCTGGTTGGCAAACACGAATCATCACGCCACTATTCTTCATTTTCTATACCGCGATCAATGCTCAAAATACACCGATTTCTGATGGTGGAAATTACTTCATCAGAATCATGCTGATCTACCTAATTTTTGCTGATCTCTCAAAGCGATGGTCGGTTGATTCATGGCTACGGCAGCGTAAAGGCAAAAAGAAGCGCGAATTTGAAGTCGTCACGGTGCTTCACAACATTGCCCTGTGCCTCGTCGTCGCTCAGCTTTGCCTGGTGTATCTAGAAGCTGGGCTTTACAAGGTTCAAGGCGACCTTTGGCAAAACGGAACGGCCATGTATTACCCTGTGAGTTCGGAAGCCTACGGTATTTTCCCGTGGCTTAGCGGGCTGATTACAGCGAACTCATGGATTGTTTCACTGATTACTTACGTGACCGTAGTCGCTCAGATAGCTTTCCCGTTTATGCTATTCCACAAGATCAGCCGGCGAATTGCCTTGGTAATGATTCTTGGCATGCACATTGGCATTGCGGTTGTCATGGGCCTTCCGTTCTTCTCGGGGATCATGGCTTCTGCCGATGCAGTGCTCGTATCTAGTGCAACGTGGATCATTATTCAGAAGTGGCTTGCAGCTAGATGGAACTCGATTTCTCCCTTCAAGAAGTCGCCTCAACCGGTCCAAGAGCCGGATGAAATCGCAGATGATGAACCTGAAAAGGCTTCGGCAACCGTTTGACGATTAAACAAACAGGAGGGGTGAACCACTTTTGTGGTTCACCCCTCCTGTTTGTCATCGAAGCGAAGTCGCTTCAGATCGTTACTCGCCTACATAGAACAGACGCTTGTTCACGAATTCGTCCATGCCTAGTGGACCCAGCTCACGGCCGAAACCTGAACGCTTCACGCCACCAAACGGCATCTCAGCACCTTCGGCGCTGGCCACGTTGACATTGGTCATACCTGACTGCAGTTTCTGAGCAACCTTGGAAGCGCGTTCCACATCCGTGGAGTGAACAGAGCCGCCCAAACCGTAGATGGTGTCGTTGGCCAGTTCAGTGGCTTCCTCATCGCTGCTGACCTTGTATACGACGGCTACTGGACCGAAGAGCTCTTCGTAGTACGCACGCATATCCTTGGTGATCCCGGTAAGGACGGCAGGGGAGTAGTAGGCTGATGGGCCATCATGCAGAACGCCACCAGCGTGCAAGGTTGCACCCTTGGATACTGCATCCTGAACCTGCTCATGCAGGGATTCCGCAGCTTTACGTGAGGAAAGCGGAGCGAAGGTTCCCTCGGCTTCTTCCATTGGGTCACCTGGCTTCAAGCCATCGGCGCGCTTGGTTAGTTCTGCAACGAACTCGTCGTAGATGTCTTCCATGACAATCATGCGCTTGTTCGAGTTGCAGGCCTGACCGGTGTTATCAATGCGGTAGCCCCACGCCGTATCAACGATGCCTGGGACATCATCGGAATCAAGGACAACAAACGGATCTGAACCGCCAAGTTCCAATACGGCCTTCTTGAGGTTGCGTCCAGCCTGTTCGCCGATAATGGCGCCGGCACGTTCGGAACCGGTCAAGGAAACGCCTTGGATGCGAGGATCAGCAATGATGGTGGAGATCTGATCATGGGTTGCAAAGACGTTGTTGTACACGCCCGCTGGAACGCCGGCTTCGTCCATGATTTCCTGGATGGCCAGTGCCGAACGTGGGCAGGACTCAGCATGCTTCAGGAGAATGGTGTTGCCCAGCATCAGGTTAGGTGCTGCGAATCGAGCCACCTGGTACAGCGGGAAGTTCCAAGGCATGATGCCCAGCAGCGGACCTACCGGGCGCTTCTGTACAACAGCCTTGCCGCCTGAGAACGACTTAATTTCCTGATCCGCTGCAAGGGTTGGACCCTCGGTGGCGAAGTATTCGAAGATCTCCTGGCAGAACTGTGCTTCGCCAACTGCTTCAGATAGTGGCTTACCCATTTCAGTGGTCATGATCTTGCCCAGTTCATCAGCACGTTCGGCGAAGAGTGCTCCGACCTTGGAGACAATCTTTGCGCGTTCGTTGATGTCGACGTCCTGCCACGACTCATAAGCGGACTGCGCGGCGGTAAGCGCCTGCTCAACTTGTTCGTCAGTTGCTGCGTCAAATTCTTCGACAACGTCTCCGGTGGCCGGGTTCAAGACCTTGTAGGTTGGGGCGCTCATCAATGCTCCTTCGTTTGTGCAGATTGGTCAGCGTAAGTCTTTATCTTGACGCTATCGAACTTCACCCAATAAATGAATGTAATTCACTTCATTGTGCGTCTTCTCCGAGCTTATCCTCAGAAATGAGTTTGAGCCAGTATGAAGAAGTAACTTTCACCCGTCGAAAACAGGACGTGTTATAAGCCCTAGCAAAGCCGTGGTCTCCCAAGTGAAAGCGGGGAAACCACGGCTATGAAAACGACTAATCGGCCGTATCTGGTTGCTAGTTAGCTGATTGCTGAGGCGCGCCACCAGTCGATGCCGGCGTCACCCTGGGCGATGTCAGCGATCTGGGACAACTCTGTTTCACTGAATTCAAGGTTCTTCAACGCACCCAGATTTTCGTCCAGCTGTTTAGTGGAAGAAGCGCCAATCAGTACGGAAGTTGCAGCACCATCGCGCAACAGCCACGCCAACGCCATCTGCGCCAAGGACTGGCCACGCTTCTGTGCGACTTCATTCAGCCGACGGACCTTGGTCAAGTTCTCCTCGGTCAACTGACTTTCGAGCGAACGACGTCCGCCCTGTCGTTCAACATCAGTGGTCGACAAATATTTGTCGGTCAGCAGACCCTGAGCCAACGGTGTAAACGCAATGGCGCCCATGCGTTCCTTTTCCAAGGTCTGCAACAATCCGTGTTCAACCCATGGATTGAGAATATTGTACGAAGGCTGATGAATGACCAGAGGCGTCCCCAGATCATTCGCGATCTGCTTTGCTTGCGCAGTACGTTCTGCGGAGTATGAAGAAATACCGACGTAGGTGGCCTTGCCCTGGCGTACCAAGGTATCCAAAGCGCCAATGGTTTCTTCTAGAGGAGTCTTTGGATCAAAACGGTGAGAGTAGAAGATGTCTACGTAGTCCAGCCCCATTTTCTCCAGCGACGCCTCACAAGAGGCAATAAGGTACTTGCGGGATCCGAAGGTGCCATATGGACCCGGCCACATGTCATAGCCGGCTTTGGAAGAGATGAGCAGTTCATTGCGGTAGGGCTTGAAGTCCTTGCGCATCATGCGGCCAAAGTTTTCTTCAGCCGAACCTGCAGGTGGCCCATAGTTGTTGGCTAGGTCGAAGTGGTTGATGCCGTGGTCAAAGGCATGTCGGAGAATTTCGCGTTGATTGTCGAAAGGTCGGTTGTCTCCGAAGTTCCACCACAGTCCCAACGACAGTGGTGGAAGACGTAGGCCCGAATCTCCGACGCGGCGGTAGCCATAGTGTTCATAGCGATCGGCCGCAGCGGTATAGGGGCGGTGTAGTTCTTTGGTGGCTGGCATTCGTTCGTATTCCACGAGGCACCTTTCTTGCAGCGTCTGTGCTGACTGGGCAGAGGTCAATGAGACTCCACTTCAGACTATGCCAAAAGGTGAACTGCCCAACATGTCCGTCGAGCAAATCTGCTAAATGCGTAATACCGCAACCGCCCCACAAAGCGGATTAGGCCTGCCCAAACTTAAATGAAGAACCGATCCGTCAGGCCAAGGAGGTAACGCCTGTACGAATCGGTTCTTCTAGATCACTCGCACCTTGAGAAGGTATTAACCACACTAGGAGCCGAGTCTTGAAACAAGCTGAGAGTCACGTGTGTTCTCACCTTGGAACGTGATGCCTAATAATTTGATGGCGGATCAGAAGCGGGGAAAGACTCGTCTTCCCATTCTTCGACAAGCTCCTCGTCGTGCTCGTCATGTAGTTTCTTCTCTTCATCGGGATCTGCAGGCTGCCCATTGGCAGGTTGCGTGTTCATCGTTTTCCCCCTTCTGAATCTAATCCAAGCCACGAGCAATCGCCGTGACCTAGTCGTGTATCTTCAGTCTTCACCTATTAGATGGGAATGTCGATAGATTCGGGCGAACTCTGATTTCGCCTTCCCCTTGGATTAGGGATTTAATCGAATACATGCCGATGATCAATAATCCTGTCGATGGTTCCGACATCTTTTTCGACGATGACGGAGCCGAGGGAGAGCCAATTCTTTTCCTGCACGGTTCAGCTTTATCTCGTTCCATCTGGCGAGGGCTGGGTTACACCAAAGCACTGGGCGAGGATCATCGGACCATCCGAATGGACTTGCGCGGACACGGCAAATCAGCGAAGTCTCATGATGTCGCCGAGTACACCATGGATAAAGTCGTTAGTGACATCCAAGCGGTCTTGCAACACCTAGGCCTGGAACGAGTGCACATCGTTGGGTACTCTTTTGGAGCCCGTACCGGGTTGCACCTAGCCATGACTCATCCAGAGCAGGTCATTTCGTTGATCATGCTCGGCGGCACTTACGAAATTACTCCTGGGGAAATCGGCAAACTCTTCTTCCCGGGCTATCTGGAAGTATTGCGCCGAGGCGACATTGAAGGCTTCGTCACCGGTCAGGAGACTGGTGGCAAACTGGATCCAGCAACCCGGTTGGCTTTCAAATCAAATGATCCGCTGGCACTGGCCGCGTATTACGAAGCTGCCGAGACCCTGCAAAATATTGATCTTGCTGACTTGGCCAGAATCAAGATTCCAACCCTGTTGCTTATTGGTACCCGGGATCAGCCACGCTTTGATCAAAACAAAATCATGGTGCGCACATTGCCCAACGCTCGAATGGTCGCCCTGCCAGGACGCACTCACGGTGGAACGCTGTATCCCATTGAACCAATCGTCAATGCCATACGCTCATTCTGGGCCGGGCGTCAGGCATGAACAGCGGCACATTTGATCTGGAACAGATCTCTTCCGGACTAGCCTTCGGTCCCAGCCGAGATGACCTTTACCAAGCATTGGTGGCGGACCCTAGCAATCCACTGGTGATTCAAGCCCCGCCAGGATCCGGTAAAACCACCATCGTTCCACCGATGGTGGCCAATGCACTGCGAGAAGCTGGTCTGACAGGGAAAATTATTGTCACCCAACCACGTCGCGTGGCAGCGCGCGCAGCGGCCCGAAGGCTTGCCCAGTTGGATGGTTCCACGCTGGGTGAAAAAGTCGGTTTTTCCGTTCGCGGAGAACGTGCGGTTTCCGCGAGAACTGAAGTGGAATTTGTTACTGCGGGTCTGATGTTGCGTCGATTGCTGGCAGACCCAGATTTGGGCGGTATCAGTGCGGTGATCATTGATGAAGTCCATGAACGTTCCATTGACACCGATTTATTGCTGGCAATGATCAAACAAGTCAGCGAACTCCGAGATGACCTCTGTCTCGTTCTAATGAGTGCGACCTTGCATGCCAAAGAGCTTGCAGATTTCCTCTCAACTGAAAAACCCGTCAGGATCATCAGCGCCCAGAGCGCACAGTATGATGTCGAGGAAATTTTTGAAAGCTACTCATCTACTCGTGTCACAGAATTCGGCATCAAAGATGACTACCTCAGGCATGTAGCTACCACCAGTGTGCAGTATTCTGCCAAGGTAAATGCCGCAAGCAACCATCCCGTGGACACCCTGGTGTTCGTACCCGGAGCGCGCGAAGTTCAACGTGTCTGTGCACAGATTTCCGCCAGCGGAATCAGGGCATTGGAACTTCACTCGCAAATTTCATCGGCAGAGCAAGATGCGATTCTCAACGAGCCTGAGGCTGGCAGCCCTCCACGGATCATTGTTTCAACATCCATCTCGGAATCGTCACTGACTATTCCTCGCGTCCATCTGGTCATTGATGCTGGTTACGCCCGAGAACCACGCCGTGATACTTCACGTGGACTCTCCGGGTTGGTTACTGTCGTAGCTAGTCGCGCCACAGCAACCCAGCGCGCTGGCCGTGCAGGACGTCTTGGTCCTGGTCAGGTGGTGCGCACCTTGGATCCGAAGACTTTTGCGGCTGCCCCAGAATATTCCACTCCAGAAATTCGCACCGGTGATTTGGTGTCAGCCGGCCTTTCTTTGGCAGCGTGGGGAACGCCCAGGGGAGAAGGCCTGGGGCTGTGGGAGGCTCCTCCTGAAACAATAATGGCGAGCGACGAGCTAGTGCTCAAAAGCCTGGGTGCTGTTGACGAATCGGGACGCATTACCGCCTCGGGCGAACAAATGATCAAGATTCCCACTGACCCTCGGACTGCACGCGCATTGCTCGAAGGTGCACCCGTATTTGGCGCGCAAGCAGCTGCAGAATCTGTCGCTTTATTAGCCAGCTCCGAGCGTATCGCCAGTGCTGATCTGCAAGAACTCTATGCCTTGGTGCGAAAACCGTCGCACCCAGCTCACCGCGCCTGGAAGCAGGAAACGGCGCGTTTGAAACGGTTAGTTGGTGACGGGGGACAAAGTCTGAAGGGGCAGCCAGAACAGGCAGGTAGCTCAGTGGCTGATGCCTTATCTGCTATCTGCGCTCTGGCCTACCCACAGTGGGTGGCGCGCAAGGTGTCCCACGATGAGTATTTACTCGCCTCGGGCACACGAGCAGTTCTTCCTCCCAAAAGCCAGCTAGCGCATGAAGAGTATCTGGCAGTGGTTGAAGTGGCTCGTACTGGATCCAAAGCCACCATCAGGAGTGCGATGGGCATCGACCTGTCGACGCTGCTTGAGCTGCTTCCGCACATGCATGAAAGTAGCGAAACGGCTGAGTTTGTGGATGGCAGGATCAGCGCACGCAAGGTGGAGCACTTCGGAGCAATTGAATTGTCCTCGCGTCCGGTGAAGGTCACTGAAGAGCTGGGAATGCAGGCAGTTGAATTAGCCGTGCAAGAGCAGGGGCTGGCATTCTTCGGGGAACAAGAAAGCTTTGATTCCCTACGTCGTCGTATGGCCGTGGCCTACCGTCTCTTAGGGGATCCCTTCTGCGCGGTGGATGAATCATCGTTGATTGCACGAAGCGAAGACTGGTTAGAACCGATCTTGCGTCAGGTGGCTAAAGGCAAAAACGCAGCTCAAGTTGATCTCCATTCGGCTCTGCGGACGTTGCTTCCATGGGAGCACGCCCACGATTTTGATGATTTGGTTCCGCAGCGACTTCAAGTGCCCTCGGGGTCCATGATCCGTATTGCCTACCCACCCGTGGGTGATCACGGCCCAGCAGTAGTAGCCGTCAAACTTCAAGAATGCTTTGGCTTGGATCAGTCTCCGCGCCTCGTGCGCGAAAAACTACCGGTCCAGTTTCATTTACTGTCTCCAGGAGGCTACCCGCTGGCAGTGACCGATGATCTGGTGAGCTTCTTTAACGGTCCGTACGCCCAAGTTCGATCCGAAATGCGCGGACGCTATCCCAAGCATCCTTGGCCAGAAAATCCTTGGGAGCATGTGGCCACAGCGAAGACGAAGAGACGACTGAATCAGCAGTAGGAAAAGACAACGCTCGGGGCCTTGAACTGAAAAGACCCCGAGCGTTGTGTTATTGAATTTTGCGGTTTATGCGAAAGCCGAGAACCCGGTAATGTCGCGTCCCATGATCAGCGCCTGAACAGTCTCGGTACCTTCATAGGTATGGATTGCTTCAACGTCAGCGAAGTGGCGGGCTACGCGGTTACTGGTGAGAATACCGTTGCCACCTAGTAGGTCGCGGGCGTTTGAGGCAATGGAACGAGCCGTACGCGTGGCCGTGTACTTGGCCAGTGAAGCCTGCGGACCGGTGAGCTCGCCGGTGGTTTCGCGTTTGGTTGCCTGCATGACCAGTACCTGAATGGTGGCAAGCTCTGACTGCATGCGTGCCAAACGTTCCTGCACAATCTGGCTGGCAGCCAGCGGGCGACCGAACTGCACACGCTGCTTGGCGTAGTTCACGGCCGACTCGTAGCAAGCGGTGGCATGACCTACAGCGGACCAAGCGACGCCCAGACGAGTAGCGAAGAGCACCCGCGAGGTGTCCTTGAAGCTCTTGGCCTCTGGCAACACGTCCTCATCAGGGACAAACACATTCTCCATACGGATATGAGCCTGCCAGATAGCGCGCAGTGACAGCTTGTTCTGGATCGTGGTTGCGTTGTAACCCTCGGCATCCTGATGGACGACAAAGCCACGGACCTTACCTTCATCATCACGGGCCCAGACAATCGAGACACCGCCGATGGATCCGTTACCGATCCATTTCTTTTCACCACTGAGTCGGTATCCACCCTCGACTTTTGTCGCACGGGTTTCCAACGACACTGAGTCTGAACCGTGAGTTGGTTCAGTCAAAGCAAACGCACCAGCCAGTTCACCGGTCAACATCGGCATGGCGTATTTCTGGATCTGGTCCTCGTTGCCGCAGAAAAGAACGGAGCGCAGTGCCAGACCACCCTGAACACCAACGATGGTGGCCACGGAACCGTCGCCTCGGGCCATCTCCATGTTGACCAGGCCAGCTGCAAGAGGGCTCATCTTCTCGTGGGAGTCTAGATTGAGACCGTCACGCAACAGGTCAGCGTCGCCCAGTTTCTTGATCAGATGAAGGGGATAATCGGCCTTATCCCAGTATTCGTGAATGTCGTTTTTGACTTCTTCAACGATGAACTTGCGTGCCTTGGTGCGCCAGGCTAGGTCTGCTGCATCAATATCGGCAAAGATTCCGGTGGGGTCAATGTTGACGTCTTCTGCCCACAGGTCGTACTCCGGTTCAACAACTCCGGTGGGAAATTCCAAACCGGTAGACTGCTCGGTCATCTCAGCGCTCCAAATTGGCTAGAGTGAAAAACTTTCATCTCTAGCCTAATGGAACGCAGTGTCATGTCAAGAAACTAGGTTTCATGGTGTGTGGTGCGTGTTTATTTGTTGCGCTCGGAGAGTGCGGCGGAAACAGCCTGCAAGATGGATTGCTCGTCGGCACCCGAATCCAACACGGAAACAACAACCGTTGGTGCCGGCGAAGTCTTGGTGGTTTGTTCGTTATCTTCTCCAAGCAGATCAGCGAAACGGTCAAGGAAAAGGCGCACATCATGAGCGAGCTTGCTACGGTCAGTGCTGTTTGAATCCTTGAGCCATGTTCTTAGATGATCATTGTGAATGGCCACCAGACCCGCGCTCACTCCCAAGCACAATGATTTCTCCGATGCTGTGTTGGCTAGGTTTCGACGAGAGAGAAACTCGTAAAAAGCGCGCTCATATCGATGGGTTGATACCAACTCTCGTTCACGTAACGACGGAACGGAGGACAGAAGCTTGTGGCGCAGTTGGGCACCTTCGGGATTAACCGTGTACTGGTCGAAGACCACGTGAGCTGCATCGATCAAGGTAGAAATCGCATCAACAGAGGAAGCCGCCAGCGTTGTCTGAACATGCGTGATGATCATTTCTTGGTCAGCGAAAACCATGTTCTCTTTTGAACCGAAGCGGCGAAAGAACGTGGAACGTGAGATCCCGGCAGCTGCCGCTAGTTCATCAACACTTGTGGCGTCGAATCCCTGAGAAATAAGCAGATCAAGTGCGGCCGGTGGTACAGCAGAAGAAGCGATCATGATTCACGAATTTAGCACGATTCTTATTCTGAGAAACTTGGAAGGCGCTAAGCACGCCGTCGAAATGATTGTGAACTGCCACCGCCATGACTACGCTAAACAGCAGAGCGTTCTTTTCCAGAACGCGTTTTTACTATTGGAAAGAGAAGTGGGAGTCCATGGGAATCTCGATCGCAAACGCCGCACTCCGATTAGTCAGCGGCGCGTTTATTCTCAACAGCGGTATCAACAAGCTACGCATTGACGAAGCCAGCGCCGCCGGATTGCAACAGATGGCAACCAACGGCGTGCCACAGTTGGCAGAGCTCGAACCATCAGTCTTCGGCAAAGTGGTCTCCATCTCGGAGATCTCGCTAGGAAGTGCACTGTTGCTTCCACTTGTGCCTTCACGTCTGGCCGGACTCGGCCTTGGAGCCTTCTCGGGAGTGCTGTTGTCTTCCTACTTGCGCACTCCAGGGATGACCGAATCCGATGGTGTTCGCCCAACCGCTGACGGTACGGCGCTAGCCAAGGACGTGTGGCTAGCAGGTATCGCTGTGGCATTGATCTTCGGTCGCAAGGCTGCCAAGAAAGCCAAAAAAGACAAGTAATCTTTGCGCCAACGCTTAGCCAGATGTTGGTGTGCCAGTACATTGATTTTGAAGACTGTGGTCTTCAGCGGTCGAATTTGGATAACAAACTAAGGGGAGAACCAATGGGTTTCTTAGATGATGCAAAGAAGAAGCTGGGCGAAGCAGTCGAGAATGCCAAAGAGTTCGCCGAGGACGCCACGGAGAGCATCAAAGACTTTGCCTCAGATGCTCAAGAAAAGATCGGCGAGAAGGTCGATGAATTCAAAAACGGCGACAACAACGACGGTCCTTCTAGCCAGGCTTAAGTAGCTAGCTATCAAAACGAACCCTGGCTGCTCAGTGGATTTCCACTGAGCAACCAGGGTTCTTGCGCATTTACCGCATCTGCGGATTTACTGATCCGTTGTTAAGCCTTTTTACCTGGATTCAGGAAAGCCACCACAAACACGGCGGCAACTGCAACGAATCCAGGAAGCAACAATGCCTGACCCAAACCAACGGATGTTGCTTCCATCAGCGTTGCAGGGTCCTTGGACCCTGCCTTTTCGATTTGTGCCTGAACCCGTGAGTCCATCATGACGGCAATCAGCGCGGAACCTAATACAGAACCAATCTGACGAGTGGTGTTGTAAATGCCTGATCCAGCACCAGCGTCGCGAGGCGTCAGGTCTCTGGTCGCAGCCAACGAAAGCGACGGCCAAATCATGGCCGAGCCAACACCCTGTACGGCCGACGGAATCAGCAGTGTCCACAACGCAATGTCGGCGTGCATCATGAACGCATAGACCACGGTAGCCCCACCGAACAGCAGGAAACCGGGAACAGCCAGCACACGCGGGCTGAGTTTATTGACCATCTTGCCCAGACGTGGAGCAAGGAAAATACCAACAACTGCCATCGGCGAAATCATCAGAGCCGATTCCGTAGGAGTCAGCCCGCGCACGTTCTGCAAGAAGAACACCATTGGCAAGCTAATCGTGGCAATGGTTAGCCCCATGAAGGCGATGGCCACATTGGACAGCGAGAAATTACGCACTGTAAACAGACGCAGCGGAACCAGCGGTTCGGACTTCGTCTTGCTCTGCCACCAAATGAACACCGCAAACAGCAGGACACCGGCAATGATCAAGTGCCACGAGGTGAACGGACCAATGAATGGCTCCCAATTGGTTGAGTCGCCTTCCTGAATGCCAAAGACCAAGCAGAACATGGCCACTGCAGATAGGGCAACGCCAATCCAATCAAAGGAATGTGCTTGCGGTTCCAAACGTGGAACAAATTTGAAGACCATCACCAAGCTGAGGACAGCGATGGGTAGGTTGATGAAGAAAATCCATTCCCAGCCCACCGAGTCAACCAGCAATCCGCCAGCAATCGGGCCAATCAACGAAGCGATACCAGCGACTGCACCCCACAAGCCCATGGCTGCACCACGGTGCTGGTAAGGGAAGAGACGAGTAATCATTGTCATCGCCTGAGGCGAGATCATCGAAGCGCCGAGACCTTGGACTGCACGGGCAGCAATCAAGGATCCGAGGGAATCTGACAGGCCGCACCAAAGGGAGGCGAGCGAGAAAATCACCATACCGATGAGGTAGATGTTGCGTGGTCCGAAGCGGTCACCCAAGCGTCCGGTGACCAGTAGTGGCACAGCAAAGGTAAGTAGGTAGGCGCTATTGACCCAGAGAATGCCAGAAATGTCGGCATCGAGTGAGGCCATGATAGACGGCATTGCGGTGGACACGATGGTGGTGTCCAGAAGGATCATGAAGAAGCCGATGACCAGTGCCCACAGGGCACGCCAAGCGGCTTTCTTATCAAAGTCAGGGGTGGGATTTGCAGTTTCAGGCACTGGTCAAGATTAGTGCTTGTTTAGCTGAAGCGGAATAGATAGTAAGACTATGAACGGGTAATTAGTCGAAACTCACATTGCCGGAAATGCGCGTTTCGACATCCCCGCTGACCCACACACCCTGTTCCGTGGCTTCAATATGCAAGATGGCGCTACGACCAACGCGGGTACCTTGACGCACCGTGTAGCGTTGCGGGGCATAGCCGGACTGGGTCAGCCAGATGCCAAAGGCTGCGTTCAAAGAACCGGTGGCAGGATCTTCTGACACTGCTTCACCAGCAACAAAGGCACGCACTTCGAAGTCTGCTGGAGGCTGCAATACCACCGAGCCAAAGCGTTCTTCGGAGCGTTCTAGGTCAGAGACATCCAAGGGACGCAATTCTTCACGCGTACCTGAAATGCGGGGCAGAACCGAACCCCGGGGTTGCCACACACCGTGGGCCACACTCGACGCCGTATAGGGGCCGATAACCCCAACTTCTAATCCTTGAAGGGCTTCGTAGTCTGGTTCGATACCCAGCACCACGTCAGCATCGCGCAGAACAAGGCCCGCAGGATGTGGTCCGTTGACCAGCCACTGATGATCCACCACGTCATCCTCGTGGATTCCTAGACCACTAATGGCCCACTGAAGAACGTCTGGTTCTAATGGTCCGGAGCGCGTCAGTGGGGGAGCGAGGAATGCGAGACGACGTGAGTGGCTGTCATTGCTTTCACGTTCTACTCGAACTGGGATGAGCCCAGCCTGGCACTGTTGAATCAAATCACCGGCAGGTCCCGGGACGCCACCGGACTCGAGCCAAGCATGAGCAGCACCAAGGGTCGGGTGGCCGGCAAAAGACAGTTCCGTGCTGGGTGTGAAGATACGGATCGCATAGTCGGCCTCTTCATGGGTGGGCTCGACAAAGAAGACCGTCTCAGCCAAATTCATCCACTGTGCGAAGTGTTGCATCTGGTCATCGCTCAGGCTGTCAGCATTGAAGACGACTCCGAGCCCATTGCCGTTAAAAGCAGTGGGCGCAAAAACATCAACCTGCTGATAAGCAAATGTTCGGCTCATACTTAGCATGGTGGCACATTAACCCTCAGGTTGATCGGGTATTACGTGGAAGGACGCGCAAAAGTCATCGATGCCTTCTGCCTAGGTACGAACGATTGCGCATCGTGGTTGTACCGACCCGGCAGTGAGCATCACCGTGATCAGAATCGCGTTGATTTGTGGCCTCCCTTGGGTGGCGGCAAGGTTGTGCACAGTAATTTTTTAGCGCCATATGACATCCTTAAAACATGTCACCTTCCCCCATTGAACCTTTAGACGAGACTGTCGAAGAAGTCATTAATGCTTCCAGCTTCTTGCCTGAATCTTTGCAATTCTGGGCGGTGCTCCTCCTCGGAGCAGTCGTCGCAGCCATTCTGGCTTTTGTTTTCAGTACGATTGCCCGTCGTACCCTGAAGCGCATTGGGGTAGAAGAAGCGGACGTGGAAGCCACCCGAATTCCGTTTTTCGGGTTGATTACCTCGATCGTGGCCAAGTCGGCTTTCGCGATCTTCTACCGGGACCGGGACTGGTACAACCCATGGCAATTCGTCATCCTGATCATCTTGGTGACGTTCCTGACCTGGTTCATCATCAAGGTAGTGCGCGTAGTTGAAGCCGGCATGATGTCCCGCTTTGAAGCGAAATTTGGTCCAGGGCGTCGACTTGCCAAGGTGCAAACCCAGGTGGGACTGATGCGCCGCGTACTGATCGCGGTTTTGTGCATCTTGGCCGTTGCCGCGGTCTTGCTGACCATTGAACAGGTACGGGCCTTGGGCGCTGGGCTTCTCGCCTCTGCTGGTTTGGCCTCGGTAGTTGTTGGTTTGGCTGTCCAATCCACACTGGCCAATGTCTTCGCTGGACTACAGGTCGCTTTCACCGATTCCATCCGCGTGGATGACACCGTGGTGGTCGAAGGAGAACGCGGCACAGTCGAAGAAATCACCCTGTCCTATGTCGTGGTGCTACTGCTTGATGGCCGCCGCATGATTTTGCCATCCACCTACTTCACCACCACACCATTCGAAAACTGGTCACGCCGTAGCACTGAGATCTCAGGAAACGTGGCTCTGCAGCTTAAACTTAACGCCCCAATTGCTTACTTGCGTCAACGCAGCACAGAGCTGCTTGAAGCCTCAGACCTGTGGGATGGTCGAAGCAACGAACTACTGGTGACCGACGCGCAAAACGGTCTCCAGACCGTGACGGTGTATCTTTCCGCTCGTAACGCCGGTGATTTGTGGAGCTTGCGCAACATGATCCGCGAGAAGCTTCTGGCTGAGCTGATGGAAAGCTACCCAGAATGCTTGCCTGATCCACGAATGATTCCCAACACCGGGGCATAGTTCAGAGGCAAGTTGCCGTCAAAACAAATGATCCTTGGACCCCAACTGTGAATGCAGTGGTGTCCAAGGATCTTTTGGGTTCTCGAAGTATCTAGAGACGAAGGGCTGCCGGGCCATAGTCGTTGTAGCGTTCTTGCCTAGCGGTGGCCTCACGAAGAGCGGCAATCAAGGATTCAGCCTTATCAATGAGATCTTGAATGAGCTCATCATCCCGCTCTACCCAGAGATACTCGGGCACTGCACGTACCGGAACAAAATCCTGATGCTCTTCCCAAACGAAGAGGGTCCGTTGCGCACCGATGACGTGTTGCTGCCAAAGAATCTGACGTAAATAGTTTTTGGGGATCTTCTTAAAAGGTTTGTTGGTGGTCTTGATTTCCGCTAAGACCGGAGCACCCATGGCATCAAAGCCAAGACCATCTGGGGTGGCTAGATGAAGTTTGGAGTGCT
This sequence comes from Glutamicibacter sp. B1, assembly GCF_039602135.1. NCBI lineage: Bacteria > Bacillati > Actinomycetota > Actinomycetes > Micrococcales > Micrococcaceae > Glutamicibacter > Glutamicibacter ectropisis. The sequence goes on along the minus strand of NZ_CP125942.1, from coordinate 2,785,768 downwards.
GAGCGTGAAAGAGCTGGGAAGAAGGGAAAATATTGAAGTTCTCCTGCACCCATGCTGCGATCACTGGTTCGCGTTTGCGTCCGTGATCGGTGTACGGATTACCGGAGAAACCATTGCCGTAGAGCTTGTCCCAGGCTGCGTTCTTGATGGATTTCTCGGTGGAAAGCTTTGCAACATCAGTTGCTGTGATGCCTTGCGCTCGTGCCCTAAGCCATTCGATGCGATTAGATGAATCAGCTAAGACACGCTGGAAACACTCATGTTCAACACCTGGCACACTTATCACCTGATCTATTCTTCCCCATAAACACAGCAGAACCGTGCATCTAAGGGTTCAAGGTCACGTGAGACTAGTCGCTGGCGCGCGCAATAGCGGCTAAAAGCTGTGGCAACGTGGGAGTATCGTGAGCTCTGAATTTTTCCTTGTTTTCCTGCAACAACCTGATCACCGGAGTGCTGGTGATGCCTAACTCTTCACCACGCTGAACCTGCTCCACCACATTGATTTCTTCTACCTGTAAGTCAGGTAGTAGTTTCTTGGCTCGAGCCACCGTTTGCCTCGTGCGGACGCAGGGGGCACAAAAAGGTTGTGTATACAGTTCCAATTTCATAAATGGCTCAAGAGCTCCTGAAGTACTGGTCTAAAGCAGTCTTGCTCCTACCGGGGGATGAACCCGGCCCAGCATGACTTCGCCCCATGCGCCGATGTCCTTACGGGGCAATATTGAAAACATTGAATCATGCTTGAAAATTCCTTTGGTCATCCGCCCGTCCTTCACGCCCAAAACCTCTATCGAAGCTTCGGTGCCACGACTGCTCTGAACGGTGTCAGCCTCGAAATCTCCCTCGGAGAGTCCTTAGCCATCATGGGACCTTCCGGATCCGGAAAATCCACTTTATTGCATGCCTTGGCGGGTATTGAGCTCCCTGATGCCGGGAGCCTAGCGCTCAACTTACCCGGGCAACCACCGCTGAACGTCCAAGAGCTGTCGGATAAGGCACGAACAAAACTGCGCCGAGGGTCCTTCGGCTTTGTATTCCAGTCGGGGCTATTGATTCCTGAACTCACGGCCGAAGAAAACGTGGCCATGGCTTTGATGATCAATGGGGTACCACGGGCAGCTGCTATCGCCCAAGCAGATCAGGCCCTGATAGCACTGGGGCTGGCAGGGATGGAACAGCGACGCATGGGCCAACTCTCCGGCGGACAGATGCAACGCGTGGCCATCGCGCGTGCACAGGTCACCGGCGCGATGGTCGTCTTTGCCGATGAACCTACCGGTGCCTTGGACTCTGCGACTGGTGCCGAAGTGCTCGAGACATTGTTGGACTGCACCGTGGGTCAAGGTAAGTCGCTGGTCATGGTCACCCACGATCCTTCGGTCGCTGCCCAGTGCGATCGCGTGGTGAAACTACAAGACGGTCAGTTGATCAGCGATAGCCGTCGTGGCACGCGTGTCTCGGGTGGGGATGTGCGATGAATATTTTGCACTTTGCCTGGCTGCTTGGACGCCCGGCCAAAACACGCCTGGCCCCACAAGTGCTCACCGTGAGTGCCTATGCGCTGGTGAGTGCGGTGATGCTCATTGTTCTGGGCGGAGCATATTCCTTCACCCGTTTTGAAGCCGAGGCGCAGGGAACCTATTTACCTCTAGCGGGCTTTGCGGTAGTGCTCTTGATCGTGCCACTCATGGTCCTCGGCTCGGCCGCAGCACGGCTTTCGGCGCGTGCTAATGATCGGGCGTTGTCTTCGTTACGTCTGCTCGGTGCCACCGGATCACAGATTCGTTCGGTGGCGATCCTTCAGGCTTCAGGTACTGCCCTGGCCGGGGCGCTCGCCGGTGTTGTCCTGTATTTGGCCTGCGCGCCGTTGGCATCGCTGATCTCATTTCAAGGTTCTCCCATTGGGACGGCCATTTATCTACCGGTGTGGGTGCTAGCGGCTGCAGTTTTCGCAGTTGTGGCGCTCTCGGCGATCAGTGCAGCCGTTGGTTTACGTAAGCTCATGATTACGCCGCTGGCCGTGGCTACCCGGCGCAGTGTCCCGGTGCCCAGTTGGATTCGAGCAGCGATTACCGTAGGCGGAATCCTGGTGCTCTCACTACTCTTCACTAACCTTTCTCAGGTTGCGCAGAGCATCGCAGTGGTGTTGATCGTGATCCTTGGCGGGTTTGGGCTCGGAATGTTGATCTTGAACCTCGTGGGGCCGTACCTGGTTTCTAAAGTCGCACAGAGCAAATTGAAAAAGGCCCAGACGCCACAGCAGTTGCTCGCCGCCCGGATGATCTTAGAAAATCCTGCGGAATCCTGGAGGCAAGTTTCGGGTGTGGCGATGGCTTCCTTCGTGGCGGTCATCGGTGGCAGCGGGGCCGCGATGATGAATGCGACTAGCGCCCAAGAACCCACCAACACTTGGTATGACTATTTACCTGCCGATATTTTGACCGGTGTTTTGCTGACGCTCGCGATTACCTTTATTTGTGTTGCTGCCTCATCGGCCATTACCCAGAGCGCTAGTACCTTGGACAGTGCCGAGCTGTACTCAGGACTGCACCGATTGGGCATGGATTGGGGCACGATGAATGCGGCTCGAGTGAAGTCTTTGATGGTTCCTGCGTTAGCCGCGTCCATTGCTTTTGCTATCGCTTCAACTTTGCTGGTTCTTCCTTTGGCGGGTATGGCAGTCATTTTTAGTCCGTTGACGGTGCTGACCGTTATTGCCGCCGTAGTACTTGGACTTGTTTTGGTGAGGATTTCTATTACCGTGGCTGAGCCGGCGCGTTTGCTGGCGTCAAGAGAATGAAACCTGTGGTCAAGAACGGAAAATGAACTGGAAGTTAATGCTCGTGTGTGGTTAGCTTCACTTCAAAGTTCGTGATTAGAGACGTTTCGTGTTGCGTATTGATCGAATCAACGCGTAATGTGGCATACGGCCCGGGTAGGTAAACCTAACCTATTCTAGGGCCGTATGTTTACGGAACCTCGCATAGTCTGGAATCACCGACCCATGAAAATTTCACGTCGCGCCGGGATCTTCGCCGCGTCCACCGCAATCCTTGCCCTGTCCCTGACCGCTTGCGGTTCGGCTAGTAACTCCGCAGATTCCTCCGCGGATACTTCGAGCAAGGCTTCCGAAGAATTCACCCCGGTCACCATCAAGAACATCTATGGTGAGACCACCATCGATAAGGCTCCAGAGCGTGTAGCAACCATCTCGTGGGTTAATGCTGACACCCTGCTGGCCCTTGATACCGTGCCGGTAGGCATGGACACCGATGCTTATGGTCAGAACGCGAACAACTCCACCACCTGGAAGGATGAGGCACTGGCTAAGCTGGATGCCTCGATCGGCTCTGATAACGCGCCAGTGCAGTTCGCTACCGGTGATGATCCGGACTACACCGCGATCGCTAAGACCAAGCCAGACGTGATCTTTGCTCCGTACTCGGGCCTGAAAGAGGAACAGTACAAGAAGCTGCAGGAAATCGCTCCGGTCGTTGGCCCAATCAAGGCAAACTACACCACTAGCTGGGAAGAGGTCACCGAGGCTGCCGGCCAGATGCTGGGCAAGGAAGACGAAGCTGACGCACTGATCGAGAAGATCGAGGGCGAGATGGCTCAGGTCGGCGAAGACAACGCCGTTTTGAAGGACACCACCTTCATCGCAGCTGACCTGTCCTCACCAGACACCGCCTACGTCTACTCCGAGGGTGATACCCGTCCACGCTTCCTCAGTGCACTGGGCATGAAGCAGGCGGACTACGTACAGAAGAACGCCACCAAGGACACCTTCTTTTACACCGTCTCACCTGAAAAGGTAAACGAGTGGGATTCGGACATTGTCTTCGCTTCCGCCATTGCCGGGAACACTGTTGAAGACATCGTCAAGGGTCAGCCACTGTACGGCCAGATCCCTGCCGTCAAGAACGACGCGGTAGCCCTGCCAGGCACCGACGAGGCAACCCTGTCGATCTCCGCAGCTTCACCGCTGTCCATCGAATGGGCTTTGAAGAACGTAGTTCCAAACATCGTGAAGGCTGCCGATAACGCAGCAGCAGCTAAGTAACCTTTAGCGATTCGACGCTAAGTAGTGCAATTGCGCTTCCAAGGAATGGCTCGCCGCGCCCACCAGGCGCGGATCCAGGTCGGGGTAGACGATCTCCAGCAAGTCAGCTGGAGTCGCGTCCGCCCCGGCCTTGCCGAGTTTCTGCAGGGCAACGCGTACTTGCTCCAACCGGGATTCTCGATGCTCAAGGTACGCACGCAACAACTGATGCGAGGTTTCGTGTTGTTGCCCGTGCGCCGGGTGCAGGGACATCTCGGGCAGGGCCAACAGGCGGTTCAACGAGTCAAGGTAATCGGCCAGGGTTCCATCGGGGTGTTCCAAAATGGTGGTGCCCCGACCCAGCACGGTATCCCCGGTGAACAACTGCGAATCTTGGGCCGTAAAGCACACGGAGTCCGAGGTGTGGCCAGGGGTAAAATGCACCTGAATACGTGTGCCAGCAGCGTTGATGACCTCATGGTCTTCCAACACGGGAGCGTCACGGCAATACTCGGCCAGTTTGGCTCGCACCGGTGCACCGGCCAGCTCACGCAAGCGGTCAATGCCGCCGGTATGATCCGCATGGCGATGGGTGATCAACACCAGCTGAATCTCAAATTGAGCCAGGGACTGCAGGTGCTCTTCCAACTCGGGCCCCGGGTCAATCAGAACCACCGGGGTTCCTGGTTCCAGCTGCGGGAGTGCCGGGTCGAACAGCAGATAAGAATTAGTCCCATCCAGCGTCATTTCCGAAGGATTATCGGCGGTCAACAGGCCGATACCGGGAGCAATGACGGTGGGCGAGGAAAGATGTGCCATAGCAATGAGTGTAGGAACCAATGACCGCGACTGAAAGTATGACGCGCCCGACGCCCGCGGCGACCGGCTATCGCTTGCCACGTAAGGTCTTAGCTCTACTGATCCTAGCGGTGTTTTTACTCGTGGCCATCGTTGCCTCGCTACTCTTCGGTGCCCGCTCGGTCTCGTTGAGCACAGTCAGTGATGCCCTATGGCATTTTGACCCCAACAATGGGGATCAGGGTGTGGTGGCCTCGCGTTTCGCCCGAACCGTCGGTGGCATTGTTGTCGGAGCAGCGCTCGGTTTGGCCGGTGCCGGACTGCAGGGACTGACCCGCAACCCCTTGGCCGATACCGGAATTCTGGGGCTGAACGCTGGCTCCTCAATGAGCGTGGTTCTAGCCATTGCGCTTTTTGGTGTCAGCTCACTGACCGGAATTATGGTCGCGGCCTTTATCGGTGCAGCAGTGGTGATGATTCTGGTCTACGTGGTAGCTAGCGTGGGGCGTGACGGGGCCACCCCGATCAAGCTGGCCCTGGGCGGCGCAGCGATGGCCGTCGGCGTGGGAGCCATTACCAACGCGATCCTCATGGTCTCGGATTCCACCCTGGACCAATTCCGCAAATGGCAGGTTGGCACACTCTCCAGTACACCTGTTGAGACCTTTATCGGTGCGATACCCATGGTGGTTATTGGTGCGCTGATCCTGCTGTCCACCGCACGCGTTTCCAACGCCGTAGCCATGGGGGATGACACCGCCACCGCACTGGGCTTCAACCTCGGTAGAGCTCGACTGCTCGGGTCGATCGGCGTGGTCATCTTGGCCGGTACCGCCACCGCTGTGGCCGGCCCGATCGCCTTCGTCGGTTTGATGATTCCCCATGCGGTACGCCTACTGGTGGGTTCCGATTACCGATGGTTGATGCCTGCCAGCCTGCTGGCTGGACCGATCTTGCTTTTGGTGGCTGATACCGTGGGACGCGTGATCGCGCCACCGAGTGAAATCCAGGTGGGCGTGATGTGCGCACTGATCGGTGGGCCACTGTTTATCCTGATGATGCGCAGCGGCATGAAGTCGGTGAGCCTGTGAGCACCAGCGAAATGACACGAACAACCATGAGCCAGCCAACCCCCAACGATCCTCAGCCGGTAGCAGCGAAAGCACCAAAAGCACCGGCCAAACCTGTCGCGCGCAAGAACAGGGTACTTCGCACCAGCCTGTGGATGTCCCTGGCCATCGTGGTCACCGTGCTGGCCTACCTCTTCTGGGGCCGAGACCGGTTACCAGCTACCGAAGTTCTGCAGGTGTTAAGCGGCCAGAGCGTGCCAGGCACCAGTTTCATCATCCTCTCCGACAGGCTGCCGCGAGTTGCCGTGGGCGCCTTGGCCGGCGCAGGTCTGGGCATCTCCGGTGCGCTGTTCCAACGCTGGTTGGGCAACCCACTGGCCAGTCCCGACGTCATCGGCGTGGGCTACGGTGCTTCCGCGGCCGCAGTACTGGCCATGCTGATCCTGGGCTATAACGACTGGAAACTCAACGTCTTTGCCCTAGCCGGTGGACTGATCGTCGCAGCCGTGATTTATTGGCTTTCGGCCTCCGGCAAGCGCACCGGGCCACGACTGATTCTGGCCGGTCTAGCCATCGGTGCGATGCTTCAAGCCCTCATTCAGTACCTGCTGTCCCGGGCAGAAATGAATACCGCCAGCGATGCCATGCACTGGTTGACCGGGTCCTTGTCTTCAAGCAACTGGAACAGTGCCCTGATTCTTTTGATCAGCCTCGCGGTGCTGGGCGTCTTCTTATTGCCCTTCGTGTTGCGCCAATTGAAGATGTTGGAGCTGGGGGAGGACTCGGCGGCCGCATTGGGCGTGAACGTCAACCAGGCACGAATACTCCTTGTTTTTGTTGCGGTGGCTATGGGCGCGATTCCCATTGCCATCACCGGCCCCCTCGCCTTTGTGGCATTCTTGGCCGGCCCGATCAGCGCGGCGCTGAGCCGCGGACCGATCAACATTCCGCTGGCCGGATTGACCGGAGCCACCCTCGTGATTGTGGCGAACTTCTTTGCCGCGAACTTGTTCGCAGATCTTGCACTGCCGGTAGGTGTCATCACCGGCGCATTCGGCGCACCGTTCCTGATTTGGATCTTGGTGCGCGCCAACTCAACCGGAAGCGGGGCATAACCCATGGCCACTTTGCAGGCTAGCGATCTTACATTGGCCTATGACAAGGTCACCATTGTCGATGAACTGTCTCTGGATATTCCTACCGGGCAGGTGAGCATCGTGGTGGGTGCCAATGGTTGTGGCAAGTCCACCTTGTTGCGTGCCCTGTCCCGCCTACTTAAGCCCTCCGGCGGGCAGGTGTTGTTGGACGGTGCGGATATCCATTCCAAGCCGGCTAAGGAAGTTGCCAAGACTTTGGGGCTGTTGCCACAGTCGCCGACCGCACCGGATGGGATTACCGCCCGTGAGCTGATTAGTCGTGGCCGCTACCCACACCAGGGATTGTTTAAGCGTTTCTCCACCGAGGATGAAGCGGCGGTGAACCGGGCGATGGAGTTGACCGGCACCACCGAATTGGCTGATCGTGCAGTGGATGAGCTTTCCGGTGGTCAGCGTCAGCGCGTCTGGATCGCCATGGCCCTTGCCCAGGAAACTGACCTGCTCTTGCTCGATGAGCCCACCACGTTCTTGGACGTTGCCCACCAGCTTGAAGTGCTGGATGTGGTCAGCGAATTGAACCGTACCCGCGGTATCACCGTGGTCATCGTGTTGCACGATTTGAATCTTGCAGCCCGCTACGCCGACTACCTGGTAGCCCTGCGCCACGGCAAGATCTACGCGGCGGGCCACCCGAATGAAGTGGTGACCGAAAAGACGGTCAAGGATGTCTTCGGCATGCCAAGCCGTGTCATTCCTGACCCAGTGGGTGGAACCCCGCTCGTCCTGCCCATCGGACGCCACCGCGTACTGCGTACCGAACAGGTCCTGGCCTCTCAGGGTATTTTCCGCAGTGAGCCCAAGGCACTGGAGCCAGAAACGGTATCGGCACCAGAGAACAATGACGGAGCCCAAGCAGCTGAGGGCGAGCAGCAGGGCCTGCGACCAGCCCATGAATATGTCCCAACCTTGGCTTTTGATACCACGGTGATCAATTCCCAAGTACTCTCGCCATCGTTCCGTCGACTGACTCTCAGCGGCAAAGACCTAGATTACTTTGGGACCAATTCTCATCCGCTGGATATGCGCATCAAGTTACTGCTGCCACCTGCTGGTGGTAGCGCGCTGACCGAAGAGATTGCCTCGATGCGTCCACAGGCAATGACCAGCCCTGCGGAACAAGAAGGTTGGTACCAGCGCTGGCTGTCCATCGACCCCGATACCCGAGGTTACATGCGCACGTACACGGTGCGTGCCTTCCGCGAAGCTGGGCACCGCGATAACAGTGGTTCAACCGCCGAACTCGATATCGACTTTGTGATGCATGGCCATGTGGTGGACGGCAAGCTTCAAGGCGGCCCGGCGACCGAATTTGGCGACCGTGCGCAGGTTGGTGACCAGTTACTGTTGCTGGGGCCGAACAAGTTCCTGTCCGACGCCAGCTATGGTGGCATCGAATTTCGTCCTGGAGAGGCCAGCCGGATTGTGTTGGCTGGTGATGAGACTGCTGCTCCCGCGATCTGCTCCATTCTCGAGTCCTTGCCTTCGCATGTCACCGGTCATGCACTGATTGAGGTGCCCGAGACTACCGACATTCTTGGCGCCTCAACTCGTTCTGGCGTTTCTGTGCAATGGTTGCCTCGTGGCAGCCATGCCCATGGTGAATTACTGCGTCTGGCCTTGAGCCAGGTGGTCGCCATTCCAGCCGCTGGTGTAGTGCAGACGAATGCAGAACCAGAAGATATTGACGTTGACTCACAGATTCTTTGGGAAACCGGGGCTGCGGATAATGCTCCGTTCTATGCCTGGATTGCTGGTGAGGCAGGAACGGTCAAGGAGATGCGCCGCTATCTTGTGAGGGAAGCCGGAATCGACCGGAAGCAGGTAGCTTTTATGGGCTACTGGCGTCATGGGAAAACCGAGAACTAAGATAACGCTCTAAAGATTCTGTTCAAGCTACAAGGGTATGACACTGATATTTCATCGGAGTCATACCCTTGAGCCTTTAGCGATGACCCTGAGCCTTCGCCAGATCTCGTGATTCCACTTCACTGAGCCAACAGTCGTACGCTGGATTCATGGACGATTGGCAAACCCAGCAAGAACCGGCTACCTCCAGACCTCGGGTTTTCCGTGACGTCCTAGAGAACCTGTCGCCAGGATATTTTGCCCTGACGATGGGCACCGGCATTGTCTCCATCGGCCTTCATGAGGCCGGATGGGACCTGCTCTCCAGCATCCTGCTGGTCATTGCCGCGCTTTCGTATCTAGTGCTGTGGGTGCTGTACATCTGGCGGGCAATTGCCTTTAGCCAAATTATGAAAGCCGAACTTCGCAGGCCGGAAATGGCCTTCGGATACTTCACCGTCGTCGCTGGCACCGATGTCCTCGCGGTGCGGTTGGACGCCGAAGGTTACAGTGCGCTCTCCATGGTGCTCGTGGCTCTGGCTGCTGTTCTCTGGTTCATCTTCGGCTATGTGTTGCCATGGCAGGTCTTTTTGACTCGGGACGGAAAACCGATCCAGTCCAGGGTCAACGGCACCTGGTTCATCTGGGCCGTGGCTAGCCAATCCTTGGCCATCGGCCTGAGCGTCGTCCAGTCGCATTTGCCGCAAGGACAATCCCTGATTGGCTTGCTAGCTGTGCTCAGCTGGTCGGTCGGCGTAGCACTCTATGCCGGTATCGCCATGCTGGTAATGCTCAGGATCTTGCACTTCGGGATGACGCCGAAAGAATTCGAACCACCGTACTGGGTGACCATGGGCGCTATGGCCATCGCCGTGGTGGCCGGCAGCAAGATTGTCGGCATGGAATCCACGCCAATGGTTGATGCCACTCGTGCGCTAATTGCCGGGACGGTGGCGGCCTTCTGGAGCTACTGCCTCTGGCTGATACCGTTCCTGGTGGGCGCTGGGGTATGGCGACACTTCGTGCATCGCGTTCCGGTAGCGTATACGCCAGCACTCTGGTCAATCGTCTTCCCCGTCGGAATGTTCGCCGTGGCGTCAATCAACCTGGGCAGGGTCGACTCGTTGCCGATAGTGGAAAGCATCGGGCACGGAACGTTGATCGCCGCAGTGCTGGTGTGGGCGGTGGTCTTCATCGCGATGATCCGCCACTATGTGCTGCTCGTTTGGCGCAGCCGCACCCGCGGCTAATTACTGATGCTCGTGTTCTTGCCGATCCTCTGGATGATTATTCCGGGCCTACGTCGTCGTAGCGCTGAAGTCAGTGGGAAGAACGCGGTTCCTTGCACGCTGTACGGGAAGGGCGCGGGTTTTCGCGGTCAAGAATTTCTAGCAGTCGAGTAAGTTCTTCGCGGTCGGTAGGTGGGAGTTTCTCGAAGTAGCCTTCCATGCTCTCTCTGCGCAACTGAGACATCTCACCTAACTGTGCCCGGCCACTGGGGCTCAACGCGATCAGGGTTGCTCGGCGGTCGGCGGGATCCGGCGTGCGAGTAACCAGCTGTTTTGCTTCAAGCTGGTCGACAACTTCAGTGGTGGACCGAGCAGCAATATGAAGTCGATCCGCCAACTGCGAGTTTCGTAGCCCTTCGGCATCGGCATGACCCAGTATGGACAGTACCCGTGACTGGTGTGGGGTGATGCCCATAGGAATCAGGCTCTCCCGCCAGCGGCCACGGATGACCCGTGAAGCCCGGAGGAAAAGATCTGCCAAGTCAGGCTTGGACTCTTCGTTCTGCATGGGATTAAGAATAGTGTGTTCTTCGGAACAATTTCAAGATGGAACCACATAGTGAGGTAACCTCTGTTATTCTTTGAGGGAAAGAAGACGACGAAGGGGGAGCTATGAGTGTCAATCCAATACCCGTGCACCCAGGCGGTGCAGGAAGTGCAACCGGTGGGCGGATGAAAAGCTCTGCGCAAGACAAGCAACGACTTGCTGAGCACCCGGTATCTCTGCGACGTGTAGCTGCGTTGTTCCGTCCCCACCTAGGATCGGTCATCGCAGTCATGCTGTTGATCGTGGCGTCCTCGGTTATTGGCCTAGCTCAGCCCTTCATTGTTCGTGAACTCATCGATGATGCCATCCCACACTCCAATATCCGGTTGCTCCTCGCTGGTGCCGGAGGGCTGGTGCTCATTGCCCTGATTACCGCGGTGCTTGAGGTGGTGCAGACATGGCGGGCCACCTTGATGGGGCAACGCGTGATGCACCGGCTGCGCACCGGACTCTTTACTCACCTGCAGAAACAGTCTCTGGGATTCTTCACCAACTCGCGCTCTGGTGATGTGCAGTCGCGACTGATCAATGACGTCGGTCAGATGCAGTCAGTGATTACCAATTCAGCAACGAGTATTGCTTCCAACCTGACTACGGTGGTTGCCACCGCAGTTGCCATGGTGGCCATCTCCTGGAAACTAAGTCTGATCTCTCTGATCGTCTTTCCTCCGGCCATCTTATTGGCCAAGCAGACAGCAAAGCTACGACGTGCTGTGACCGGCAAGCGTCAGCGAGAGATGTCGAATCTGACATCTCTGATTGAAGAACGCCTGAGTATTTCCGGGGTTCGCCTGTCCAAGGTGATGGGTACCGGTCCGGCGGATGCTCAAGCCTTTACTGAATCTAGCCACAAGCTCATTGACCTTGAAATGAAAAGTGCGCTGGCTGGACGCTGGCGTATGGCCACGATGAGTATCATCTTCGCTGCCATTCCCGCGGTGTTGTATTTGGCAGCTGGACTCCCTGTTACCGGAGACGGGATGAGCATCGGTACGCTGGTGGCCTTTACCGGCCTGCAGGCAGGAATCTTCCGCCCGGTGATGGGACTTATGCAGCTTTCGGTGCAGTGGGTCTCTGCGATGGCGCTGTTTAGCCGCGTTTTTGAATACCTCGACACGGATCAAGAACTTCCGGTGGCTAGTAACCCGGTGAAGGTCGATCCCGCTCGCATCAGCGGTGAAGTTGAATTGCGTGAGGTGAGCTTCCGCTACCCGCAAGCAACCAAGTCGACTTTGGAGAAGCTGAACCTACGTCTGCCAGCTGGCACGATGACGGCTGTCGTTGGTGCCACCGGTTCTGGAAAATCGACGCTGGGTTCGCTCCTGCCACGATTGTTGGATCCTACTTCGGGGCAGGTGCTGCTCGATGGAATTGATCTGAAGGACTATGACCAGCAAGGAATTGCGAGTGCCGTTTCGGTGGTGGCTCAAGAGAGCTACCTCTTGCATGATACCGTCCGGGCTAACCTCTTGTGGGCTGCCCCTGAAGCGACGGAAGAGCAATTGTGGCGAGCCCTAGAAGCTGCGCAAATTGCCGATCTCATTCGCAGCCTGCCACTTGGTTTGGAAACCGAAGTGGGGCAACGTGGCCACCGATTCTCCGGTGGCGAACAACAACGTTTGGCCATCGCTCGCACCATGTTGCGTGAACCAAAGGTTTTGGTGCTCGATGAAGCTACCAGCGCTTTGGATACGGTCACCGAGGCTCTGGTGCAGCAAGCGTTGGACGAGTTGGCGGTGGGCCGTACGACACTGTTGATTGCGCACCGATTGAGCACCGTGATGAGAGCTGATCACATTGTGGTGCTGGAAGATGGAAAGATCGCAGAATCCGGAACCTATGGCGAGTTGGTGGCTCTTGGTGGTCGCTTCTGGCGATTGGTTCAAAATAGCGAGCTGGCCGTACGCGCCAGCTAGCAGCTTGAGTCTTTCAGGCCCTGTCGTTCAATGGATTCAAGAATTTTAGGCAACGCGGTTTCTAATGCACGACGTTCCGTGGCATTCAGTGAATCAAAGAGGGTTTCACGCACAAAAGTCACATGACTCGGCGCAGCATTCCCGATGGTTTCCTGCCCGAGTTCGGTCAGCGCGATTTGATGACCTCGGCGATCGGTTTCATCGGAGCAACGGCTGATCAGTCCCTTTGCTTCCATGCGACGTAAGAGGTGGGAGAGGCGTGAGCGGTCCCAGCGCAGTTCCTCGGCAACATCGGCGGGACGTAAACTAGGAGTAGCTGCTTCGGAAAGTACTGCCAAGACCGAGTATTCACCGGACTGCATTTGAGAGTCGCGTACCAACTGACGATCCATGGCGCTAGGAAATTGCCAGAGGAACTCACGGATCGTACGCCAGAGGTCCTGCTCGCTCTGAGTTAGCCAGCGGGTCTCATCGCTCGTCATTTTCTACTCTCACCCTTTGCAGAATTTGTGGCCCAACAAATTTTGTTGACGCATCAATCATCTCGTGTAAAGTTTAATTTTGCAATATAAGGTGACGTGTCAATCAGATCGTTGTTCGAGTTGCCATGTTCAACGACTGCCAGTTGTCATAGGCTCGTGTTGGAGCGCAACACTGTTCGGCACCACAGATTTTGGAGGGAAAGAATGAGCGAGGAATATTCAACCAAGGGTGCCTATGTCACCGGCGGAGAATTCACCCGGGATACTAATTACATCCAAGATCGGATTGTCGCGGACACCAACCCGGCCAGTTACAGTAATGAACACAATGACAGCAAGATCGGGCACCCTCAAGCTGGTGTCTCACAAGGAGCTACGCTCTGGCCCGTAGAAGCAGGACGTTACCGTCTTGTTGCGGCACGCGCTTGCCCCTGGGCTAACCGCACCCTAATTGTTCGACGCCTGCTGGGCCTTGAAGACGCGCTGTCTGTCGGCCTGCCCGGGCCCACCCATGACTCGCGCAGCTGGACCTTTGATTTGGATCCTGACGGGAAAGACCCGGTGCTGGGAACCGAACGGATTCAAGAGAACTACTTTAAGCGTTTTGCCGACTACCCACGAGGCATCACCGTACCGGCCATCGTTGATATTCCCACCGGGGCTGTGGTCACCAACGATTACCCACAAATCACTTGGGACCTATCCACCCAATGGAAAGAGTTCCATCGCGATGGCGCACCAAACCTGATTCCGCAGGATCAACTAGAAGAAATGCTGCCACTGATCAAGCGCATCTTTACCGAGCTTAATAACGGCGTATATCGCGCAGGTTTTGCCGGTGACCAAAAGGCCTACAACGACGCCTACCAGCGCTTTTTTACCACCCTAGATTTCCTTGAAGAGCGACTATCCACACGTCGATTCCTCATGGGAGATCACATCACTGAAGCCGATGTCAGACTCTTTACCACCCTGGTGCGATTTGATCCGGTGTATCACGGGCACTTCAAAACCAACCGAAACAAGCTCATCGAGATGCCTAACCTCTGGGGCTATGCCCGCGATTTGTTCCAGATGCCAGGCTTCGGCGACACCATCGATTTTGAGCAAATCAAGGCGCACTACTATGTCGTCCACGAAGACATCAACCCAACGCAAATCATCCCGCAAGGACCAGCCCTGGAAAACTGGCTCGAAGCGCCGCAGCGGGAACATTTGGCCGAGAGTGGTCCTTGGTTAGATGGCACCGCACCAGATGAAGTACGCACCGAAGAGCGCGTAGCCACCGGCCATAACCCGATGTACCCGGCCTAAGCCAGAGAACTAAAAGTCAAACCCCTGAGCCTCACAAGCAGTCTTGAACGCTTCAACATCCGTGATCTCAGGGGTTTTCGACTCCTGTGTAGTGACTGCTTGACTAATCTGCTCGGTGCTCGATTGCGAACCATGCTGCGCTGCCTTGAGCATGTTCGTCTCGCCGATACCCTCGGGAGCATCTAACCCTCCGCCAAAATGAATGCAGGCTGCATAACCTTCGGGATCCTCTTCCCGCAGGGTATCCGTGGACGGTGCAGAACAGGCGCTGAGCAATAACAAGGAAGTCGTGGCTAGGAATGGCAAGATTTTCTTCACACCACCCATGGTAACCACAGTGCTACCTGATCAAATGCGAACAATGCCATAAAACTGACAGGGACATAGCCGGACCCAAGAACCGCTCCTGGGGTACTGGCGTGGCAGGATTGAACTATGACGATCATTGCTGCTGCAGATGGATCCGCCCTAGGTAATCCCGGACCAGCCGGTTGGGCTTGGTATGTGGATGAAGAGAATTGGGCCGCTGGCGGTTGGGACCACGGAACCAACAATATGGGCGAGCTCCAAGCTGTTTTAGAACTCTTTCGTGCCACCGAGCACCTGCCGGAAGAAGAGCTCAAGATCCTCTGTGATTCGCAGTATGCGATTAATTGCATCAGCAAATGGATGCCAGGATGGAAAAAGCGCGGCTGGAAAAAAGCCGACGGCAAGCAAGTCCTCAACCAAGACATTCTCAAAGAACTTGATGCGGCGATTCAAGGACGAAAATACAGTTTTGAATGGGTCAAAGGCCATGCCGGCCATGACTTGAACGAAGCCGCAGATGATCACGCGCGCGCTGCAGCCACCGCGCACCAGCAAGGCACCACCCCAGATGCTGGCCCGGGTTATACCGGTGGCGCTGGATCTGCCGCACCTGTCGAAAAAGAATCAGTGAAACCCGTAGCTACGCCAGCAGCGCCAGCTGCCCCTGCGCAGACTACTGACTTTGCAGCCACCGTGTATGAGCTTGAACGTGGATTCCTCGATCCACAAATCCGAACCAGCTTCACCGAGCTTAAAGACTTCCTACACCCGAGTTATCAAGAAGTCAGCAGGGATGGCGGACTACTGGATGTTGCCAGTATTGGCAGGTTGCTGGAGCGTGGATCCGCGCTGCCGACCACCGGACAGATGCAGGTTTTGGCCACCCGCCAGATCAGCGAAGACATGGTGTTATTGGCTTACCGGATGAAGCCAGCGGGCTCCGAAGTGCTTGTCGTCTCCTCCTGGTGGCAGCAAGGTCAGGGCGAATGGAAACTTCGCTTCCGTCAGGAAACTATCGAGCGCTCCGCTTAGCGCCGACAGGCTGAATCACATTTTATAAAGCTACGGTCCACCAAGAAAATCTTGGTGGACCGTAGTTTTTAGCGACTAATTATTTGTAGTCTCCAGGGTGAGTCTCAATGATGCCCTTCTTGTAATTAATGCGATTGATCAGCCACGTCAACGCCCACAGCGCCACGCCGATGAGCAACAGCAGACCAGCGATCTCATACTGCACCCAGTCTTCGCGAGAACGAGCCCACGGTCCGGCAAGGAACAAACAGAAGACGACGCCAAGAATCGGGATGATCGTTGGTGCGCGGAAGGCATCTGCTGGTGCCTTTTCGCGGCGAAGAACCAGCAACGACACGTTCACTACTGCGAAGACACAGAGGAGCAACAATGCCGTGGTACCACCGAGTGAGCCGACGATACCGTTCTCGCTGTCGAGGTTCACATAAGCAACCAAAGCGATCGCCATCACCGTGCTGAATAGGATGGCTACCCAAGGGGAGCGGCGGGTGGAGTGCACCTTGCCCAAGAACTGTGGCAGCACGCCCTGACGTGCCATACCGTAAAGCAAACGGCTGGCCATCAACATGTTCATCAGCGCGGTATTGACCACCGCGAAGACGGTGACAAACGGGAAAATAGCATCGACAGGAATGTTGGGAGCACCAATGCGCACCACATCCAGCAGGATGCCGGCATCCGGGTTCTTTGGGTTGAGCAGGTCGCCGGTAGGGATGACCATGATCACGGTGATGGCCACCAGCATGTAAATCACCGCGCACAAGCCCAGACCAATGAGCATGATCTTCGGGAAGATCTTATTCGGGTTCTTTGTCTCTTCAACCAGGTTTACCGAGTCTTCGAAGCCCACCATGGCGAAGAACGCAATAGCGGTACCCATGGTCACCGCCGCGAAAATGCTACGATCCGAGGGGGTTTCGAAGACCACCAGACGGCTTACATCGCCCTGACCCGAGGCAATGACAGCGAAACCGATACCGATGATTACGGCCATGATGGCCAGCGACACGATGGTCAGCACGAGGTTGAACTTCACGCTCTCACCAACACCACGCAGGTTGATCAACGCGAGGATCACGATGATGGCAATCGCTGCCCACATGCCGGCCTGCGGTGTGGTTGGTACTCCATCAATGAACTGGCCGAAGCCAATCAAGAGGTTTTGTCCCACCAAAGTTGCCGAAGTAGCGGCGCTGGTAATGCCAGAACAGGCCACGGTAAAGGCCACGATGAAGGTGACGAAATGGACGCCGAAGGCTTTATGCACATACAGTGCTGCGCCGGCGGCATGAGGGTATTTGGTCACCAGTTCCAAGTAGCTGAAAGCGGTGAGGGTGGCGATGGCGAAGGCCACCAAAAAAGGTAGCCATGCTGCGCCGCCAACCTGTCCGGCAACCTTGCCGGTAATAGCAAAAATACCTGCGCCGATAATATCGCCCATGATGAGGAATAGCAGCAGCTTTGGGCCGATCACCCGCTTGAGTTCTGAATCCTGGCTCGGGGTTACCGGCGAGTCACTATCCACAGTCATGCGATCGAGTTCATCTCCTTCAAATATTGGTGGCAAGCATGACAAACTTAGTGGTTGCGTTCAAGGTCGGCAAACCGCCTACCGGGCTGGCTCACAGACTCGCAGGTTCAGCGGTAGTAAAGGAACGATGAACGGTATTTGGCATTTGAACCTGTGACTTGACGTACGGATATCCCCAAAGGCGTGTCAAGGCGCGTCCATCGAGAATCATGGTGAATCCGACTAGGGTTAGTTGAAAAGGGACAAGCGGTTTAAGGATGTACATGGACTCGGTGATCAGCGAAGATTTCGCACCATTGGCTCAGGCTCTGGAAGCACGAGCCGCCGAAGAAGAAGACTATTCGGCGCAGCTAGCCGTTTATCACCGAGGCGAACTAGTCCTCAGCCATAGTGTGGGGGAGCACCTTGCTGCAGATTCCCTGACCTGCGTCTTTTCCTGCACCAAAGGTCTGAGTGCACTGGTCATCGCCCTACTGGTGCAAGATGGCCTGATCGATCCCAACGCACCGATGGTGACCTACTGGCCTGAATTTGGCGCTGGAGGCAAAAGCGCCCTGAGCGTCGGCGAAGTACTCAGCCACCAAGCCGGTGTCCTTGGAGTTCCCGGGGGAGTACCAAGCGAGGTATTGCTGAACTCGGCTGAATACGCCAAGGTCCTGGCCTCCATGCCAAGCATCTGGCCTTTGGGTCAAAACATTGTCGGTTACCACGCCATCACCATGGGCGTGCTCATGGAAGAACTGGTCCGCCGAGTCACCGGCAAAGAACTGCAAGAAGTATTTGAAGAGCGCATCCGTAAACCATTGGGCGTTGACGTCTATATCGGTCAAGATCCGGCCCTGGAACCGCGCTACCGCGACGTGCTCCCGGCCCTAGATGCGCCCACCGAATTCTTTGATCCATTCTCGCCAGGCGGCCTGGCCGTGAACTCCGCTTCCGGATTCGCACTGGCCGACGGCCCGGTATACAACTGGCACGAACTGGCCAATGCCGCGCAGGTGCGTGAACTTGGGCCAGCATCCATGGGCGGTGTCGCCAATGCTCAAGGTTTGGCCGGGATTTACGCAGCCTCCTTCGGAGCCGTTCCGGCACTTGGAGCCACCAGCGGATTCCTCAGCGAAGATACCTGGTCTCGGGTTTCTACCGAATTGGTCTATGGCCACGACCGAACCAATGGTCTGTTGCAGGCCTTCGCCCTAGGGTTCATGAAAGCCACGGCTCGAGTGAATTATGGATCCATCTTTGCCTACGGGCATGACGGGGCAAACTCTTCCTTGGCCTTCGCTGATCCTGCCTACCAACTGGGCTTTGGTTTCATTCCTTCGCGTAATGAAGGGGTCAGGGACACCGCCACCGGTGTGCAGCTCTCACAACTAGCCCGACAATTGATCCTGGCGAAGAACGCCAAAGCAAAAACCTACTAATCTGTCCAAATCGCAAGAGCATCAGAAATACGAAGTGGGATTGAAGTGAAGAAGTTTCTGGCATTAGGTGATTCATTCACAGAAGGCGTTGGCGACGTTGATCTGGGACGCCCCAATCAGGTGCGCGGTTGGGCCGACCGAGTCGCGGAAGTGCTTTGCACCCAAGGGGACTGGGAATACGCCAACCTTGCGGTGCGTGGCAAAAAGATCGGTCAGGTCATTAACCAGCAGCTCGACCAAGGGCTGTCCATGAAACCAGATTTGGTCAGCATCTATGCCGGCGGCAATGACATTCTGCGGCCCACAGCAGACCTTGACGCACTGATGCGTGGTTATGAAGGAATTGTCCGACGCTTCAACGAGGCCGGGAGCACCGTGTTGCTATTTACCGGTTTTGACACCGTTGAGTCCCCGCTGTTCTCCAAGACCCGTCCACGCACGGCCATTTATAACGAGAAGGTTCGCGAGATCGCCGATGCCCACGGCGCGATCATTGCCGATTACTGGCGGTGGCGAGAATTTTCGGACGTACGCTACTGGGCCGTGGACCGACTGCACATGAACGAACTGGGGCATGGCCTGATGGCCTCCAAGGTGCTCGAAGTATTAGCTGAGCACCAGGTCACTGATGATGATTGGTCGCAACTGATTCAGGCTCCCGTTCTTCCCGAATTGGCAGTGAACTCACGCGGTGAAAAACTCAAGGCTGAATTGGGTTGGGCAAGAGAACATTTAGCGCCGTGGATCAAGCGTCGACTGACCGGAACCTCCTCGGGAGACACGCTCTCAGCCAAGTATCCTCAGTACCTTCAGCTTTCCGCAGCCACGAATTAAACGTTTTGTGACGGTTTTTCTTCGTTAGTGTCTTTGACGTTCAGCGCGGGGCAGGTAACATGGTGGTGTGCTGCAGCTCTCTGACCGGTAGCACACGCCATAGACGGATGGCGGGAGAGTCCCGTTCACACCATGGACGGGCGCCGTAGGAGCAATTCCTCCCCAGGAAACTCTCAGGCCCCCGTACCGCCATCACGAGGCAACTCTGGAAAGTAGCCGGCCAGAACCGGTTCACCGAAGGTGCAAGCGCCCGGCTTAGTTGGCCGGACGTGTAAAACTCTCAGGTAGTGCAACAGGGATGGGGAGGCAAAGCGTCCTTCCTTTGGCATGCGCCAAGACAGATCCCCGTGGAGACTCCAGCACCATGACCGTCACGCAGACTTCGGCTTCAACAACAAGCGAATTTGTTTCTCGCCATATCGGCCCGCGTCCAGCAGATGTAGAGACCATGCTTCAGACTCTGGGCTACAGCAGCCTAGATGATCTGATCGATACCGCCGTTCCGGCAGACATTCGCCAAGACTCCATGCTGGATATCCCAGCCGCACTGAGCGAAACCGAAGCCTTGGCCCACCTGCGTGCGCTTGCCTCGAAGAACGTCATGAAGACCCAGATGATCGGCCAGGGCTTCTACGACACCATCACCCCAGCGGTAATCCGCCGCAACATCGTGGAAAACCCTGCCTGGTACACCGCCTACACCCCGTACCAGCCGGAAATCTCCCAGGGCCGCCTAGAAGCCCTGCTGAACTTCCAGACCATGGTCATGGATCTGACCGGTCTGCCGATCGCCAACGCCTCGCTGCTGGACGAATCCTCGGCCGCCGCCGAAGCAGTGCTGATGATGCGCCGCGCCAACAAGAAGAAGGCCAAGGGCAAGACCGTCCTGGACTCCAATATCTTCCCGCAGACCATCAAGGTCGTGCAGGGCCGCGCCGACGCACTGGGCTTCGAAGTTGAAGTCGCTGACCTGTCCGCTGGTCTGCCAGAGGGTGACATCTCCGGCATCCTGCTGCAGCAGCCAGGTAACAACGGCTCCATCGCAGAGCATGAAGGCATCATCGCCGCCGCCAAGGAAGCCGGCGCCATGGTCACCGTCATCGCTGACCTGCTGGCTCTGACCATGATCACCCCTCCCGGTGAGCAGGGCGCAGATATTGCCGTGGGTAACACCCAGCGTTTTGGTGTGCCACTGTTCTTCGGTGGTCCGCACGCAGCCTACATGGCTGTAGCCGATGGCCTGACCCGCTCCATGCCAGGACGCCTAGTTGGTGTTTCGGTGGACGACGCCGGAGTTCCTGCCTACCGTCTGGCACTGCAGACCCGCGAACAGCACATTCGCCGTGAAAAGGCGACCAGCAACATTTGTACCGCCCAAGCACTGTTGGCCATCTGTGCCTCAATGTACGCGGTGTACCACGGCCCAGCAGGCCTGAAGCAGATCGCTAGTCGCGCCAACAACCACGCTCGCGTGATTGCTAGCTCCCTGGTAGCCGGTGGATTCACCTTGGCTTCTCAGAGCTTCTTCGACACCGTAGTAGTCAACGTTGAGAACGCTGAGCAGATCATCTCGGCCGCCAATGAAGCAGGGATCAACCTGCGCAAGATCAACGACACCCAGGTGGGCGTGTCCACCGACGAGACCACCACCTCGGATATCGTCAAGACCCTGCTGGGCGTTTTCGGCGTGGAGCTTTCGGCCCCCGAAGGATTCGACATCCCAGCCTCCCAGGTCCGCACCAGCAACTACCTGACCCACCCAATCTTTAACACCATTTCCTCCGAGACCCAGATGATGCGTTACCTGCGTCGCCTCTCGGACCGTGACCTGGCACTGGATCGCACCATGATCCCGCTGGGCTCGTGCACCATGAAGCTGAACTCGGCTGCCGAGATGGAATCCATCACCTGGCCAGAATTCGCTTCCATCCACCCTTATGTTCCAGCTGAACAGAGTGTGGGTTGGCGTGAACTGATCACCGACCTTGAAGGCCGTTTGACCGCGATCACCGGTTACGCTGGCGTCTCCATCCAGCCCAACGCAGGATCCCAGGGCGAATACGCAGGCCTGCTTGCCATCTCCGGCTACCACGCATCGCGTGGAGAAGCCCAGCGCAATGTCTGCCTGATCCCTGCCTCGGCCCACGGCACCAACGCTGCTTCGGCAGTACTGGCTGGTATGAAGGTGGTCGTCGTGAAGACCGCTGCCGACGGCACCATTGACGCCAATGATTTGGATGCCAAGATCGAGGCCAACAAGGACGTACTGGCCGCCATCATGATCACCTACCCATCCACCCACGGTGTCTACGACGCCGACGTGCGTGTGGTCTGCGATAAGGTTCACGCAGCCGGTGGTCAGGTGTACATCGACGGTGCCAACATGAACGCCATGGTGGGTCTGGCCCAGCCAGGTAAGTTCGGCGGCGACGTGTCGCACCTGAACCTGCACAAGACCTTCTGCATCCCTCACGGTGGTGGCGGTCCAGGCGTCGGCCCAATCGGTGTCGGCGAGCACCTGCTGCCATTTTTGCCAGGCGATGCCTCGGGCAGCTACACCGAGCGCGATGGTGTGCCGGTAGTGGCCACCGCCTTTGGCTCGGCCGGCGTCCTGCCGATCTCTTGGGCTTACATTGCCATGATGGGCGGCGATGGTTTGACCGAAGCCACCAAGCACGCAATCTTGAACGCTAACTACATCGCTAAGTGCCTGAACGAACACTTCCCAGTGCTCTTCACCGGCAACAAGGACCTGGTGGCACACGAGTGCATCTTGGACCTGCGTGAACTGACCGCCAAGACCGGGGTCACCGCAGAAGATGTGGCCAAGCGTCTGATCGACTTTGGGTTCCACGCACCAACCCTGTCCTTCCCAGTGGCTGGCACCTTGATGGTTGAGCCAACGGAGTCCGAGGACTTGGGCGAGATCGAGCGCTTCATCGAAGCCATGATCACCATCCGTCAGGAAATGGAAGAAGTTCTCTCGGGCGTCTACAGCATCGAGCAGTCACCACTGCGCAACGCCCCACACACTGCTACCGCGGTGATCAACAGCAATTGGGATCGCAAGTACTCGGTAGAGCAGGCTGCTTTCCCGGTCTCCGGCTTGAAGTTCGATAAGTACTTCCCAGCTGTGGGCCGTATTGACGGCGCCGGTGGCGACCGTAACCTGATCTGCTCCTGCCCTGCTCCTGAAGCCTTCGAAGACTAGAAAGAGTTTGAGATGACTGAAACTACCCAAGAACTTAAGCACACCGCCCTGCATGCCCAGCACGCAGAACTCGGCGCAAACTTCACCGACTTTGGTGGCTGGGATATGCCACTGAAGTACGGTTCTGAACTGGCCGAGCACCGGGCAGTTCGTTCCACCGCAGGACTCTTTGACCTGTCCCACATGGGCGAGGTTTACCTCTCCGGTCCACAGGCCGGCATCGCGCTGAACACCGCGTTGGCTGGAAACTTCACCATCATGAAGGTGGGCAAGGCCAAGTACTCGCTGATCTTGAATGAAGAAGGCAAGATCATCGATGATCTGATCGTGTACCGCCTTGAGGAAGAGAAATTCCTCGTCGTTCCTAACGCTGGCAATGCTGATGTGGTGGCTGCAGCTTTGGAAGAACGAGTAGCAGGATTTGATGTTCAGCTGGATAACGCTTCGGCTCGCCAGTCCCTGATTGCAGTTCAGGGACCCAACGCTGAGGCCATCGTTGCCAAGCTGGCAGCGGATGAAGCAGTAGCCCAGAGCGTCACAGAACTGAAATATTATGCAGCGGCTAATCTGGTGCTCGGCGGTATGGACGTACTGCTGGCGCGCACAGGATACACCGGTGAAGACGGCTTCGAATTGATCATCGAAAATGAACAGGCCGCCGAACTGTGGAGCAAGATCATCACCATTGGTGCGGATTACGAATTGGTTCCGTGTGGCTTGGCCGCCCGCGACTCACTTCGTTTGGAAGCCGGTATGCCGTTGTACGGTAACGAGCTGAGCCTGGAACGAACCCCATTTGATGCGGGATTTGGCCCTGTAGTCTCCTTCAAGAAGGAAGAAGATTTTGTGGGTCGAAAGGCCCTGGAAGCCTTGCGAGAGCAGAGCCCAGCACGCAAGCTGGTTGGTCTGAAGGGTCTGGGTAAGCGCGCCGGCCGCGGTGGTTATGCCATCGTCAAGGACGGGGCCACTGTCGGAGAAATCACCTCCGGCCAGCCATCTCCGACCCTTGGTTACCCGGTAGCCCTAGGGTATGTGGATGCACAATTCAGTGAAGTTGGTACCGAGCTAGAGGTAGATCTGCGCGGTAAGACTTTGCCATTTGTCGTCGTCGAACTGCCGTTCTACACGCGAGCCAAGTAACGTTAAACATCAGTAGGGCCAAGCAAAACGCCCGCTTATTCCCTTGGGAGAGGAAATACCGTGAGTAAAGTTCTTTCGTCATTGCGCTACTCGGCAGAGCACGAGTGGCTGGACGCTTCATCCCCAGCTAAGGTCGGCATCACCCAGATCGCTGCAGACGCCCTGGGCGACGTGGTCTACGTGGACCTGCCAGAGGTTGGCGATGCGGTGACCGCAGGCGAAACCTGTGGCGAGGTGGAATCCACCAAGTCGGTTTCCGACCTGTACTCGCCAGTGACCGGCACCGTTGTTGCCATCAACGACGAGGCCGTTGACAACCCAGCAATCCTGAACGAAGACCCATACGGTGCCGGCTGGCTGTTCACCGTAGAGGTTACCGAAGAAGGTCCGCTGCTCTCTGCAGCAGACTACGCAAGCGCGAACGGTGGAGACGTCCAGTAATGAGCAACCAGACTTTTGAATCCCTAGCACCAGTGTCACTGACCCAGTCGCTAGCAGCCCTTGACCCAGAGGTCGCACAGCGCATCGACGCTGAACTGGCTCGCCAGCAGCGCGGTCTGGAAATGATTGCCTCGGAGAACCACACTGCTCAGGCTGTCATGCAGGCTCAGGGTTCGGTACTGACCAACAAGTACGCTGAAGGCTACCCAGGTCGCCGCTACTACGGTGGCTGCGAAGAGGTCGACGTCATTGAGACCCTGGCCATCGAGCGTATCAAGGAACTGTTTGGTGCAGGTTTCGCCAACGTTCAGCCTCACTCCGGTGCCCAGGCTAACGCTTCGGTCTACCACGCACTGGTTCGCCCAGGCGACACCGTACTGGGTCTGAACCTGGCACACGGTGGACACCTGACCCACGGTATGAAGCTGAACTTCTCCGGTCGCCTGTTCAACATCGTTCCTTACGGTGTGAACGAAGAGACCAACCTGGTGGACATGGACGAGGTCGAGCGCCTGGCCGTAGAGCACCAACCAAAGATGATCGTGGCAGGCTGGTCGGCCTACCCACGTCAGCTGGACTTCAAGCGATTCCGCGAGATCGCTGACAAGGTCGGCGCTTACCTGTTCGTGGATATGGCACACTTCGCAGGTCTGGTTGCAGCTGGTCTGCACCCATCGCCAGTGCCACACGCACACGTGGTTACCTCGACCACCCACAAGACCCTTGCCGGTCCTCGTGGTGGCATCATCCTGTCCAACGATGCTGAAATCGCCAAGAAGCTGAATTCCGCGGTCTTCCCAGGCCAGCAGGGCGGCCCACTGGAGCACGTCATCGCAGGTAAGGCAGTAGCCTTCAAGATTGCTGCTTCCGAAGAGTTCAAGGAACGTCAGCAGCGCACCTTAGCTGGCTCCCGCATTCTTGCTGAGCGTCTGAACCAGGAAGATGTTGCAGCTAAGGGCATCAGCGTACTGACCGGCGGCACCGACGTGCACCTGGTCTTGGTTGATCTTCGTAACTCGGAGCTTGACGGTCAGCAGGCAGAAGATCTGCTGGCACAGGTTGAGATCACAGTTAACCGCAACGCGGTGCCATTCGACCCACGCCCACCAATGACTACCTCGGGTCTGCGTATTGGTACCCCAGCATTGGCCACCCGTGGCTTCTCGGAGGCGGCATTCGCTGAGGTAGCTGAGATCATTGCTCAGACTCTGATCGCAGGTGCCGACGGCAATACCGCTGCCCTTCCAGAGCTGAAGGACCGTGTTCTGAAGCTCGCCGAGGCGCACCCACTGTACCCGGACCTGGCTAAGGTTTCCGAGTAACTTCTTCTTCGGAAGAGGCGGGCCCGGAAGGCGGAACATTCGCTTTTCGGGCCCGCAGTTTTTCACTTACAGAAAGTTCACCCAGTACCGCCTCATGCACGCGGATCAAGGGTGAGCCCTGACGTACCACACCATCTCTGGGGAGTGAGCACCCCGGATTACCGACGTTCTAAGGATGTGAGCTGCCATGTCGGTTAGCGTATTCGATCTTTTCTCGGTTGGCATTGGACCCTCGTCCAGCCATACCGTGGGGCCAATGCGTGCAGCGCACGCTTTTATTGCCCAAGTAATCCGTGAAGAGAAAATGGACGCCCTGGAAAAGATCCGGGTTGATGTCTACGGGTCTCTAGCTGCTACCGGTCGTGGTCACGGAACCTTTACCGCCATCATGTTGGGGCTGGAAGGTTTTGAGCCTGAAACGGTGCTCCCGTCCCAGGTTGATGAACGCCTGGAACAGATGGAAGCTACCGGTGTCCTGCAGCTGGCAGCGCAGTTAGGTCAGCGCAAGGACTTGACCTACGGCGTCGGTGACATGATCCAGCACCCTTTGACCGTGCTACCACGTCACACCAATGGTGTGAAGTTTGTGGCCCTTGATGCCCAAGACGAAGAACTAGTGAATGAAACCTTCTTCTCCGTGGGCGGTGGCTTTATCGTGCGCGAAGGCGCCGAAGAGCGTATTGAGAAGAACTTGGAAGAAAAGCTGCAGCAGCAGCCGTATCCTTTTACTACCGCAGCTCAACTGTTGGAGCATACAGAGACTACGGGTAAGTCTATTGCCCAGATCATGATGTCTAATGAGTTGGCATACCGTAGCCGTGAAGAAATCCGTTCCGGATTGATTCACATTTATCAGGTGATGGAAGACTGCAAGGACTCAGCTCTGGAGCGTACCGGGGTGTTGCCTGGTGGGCTGAAGGTTCGCCGC
Organism: Glutamicibacter sp. B1; assembly: GCF_039602135.1. Taxonomy (NCBI): domain Bacteria; kingdom Bacillati; phylum Actinomycetota; class Actinomycetes; order Micrococcales; family Micrococcaceae; genus Glutamicibacter; species Glutamicibacter ectropisis. The sequence goes on along the minus strand of NZ_CP125942.1, from coordinate 2,759,133 downwards.
CGTGCCCCGGAATGGCATGAACGGTTGCGCAAGGAAGATAAGGACCGGGATCCTGTGTTTTGGCAGGAGTGGATCAACCTGGTGGCGTTGGCTGTTAATGAGGAAAATGCTTCCGGCGGCCGGGTGGTGACGGCACCGACTAATGGTGCTGCCGGTATTATTCCTGCGGTGTTGTTCTACGCTACGCATTATGCTCCGGGCGCTAAGTACTGGAATGAAGATGAGAAGCATGACGCTGTAGTTAATTTCTTGCTGACTGCTGGTGCTGTGGGTGTCTTGTATAAAGAGCAGGCGTCTATTTCTGGTGCTGAAGTTGGTTGTCAGGGTGAGGTCGGTTCTGCGTCGTCGATGGCGGCTGCTGGGTTGGCTGAGGTGCTGGGTGGAACCGCGGCACAGGTAGAGAACGCAGCCGAGATTGCAATGGAGCATAACCTCGGTTTGACCTGTGATCCTATTGGTGGTTTGGTGCAGATTCCTTGTATTGAGCGTAATGCGATTGCCGCTTCCAAGGCGGTGAACGCTGCGAAGATGGCGTTGATGGGTGACGGTGTGCATCACGTGACCCTAGACGAAGTAATCATCACGATGCGTGAAACGGGCAAGGATATGAGCGATAAGTATAAGGAAACGGCGATGGGCGGGTTGGCCGTCAACGTCGTCGAATGCTAGTCACTCGCTAAATCTTGTTTGAGGGAGGCCGGAAAATCCGGCCTCCCATCTCTCTCTTTAACACAAGATGTTTAATGTGAGATACGCCCTTGTTATTGGCCATTAGGCGACAACTTCTGATAGAACTAGCAATGTACGAAGCCTGAGACCACGCTTCGGAATCTTAGGAGGTGAGCTTCATGGACGGCAGTTCTAGTCGATCTATTTACCTACGAGCTCACCGCTTCCTTACTTCACGCTGAGCCTGAAAACCTTTCTTCAGGGCCTCGGTGAACGCCCTCGAGTTCGTAGCCTACCCACTATTGGTATGCGCCATTTCGTGCACGCAAATATTGACTGATTTATCACCCAGTTCCTGAGTGGAGAACGGTGAGTAGTTGCTTGTGAGGCCGAAAATTGCGCGCAACGAACGCATTGGACGACAACAATGTTCACCTTCGAATACGTAGACTTTTCAACTACTTCGCTAGAGATCCGCAGCCGCCTTACGAACGAGGATTTTCAGCCACTAGCCACCCTGCTACGGTCTCTTGATCTGGGACAGCTCATCAAACAAATTGAGGCGTTGAAAACTACCGACGCTGCAATTCTCTATCGGCTACTCGACAAAGAGCGCGCCTTAGAAGTTTTCCAAGACTTAGATACTGTAGTTCAAGCAGAACTCATCGAAAGTCTCCAGCAAGAAGCCGTGGTAGATGCTTTCGCCGCCCTTGAACCTGCCGATCGAGTTGCTCTGCTCGATGAGCTTCCAGCAACTGTCGCATCGCAACTACTTGTTGGACTAGACGCGCAGCAGCGTCAGGCCACCGCAGTGCTGCTCGGCTATCAAGACTCCAGTGTTGGACGGGTGATGTCGCCTCAAGTCATCACCACGCTACCTGATTTCACCGTAGGACAGACGCTAGAACGAATAACACCGCAACTTGGTGCAACGGAGCATGGCCACATCATCATGGTGGTTGACTCGACGCGTCGTTTCCTTGGTGCCCTGCGGCTCAGTGAGCTCCTTGGGCAGCCACGCAACCAGCGCGTATCTGCGATCAGCAAGGAACTACCTACAGCTCAGGCCGCGGAATCGGATATCCAAGCTGCCCGTCGAGCTGTAGACCGCCACTTAGACCTGATGCCGGTCCTAGATAACGAAGGGCGTCTGATTGGTGCGCTTCCCTTGAGCGATGCCATCGATCTATTGGAAGACGCCGAAGAATCACGCACTGCACGAAGCGCTGGAACTGAGCCTCTGTACCGTCCCTACCTTGGCACGCCTCTTCGGAAACTGGTGCGAGCCAGGATCGTCTGGCTACTCGTTTTGGCCATCGGCGCTACCTTGACTGTGAAGGTTCTTGCCACGTTCGAACAGACTCTAGAGTCCATGGTGGTCCTGAGCTTGTTTATTCCACTCATCGTTGGCATTGGCGGTAATACCGGTAATCAGGCAGCCACCACCGTGACTCGTGCTCTGGCCATGGGTGATGTGCGCGTGCGTGACTTGGGCCGTGTCATCTTCCGTGAAGTACGAATTGGGGCCTTGCTCGGGCTGTGCTTAGGAACCCTCGCCTTGATCATTGCTAGCGTGGCTTTTGAGCTGAAGGTTGGCCTGATCATTGGAATGACGCTCATTGTGTTGTGCGCCGTGGCGGCGGCCGTCGGCGGAGCTATGCCCATTATCGGAAAGTTCTTCAAAGCTGATCCTGCGGTGTTCTCGAATCCATTCATTTCCACCTTCGTGGACGCAGCTGGACTGATTGTTTACCTTAGCGTTGCGGTCATAGTGCTCGGTCAGTGACGTATCCAGCAGATGGACACGAATCTTGCCTCGGAATAAACGAGTCGACCCCAACGTCACAATAGGTATGCCTCAAAGCAAACTATTTTCTGAAGTCACCATCCCTACTAAGAGCGGAGCAGGACTGCAGCTTCGCAATCGTGTAGTCCTGCCTCCGATGTGCCAGTACGTGGTCGCACAGCGCGATGGCATTCCAACCACTTGGCAGCTAACGCACCTAGGTTCCATGGCGCACGGCGGTTTTTCCTTGATCATCACCGAGGCAACCGCCGTTGCGCCAGAGGGGCGTATCTCGGATCGAGACACGGGACTGTGGAATGAAGAACAGGTCGAAGCCTGGAAACCCATTACCCAGTACATTCGTTCCCATGGAGCAGCCGTTGGTGTACAGCTGGCCCATGCCGGTGCCAAGGCTTCCACCTACGGTTGGCTGGAAGACATTGAGGCAGCAGGAAAAGTTGGCAGTATTAGTGATGAAGACGGCGGTTGGGAAACTTTCAGTGCCTCGTCCACCGATATTTTTGGCCTCAAACCAGCAACGGCCATGAGCATTGAACAGATCCAAAAATCTGTGCAGGACTGGGCACGAGCCGCCCAGCGTGCCGACGTCGCCGGGTTTGACCTGATTCAGATTCACGCGGCCCACGGATACCTGATCCACCAATTCCTCTCACCACTAAATAACCAACGCACCGATGAATATGGTGGAAGCTTCGAAAACCGCACTAGGTACTTGCGTGAACTTGTCAGCGCTATTTCTGCAGTGTGGCCAGAAGATAAGGCGTTAGGTATTCGCTTCTCTGGCGAAGACTGGCTGGAAGGAGGATGGCGTCTGGAAGACACAGTGAAATTGGCGAAGGAAATGTATGACCTAGGAGTTCGTGCCTTCGATCTGTCCAGCGCAGGGATCGGCGCGTATGCCGGCCCGACCGGACCTGGCTATCAAGTGCCTCTGGCCCAGGCAGTCAAACAGGCTCTTCCGGAAGACGCCTTCGTTACGGCCGTTGGTGCGATTACCGATGCAATTCAGGCGGAGCAAATTGTCGTGACTGGACAAGCCGATGGTGTGAGTATCGGACGAGCGGCTTTGGGCAACCCGCAGTGGCCGAACCACGCCGCGCAGCAACTTGGTGCCAAGAAGGCTTACCCAGTGCAGTACTGGCGTGGTCGCTGGTAAAAGTTGAAGGGATGCTGACTTTCTTCCAAACCACAGGTTAGTTTCTGGTTACCTCTTCCAGCCACTGAATAGTGATGTTAGGTTAGAGCCACGGATCTAGTCGCAACGCGGCCAAGGGTCGCGTGCGGAAGGGAGTCAGCATGGCACTACGCGCGGATTCTAATGGAATCGACGCTTCGCTCTATCGAAGGAATGGTTCGTGGAGCACCGCTCTGGTGGACGCTTCACTGGGCACGACGGCCGCTCAAGAAGCTGCCGACCGGCTCCCGGAAGATGTTGCCAAATTGCTGAAGTCTCAACAAGCCCAGGCAGAAGATGTCCAAGCACTCATCGGCGCTTTAGATCCTGCGGAGGGTCTGCGAGCACCGGTTGCACGGTTTGTTGCGGTTCATGCTGGCGAAGTTGTTCTCAACGAAATCATTCCTGGACTCAAGGTTCAAAGTCCAACGGTGGATGTAGGACCATTCCCGAATTTCACCGCGTTGGCCCGTGCTCGCGGTGGTTCCTTTTCTTACCTGGTCGCTGAGGTCGGCAAGGACGGTGGCGAGGTCTATCTATATAACACCACGTCACCGGAACGTGTCACCAGCCAAGGAATCGTCGGGTTACCCGAAGAAATTCACCATGCCCGTAAGGTCCCCGGCGAATATGATCAGCCCAAGGCGCAGGCAGCCGCGGATGAAATGGTCCGCAGAAACGCAGACGAAGTGGCCGGGCTCATTAAAAAGATGGCAGCCGAGAACTACGTTCGACTGATCGTGATCTCCGGGGACATCAAAGCTCGAGAGGCAGTTATTGCTCAAATACCGGCAACCCTCAAAGAATATGTAGAAGTCATTGATTCGCACACTCGAACAGGTGGCGCAGACGTAAAGCAGGTAGATGCGCAGATCAGCAAACTGATCGAGGATGTGAAGAGTAAAGCCCTGGCTGATTTAGAGGCGAAAGTTGCTGAGCAATCGGGTAACGGTCGTTCCCTCTTGGCGGTCGGACTCGATGAAGTGGTGACCGCTTTACAGTCGGCCCAGGCTGAAACTGTTCTGGTTGGGCAGTACCAAGATGAGCATACTTTGCGTGCATTGAGTGCTGAACCTTGGCTTGCGCATCAGGATGGGGATGACCACGCAGAACTCGTGGCTGGCGAATGGCCGGCACCGGAGGTGCTCTTGCGGGCTACCGCTCTGACTGACGCCACGATCCGTTATGTTCCGGATTCTGTCATTCCAGATGGCGCAGGTATCGCGGCCTTGCTGCGCTGGGCTAAGTCCTAACACTGAATAAAAATGAGAATTGGGTTCGTTCCACAAAATCGTGGAACGAACCCAATTCTCCGTGTGACCCTGACCTAGCGCCAGATGATTACTTCTCTAACTAACGATCATGATTCTCTGGAGGAGTTCCAGATGTATCAGTTGGGGGAGCTGGAGGAGCTGCCGGGTATCCACCTGCCGGTGGGTATCCAGGAGCTGGTGGGTAGTTCTGCGGGTAAGGCGGTTGTGCCTGCTGAACCGATGGATCCATTGGGGGAGCCCAATAGGCCTGTGGCTGGTGATACATTGGCTGGGCCATTGGCCACGGCTGCAATAGTGGTGGCTTTGTCGCTGCAGGGATGGGTCCTGCCGTGCGAGCCACCTTGTTCTTATCGGACAGCTTGACCAAAACATACGTTAGTGCAGCAGTGAAAAGAACCGAGAAGATCAGGGACGTCGCGCTGGAGGATGAAGCATTCATATCAATTTGGCCCATCGCTCCGAGTAGGAACAGGAAGGTGTTATTGATGATGTGCATGGCCATTGCCGCTTCCAATCCACCGGTGCGCCATGAAAGATATCCGGCGGCGATGGCGAATGCGCTTACGTCTAAAAGACCATAAACGTCATAGAGGTGGCCGAAGGTAAACAGCGGCACAGGTAGAAGAATGGCAAAGAGGGGGTGCTTTAGCCAGCTACCGATGACCTGCATCATTGCGCCGCGGAACACCAGTTCTTCGGCAGCGCACTGTAAGGGCGTTAGCAAGATGACCAGTAGGGCGAAGAACAATGGATCTGCTGGGACTTTCGTTGGGCTCAGATCAGTTTGTTCTCCAACCCCGGCAGCCGATAAAGCAAAATTCAGCGCAAAATACGCGGCAAAAAGTAGGGCACTGGTGCCAATAGCTATCCCGAACCAGCGCCAGCGCAATTTTCCAGCGACGGAAATGAGTAATCCGACCGGTTTTGATCCGAGTAGGAGATAAGCCAGATAGACCGCGGGAATCATGATGATCAACGACGCCATGGTCATGGCGAACTCAATAGGCGACGTCATATCGAGCTCGGCTTCGATAGCCATCGAGTCTGTTGCCCCACTGGTGTCAGCTGCCCAGGTTGCTGGATTAACTAATGCGGCGACAAAGATAATCAGCATCGCAACGATAAGCAGTGCGAAGTAGAACCCGATTCCAGTTCCGGCAAAAGCTAAGGGACGCCACCAACGGTAGTCATGATTACGGCGCAACAGTCGATGGAAAGAAAAACTTTGTTCCTCCTTGGCCAGAGGCACCGGTGGAGGCAAGTAGTGTGGCGAGCTCATAGCTCAATTCTCTCGCTGATTCTTCCTAGCGACATGAACCTTACGGAGGATTTATTGATCATCCCAAGGTAGTCAGCACGGTGCTCTTAGACTTGGAACAGACGATTCGCCTTTATTGATTTGGAGTCAGACCCTGTGGGCCACCACCATGACGAACCGATTTTGCAAGATCCCCGACGCCGACGGAGAGCCTCAATAATCCTGTGGGCGTTGCTAGCGCCCATTGGCGTGCTGGCGATGGTTATGGTGATTGTCCTTTGGCCGCAAGGAACCTATAACAAGTTTGCCTTGGACGGCTCCATGGATACCGCCGGTGGCGCCACCATGGCTACCGGAACGGTAACCCGAAGTGAAGTGGAAACTTGTCCTTCGTCCCAAGGCTTAGAAGATGTGGGTGGCAAGACGCTGGAATGCACTGTCACTTACGTCATGCCAGCTTCGGGCGGAGCAGAGATCCAAATGGAGATTCCACCGGAAATGTTGCAATCGCGGGATGCTCGTCCCGGTGACACGCTACGTTACTTGGATCTTTCTCAGGTGGATACCACGAGCGGTAGTCCTTACGTTTTTGTGGACTTTGTGCGCACCTTGCCGATGGCTCTCTTGGCTATTGCCTACGGAGTCGTGGTCGTGCTGGTGGCTGGTTGGCGTGGTACCCGCGCGGTCATTGGTCTAGTTGGTGGCATTGCGTTCATGATCTTCTTTATGGTTCCGGCGCTCATTGAGGGCGGGAATCCTGTGCTGGTCGGACTGACCGGTGCCACGGCGATCATGTTTGTGGCGTTGTATTTTGCTCATGGGCTCAATGCGAAAACCTCAACAGCATTACTTGGAACACTCTTTGGTTTGGGCGTGACTGCCGCCTTGATTTTGTGGTTGACGGATGAGGCTGCATTGACTGGCGCTAACAGTGAGTCGGCGATGACCCTGTCGACGGTGGCACCGCAAATCTCCCTACCTGGTTTGCTGATCTGCGGTGTGCTGATCGGTGGCATGGGTGTGCTCAACGATGTCACCATCACGCAGTCAGCCACCGTGTGGGAACTGGCGGAAACCTCACCTAAGGCAACGGCTAAAGAATTGTTCTTCCGTGGGATGCGTATTGGTCGTGACCATATTGCTTCTACGGTCTACACCATTGCCTTTGCCTATGCTGGTGCGGCCCTGCCAATCTTGGCCATCGCGGCCATGAGCAATCAGGGATTTGGTGTGACTTTGAGCTCTGGGGAGATGGCCGAGGAAGTTATTCGGATTCTGATTGGTTCTATTGGATTGGTACTAGCAATTCCGGTCACCACGGCCATTGCGGTCATGGTGGTGAAGGCTACTGGTACGGGCGGAGCACATGGCAAACGGTCCTTGTATGCCACCAATGTAGACGCCTAGGTGCGAACGGTTCTCAAAAGTAATGTAGAATTGTTCTCAATAGCAACCCTGTTTAGATGGAGAACGCGCATGAAGAAATATCGCTCATTGCTTGCATTGGCCGTAGCTGTACCGGCAGCCGGGATGGTCCTCGTGGGCTGTGCGGGGAGCAGTGGCGAAGCGACTGAAGCAGATTCATCTGCGGTCAAAGTGGTTGCAACTACCAACGTGTACGGCCAAATTGCCCAAGCCGTGGGTGGCAATACCGTGAGCGTCAGCGAGATCATCACCTCGGCCGCCCAGGATCCGCACTCCTATGAGCCGACCACCCGTGACAAGCTCTCCATTTCCGAGGCAAACGTTGTTCTTGCAAACGGCGGAGGATACGACCCGTTCATGGATTCGCTGGTTCAGTCCTTGCCCAGCGATCAGGCCTCGAACGTCGAGTTGATTCACGCGGTGGACACTTCTCCTATTGCCAAAGAGCATGAGGAAGAAGAAGGACACGAAGACGAGAGCGCTGAAGAACATGCCGAACATTCCGACGAGGAATCACATGAAGGCCATGATCACGCAGGGTACAACGAGCACATCTGGTATGACCTAGATTCAATGTCTGCCCTGGCTGATGAGCTAGCGACGACCTTCGGCAAGGCTGACGCTGCCCACGCAGAGCAGTACACAAAAAATGCTGAAGAATTCAACGCCGGCATTAAAGACCTGCAGACCCAACTCAGCGACGCCAAGCTTGAGGGCAAAAAGTTCATCATGACTGAACCTGTTCCATTCCATCTTCTAGATGATGCTGGCATGGAGGATGTCACCCCTGAAGGTCTGAGCGAAGCCATCGAAGAAGGCGAAGGTATCGCTCCGACGACTCTCAAGAAAGCTCAGGACGAGCTGAAGGAGGGCAAGACTGATATTTTGGCCTACAACGTGCAGACCGAAGGTAGTGAAACCAAGACTCTGAAAAAGAACGCAGAGTCCGCTAAGGTGCCTGTCGTCGACTTCGCGGAAACCATTCAGGATGATTCCAACTACTTGGATTGGATGAAATCCAACATTTCCAACTTGGCTTCCGCGATCAACGGCTAACAGGTACGTAGACTACATGTATGGCATTGATTCCTTCCCAAATTAATCAGGCGACTGGTAAGGCACGCGCTTTGATCGCTGAGCGATCGGTGCGAGCAGAAATAGCCAAAGGCCAACGGGAAATACAACAAGCCGACCATGTAATTTTCTTTGCCGAAGGCCCCGGCCAATTCTACCAATTAGGTGTCTGGCTGGGGACCTTCGAGCGTCTTGCTCAACAGGGCCTGCGCATTGGCCTAGTACTGATGGATTCACTCTCCGCGCGACAAGCGTTGAAGGCCAGTGAATTGCCAATATTGTTCACGCGTTCCATAGAACAAATCGAGTCAAAGCTGCGTGACTGGAACACCAAGTCGATTAGCTACGTGAACAATGCCCAACGAAACTTCACCATGCTTCGCTTCAACGGGCCAGCGCATATTCACCTCAACCATGGTGAGAGTGAAAAAGCCTCGATGGTTTCAAACCAACTCAAAGCCTATGATTACGCCTGCGTTGCCGGTGAAGCAGCGGTAGAACGTATCACGGAGAATATTTCTCGCTTCGATTCTTCCCACCTAGTGCAGATCGGACGCCCCCAGCTCGATGCTCTTGAACCGGCCCCAGCATCGGAGAAGATCCGAGTCCTCTACGCCCCGACATGGGAAGGCGACTCGCAAGCAATGGCCTATTCCTCCGTCATTAAGCTAGGTGAAAGAATCCTCGCACAGCTGGTCAATGATGACCGTTTTGAAGTGCGCTTCCGCCCTCATCCCAAGACCGGCGATATCTCCGCCGAAGCGAAGAAGACCGTCGCAAGCTTACAAACTAGGTTCGAATCAACCCTGGATCCGGTTAGTGATGCCTCGCAATCCTTAGTCTGGGCCGACGTAGCCATCTGCGATACCTCCGCTATGGCCTACGATGCAGTGGCCCTCAACATTCCCTTACTGCTCGCTGCTGAACGGCCGAGCAAACTTCGTGACGGGTTGCCTATGGACCAACAATTGGGCAACGCCAACGGCCTGGCAGACCGCGTCGCGAAACTGGCTGCTGGTGGAGTCGCTGGACAACAAAAACAGCTGGCCCAGTACTTCTTCGCCACCACCGAGCCGGGGATGGCGACGAAAAAACTGAACCAGCTGCTTTCTGGACTGTAGCGGCTACCTACCGTTCTTTGAAAACGGTGTCCTGCCAACCGCGATGAGACGCAGGATCGTGGGACAACATCACGTGCTTGACGTTGGTGTATTCATCAAAGGAATACTGACTCATATCCTTGCCCATGCCCGAGGCTTTGTAACCACCATGAGGCATGTCAGAAACGATGAGGATATGCTCATTAATCCACACGCAACCTGCCTGGATCTGCGCGCTGGCCATCATCGCGCGATCCACATTCTTCGTCCACGCGCTGGCAGCCAAACCGTAAGGCGTGTCATTAGCCAGATCAATAGCTTCCTGATCGGTATCAAAGGGTAAAGCCACCAATACTGGTCCGAATACTTCGTCCTGAACAATTTCTGAATCTTGCGTGGCGCCAACTAGTAGCGTCGGGCGGTAGTAGAACCCCGCACGTTCCTCACGCCGTCCACCGGCCAGGACTCTGGCACCGTCTTGTTGAGCGCGTTCCACCATGGCTGAAACCTTCTCCAGGTGTGCTTCGCTAATGAGTGAGCCCATATCCGTATTTGGATCGCTCGGATCTCCTACCACCATTGATTCCATCAGCTGGGACACGCGGGAAGTGAATTTTTCGAATACGGAAGAATGCACATACGCACGCGTTGCTGCAGTGCAGTCCTGACCAGCATTAATGGTGGAGCCGGCAACTGCGCCGTGGGCCGCCGCCTCGATATCGGCATCGTCAAAGACGACAAACGGGGCCTTGCCACCAAGTTCCAGATGAACACGATTTCCACGTTCGGCAGCCATCGACATGATCTTTAGACCCACCGCGGTGGAACCGGTGAAGGAGGTCATTTTCACCAGGCGATGGCGTACTAGGGCACTGCCAACAGTGGGTCCATCGCCGCAGATCACATTGATGACACCATCAGGTAGGCCCGCATCCTTGGCTGCCTTAGCAAAAAGCATTGAGGTACCTGGAGTGAGCTCACTAGGTTTGAGCACAATGGTATTTCCTGCTGCGATGGCTGGTAGAACCTTCCAAGCAGCCATTTGCAGTGGGTAGTTCCAGGGGCTGATCGAGCCAATGACGCCGATAGCTTCGCGACGGATCATGGACGTCGTGTTTCCTGCGTAGTCGCCAGTGGCCAAACCCTGCAGGTTTCTGGCAGCACCAGCAAAGAAATTCACATTGTCGATAGTTCCAGGAACATCAAACTCTGTGGACATCCGAATGCTTTTACCGGTTTGCGCGGTTTCCACCTGCGCCAGTTCTGCGGCGTGCACCTCAAGTTCGCGGGCGAAAGCTAAGAGATGATCTGAGCGTTCCCCGGGGGTGAGCGCTGACCACGTCGTATACGCCTGGGCTGCGGCCTCTACTGCCTGATCTACTTGTTCAATACTGGCCGTGTCGACCTCAAGTAGGAGCTCGCCCGTGGCGGGGGAGACGCGCTGCAACAAAGGTCCCTGTCCGCGAACCTGTTGTCCGCTAATGAACTGGTGCCCCAGCGATGGGTTGTAGAAATCCATGGTTATTCTCCTTGGGGTGTTCAATTGGTGAGTGATTTTGTCATTAGGAATCGAACCCCATCCCGATCTTGTCCATGAGCTTCAAGAACAGGGGGCGTTTTCCTTCATTGTGATCAGCCTTGATCAGCTGATTTGTCATGACCTTGACTCCCAGCCAGGCTGCAGGCTCTGGCGGGAAAGCAATGGGTTTGGTGCGAACCATTTCCAGCTCTGTGAGTTCAGTTTTCTGACCAGAGAGCAGGTCCAGCATGACCTTGGCACCGAAACGTGTTGCGCCTACACCTAGGCCAGTAAATCCTGCACAGTAGGCAACCTTGCCACCGTGGGTGAGATCGAAGAAGGAGAAGAAGCGCGAGCAGGTATCGATGGCCCCACCCCAAGCATGGGAAAATTTCACCTCGGTCAGCTGAGGGAAACTTCCAAAGAAGTGGGCAGCTAACTTGTTGAATGTCGGCGGATTATTGTCGTAGCTGGAGCGTACTTTTCTACCGAAATGGTAGAGGGCATCGTAACCGCCATAGAGGATTCTGAAATGTCCTTCAGCATCAATCGTTGGCCGCGAATAGTGGAATCGGTTATTCATGTCGGCTAGACCAACCATCTTCTCCCAACCGATCGCTTTGCGCTGTTCTGCGGAGAGCGGTTCGGTCATCAACGCGTAGTCGTAGACCGGGATGATGCCGGATCGATGGCGAGCCAATAGCGAAGGGAAAACATTGGTTGCCAAGGCCACGCGATTTGCCGTGATCTGGCCGTCAGCAGTGAGTACTACTACTCCCTTGTCGGCATCTCGAAGTTCTAACGCGTGGGTATGTTCGTAGATTTCTACGCCGAGTTGGCGACAAACCCGCGCAAGTTCCCACGCTAACTTGGCGGGGTGAACCAGCGCGGTGGACTGGTGGTCCAATGCTCCAGCCAAAAAATCAGGTGAGTTGATGACGGATTTAACTTGCTGCTCATCAAGGAAGTCCACCCCTGGCGCCACGGACTCTTCGGCCGCCCACGATACCTGATGCGCTTCGGTAGCAACGTTGAGTACGCCCTGCCGCACAAAATCGACATCCATAGAGTACTTCTGGATCGTGGCCTCGATTTCATCGAGGTTTTGTGCGCCAAGCTGCGTGAGCAACGCATTTTCCTTGGGCAGGTGGTTTTCGCCGTTAGCTTCTCCATGAACGAGCGAAGCTTCGCAGAATCCGCCGTTTCGTCCAGAAGCCGCCCAGCCAATGCGCTGGCCTTCAATGAGGATTACCTGTCGTTGTGGGTCTCGTTCTTTGGCCTGCAGGGCGGTCCATAACCCGGTATATCCGCCACCAACGATAAGTAGGTCAGTGGTGATAGAACCATGCAGCGACGCATGAGGTTCTGGGCGTTGTTCGTGATCCAGCCAGTAACTTATGTGTTTTGCTGATTCCAGCGATTGTGCAATGAGTTCTGAAGACACTTCAGATTCATGGCGATCAAAAGTGAGTTGATATTGGGTACCCATGGTTTCTTTCCTTGATCAATAGCTGAGTTGTAAACGAGCTATTGAGTCAAAGGAACGACCATGGGGCCTTGAGGTTTTGTGGTTTGCTGGGCACACAGGATGCCAGTTGAGAGCCAGACGGCGATCAAGGCTTATCCCTCTTCTCAGCAAGATACCCGCAAATTGAATGTAATTCATTACTTATCTAATCCTGCGGATATTCACCTGTCAATAGAAATCAACAATGCGACGAGCCTCGGTGCTGAGCATGGCCAAGGAGAGCAGCGAAGAACATGACAACAAATTCGCCCACCGCCATGAGCAACATGAGACTCCCGTGCATCGAGGCATGCGCCGTAGCTGAATGATGATGGGTACCCAGCCACGGCATACCCAGCGCCATCACAACATGAAGCATTCCCATGACCGCGCTCATGACCAATAATTTCTGGGGTGCAGCGCCCTGCCAAACGCCCCACGCGCATTTGCCACACCACAGCGTCATCACTACCAACAACGCCATCCACCACAGTGAATGTGGAAGAAGGATCAGCGCAAACACATGGAGGAGGGCTAAGCCTCCGGCGGCCAATCCGAGCACGCGATGTGCAGACAATGGCCGCCGGGAATCGCTAGTCGTTATTGCCGCAACAGCCATCGGAAGCCTGAGTTGAGCAACAACCGTGTGCAGCAGGTGCAGGAACGTCGAGCACGGGGGAACGATCAAAGAACCCTTCGGGGCGGATGGTGAAGCCGACAGTGTCGACCGGCATCATTGGCCAGTCCTCGGTGCGCGGGAAATGTGTCAACGCGAAGGTATGCCAGAGGCTAATCTGCTCGCCATCGATATTCTTGTCATCCTCGATCCATGAGCCGATTCCGTCAACGCCAGGATTTTGATTCACGAAGTCACCGGTGGGGTAGCGGTGCGCCGCATCGCGTTTGGTCACCCAAAGTGCCTTCGAGGCGAACTCGGCACGGCGGTGGATCGAGGACCCCTCCGCGGCGAGCAACGTGGGCAGTCCTTGGGACATGAGCTTGTAGCCTACCGGCTTGCCCAAGTAGTTCTTTGATTCGGGGTTAGTTACTACCCAGGTGCGGCCAGCGTTGAGGTTATTCTCGCGTACCGCTTGCTGTTCAGTAGCTAAGACGGTGTGGCTGCGGGTAAAGGCATTGCCTCGAGGATTCTCGTCACTGATGGGTAGCCGAACGGCCTCTTCTTCGATGACCCGGCTAGGGCCGGAATCTAGGGCGAAGTCCAGGCGGGCTCCAAAAATGTGCTGATGGAAAGGAGCGCCAAGGCCGGGTGCCATTTCGGATGCGAAGCGATCATCGAGCATCGCCGAGGTGAAAACGATGCCCGTAGCCTTCGCCTCAAATTCGATGGTGCCATCGAGGTAGAGGTACCAGTAGAAGCCGTAGTCGTAGTTGCCCACGGTGGTGAAGAAGCTGATCACCAAGCGGCGGTTGCGTCGCGTGTATTTCACACCAGACCAATCATCAGCATGCTTGGAGAGAATGGATGCATCTTCCTCGTGCATGCAGATACCGTTGGTGATCGTTTGGGCGTTGCCATCTGCGTCGGTGACAACAGGGGAGATGTAGTGAATTTCGCCTAAGCAATCGCAGCCGAGTTCCAGCGAATTTGCCAGGCGACCGATGAGGTACTCGCCGGTGTCGAAGTAGTTTTGCCAGCTACGCACCGGTGAAGGGTCGCCGTAAGGGACCACCATTTCAGCGATCGAAGCGCGATCCAAAATGCGTCGGTTTACGCCCTTGTCGTTGAACCCGATGTTGTAGAGCACCAAACCTTCACGCATATCAAAGCCAACATCAAGGGACCACTTTTCCCACTCGACGTGATTGCCCTCGGTGACGGTGAAGCTCACGCCCTCGGGCTGAGTGATTTCGATGGGCTTTTGCGTGGTGCGAATCGGGCCAGTGAGGTCCGGGTCGGTGTAGTTACCGTGAGTTTCAGGCACTGGGACGATGTCAAGATCCAGGAGGCGGTCGACCTTCTGGGCGATGGTGTCGATGTAAACGACGAGTCCATCGACCGGGTGAGCCCACGCGGAGTCTTCGGCAAAGTCCTGTCGGAAGGCCAGCCCACGCAGGATGCGGCGTCCTGATTCGTCGGGGTATTCATTGTCATAGACACCGGCGGAAAGTGGCGCAACCCGGACCTGGGAAGGTACCAGATCGCGTTTGGCTAGGGCGGCAGACCATTGTGGATCCGTGCTGAGAATGGATTCAACCATTTCGAACTCTTCAAGCAATACCGGCATTTGCCCCACTTTTGAGGGGGCAAGGTTGAGCACAGATACTACGCTGCGCTCGCTCAAGTTCAGGACGATGTCCTGTGGCGAATTGGTGAGCTTGTCCAGGAGCATGATGCGGACAAATCGGCCGGGGCGTGATTCCTGCGGGTCTTCGAGTCCGAGGTAGGCGATACGCGTGTTCTCACCGAAAAGGCGATTCTCGACCAGGAGCTCTTTAGTCAGGGTAATTTCTGCTTCGCTGAGCAAAGTGAAATCTGTGGTCTCTTGGATGGGCATGCGCCAGACTCCTTCGAATGTGTGACCTACGTCAATTATTATTCTATGGATGTAGAGAATACGGAGGCGTTCAGTATTGCGCAACCCTTTGGGGTGAAGAAACTAAAAATAGATACTCTTGTGTCATGCCAAAAATCGTTGATCATGACCAGCGTCGGAAAGAGATCGTAGAGGTCACCTGGCGGTTCATTGCCCGCGAGGGCATCGACAAAATGAACCTTCGTGACTTGTCAGCTGCGGCCGGGTATGCCAATGGGGCCTTTAAGCCCTACTTCCCAACACGCGACGCGCTGCTGGTGGCGACCTTCAACTATGTCGCTGACGCTACGAACCGGCGAATTCAAAAGAACACGGCCGAACTTCAGGGGTTGGAGGCGATTCAAGCTTTCGCGCGCGAAGTGCTCCCGCTAGATGAGTTGCGTAGAAATGAAGCGCGCATTGCCGTTCATTTTTGGCACCTGGCCCTGGGGGATCTGAAATTAGCCGAGGTCAATGCAGCAACCATGGATCATTGGCGTACGATGCTCGATGACTGGCTCAAGCAAGTCTTCAGTAATGAAAACAACCATGTGCAAATGGCACGTGATTCAATGATCAGCTTCCTCATGGGTGCCCAAGTGGGCAGCGTATTGGATGCCGAAGTGAACACTGCGCCACTATTGGAGCAGCAGTTGCAGTACCAGCTGGAGCTACTGGCTACGTTGAGCCGGTAGGTTACAAAACGATTTTCTCGGGTTGCAGAAAATAGTGACAATCCGTGTTCCCGAGCGTACCCTCAAGTGTGACGCCTAGCACTTTATGTGGGCGTTATGGGGAGGGAACGTATGTATCAAATCCAGCACGTTGATTCGTTTACGGCGTGGTCTCGGCTTATTTCTGACGCTTTCGTACAGCTTCGAAGTGAACAGGTCACCGGTGGTCATTTCTCAGCATCGCTAGGCATGAATATGCTCGGCGATATCGGACTGATGCGAATCAACGCTCGCCCTCACGCGGTGCAACGAACCACCGACCTCACCAACAGCGGCGACGGTGAATTCTACAAAGTCTCCTACCAGCTTGATGGGTACGGATTGCTACTTCAAGACGGACGCGAGACCGTTCTAGCGCCCGGGGACTTGGCTATCTATGACACCCAGCGCCCCTATACATTGGCCTTTGAGAAGCCAGCCACGATCATTGTTGCCCTCATACCTCATCACCAATTTCGGTTGTCCACTGAACAGGTCGGGCAGGTGACGGCTCTAGCGCTGAAAAGTAACCATCCATTATCTGGAACTGTTGCACCGTTGATGAACCACTTAGGAACTAACTTGGCTCAATGGGATGAGTTTGGTGGTTATCCTTTGGCGCGAAATACCGTTGATCTCCTCGCTACCGCACTGGGTGGAGTTCTTGGCCTGGAAACAGTTGCTGATACTAAATCTAGGCAACGCGAAAAGATCACTGCCTACATCGATCATCACCTGGGTGACGTCGAACTAGATCCCGCTCAAATCGCTGCGGCCCACTTCATCTCGGTTCGCACTTTGCATTCGTTGTTTGAAAACCAGCCCTACAGTGTTGCTGCACTGATTCGCCACCGCCGGCTAACCGAGGCATCACGTTTATTGCGTGACCCTTTACTGTCAGCCCTCTCAGTTCAGACCATTGGCGCTCGCGTAGGTATCGCCGATGCTGCGGGTTTCAGTCGCATGTTCTCCAAAGAGTTTGGTTGCACTCCCGGCAAGTACCGTTCGCAGTAGTGAGACTTGGCGCACACTCGTGCGCTGGGAGGCAATGAGCCTGCACCCAATGACAACACGAAATCAGCGGTGCTAGAGATCCTAGAGAGCACAACTTATATCTTTGGGGGAACTTATGGCACTGGAACAGCGCACCTTATCGGTGCCAGCGTTGGTGGTCATGATCATTGCGGCAAGTGCTCCACTGACCGCAGTTGCCGGTGGCGTCACAACAAACTACGCCGTGACCGGCATGAGCTCTGTACCGCTGTCCTTCCTGCTGATAGGTGCAGTACTTCTGGTTTTCAGCATTGGTTACACCGCCATGAGTCGGCACATTCCCAACGCTGGCGCTTTCTACGCCTACGTGGCTGAAGGCCTAGGAAGAGTCTTTGGCGTTGGCGCTGCAATGGTGGCATTGGTCAGCTACAACCTCATGCAAATTGGCATCTATGGAATGTTCGGGTTCGCCGCTTCTTCCTTTGTGAACTCGACTTTCAACACCGCAATCCCATGGTGGGTTACAGCACTTGTAGCTTGGGCCGCCGTCGGGTTCCTCGGCATGAACCGAGTGGACTTCTCGGTTAAGGTTCTTGGAATTATCGTCGCCGCCGAATTCCTTGTTGTCGTTGTTTACAACTTCATGGCCTTCGCCTTGGCGCCACAAGCCCCACAACCCGAAGCTGCTTTCAACATCGCTGATGCAGTAGCCCCAGGTATGGGAGCAGTGGTCGCATTTACCATTGCCGCTTTTATGGGCTTTGAATCAGGAACCATCTACAACGAAGAAGTAAAGGATCCGCAGCGCACCGCACGTCGTGCCACGATGATTGCCATTGTCATCATTGCTTGCTTCTACGCCTTCTCGGCCTTCGCCGTTGCTGTTGGTGAAGGCGCAGATAATGTGATGGCTTCCTCGGCTGAAAATGGCCCCGATCTACTCTTTGTCTTCTTCGCTGCGCATGCCCCTACCTGGTTCGTGGACTTGGCGAACATTCTATTTATTACTAGTCTCTTCGCCGCACTACTGGCATTCCACAATGTCATTGCCCGCTACTTCTACTCCATGGGACGAGGCGGCGCCCTACCAAAATTCTTGGCCGTCACCTCTCGAACCACTCATGCTCCAATCGCCGGATCGATGGCACAATCTGTGCTCGGACTAGTGGTCATCGTCGTCTTCGCAGTGATCTCACGTGGTGAAGAACCAATGTATATCGTGTTCACGATGTTCACCTGGATGACCAACTCAGCAGCTTTTGGACTCGTCTTGCTCATGGCACTGACGTCCTTCGCTGTCATCGGATATTTTGCCCGGAACAAAACCAGCGACTCACTGATAACCCGAGTCATCGCACCGCTCATCTCAGGCATCGCCCTGTTCTATGTTTTCGCACAAATCATCATCAACTTCGATATCTTGCTCGGCGTTGAAGAACCAGGTGCGCTGGGATACGTACTACAAGGCATCGTCATCATCCCCGGAATTTTGGGATCGTTGGCCGCCTTGATAGTTCGAGCAAAGCGCAAGGAAACTCAACCAGCATCCGAATTATCCGTTTCATAAAAAATCTCAAGCACAAAGGAGTTGCACCATGGCCTACGCCAACGCTCAAGCCCTACTCGAAGCGATCCAGCCCGCCACCGGCGGAACCGAAATTTATGATCCTGCGACCGGAGAACTCGTAGGTCGAGTCGCCCAAAAAACCGGTGAGGACCTCGATGCCGCGGTAGCCAGTGCCAAAGCGGCACAACCAGGTTGGGACAAACTAGGACACGAAGAACGCAAGCGGTTGCTGAATGCGGCTGCCGACAATATTGAAGCCAACGCAGAAGCACTAGCCGAGCTGCTCTCCCGTGAACAAGGCAAGCCACTGAACGGTCCAAATGCTCGCTTCGAAGTCGGGGGAGCCGCCTCATGGTTGCGTGCTGCGACCGCCTATGAAGTGGAACCAGAAGTCGTGGTTGACGACGGAGAAACCTACGCCGCCAAGCACTATCGCGCGTTGGGCGTCGTTGGTGCCATTGGACCGTGGAACTGGCCAATGATGATTTCCATCTGGCAGCTCGCCCCTTCATTGCGGATGGGCAACACCGTGGTGATGAAGCCCAGCGAATACACCCCACTGTCTGTGCTGGCACTGGTACATGTCCTGAACGAAGTACTCCCAGCAGATGTACTGCAGGTAGCCGCTGGCGGACGAGACGTCGGCGAGAAACTTTCTGGCCATCCTGACATCGCCAAGATCATGTTCACCGGATCCACCAGAACCGGTAAAGCAATCATCCGTTCCTCCGCCGACACGGTGAAGAGACTGACCATGGAACTGGGCGGCAACGACGCAGGCATTGTGCTCGAAGATGCCGATCCGAAAGCCATCGCTCAAGACCTGTTCTGGGGCGCCTTCATTAATACCGGACAGACGTGCGCAGCGCTGAAGCGACTCTACGTACCTGAATCAATCTACGACGAAGTGTGCACCGAGCTTACCGCTGTCGCCAAGGCTATGCCGATGGGTGTCGGACTGGACGAAAACAACGTCCTTGGTCCACTACAAAACAAAGCCCAATACGACATCGTCGCTGACCTCGTCGCCGACGCCGTGAATTCGGGCGCCACCGTACTTCTTGGCGCAAACCCAGATGATCAAGCCCCAGGGTACTTCTATCCCACAACGCTCATCTCCGACATCGCACCAGATAATCCATTGGTGACCGAAGAACAGTTCGGCCCAGCATTGCCAATCATCAAGGTCAAGAACAGCGAAGAAGCCGTTGAACTGGCTAACTCCTTGGACGTTGGACTCGGAGCGTCAGTATGGAGCAGCGACCGGGCGAAGGCCCTAGAAGTGGCAGCCCAAATTGAGTCAGGAACCGTATGGATCAACTCTCACGGCACCATTGACCCACGGGTTCCCTTCGGTGGAGCCAAGCAGTCGGGTTATGGTCTGGAATTCGGTCTTGATGGGCTCAAGGCCCTAGCCCAGCCTCAGATCATTAAAGGCTAGTACTTAGGAATTATCGGAATAATCGGCGGTGTTCGAAGGACCATAATCGGTCCGTCGAACACCGCCGTCATTGTTTTAGTTGATGATCTCTCCACGCGAACTTTCGTTAATCCTTGCAATGCGATCGCGCCAGCCTTGTAATTCTTCGTCCGAAATCCGCTTCCAATCGTGAATTTCACGGATGACTTTCAATGCACTGGCACTGCGATATGAGCGCGTAGGATTGCCAGGGAACTTCTTGTCCGTGACGTTGGGGTCATCCTCAAAGTCGCCGGTGGGCTCCACTTCATAGACGTGCGGGCTACCGTCAATTGCTGCGATCTGAGCCGCCAACCCTGCACCATCAGATAACGCGGTGAAATAGATATGGTTCATGATGACCTCTGGGCGGTAATTCGAGGGGAACCCCGCAGTGAGCAGATCACCCGGGACTAACTTAGCCTTCGTCCCGTGATAAAACGGTCCACCATCACGTATTTCACTCATGAATCCAGAGCATATCTGAATGACTTCGCGCAGAAAAGACACCGGTAACTTCGCCATGCGTCGGCATGCAATACATAGGTCATAGATCTGTTGCGACGTATATTTGGGGATGAACCGCAAACACGCTTTGGAGGACTACTCGTGCCCATTTTGAATAAAGACATGACCCTGTGCATCTCGCTATCGGGGCGCCCCTCAAATATCGGGACCCGGTTCCACAACTTCCTCTACGAAGAACTTGGACTCAATTTCATCTACAAGGCGTTCTCCACCGAGGATCTTTCAGGTGCCATCGCTGGTGTGCGGGCCCTGGGCATTCGCGGTTGTTCTGTTTCCATGCCGTTTAAAGAAGACGTGATGAAACTGGTCGACGAGATTGAAACTTCGGCAGCCGCAATTGATTCGGTGAACACGATTGTGAACGTCGATGGGCGTTTGGTCGCTTCGAACACTGACTTTGAGGCCATTGCTACGCTGATTGCCCGTCACGAACTGAACACCCAGCACAGCGTCTTGGTGCGCGGATCCGGCGGTATGGCCAAGGCCGTTGTCGCAGCTTTCCGCGAAGCTGGATTCGAGGATCTCACCGTCCTGGCACGCAATGAAAAAGCTGGACAGGAGTTGGCGGATAAGTATAACTACAAGTCCGCGACTTCAAATCCTGCCCCGGGGCATCAGATCTTGGTGAACGTGACTCCTTTGGGCATGAACGGTGCACAGTCTGAGGTGCAGTCCTTTACCGACGAACACATCGCTGCAGCTGAAGCCGTCTTTGATGTTGTCGCATTCCCTAGCCAGACACCACTGATTATTGCTGCTCAGAAGGCGGGCAAGCCGGTGATTACCGGAGCTGAAGTTATTGCTTTGCAGGCCGCTGCCCAATTTGAGAAGTACACCGGACACTCACTGAGCGACGAGCAGGTCGCTCGTGCCTCAGAGTTCTCGCGCCAGTAACTAACCCTCATCCAGCGGACGATAAGTCTCTGCGTGAACATATGGCTGAGGCCAACACCAGATATTCGGTGTTGGCCTCAGCCATATGTTTTTCGATTACTGTTGCTCGTTTGAGTCGTTCTCATCTTCGGAGAGGAACTCCAAGGGTGCTGATTTTCGATTTCGCAGCACCACGAGGATGACCACTGCGAGGGCAACGACAAAAAGCACCGGAAGAATATAGAAAACGATCAGTTCGTAGGCATTAGGTACTAATGGGTTCACGAGCGAAGCCCCTCACTATTTATCGGACGTGTTGCTTGAGCGTTCGTAGCGACGCTCGGGCGTGCTAGCCGCGAAGTACGATTTCCAGATCTTCGAGCTGCTGGCCTGCTGGGTACTGTCCGTTGAATAGTTTTGAGCCTTCTTCGGTAAGGACCGCCGAAAAACGGGTCTTGATCAAGCCGAAGGCCCGAGACACGGTGGTTTCGGTCAGCTCAGCGATAGCAACGCGATCATTGGCAGTATCAATGGTCAGCGTGATGGTTTCCCCGTGGTTTTCCACGCGAGGTTCGTTCAACTCAAGTTTCATCATGCCCCCGTGCCCGGAGAAGGAAACATTGCCCTTGAACCAGACCTCATTATCAGGAACATCAGTAGCCGGTGAGGCGGGGAAGACCAACGAATTGCCCGCCTGCCACACACCGTTGCTTGCTTCGATACGACCATCAGCCAGAGAAGAAATATAACCAACGAACGAAGCCTTCAGGCCCCATTCCAGATGTGGTTGGAACGGATCGCCTACTGGCGCACCATTTACCATAATTACTGTCGTCCTCCCGCAGATGGCACAAAATGCTTTGTTGATCAGTATTTCATAACTCGCATAACTACTGGTGCGTGAGTTCACTGGTAGCTGATCATTACGTAAAGCATTCTGGTGCTGCCACAAAAGAGAACCGGCAGGATAGCTCGGGGCCATCCTGCCGGTTCACTGCTTTATTCGACGAAACTATCAGCGACGATCAGTGCCTGCTCCAGACGATCTAGTGCCTCGATCAGTACCTCGTCCTCAATATTCATCGCCGGAACCACGTGCAATCGGTTGAAGTTAGCGAAGGGGAGTAGACCTGCCTTCTTCGCTGCACCAACCACCTGGTTAATCTCGGGGCTGCTGCCGCCATAGGCCGCCAGCGGTTCACGAGTCTCCCGGTTTTTCACCAGTTCGATCGCCCAGAACACCCCGGTTCCACGGACCTCACCCACCGAAGGGTGATCCTTGGCGAACTGCGCCAGGCGCGGGCCAATGATCTGCTCACCCAAGCGTTTGGCATTCTCGACCAGGCCCTCATCCTCCATCGCGGTGATGGTGGCAACCGCCGCAGCACAGGCCAGGGGATGGCCAGAGTAGGTCAGCCCGCCGGGGTAGACCCTCTCACGGAAGGTTTCAAAGATTTCCGGGCTGATGGCCACACCGCCCAATGGAACATAGCCGGAGTTCACTCCCTTGGCGAAGGTCATCAGGTCTGGGGTGATGTCCCAGTGGTTTACCGCGAACCATTCGCCACTGCGCCCGAACCCGGCCATCACTTCATCGGCGATGTACACGATGCCATGCTTCTTAGTCAGCTCACGCACACCCTCAAGGTATCCGGGAGGTGGCAGATAAATGCCCGCGGTGCCCGGAATGGACTCGAGGATGATCGCAGCGATGGTTCCCGGGCCTTCGAGCAGAATCGTGTCCTCTAGGTGCTTGAGCGCCCGAGTGGTCTCCTCCTCAAGGCTCGTGGAATTGAAGTAGGAACGGTATGGGTAGGCAGGGAAGAAATGCACCACGCCGTCACTGGCATGATCCGAAGCAAAACGCCGTGGGTCACCGGTGATATTCACCGCCAGGTGGGTGCCGCCATGGTAGGAACGGTAGGCCGAAAGCACCTTGTGCTTGCCGGTATGTACCCGGGCCATCCGTACCGCATGCTCCACCGCATCGGCTCCACCATTGGTGAAGAAGATCTTGTTCAACTCACCTGGGGTGTGCTTGGCGATTAGTCGGGCCGCTTCGCTGCGTGCATCATTCACGTGCTGGGGTGCGATGGTCGCGATCTTGCCCGCCTGCTCCTGGATCGCTGCGATCACCTTGGGATGCTGGTGTCCGATATTCGTGTTCACCAACTGGCTGGAGAGGTCGATGAGCTTATTGCCCTCACCGTCCCACACGTAGGATCCCTCGGTCTTCAAGATCGTCATGGGGCTAAATGGCCCCTGCGCCTGCCAGGAATGGAAGACATGTTCACGATCCAGCTCGTAGGCCCGCTGGCCGGCGGCGATCTGCTTGCTGGTAATTTCTTCGGTCAATTGCTCGCTCATGATATTCCTAGTCGTTCTGTGGGAAGCCGAGGTTGATGCCACCGTGGCTAGGGTCTAGCCAGCGCTTGGTCACGACCTTATTGCGGGTAAAGAACTTGAAGCCTTCCGGTCCGTACGCGTGCTGGTCGCCAAAGAGCGAGGCCTTCCAACCGCCGAAGGAGTGGTAACCCACCGGTACCGGGATCGGCACGTTCACTCCGACCATACCCACTTGGATCTCGTCTTCAAAGCGTCGGGCCGCCCCGCCGTCATTGGTGAAGATCGCGGTGCCATTGCCATAAGGCGAGGAGTTGATGATCTCGATCCCCTCGTTGAAGGAGTCCACACGCACCACCGAGAGGACCGGGCCGAAGATCTCATCGGTGTAGATGGACATGTCGGTGCCGACCTTATCGAACATCGTCGGATGCAGGAAGAAGCCTTCACCCTCAGCATCCACGGTGCCGGTGCGACCATCGATCACCAGTTCAGCGCCGGCTTCAACACCAGCGTCGATGTAGCCGGCCACCTTGGCCTTGTGTTCCCCGGTGATCAGCGGTCCCATATCGCAACCGCGGGTTCCATCACCCACCCGCAGGGTCTTGGCACGTTCGGCGATCTTTGCTACCAGTTCATCGGCCATCGACTCCAAGGCTACGACCACCGAGATTGCCATGCAGCGCTCGCCGGCCGCACCGAAGCCGGCGTTGACGGCCATGTCTGCTGCCAGATCCAGATCCGCATCTGGCAAAACGAGCATGTGGTTCTTTGCGCCGCCGAAGGCTTGCACGCGCTTACCGTGGGCGGTGCCGGTGGAGTAGACGTACTGGGCGATCGGGGTGGATCCGACAAAGGATACCGAGTTCACGCGCGAATCGGTGAGCAGGGTGTCCACCGATTCCTTGTCCCCGTGCACCACATTCAGCACGCCTTCGGGCAGGCCGGCTTCGGCGAAGAGCTGTGCCAACCAGATCGATGCGGTGGGGTCCTTCTCCGATGGCTTGAGCACCACCGCGTTACCGGCGGCGATCGCCACGGGGAAGAACCACAGCGGCACCATGGCCGGGAAATTGAAAGGTGAGATGATCGCCGAAACGCCGACCGGCTGGCGCAAGGATTGAACATCCACCCCTGTGGAAGCATTCTGCGAGTATTCGCCCTTGAGTAGGTAGGGAGCGTTGCAGGCCAATTCCACTACTTCTAGTCCGCGGGCTACTTCGCCCAGTGCATCATCGAGTACCTTGCCGTGTTCAGCGGTAATGATGGCTGCCAGTTCGCCCTTGCGTTCGGCCAACAGCTGGCGGAAGTTGAACATGATGGCGGTGCGACGAGCCAAGGAAGTATCCCGCCACTTGGGGAAAGCTTCGGCGGCCGCGGCGATCGCTACCTCGGTGGTGGCTTTGGAAGCCAACTGCACGGTGCGGGCGACCTCGCCGGTGGCTGGGTTGTAGATTTTTCCGGTGCGCTCATCGGCCGAATAGGCCGCGTTGTTGATCCAGTGCTGCAGGGTATCGGTTAGCGTGGTGCTCATCGTGGGGTCCTTTCACGTTTATGGACGTATCTTCATTGGCTTGTCTTCATCATGGGTCATCACTATGAGCTAGAACACGGTCACTGTGTCATGATTTATTCAGGATCTATGACGGAGTGTAAAAAATGCTGACGGTGAGAGAAGTGCTAGAACTGCCGGTAGTGCAGGCCGCCGAACCACAAATCCTGTGTGCCGACGGACTAGATGCCGAGCTGCGCTGGGTCCACGTCACTGAATCCAGCGAAAATATCGAGCTTCTCTCCGGCGGCGAATTGGTGCTCAGCACGCTACGCAATGTCAACGACGTGCGCGCCTTCATCAGCGCACTGCGTGGTGCCGGGGTGGTCGCGGTGATCATCGAAGACACCAGTGGCACCAGCATCAACGCCTCAGATCTGGGCCTACCGGTCATCGTCCTGCGCCGCCGCACCCGCTTTGTGGCGATCACCGAGGTCATTCACCAACTACTCGTGGCCCAACAGCTCGAAGCCGTGCAATTCTCGCGCACCGTGCACGAAATCTACACCGAGCTGTCCCTGAGCGAAGCCGACGAAGCCCAGATCGTTTCGAGCACCGCGCAACTGCTGAACGCCCCGGTAGTGCTCGAAGATGTCCGCCACCGGGTGCTCGCCCACGCCCAAGCCCAGCTCGAAGACTGGATCAACCGCTCCAAATTTGTCGGCTTCCTAGAGCACACCGGGCGTGCCACCGGGGCAGAAGACTGGCTGCAAACTCCGGTAGGGGCTGCCCGGCGACGCTGGGGCCGGCTCATCATCCCCGCCGACCTGGCCGATGACGACCGGGCCGCGATGGTCCTGGAGCGCGCCGGACAGGCGCTGACCATTGCCCGCCTTTCCGGGCGCGACGAACGGGAGTTGCTCTACCAAACCCGCACCGCGACCCTGCACGAACTGGCCGCCGGACACCAGTACAGCGAAAAAGAACTCGCCATTCGCACCCAAGCCCTCGGCCTGGCCTCAGCGCCCTATTATGTTCCCGTGGTCATCTCCACCGCCGCCGCTGCCAGCGCCACCGAAACGCAACTGGCTGACCGTGCCCTGTTAGAAGTGCTCGATCAGCTCGCTGACACCCTGCACCTAGGCATCCTCGCTGGCCTGCTCAAACCCGGTTACCTCGCGCTGCTCATCCCGGTGCGCGCCCGCGAACTGACCGACTCCACCCTGCAAGGATTCACCCGCCGGCTGGCCGAACAACTTACCGATCCGGTCGCTATCGGCATTGGCCCCGAAGGTACGCTCGCGACCGCGATCGCCGGACTCGAACAGGCCTCCCAGGTCGCTGAAATTGTGCCGAACCTGCCCACCCGCGCCCGGCCCTATTACCGTTTCGCCGATCTGCGCCTGCGCGGGGTGCTCTCCTCGATGGGCAACGATCCTCGCCTGCGCACTTTCGCCCACGCCGAACTCGGCGCACTGCTCAACCCCCTCGATGAACCAGCCCTTGATCTGCTCGAACTCTATCTCGCGCACAGCGGCAACAAGTCCGCGTTGGCCAAGGCAGGCTACCTCTCAAGGCCCACCCTCTACGCCCGGCTGGCCAAACTAGAAGCCAAACTCGGCGTGGGGTTGGACTCGGCCGAATCCCGCGCCAGCTTGCAGGTGGCACTGCTCTGGTACCGCTTGCACGGCTGAGTGCCTCGCGTTATCCACAGTTCGATCCCGGACCGGCGGCCGACCCCTCGATCACCGGCATTCTGGGGGACATGAGCACAGCCACCGCCCAAGCCCTCGCGAATCTGTCCGTCGCGGCAGAACTGACCGCCTCGGCCACCGCTGTGCTCAGCGACCCGCAACTATCACCCGGGCATGCGGCCTGTTTTGGGATGCTGATCGAGGCGTTGGGTGCCGAACAAGCCCGTGCGCAAATCCACATGGCCCATGCGGTACGCCGCAGCGGTGCCCACAAGCTCGACCAACCATCCCTGCAAGCCGTCGCCCAAGCCGGCGCGGAGCCCACCGAGTCCAACTTCGCCGCCGCGGAAGGCCACACCACCGCCGGACGCACCGCCTTCCACTCGGCCCGTTCCTTCATGCAGGACTGGTTAGATATCCCGCGCAACATCGCCCACGATCGGCTGGTTCAAGCCGACTGCCTGATTGGCGGCGTGGACGATTCCGGTCAGCCGATCGACCCGTGGCTGACGGAACTGGCCACCGACTTTGCCGATCCGGCCCTTGATCCGCGCCTGGTGGCCGCCACCGCACTCAAACTGCACTCCACCCGCAAGGACTTGCCGGACGGTGCTGCCGGGGCGGAACAAAAACAGCAGCTGCAGTCCGATGCCCACCAACTGATCCACAGCGACCCTAAATCTGCGCGCAAACACATCGCCAACATGGTCGCCCAGGTCAAAGCCGGTAAACGTCCGCTCAAAGCACTGCTGGACGAAGTCGGTCTCTTCCGACGCGGTACCCGCCGTGGGTTGATCGAATACATTCTGCGCGTTCTTCCCTCCCAGGCCGCCGTGATCGAGGCCCATTTCGCTGGCACAGGTAACCCGGCCACGCAGGCCGGTGACCGCCAAGGTCTGCAGGAAGCTGAAGCTGAAATCACCGGCGAAAAGGGCGAGGGGTGGGACGATGATTCCACCAAACCCGACTGGGCCCGCGAAGAAGACGACCTCCCGCCTATTCCGGAACCTGCACAAGACTCTGCCTCCAACCCAGACACCGATCCAGACACGGACCCGGACTCTGCCGCCGACCCAGATGCCGATCCAGACACGGACCCACCTGAAATGGAATCGGATGTCGAGGCCGCAAGCACTCGGGGTGAATCCACCCCAGCCTGGGAAGACTTGAAACCCGAACGCCGACGACTCATCGGCCTCATGGCCCTACTTCTCAAAGATCATCGAGCGAGCGATCACCGAGCGGGCCAGCCACCGGGATCCAACCATGCGGGACTAGCTACCGCGCAGGTCAGTGTCATATTGGACTACGAGAAAATGCTTCAAGGGGCACCAAATTACGCGGTAAGTTCCTCCGGGCTCATGCTCTCACCGGGAGAAGCGCGCACCGCTATGTGCAATGCCGGAATCTATCCGGTGATTCTTAATGGCAAATCTCTGCCACTCGACTTGGGACGCACCCAACGACTGTTCACCAAAGCCCAAGGCCGAACGATCCGTGCTGCCTATCAAGGCTGCGCTTATCCGGGCTGCGCCATGCCCGTCGAACGCTGCGAGCTGGACCATCTTGATCCGTGGGAGAGGGGCGGATGCACCGACATCCACTCGGCAGCCCTGTGCTGCCCGGTCCACCATGTCGAGAGGCACTGCGGACTCTTCCACGCAGTCAAAATCCCAGGTTGCCGACCCATGGTGTTGTTATCACCGGACCTTGACCCCAAGCAAGAATTACGCGTCAACACCTACTTTATGACCCCTGAACAGGCCCTAGCCAGCGACGCGTTGGCGCAAGAGATGACCGCGAAATGGCGTGCAGGCACATTGACTGTTGAAATCGTCGAGCCCTAGCTAACGCTGCCCCGCCCCTCAAGCTACCGTTACAGTGCGCGCAGGTGACCGCGATGCACTTCTCCAGGCTCTTGCTGATTCTGCCCCGCCAACAGCACAAAAGCCTGCCCAAAAGTCAGTTCATGGATGTGCTGCTCACGCAGCCCCAACTCGCGGGCGATCACCGAGGTACTGGTGCGATGATCCAACTGCAGGGAGGGGAACACCAAGGAGAAGACTCGAGATGTCACCGGCTGCACGTCCGCCGGTGCCTCCAAAGACAACTCCTGGAAGAGCCAGCAATAAGTCTCGGCACTAATCACTCCGCAAGCCCGACTATGAGTGAGAATCACGCCGGCCGGCACCCCGAAGTGTTCTTCGAGCCTCAGCAGTTGCGGGATCTGCAACGAGTCGGACACCCGCACTTGTAAGGACAACGCCGGCAATAAAAGCTGCGCGGCAAATTGATCTGCTTCTAACTCTGCGGCCGCCAGTTGTTCGCCTTGCTCACCCAAGGAGGAATGCAAAAGCAGGTGTCCTAATTCGTGGGCGAGCGCGAAACGCTGGGCCACAGCGGACATCGAGGCTAGGAAGATGAAGGCCTGGCCGTCTTCCCAGAAGCTGAAAGTTTTCACCGCATCCAGCTCCGGTGGAAGGCTCAACACGCGAACTCCGTGCGATTCGAGCAGGTGCATCATATCGGGCAAAGCCCCGCAACCAAGATCCCAATCAAGACGCAATTGCACGGCTGCCTCGGCAAAGCTGTAACCGGTCAGGTCCGGTACTTCGGTCTCTGGTAAAGCAAAGTTTTGGGTGATCAGGCGATACAGATCAACGCCGGTGCGCCCGACCGCGGCCGCAGCACGTTTTTGCACGGTACTGGTACGTCGTGGGCTTCGGAAAAACATCCGTTCAGTATCTATGCCACAGGTTGCGGGCAGCGTGAAATAGGTGGGGGAGCAATCCAGCAACTCGGCTAACCGATGGCTGAGCTGCTCCGGGGCATGTGCCAGTTCCCGCTCATTGATGCCCAGTGACGTAGCCAGAGCAGAGCGGCTCAACGCTGCACGTTCCCGTGCAAGCCTGATTCTGGTCGGTTCCAAAGTCATGAGCTTCCTGCCATCTTCCAAAGGCGATCTACATCGTCTTAGTCCACAGACTAGTGGCCTATGACACAAAGCACCAATTGAGCGACAAACAGTGAAGATTTGGCGCTTCATATGACGCTGACGTGCAGATTTATGGCCCGCAGGTTTCTGCGGGCCATTAGCTCTAAATCTTGTTCGCAGCCTCACTGAGTACCGAACGGAGGATGGATTCGATCTGATCAAATTCCGGTTGTCCGATGGTGATCGGCGGGGCCAGCTGGATGACCGGGTCGCCACGGTCATCGGCACGACAATACAAACCCGCCTCCCACAGGGCAGGAGTGAGATAGCCACGCAGTAGACGTTCGGACTCATCGTCGTTAAAGGTCTGCTTGGTGGCTTTGTCTTTGACCAGTTCGATCCCGTAAAAATACCCGGCACCGCGCACATCGCCGACGATATCCAGATCGGTCAGCTTGCTCAGCGTCGCTTTGAAGTTATCCGCATTGTTCTTCACATTCGCGTTCAGCCCTTCGCGCTCGAAAATATCGAGGTTCGCCATGGCGACCGCTGCGGCCACCGGATGTCCGCCGAAGGTGTAGCCGTGGTAGAACGTGGTATCACCCTTGGTGAAGGGTTCAAAAAGCTTGTCGGAAACGACCATCACGCCCAGCGGCACGTAACCACTGGTCAACGCCTTGGCGGAGGTGATGATGTCGGGAACATACCCAAAGTCATTGCACGCGAACATCGATCCAATGCGCCCGAAAGCGCAGATGGTCTCGTCAGAAACGAGCAGTACGTCGTACTCGTCGCAGATTTCGCGCACCCGATCAAAATATCCCGGAGGCGGCGGGAAGCACCCACCGGAATTCTGCACGGGTTCCAGGAAGACCGCGGCCACGGAGTCCGGGCCTTCAAATTCGATGGCTTCTCGGATGCGCTCTGCGGCCCACAACCCGAAGTCCTTCTCATTGTCGGCAAACATCTCAGGCGCCCGGTAAAAATTGGTGTTCGGCACTCGGAAAGTGCCAGGCACCAGCGGCTCAAATGGAGTTTTCATATCCGGCAGGGAAGTGATGGCCAACGCGCCCTGTGGGGTGCCGTGGTAGGCCAAAGCACGAGAGATGACCTTGGTCTTACCCGGCTTGCCCTTCATTTTGAAATGCTGTTTAGCCAGTTTGAAGGCCGACTCCACCGCTTCACCGCCGCCGGTGGTGAAAAAGACGCGGTTCAGATCGCCCGGCGCATAGCCAGCGAGGCGTTCAGCCAGGTCAATGGCTGGTTCATGGGCGTAGGACCACAATGGCATGAAGGCCAATTTTTCGGCCTGTTTTGCCATGGCTTCGGCCAGCTCGGCCCGTCCGTGCCCGGCATTGACCACAAAAAGTCCGGCCAGTCCGTCGAAGTACTCGCGTCCGGCGTCGTCGTAAATCTTGTGCCCTTCGCCGCGCGAAATAATCGGGACCGGCGCCCCGTTTGAGATTCCGGAATGTCGGGCCATATGCATCCAGAGGTGATCGCGAGCTGCTTGCTGACGATCGGTGCCACGTGGTGTGTTCATCGTGTTCCCCAGTTGTATTCCTGTTTTTTCAGTGAAAGGTAGGTGAAGGTGTTGGTGCTGTGCACTCCGTGGATCCCGCGGATGGTTTCGATCACTCGCAGCAGGTCTTGGTCGTTGGAACAGATGACCTCGGCAAGGATGTCGGAACTTCCGGTGGTGACGACGCAGTAATCGACTTCGGGCAACTCGGCAATGCGATCAGCGGTGCCACTGATGTCATCGTCGGCGACGATTCCGATCATGGCCTGGCGGGTAAACCCCAGCTCCAAGGGATTGGTGACTGCGACAATTTGCATCACGCGACTCTCGACCAGCTTCTGTACGCGCTGTCGTACAGCGGCCTCGCTCAGGCCGACGGCTTTACCGATCGCAGCATAGGATCGGCGCCCGTCTTCCTGCAGCTGCTCGATGATCTCCTTGGAAATTTCGTCGATGGCCTGCGCTGAAGGCGAGGGTAACGTCATATCGACCTCCTCGGGTCTGTGGGCTTTGAACCGACCCTACAGGCACTGAATCAGTTGCGAAAGGGTTATTTTTGTAAGTTTCTCGTTTCGGATTCGTTAAATATCTGGGGAATCTTTTGTTTAGGTCTTGTTTGGGTTTTGTGTAACTGACAGGATGAACGTCATCACTTTCCGTATGTGACAGCTCACATTTCCCGAGGTTAGGACCAATGCCATGTCGCACTCGCAACGACTACCGCAAGATCCACAAATTCGCGCACTGGTGAAAGCCATGGGGCAGCGCAGCTTCTCCCGCCGATCCGTGCTGTCCACTGCCGGGGCACTTGGTCTGACCGGATTGCTCGCAGCCTGCGGTACCGGCGGAAGCAGCGGCACCAAAACCGAAGTGGCAGTCACCGATATTTCCGAGACCGATCCCACCGTGAACTGGGCCAACTGGACCCTGTACCTGGACTACGACGACAAAAAGAAGACCTACCCAACCCTGGATGCCTTCACCAAAGAAACCGGAATCAAGGTCAACTACGCGGAAGACATCGACGGCAACGACTCCTACTACGGCAAGATCCAGGGCCAACTGAAATCCGGCCAAGACATCGGCCAGGACATCATTACGCTCACCGACTGGATGGCTGGACGCCTGATCCGTCAGGGCTACACCCAGGAACTGAACCTAGATAACATCCCGAACTCGGCCAACCTCCTGCCCAGCTTGCAGAATGTCGACTTCGATCCAGGACGCAAGCACTCGCTAACCTGGCAGACCGGTTATGCCGGCATCGCCTGGAACAAGAAGGCCTATCCGAAGGGCCTGAAGAGCGTGGAAGACCTGTGGGACCCGGCGTTGAAGGGCCGCGTGACGGTCCTGGATGAAATGCGTGACACCATGGGTCTGCTGATGCTGCAAAATGGTGTGGATCTGACCGGTTCCTGGGGCGAATCGGAATTCGGCACCGCCATCGATACCCTGCGCCAAAATATCGAGAACGGGCAGATCCGTCAGGTCAAGGGCAACTCCTATAAGCAGGACTTCATTTCCGGGGACGCGATCGCGGGCATCGTCTGGTCCGGAGACATGGTCCAGATGAACTTTGAGAACGACGATCAATGGGAGTTCGTGATCCCCGAGGCCGGCGGCACCCTCTGGAGCGACAACCTCATGGTGCCTGTGGCCTCCCCACGGAAAACCAACGCCGAGAAGCTGATGGATTTCTACTACGACCCCGCGGTGGCTGCCGAAGTCGCCGCCTACGTGAATTACATTTGCCCGGTGGTCGGCGCCAAGGAAGAAATGGAAAAGATCGATCCGGACTTGGTGAGCAACCCGCTGATCTTCCCGACCGATGAGGATCTGGCTCATGCGCACGTCTTCCGCTCACTGGATGCGGATGAAGAATCCACGCTCAGCTCACAGTTCCAAGACGCGATCGGCGCCTAGGCCGGACTCACGGTCCAGAACAATTTTCAGGAAGTGATAGGGGAATGACTACCTTGGCAGAACGAACGACAAGTACCGTGAGTGCAGGTGCTGATCTGCACTTGTCGGGCATTTCCAAGCGCTTCGCCAGCTTCAGCGCGGTCGAAGATTTGGAGCTCCTCGTACCTTCAGGAACCTTTTTCGCGCTCCTGGGCCCATCAGGTTGCGGTAAATCCACCACCCTGCGGATGATTGCCGGGCTCGAAGCGCCCAGCGAAGGCAGCATTTCGATCGGCGGTCATGACGTCACCGCATTACCTAGCCACCGCCGCCCGGTCAATACCGTCTTCCAGTCCTACGCGCTCTTCCCGCACATGTCGGTGCTGGAAAACGTGGCCTTTGGGCTGAAGCGTAAAAAGGATAAGCAGGCGATGGACAAGGCGAAGGCCGGGCTGGAACTGGTGGAACTTTCGCACCTGGCCAACCGCAAACCCGCCCAGCTCTCCGGTGGCCAGCAACAGCGTGTGGCCCTGGCCCGCGCGTTGGTCAACCGCCCACAGGTGCTGCTGCTTGATGAGCCACTGGGTGCACTGGACATGAAGCTGCGCCGGCAGATGCAGCTGGAACTGAAAAAGATCCAGACCGAGGTGGGGTTGACCTTCATCCACGTCACCCACGATCAGGAAGAAGCCATGACCATGGCCGACGTTGTCGCGGTGATGAACGGCGGGCGGATCGAACAAATGGGCCCACCGCGCGAACTTTATGAACTGCCACGCACCGCCTTCGTCGCGAACTTCCTGGGCAAATCCAACCTGATGCGCGGTACGGTCACCGGCGAATCCGAGGGCATGCTCAGCGTGAACGTGGCCTCACACACCATCCTGTTACCCGCCAACCGGGCCGTGCAAACTTCGGGTGAGGTGGTGCTCGGGGTCCGACCGGAGAAAATTACGATCGACCGGGTAGCCGCGGCCGGTGCCAACCAGCTATCGGGCACCGTGATCGACGTGTCCTTCACCGGCACCACCACCGAATACTTGGTCGAGGTGGAGCAGGTGGGGCTGATCGGCACCTTCTCACAGAACCGCGGACAACAGCCCGCCCAAGAAGGCGACACCGTCTTTTTGGCCTGGGACGCCGAACACTCCTTCGGGCTGGCCGGCGATGAAAGCGTGAACGCGGGAGTCGAATCATGAGTGTGGAACTGCGCAGTAAGGACGAGATCCGCGCTGAAAAACGCAAAAACCGCACCGGGATTTACCTGATTTCACCGGGCCTGCTGGTCCTGACACTGTTCTTTGCCCTCCCCGTGGTGGTTCTGCTGGCGATGAGCTTGTACGTCAAACCACCCGGGGCGGAGATCGGCGAATTTGTTCCCGGCTTTGAACTGAGCAACTACGCCACCGTGCTCTCTGCCTACTGGCCAGAACTGTTGCGTTCCTTCTGGTTCGCGCTAATCGCCACGGTGCTCGCCCTGCTGATCGGCTTCCCGATGGCCTACCTGGTCGCTGTGCGACTGCGCGAACGAACCCTGCTGCAGGGCATTTTGCTGGTCCTGCTGATCGCCCCATTTTTCTCCAGCTTCATCCTGCGCACCCAGGCGTGGAAACAGATCCTGGCTGATGAAGGCTTCATCGCCCAAAGCCTGAAATTCATCGCGATCCTGCCGCCGGACGGGCACCTGACCGCCACACCTTTCGCAGTGGTCGCCGGCCTGACCTACAACTTCCTGCCATTTATGGTGTTGCCGATCTACGCGAACCTCGGCCGACTCGACACCCGCTTACTGGAAGCCTCCGCTGACCTCTACGCCAGCCCGATCACTTCCTTCACCAAAGTCACCCTGCCCCTGAGCGCCCCGGGCATTTTTGCCGGAACGCTGCTGACCTTCATCCCGGCCGCCGGCGACTACGTGAATTCTGCGCTGCTGGGTAATAACCGCGACACCACGATGATCGGACAGGTTATCGATTCACGGTTCTTTAAGGTCATCGACTACCCAGGGGCCTCTGCCTTGAGCTTCATTTTGATGATTTCGATCCTGATCCTGGTCACGATCTATATTCGCCGCTTCGGCACTAAGGAGCTGATGTAGCGTGAAAAACATTGGACGCTGGCTCATCCCAATCATTGGCGGCGCGGCCTTCATCTACCTGCTGGTGCCGATCGCCTATATCTTTGTCTTCTCCTTTAACGATGGCGGTCGAGCCAATCTGCAGTGGCAGGGCTTCACCCTGGATAACTGGCTTAATCCTTGCGGGGCGCCGGCGGTCTGCGAATCCTTGGTTCATTCCTTACAGATCGGCGTGGTGGCCACGGTGATTGCCACCGCTCTGGGCACGGGGATCGCGATCGGTCTGGTGCGGTACAAGTTCCGTTTCCGCAAACTCACCGATGTGCTGATCATCTTGCCACTGGCCACCCCAGAAGTGGTGCTCGGTGCCTCGTTGCTGGCACAATTTTTGAACCTGGGGTGGGAGCTAGGCTACACGACGATCGTGATCGCTCACGTGGTCTTCTGTATGTCCTTTGTAATCGTGACCGTGCGGGCCAGGGTGTCTTCGCTGGACTCGCGTTTGGAAGAGGCCGCCGCGGATCTTTATGCCTCGCCACAGGCAGCCTTCTGGAAAATTACCTTTCCCTTGTTGCTACCGGGGATCGTGGCGGCTGCACTCTTGTCCTTCGCCATGAGCTTTGACGATTTCATCATCACCAACTTCAACTCGGGATCCTTCCAAACCTTCCCGAAGTTCATTTACGTTTCGGCCACCCGCGGCATCCCGCCTCAGGCCAATGTGATCGGTTCGGCCATGTTCATCGTGGCGCTACTGGTGGTCATTATCGGCCAGGTGATCAGTTACCGAAGGAAGAAGCAGTTGGAGAACGCCTAGGAGCACGGGCCCGGGAACGGGCCCGTTTCTGGGTGTGCTGGGGCATGTTTTCGGCGGATACCTAGCTTGACACTGTATTGTCTACGAGACTGGTACCTTGATGTCCTGTTGCAGCAGGCCTTGAACGAATGGAAACTTCATGAGCGAAAATCCCGTGTGGCTCTCTCAGATGGAACGCGACGCCTGGTTGGGATTACAAACAGTCATGACCCTGCTTCCGGCGACCTTGGATTCTGACCTGCAAGGCTTGGAGGGCATCACGCTTTTCGACTATCACATGTTGGCCATGCTCTCCGAGGCCGAGGATCGGAAATTGTCGATGACCGATTTGGCGTCACATACCAGTGCTTCACTCTCGCGTCTGTCGCATGTGGTTAAGAAGCTGGAGAGTCGTGGCTGGGTCGTGCGTGAACAATCCGAGGAAGATGCACGTGTGAAAATCGCCTCATTAACGGATGCCGGGTGGGATGCTGTGGTGGCGATGGCGCCTCATCACGTGGCTTCTGTTCGAGCACTTTTGTTCGATCCCCTTGATGACAAGGACGTTAAGAATCTGGCAGCGATTATGCGCAAGGTAACCACCTCGTTGGACCAGGATCATTGGATCTTAAAGCCGGGCGCCACCGATTTGGAACACTGAGGAATTCTCGATAAGCTAATCAGGCGTTAATCGCGTGTGTTGTTGTGCCGTTTCACGGTGGAACAGCGACGCGTTGCCCGTAATACCGAATATCGTGGCCAACTGAGTACGGGGAAATTGCTCGACCGGTTGCGAAGTTCACCGACTTACATACTTTAAGGCTCTTCGGTTGGTTCTCACCCAGCCTGGTTACCTTCCTAGTGTGCAGTATTAACGGTGTTTCACTGGTTGGCGGGACTCATAACGCATCAAGCGGTGTCGATATTTAGGTATGGGCACTGTGCGCGAGTACCGCCGAATTTTACTACTAACTAACTGAGGAGTGATCATGGCAGCTGTTTGCCAGGTAACCGGTACTACTCCGGCCTTCGGACATAGCATCTCCCACTCGCACCGCCGCAACAAGCGTCGGTTCGATCCGAACATCCAGAAGAAGACCTACTACGTGCCTTCGTTGCGCCGCAAGGTGACCCTGACCCTCTCGGTCAAGGGCATCAAGCTCATCGATGCTCGTGGAATCGACGCTGTTGTTGCAGACCTGATTGCGAAGGGTGTGAAGCTCTAAGATGGCAAAGAAGGATAAGGACGTACGTCCGATCATCAAGCTGAAGTCCACCGCTGGCACCGGTTTCACTTACGTAACCCGTAAGAACCGTCGTAACGACCCAGACCGCATGGTTCTGAAGAAGTACGATCCAGTAGTCCGCAAGCACGTTGAATTCCGAGAGGAGCGCTAAGACATGGCCAAGAAGTCCAAGATCGCAAAGAACGAACAGCGCAAGGTCATTGTCGAGCGTTACGCTGAAAAGCGCCTCGAACTGAAGAAGACCCTTGTAGATCCAAATGCAACTGACGAGGCTCGTGAAGCAGCCCGCGTAGGCCTGCAGAAGCTGCCACGCAACGCTTCGCCAGTACGCGTTCGCAACCGCGACTCGATCGACGGTCGCCCACGCGGTACCTTCCAGAAGTTCGGTATCTCCCGTGTTCGCTTCCGCGACATGGCACACCGTGGTGAGCTTCCGGGCATCACCAAGTCTTCCTGGTAAGACCAGCAAGTCTCTAAACAAAAGCCGCCTTCCTTTTCGGAAGGCGGCTTTTGCCGTTAAACACGGGTTTCAGCAAGCTTGGTGTTAAGCGCTAGTTTTTGCGCTGCCACCAACGACGCTTTGCGGGTTTCTCCGGCGCCGATTGCTCGGTGCTGGTGCGGCGTTCTTGCCATTCGAGAACCTCAGCGGTGGCATCACGCAAGGCAGTAATCACCGGCGGGCCGCCTAAAAGTTGGCGTCGGGCCTCGATAATCCGGGCGTTAAAGTCCTCAATATGGGCGCGAACCTGGCTCGGCGTGGAGAATCGATCCAGAGTTTGCTGCATCTGCTCGTCTTCCACCCTCAGGGTCAATGCCGGTGGGCCCAGACCGGTAAGCTGTTCACGACGCATCATCGAGGAGAGCCACCAGTCGGGATCGTTATTGTTGGTGATGTGATCGATTTTCTGCCCGGCGAGAGCTAAATTCTCAAAGTCGCCGCGGGCAAATGCCTCATCGAGCACCGAATTAGCCACTTCCCAAGCCTCATCCTCGGCGTGTAATTGCAGGGGAGTCTTGTTCTTCACCACCGGTGCCATGCCGGTGGCCTGGGCGTATTCATCGTCCGGCAACTCGATGTCACCGGCTTGCTCCATTTGATACCGCGCAGCGTTCAACGCGGCATCCTTCTTCTGCGGGTCCTTCATACTCCTATGGTGGCACCAGCGCTGGTGGTCGGCAACTGCTTGGTGAAGGGCAGATGCTCGATGCTCTCCAGAGCGGCGTCAAGATCAAAATGTGGCTGATAGCCGGCGTTCAGATACAGCTTAAGCGCTTCTGGCTGGCGCGGTCCGGTGGTCAGGTAGATCTGGGTATAACCCAAATCAACCGCGGCGAGTTCTAATTCCACTAGAACGCGCCGAGCCAGACCACGACGCCGATGATCTTCGTGGGTCCAGATGCGTTTGAGCTCGGCGGTGTGCTGGTCGTAGCGGCGCAGCGCCCCACCAGCAACCGTCTGCCCAGCCTCTTCTAAAATGATGAATCGGCCAAGTGGGGCAGTGAATTCGTGGGCCGGGAAACGCTCAAGTTCCTGAGCGACCGAACCATTACGATCGCCATATCGCTGGGTATATTCCTCCGTGAGTCCGGCAAAGAGCGCAGAAAGACGCGGATCGCCGATCAACACGGTGTGTGCGGTGAGTGTGGCGGTGAGCTGAGTACTCATAGGTGTTTCTCGTTTCTACGCGATGCTGCGATGATGTTCCGCGATGGCTCCAGCTAACTCCCAGCCACTCATGGTCTTGGGGGCGGAAAGCAGTTCACGGGCGAGGGCATCGCTGTCGGCAAAAGGCGCCGAATTGGAGTGGGGACGCGAAAAGGCGCCCGCCTGGAAACGGCCCACCCCGGCGCCGGTGGCAAAGAGCCAACGGTAGATTTTTGAGTCGCGACCAATGACCTGGCGCAGTGAGGTGATATGCATTTTTCCTGAACCTCCAGGCTCTTCGGTGATCAGTCCTCGACGGAGCAAGGAGACCAGCAGGGGATCGTTGCTTGTTGAGATTCCAGTGGTGGGTAAGCGTGCTTCGATCAGCCACGGGGCGTGGATGGGACCGGCGAGGGTTTGCGCGCTGAATAACTGTTGCTCCGCGTCAAAACCAAAACTGGTTTCCGGGCCTAAGAACTTGATGAATCCGGCTCGATGTAGGGCAAGAAGTTCATGTAGCCGGTGGGCCGGTGGGCCCGAATCAACAAAGCTGAAGAAGCCGGGCCACCAGCTGGCCAGTTGGGTGCGACCCTCCTGGCTGAGTAGTTCGTGCACCAACGGTAGGGTGACAAAACTGCGCAGCAACCCAAAAAAGAGTGCCTGGAACTGTGAATGATCCGGTGAGTCGCGCAGCCGAAGGTCTTCTTCAATATGTGAGCGCACCATGGCATCGAGCTGTGTGTCAGCAAGCGCTCGCACCGGTCGAGGCACGGGCAACGGGAATTCGAGTTGTTCAAATTCCAGCCGGTGCTGTGGTGAGACAAACTTAGCGACGAGGCTGGCACGTTCGGGGGAGTACCAGGACACCGAATCGTAGGCTGCGTGGAAGTCGGCCCAGCTACCTTTCACATGCTCCTGGTGCGCGCTGAAGAGTTCACGGTAGTAGAAATACCCGGTTTCCTTGGCGATCAATGGCCAGATATGGGCGAAAAAGTCTAGCTCGCCATAGCGCTGATGCAGCTGAATGACCGCTTCCTCGGTGAGATAAGCACTGGTCAACGGGGCACTGGTGCTGCTGCTGATCTTGCTGTGATAGGGGACCCCGCGCCGAGACCCCACCAGTAGCTGAGGTTCCTGACCGCTAGGAATATACTCCAGGGCACCGGACTCGGTAGGTTCAAACCGACCGCCGCGGCCCTCAAAAAGCAGGACAAACAGGTCGGTGAAGGCCAGGCCCAATCCCGAAACCAACGCCCTGGTGCCAGCAGAAAGTTCGTGAAAGTCGATGTCGTTGGTGTAGCACGGTGCGATATAGCCCAAATGATCGGCACCGGCGGCATGAGCGGCAAGCTGAACACTGCGTTCATCCGCGTCCGACGCAACATCAAGATGGCCCTGGACGAGGACGACCTGATCGGCGAGGATCTCTTTCCCCGAGGCGAGAATCACCCGGTGAGTGCGTTGGCCCGGCAGGAGATCCACGGCCGTATCCTGATGGACTTCGATCGTGTCGGGCGCGGTGAAGGAAGCCTGCACCCGGGCGAAAAACCAGCGCAGGTAGCAGGACTGTAACCGGCGGGTCGGGAAATCACCGGGAGCTAGGTGTGCGACCTCGGCGCGAAGCAGTGGGTCGGTATCCAACAGTGCAGGCGCATCGGGTAACTGGCCGTCACGAATCAGTTGCACCCATTGGTCTAAGGCCGGTCCAGGTCTGGCCGGTCCGAGGCATTGGACCGAGTCGTCGGTAAACATCGAGACATCCGCGGCGCGCGAATTGAGTTTGAGCAGCGGGCTTTGATCTTCCCGCCAGATGCGTCCGGCCCCGGCAGGGAAGGGATCGACGACATGAAGGTGCAGCGTGGTGTCCTCCAGCAGGCTGCGATTGGCGCTGATGCGCTCCAGAATCATCGCAGTGCGTGGCCCGCCGCCGATAAAGACGATGTGTTGTTCGGTCATTGTTCTCCCTCCCGCCGCCGGTTCAGGGCGTGGAATCTGTGCTTAGCGCCAGATTAGGAGTGCTCGTTGCAGCGTAGCTAGTTCGCTGACTTGCAAGGACGCATGGGGGAACGACCAGCCACGCAAAGACACAAAACGAGATACAGCGCAGTCGTTGTTGGTGTCACGAATCGTCATTTCGTCACATCAGGTCTTTGGGTGAACCAGCGTGAATCGGCCAGATGCGTCGGCGCCTCACTGCGTTCTAGCGTGAGTCAAACACCGAAGATGAAGGAGGAAGAGATGCCACCTGCAGTAAAGACCACCGACGCGCACGCTGGGCAACAACCCGCCACCGAGGCTGTACAGGAGCCACG
Source organism: Glutamicibacter sp. B1 (assembly GCF_039602135.1). Taxonomy (NCBI): domain Bacteria; kingdom Bacillati; phylum Actinomycetota; class Actinomycetes; order Micrococcales; family Micrococcaceae; genus Glutamicibacter; species Glutamicibacter ectropisis. Next base: position 2,717,694 of record NZ_CP125942.1, on the reverse strand, counting down.
CGTCGCAGAGGACGATCAGGGCGAAGTGGCAAACAGCGTCGCGCCAAACAGCGTCGCTCCGAACAGTACCGCGCCGAACTACGCAGACTATGTCGTGGTGGCTGCCCGTCATCCGTGGCGTTGGGTGGGCACCGTGATCGTTGCCGCACTGGCCGCGGCGGTGCTGTATTCACTGGTGAGTAACCCACGCTGGGAATGGGGCGTAGTGGCTCAATGGTTCACCGCCGAATCCATTCTGCGTGGGTTAGGCCAGACACTGAAACTCACCTTGATTTCCGGCAGCCTCGGCTTCCTGCTCGGATTCATTTTGGCGTTGATGCGACTGTCGAGCTCACCGCTCTTTAGCTCGGTGTCGTGGACCTTCTCATGGATTTTCCGCTCCACCCCGCTACTGGTGCAATTACTGCTTTGGTACAACCTGGGCTACCTGTATGAAACGATCCGCCTCGGCGTGCCTTTCACCTCCGTCACCTTCGCCGAATTCCAAACTACGAGCCTGATCAGCCAGTTTGCCGCCGCCGTGTTGGGTCTGACGCTGAACCAGGCCGCCTACAGTGCGGAGATCATTCGCGGTGGCATTCTCTCGGTCGACCAGGGACAGATCGAAGCGGCCACGGCCTTGGGCATCCCACGGTGGCGTCGCTCCACCAGGATCGTACTTCCCCAAGCAATGCGCGCAATCTTGCCCACAGCCTTCAACGAGATCATCGGCCTGGTCAAGGGGACCTCGATCGTTTACGTACTGGCCTATTCGGAACTGTTCTATACCGTGCAGGTCATCTACAACCGCACACAGCAGGTGCTGCCGATGCTGCTGGTGGCGACCATTTGGTACATCGTGATCACCTCGGTGCTGAGCATCGCGCAGTACTACATCGAGCGCCACTACTCCCGCGGGGCACTACGGACCCTGCCACCCACTCCGCTACAAAAACTGCGCAGTTTTATCTCAACGCATGCGCCGATTCGTAGCACCGCATCGAGCACCGCATCGAGCACCCCATCAAATAACGCACCGAAAGGACAGTCATGAGCCTGGCAACGAACGAAGTCACTACCCGTGGCGCTATCGCCGTGCGATCGGTGGATAAGAGCTACGGCACCACACAGGTACTGCATGAGGTGAACCTAGATGTGGCCGCGGGCGAAGTGCTGGTGATCATTGGGCCCTCCGGCTCGGGCAAATCCACGCTACTGCGCACCATCAACCATCTCGAAAAGGTCGACCGCGGCACCATCAGCCTCGACGGGGAACTGATCGGCTACAAGGTGCGCAACGGTAAATTGCACGAACGACGCGAATCGGAAATTCTCGCCCAACGCACCGACGTGGGCATGGTCTTCCAGAACTTCAACCTCTTTGGTCACCTCACCGCACTGCAGAACATTATCGAAGCGCCGATCCACGCCAAGGGCATAACCAAGGCCACGGCGGTAGCCCGCGCCAAGCAGCTCTTGGCCCGTGTCGGGCTGGCCGATAAGGCCGATGCCTATCCGCGACAGCTCTCCGGCGGGCAGCAACAACGCGTTGCGATCGCCCGGGCGTTGGCCTTGGATCCCAAGGTGGTGCTCTTTGATGAACCGACCAGTGCGCTGGACCCTGAGCTGGTCACCGAAGTGCTCGAAGTTATTAAAGACCTCGCCAAGTCGGGGACCACGCTGATCATTGTGACCCATGAGATCGGTTTCGCCCGGGATGTGGCCGACCGGATCCTCTTTATGGATGGCGGGCGGGTCGTGGAGGAAGGGACTCCAGCGGAAATTCTGGGGAATCCGCGCAATGAACGCACCAAATCCTTCCTCTCCAGGGTCATCGAACCGGCCTTCAATATCTAACGCAACATCTACAGCATCACACTCAAGGACTCGCATCATGAAAAAGTACGTAGCAGTTTCGGCGCTCACCGCGGTAGGCCTGTTGACTCTGGCCGGTTGCGCCGACCCGGGAGCAGCGGCACCGTCGCCCTCCACCGACACCACTAATGCTGAAGGAACCACCTATAACACCTCGCCGGAGCAGAATCGTATCCGCACCGAGGTAGACCAAAAGCTCGCCGACGCGGTACCGGAGGACATTAAGAAGGACGGCAAGCTGACGGTGGCCACCACCGCTGGATCCGTCCCGCTCTCCTTCCACGCCACCGACGAAAAAACCGTGATCGGCACCGAAGTTGACCTGGCACAGTTGGTGGCCGACAAGCTCGGGCTCGAACTGGACTTGCAGGTCACCAGTTGGGAGAACTGGCCGCTCAAGACTGAATCCGGCGAATTTGAAGCGGTCTTCTCCAATGTCGGCGTGAACGCGGATCGCGTTAAGAAGTTCGACTTCTCCACCTACCGGGCCGCCTACATGGGCTTTGAAGCGAAGGCGGATAGCGATTTCACGGTGACGGGTGCCGATGATATTTCGGGAAAGAAGATCGCGGTGGGCTCGGGGACGAATCAAGAAAAGATTCTGCTGGCCTGGAACAAGGAACTAGAGGCCAAGGGCAAGGCCCCGGCTGAATTGCAGTACTACTCCAGCGAGGCCGACACCATTCTGGCGCTCTCCTCGGGACGCATCGACCTGAATATTGCACCCTACCCCTCTACGGTGTACCGCGAGAATCAGCGCGATGACCTGAAGGTCGTGGGCAAGATCAACGCCGGATGGCCCAACGAAACCCTGGTCGCGGCCACTACCAAGGCAGGAAATAATCTCGCCGAGCAGATCACCGCCGCGTTCAACGAGACGATCGCGGACGGTAGTTACGCCAAGGTGCTTGATCGCTGGAACCTGAGCGAAGAAGGCCTGAAGAAATCTGAAACCATCACCGCGTCGAACTACAAGGGTAAATAATGCGCTTCCAGGTTCTCGACATCATCCCGCATCAGGACGATCCGATCACCGGACTACAAGTAACGACCGCGCAACGCTTTGAGCAGGTGATCGAGACCGCCGTGCGCGCCGAAGAGCTCGGCTTCGATTCCTTCTCGGTAGGCGAGCGTCATGCCGGAGCGTTCATCTCCTCCTCACCGGCGGTAGTTCTTGGGGCGATCGCCGCACGAACGCAGACAATTCGGTTGCACACCGGGGTGATCGTGCTGTCCATCCTTGACCCGGTGCGCGTGGCCGAGGACTTTGCCACCGTGGATCAGCTCAGCCATGGACGCCTGGAACTGGGCATCGGTAAAGGCAACGAGGCAGCCCACTTCCCGATGTTTGGCAAAAAGGTGGAGGACCAGTGGGACTTGTTGGAGGAGAACTACGAGTTGCTCGCCCGGCTCTTCGCTCAGGACCCGGTGGACTTCACCGGAGGTTTTCGTACACCGCTGGAACAGGTCACCACCAGCCCTCGCCCCTTCCAACACAAGGTGCGTATCTGGCACGGCTCGGCGACCTCCTTGCGTTCAGCAGAACTTGCCGCCAAGCACGGGGACCCGTTGTTCTCCGCTAATGCGATCCAGCCTAAAGAGAACTACAAGGTGCTGATCGACCATTACAAAACTGCGTATGAACAGGCAGGGCACGATCTAGCCCACCGCTACATCGGTTCCGGAAGTGGGGCCGGTGGCGTGTACCTGGCCGACAGCACCAAAGCGGCGATCAAAGAATTTGGTCCGGTGTATGAGGCGCTGACCAGCCGCCGCGATGTGCCCGGGAATAACACCCCGTATCGCAGCATCGAGCACGCGGTTGAAGAAGGTCCGCTCTTGGTGGGTAGCCCAGAATTTGTGGCCGCGAAGATCCTGGATTATCACCGAAGCTTTGGCCATGATCTGCAGTCCATCTCACTGCCAACTACCCAGCCCTTTGAAGCCCAACTCCAGACCTTGGAGCGCTTCGCCAAAGAAGTCATCCCACTAGTTGATACCCAGACAACACTGTGGACGAAGCACGATCCACAGCTGAACAACACCCAAGAAAACACCCCAGAAAAGGAGTATGCACGATGAGCGATCGCTCCTTGCTGCTGGCCCTGAACCTTGACGGCGCCGGTAACGATCCGAATGATTCGGCTAACTACGCACAAGAGGCTGAACACGCTGGTTTCCACGCGGTCAGTTTCTCCGCCGACGGGCTGCTCGATGCGGTACAACGGGCCAGCTTCAGCGCACCGAAGACGCAGAGAATTGCGCTGATCCCCGTGATTGATGCGCTTTTTACCGAGCCCTTCCATACCGCCACCCAGCTGGCCAGCCTCGACATCATTTCTCGGGGCCGCGCCGGATGGATCCTAGAGACACAGAACGACTCGGTGCGGGCACAGGCAGTGGGCCGCGAACCCCTGCCCGTTCACGAGCTGAGTACCGAAGCAGCGGATGTCATCACCACCCACCGTCGGCTCTGGGACAGCTGGGAAGAGAACGCCGTCATCCGCGATGTCTCCAGCGGACGCTACCTAGATGCCAACAAACTGCACTACGCAGATGTTCAGGGAAAGAGCTTTTCGGTTAAGGGCCCGGCCATTACCCCTCGCCCACCGCAGGGACAACTGCCGATCATTGCCCCAGCACCATTGTTCACCGATGAGGGATTGCAGCACTGCCGCCTGAACGGTGCCGACGTGGTGAAACTCAATGGCGCGAATCTCGACGAACTACTGGCCCAAGCTCAGATCGCCAGTAGGAAGGGTGCGGTCGCCATTGACCTGGACGTCTACTTGGATACCGCAACCGAGACCGGGGCGCGGCGCTTAGCCGCCCAGGGCGTGCAAGCTACCGAACGCGCTGAATTCACCGGCACCCCCAAGCAGCTCACCGATTTCCTCACCAGGTTCGCTGAAGCCACCGCGAATCCGGGGGACCAACGCCGGCACCTCGTGCACCTGTTCCCAGGGGATCTGCGCGTGGACTCACAGGTACTGATCGAAGAAGTACTACCAGAACTCAAGCACAGCAATCTACTGGCACCTGTAGGAAACACCTTGCGTGAATCCTTCGGGTTGCCGGTGGCCAAAAATCGTTTCCAGGAGGCATCATGAGCAAGCAAAACCAACTACGATTCGGCGTCTTCTTTCAGGGCGTGAACTCCTCGACCATTTGGCGTAGCGAGGCCTCGGGCTCTCAGACCGACTTCGCCTCCTTCCGCCAACTCGCGCAGACCGCAGAACGGGGCCTATTCAGCGCATTCTTCCTCGGTGAAGGTTTACGCCTGCGCGAACACCTCGGGTCCATTCACGAACTAGATGTCGCCGGTCGCCCCGATGCCCAAACGATGCTTGCCGCCCTGGCCGCGGTGACAAGCAAGATCGGCCTGGTCGCCACGCAAAACACCACCTACAACGATCCGGCGGACCTGGCCCACCGACTGGCCTCACTGGATCTGATTTCAGGCGGCCGGGCAGCGTGGAACATTGTCACCACCCATAACGCGTGGACCGGAGCGAACTTCCGCCGAGGCGGGTACTTAGAGCATCACGAACGCTATTCGCACGCTGAAGACTTCGTGCGGACGGTGCGCCAAATCTGGGAAGGATCGCCGGTACATCACCGTGGTCGTCACTACGATGTGGACTACACCGGGACAATTCCGGCCAGTGCCCAACTGCGTCCGGTATTGTTCCAAGCCGGCGACTCGCCTGAGGGTCGCGACTTTGCTGCGAGGCAAACAGACGTCATTTTCTCGGCCCACGTTGGCCTAGAAGATGCACTTCAATTCCGTCAGGACATCAATGAGCGTGCCGCCAAGGTAGGACGGGCCGAGAACTCGGTGAAGATCATGCCCGGGGCAGAATTCATCATCGCCGAAACACCTGGCGCAGCGGAAGAAAAATACCACTGGGTGCGCGAGCACCAGATCGGTCCACAGCAGGCGTTGGCCTACCTCGAACAATTTTGGGGCACCCGGCTTGACGGCGTAGATCCCTATGGACCTTTGCCAGAATTCGACCCAGTGGTGGAGCGCAGTTCGGTCACCCGCGGCAGCGGTTTCCAAGGCGCGAAGTCTCTGGAACTGGCCAACGCATGGCGCGCAGAAGCCAAAGACAAGGGACAGAACATCATTCAGTTCGTCCGTTCGCGTTCCCACCGGGCCGATCACACCTTCACCGGATCCTACGACCAGATCGCTGAGCGCTTGGCACAGTATGCAGAGCTCGGCGCGGTTGATGGCTTCAACATCACCCCATGGCTGATACCTACCGGATTGGACGAGATCGTCGATCACCTGGTGCCGCGCCTGCAAGAACGAGGAATCTACCCGGAAGCCTACGCAGATACGCTGCGTGAAAACCTCGGTTTGAGCATTGATAGTAACCACGAACAACAGGCCATCAAGCCCTTGAGCACAGCACAGGAAGCCTCATGACATCTACGAACAGCCGTCGCGCATTCACCGCACTCACACTGGTGGGGCTGCTGACCCTCAGCGCCTGCGCCGACCCTTCACAGGCCACAGAAGAGAGCCCCATCCAGGCAACCACCGACGCTAAAACGGCCGCGCTATCGAGCCCGAATCAAGAACGCCCTGAGGTCGCGGTGAACCAAGAAGCGAAGAAACTGGTTCCCGAAAAAATTGCTGCCGACGGGAAGCTCACCGTGGTCACCGCCCCGGGCGCGGCACCGTTGAGTTTCTACGCGACAGATAACACCACGCCGGTGGGTAATGACGCCGATCTGGCCGCGGCGCTCGCCGATTCCTTGGGGTTGGAGCTAGAACTGGTTCCGGTGTCTTGGGCGGATTGGCCCTTGGGTGTTGAATCGGGCAAATATGAGGCGGCGATCAGCAATGTCACGGTCACCGAGGAGCGCAAGAAGAAGTTTGACTTCGCCACCTATAGAGAAGACCTGCTGGGGTTCTATGCCGATAAGGATTCGAAGATTGGGCCGATTGAAAAGGCCGAAGACGTTGCGGGGCTCAAGATTATCGTCGGTTCGGGGACCAATCAGGAGAAGATCCTGGTGGACTGGGATAAAGCCAATCAAGCCAAGGGCCTGAAACCGGTTGACTTCCAATACTATGACGATGATTCGGCCTCGACCCTGGCATTGCTCTCGGGCCGCGCCGACGCCAGCTTTGGCCCGAATTCTATTGGTGCCTACAAGCAGGCAACCGCCGGGGAGCTCAAACAGATCGGTTCCTTCCCCGGTGGTTGGCCGGACACCGCACAGGTCGCGGTGACCACCAAGAAGGGCAATGGTTTGGCTGAAGCTGCGGAGGTGGCGATCGACGGGTTGATCGCCTCCGGTGCGTACCAGCAGATCTTGGATAAGTGGGGTCTGAGTGAGGAAGGAATTACCGATTCTCGACTGAACCCACCTGGTCTGGCTAACTAAGGGCTGTAGTAGCGTTGGTGGCATGAATCATGCAGTGCGATTGGGTTCTTTAGAACAGTTGGGGCAGTCGGCGCCCAAGGCCAATATTCATGCCAACTTTGAGCGTTGGAAGGGGCTGGGCAACGGGAAAACAGCGGTGGTCACCGGCGCCAACGCGGGTTTAGGTTTCTTTGCCGCCCTGGGTCTGGCGGCCGCTGGTGCACACGTGATTCTTGCCTGTCGTAACCAGTCACGCGCCGAAAAGGCGATGGCTGCCATCCGCGCTCGGGTCCCGGAGGCGAGTCTTGAATTCATGCAGTTTGATGCCGATTCACTGCTCTCAGCCATGGCCTTGGCCGCCGAACTGCGCGGGCGCCACTTGGATGTTCTGGTGACCAACGCCGGGATGATTCGTACACCGGCAACGCGCGAAGTTGGACTGCTCGGTTTTGAGCGAACCATGACCACGAACGTGATTGGACACGCCCGACTCATCGGAGAATTAGCTGAGAAGTTCCGGGAAGACTCGTTGCGGTTGATCACCCTGGGATCGATGTCCACGTTGCTGATGCGCACCGATCCGTCCAACCTGAGATTGGAGAAGGATTACAGCCCGTACCGGGCCTATGTGCAGTCCAAGGCCGTGTTGCAGAGTTTGGGGATCGGGCTCGATCATCGACTGCGTCAGCTGCAATGGCCGGCGCGGTCGGTGACCGTGCACCCCGGGTATTCGATCTCGGGCTTGACCCCTACGATCGAGGGAATCAACGAACCAGACTTCGCTCAGCGCCTCAAAGGCCGCCTGCAGGGCAGTTTCGCGCAGGGCAAACACGAAGGTTCGGTGGCCATTGTTGAGGCGGCGCTGACCCAGGGACTGGAACGTTGCGCACCGGGGGTCTTCTTCGGGCCGCAGCTGACTTCCAAAGGCCGAATTTCGCTAGCCAGACCGGCAAAAGTCACTCGAAGCAAGGTGCTTCAGGACGCGGCGTGGGAGTTATTTGTGCAAGCGAATGAGGGACTCGATCCTTTCGCGCTCTAGGACCGAGGTGAGCTTTCACACCTGAATTCTTGCGAGGAATTGAGCGGAATCCGCGGAAAGATGCACTTTTTGTCGCCCAGAACTGGTAAGTTCATCACTGATAAGTCCGTGCGACCGTGCGGCGTTCGAGGCCCGGGATCGGGTTTTGGATCACTAGTCCAGGAGGACCATACATTGGCTATGAACCGTAGCGAACTTGTTGCTGCTGTTGCAGCGAAGACCGAAAACTCCCAGGTTGCCGTCAACGGTGTTCTGGATGCTGTGTTCGAAGTTTTCGTCGACCAGATTTCCCAGGGTGAAAAGGTCACCATCCCAGGTTGGTTGGCTGTTGAGCGCACCGACCGTGCTGCTCGTACCGGTCGTAACCCACAGACCGGTGAGGCTATCCAGATTCCTGCTGGTCACTCGGTGAAGCTGACCGCTGGTTCGAAGCTGAAGGCTGCTGTTGCCAAGAAGTAAGCTTCTTTAGGCTTGAACAAGGCCCATCTTCCACCCGTTGGAAGGTGGGCCTTGCGCTCTTAACGAAAGCAACCTGAGCGTGCATTGAGCCAAAAAATCATGCCGTTGGGCCAAGAAATCCGAAAGAAGATGAAAAAATCCCGGTATTTCGCCTGTTTTCGGACATTTCGGGCCTCAAGGTTTGATATGTTCTCACTGATAAGTCCGTGCGACCGTGCGGCGTTCGAGGCCCGGGATCGGGTTTTGGATCACTAGTCCAGGAGGACCATACATTGGCTATGAACCGTAGCGAACTTGTTGCTGCTGTTGCAGCGAAGACCGAAAACTCCCAGGTTGCCGTCAACGGTGTTCTGGATGCTGTGTTCGAAGTTTTCGTCGACCAGATTTCCCAGGGTGAAAAGGTCACCATCCCAGGTTGGTTGGCTGTTGAGCGCACCGACCGTGCTGCTCGTACCGGTCGTAACCCACAGACCGGTGAGGCTATCCAGATTCCTGCTGGTCACTCGGTGAAGCTGACCGCTGGTTCGAAGCTGAAGGCTGCTGTTGCCAAGAAGTAAGCTTCTTTAGGCTTGAACAAGGCCCGATTCCTCGCTGGAACTTCCCGGCGGGTGGATCGGGCCTTGTGCTTTTCTCCAGCGTTTGAGCCGATGTTCTACTTCGCGTAGAATCAGGCGTGCTTGATCACCCACCCAAAGAATAGGCTGAACCCCGTGCCACAGAAACCCGCAACCCGCGTCCTGCGCGGTTGGTTAGCGGCGAGTGTGTGCACCTGGACAGCCTTCGCGGCTCACGCGCACAGTGCACCAACACGCATGTCCTTGGTCGCGATGGGCCTGATCACCTGCGTTTCGGCAGTGATCGCCCTCTTGCTGGTAGGTAAGAAGTTCTCCCTGTGGGCCACCAGTTTGGTGGTGATCGCCAGCCAGGGCCTGTTCCACTTGAGCCTGTCGGTGATGAGCCACGACGCTACCGGTGTGCACGGCATGGAGCACGTGCAGCATACCGGACGTAGCCTCGAACTGGCCCGCGATATCAGCAGCCATTACTCACAGGCGCACACAGAGTCGATGCTCTACGCGCACGTCATGGCAGCAGTGGTCAGCATCCTCGTGCTCAACCAGGGCGAACGCTTATTGAACCTCCTGGGTTCGTACCTGAGCCTGTCAACGGCTCGACGCATACTTGCTCTGATCCGTCTTCAGATTCCTGAAGCCCCGGCACTTCCGGCCTATTTCCCACTGCGTTTTCAACTCAAGCTTGCGCAATTGGGAAGACTGCCCGAGCGCCGAGGCCCTCCTTGCTTCGTTCTTGCCGCCTAAGACACTAACGAAGCTCCCCAGCAGTGGGGATTGGAAGGAAAACAATGAAGAGCATGACCCTGCCCAAAACAACCTTGACCCGCCTGAGCGCCGTGATCTTGCTAGCGATCCTGGCCCTGTTCACCTCCATCACGGCCGCCTCTGCCCACGATGAATTGGTCAGCTCCACCCCGAAAGACGGCGCAACCCTGAAGGAAGCACCCGAGAAGCTCACCCTCGAATTCTCCGGTGAACTGCAGACCATGACCGGTGTTGAATCGACCAAGGTCGTGCTGAAGCAGGACGGCAAGGAAATTGAAACTACCGCCGCGACCAAGGGCAAAGTTGTCACGGTCACCCCTGCCAAGGAATTGGAAGCTGGCGAATACGACCTTGCCTTCCGCGTGGTCTCCTCTGACGGCCACCCGGTAGAAAACAAGCTGGCCTTCACTATCGAGAGTGCAAAGCCAACCCCATCGATGGTCAACGCACCGAGTGAATCAGCTCAGCCAAGCGAAACCGCTCAGGCTAGCGATTCAACCGAAGCATCCCAGAATCCAGTACAGGCCGCCGGTAGCTCGATGAGCCCGGTGCTGTGGGTTGTCATCGGCGTAGTGATCCTTGGCGGCGTGATCGCTGTTCTGGCCAAGTTCATGCGCAATAACAAGTAGCAACAACCTCACTTATATCCGGTGCGCCCAGGGCCACCGTGGCCTTTGGCGTGCCCGCACATTAGTGCCCACACCACGAAAGCTTGAGACGATGAAAACTAAATCAATGACCGCCCTTGCACTGGGTTTTGGACTGCTGCTGACCGGCTGCGCACAAAGCGCCCCAGCAACCGAGACAAGCACAGCTTCGGCGACGTCCACCACAGCACAACAGGGCACCCAAGCCCAAGCCTTAACCACCAGCGATACCTGGGCCAAGGCTGCTGAAACCGGGATGAGCGCGGCCTTCGGCAAACTGCACAATTCCGCGGACTACCCTGTGGAATTGCATCAGGTCACCGACGCACAGGGCGATGAAATCCAGATGCACGAAATGGCCGGAAGCGGCCAAGACATGAGCATGAAGCAACTGGAAGGCGATCTCGTGATTGCTCCCGGTGCCGAGGTCGAATTGGCGCCCGGAGGAAATCACTTGATGTTCATGGACCTGAAGGAACCATTGGTCGCTGCCCAAAGCATCACGTTGAACCTAGAGTTCTCCGATGGTTCAAGCACCACCGTGGATTTCCCGATCCGCAACTTTGATGGCGCCAAGGAAAATTACGATGAGCATGCCGGACACTAGTCTTCCGCGCCGCCTATTGCTGGGCAGCACCGCTGCAGCGGCAGCAGGCGGGCTGCTCACCGGTTTTGGAGCCGGTAGCCTGCGCTCGGCCCAAGCCACGACGCAGATACCTGACTCCGAGTTGGGGTACCGATCGTTCTACGGGCAATACCAGTCCGGGATCATCGATGCCCAGCAGGAGCATGCGGTGTTTATCGGCTGGGATATGCGCTGGCGCGAAGGATCAAAGAAGCAGCAACTGCAAGCCCTGTTGCAGATGATCTCCGACGATGCGGCACGGCTGATGAGCGGTCGGGGAGTGCTGGCAGATACCGAACCAGAAATGGCGCAACCACCGAGTGAACTGACCCTGACCGTAGGACTTGGCCAAATCCTGCTCGATGTGATCGGGCAGGGGACTGTGGGCAGCATGCCGGCGTTCGCCAACGATGAGCTGGAAAAGCAGTATCAGCAAAGCGACTTGTTGATCCAGTTCTGCTCGCAAGATCCCACGGTGCTGCATCACGCGGTGCGCGCGGTCAGCAAAAACCTGCGCCAACTGACGACCCAGCGTTTTGTGCAGACCGGGTTCATGCGCCCCATGCCCGGAGCGGATACCTTCAGGAATCTGTTCGGGCAAGTGGACGGAGTGAATAACCCGGCCAATGAAGCCCGAGAACAAGCGGTCTTTGGCGAGGGCAGATGGATCCCCAACGGCACCACGCTGGCACTGCGCCGCTTCGAGATGGATCTGGATCGGTGGGACGAAGTGGATGTGACCGGCCGAGATTTTGCCCTGGGCCGGCGCCAGAGCGATGGTTCACCGCTTTCGGGTTCCAGCGTGAATGACCCGGTGGATTTGACGGCAGAAAACGAGTTGGGCCTGCCTAGCATCGCGGCCAACGCCCACGTGGCCTTGGCTAAACCAAGCCACGGTGGCGAAACGATTCATCGTCGGGGCTATAACTTCGATGATGGGCAGCACGCCGGCTTACTCTTCGCCAGTTATCAGAGCGATCCGCGTAGCAGTTTCATTCCGGTACAACACCGTTTGGCCGCTGCGGATGCGCTGAACACCTGGCTAAAACCGGTGGGTTCGGCGCTCTACGCGATCCTTCCGGGGGTCGACGAGGGCGGCTACCTGGGCCAGCAGCTCTTTAGTTGAGCCTGATCGCCACCCCGCGACGGTGTGAGATGCACTGTAGCGGGGTGGCTTCGGCCCTTCCCAGCCTGACGGGCCGGGGCAAAAATGAGATGATAAGAAGGATATGGATACAGCACAGCGCACGGTTTCAGTCACCCGCTTCATCCTGCCTGGAGTGCTCGCCTCGGCGGTCGTCTTCCTGGCTGCGGTGATGTTCACCGGCATTGCCCGCCCGGCCGAATTGGCCGACCCGGGTGCCTTTGTGCGTTGGTCCCTGCCGATCGCTCGAGCGATCCACCATAGTGCCATGTCCGTAGCCATTGCTGCGCTAGTTTTTGCTGCCGCGATCCTTCCGCGCAGCACCAAGAGCACCCGCGATGTCCAAGGTGCCGATCATCCGGCCTTTACCCGTGCGATGAATATCGCTGCCGGGGCTGCCGTGCTGTGGACGCTGTCCGCGGCTTGCGTGATGATATTGACCTTCTGGGACCTGGCCGGCCTGCCTATCAACCTGGATGCGCAGTATTCCGCTGCGATCCTCGACTACATTCTTTCGATCACCACCGGCCGAGCCTGGGCCTGGATGGTAGTGATCGCGGCCGTGGTCAGTTCGCTCGCCCTGGCGGTGCGTTCAAAAACCGGGGTGGGCGCCACCGCGTTCTTCTCGCTCTTTGGCATCCTGCCCCTGGCCTTCATTGGCCACGCTGCCGGAGGCGATGACCACTTCGCTGCGGTGAACTCCATCGGATTACACCTGCTGGCCGTGGTCCTCTGGTTTGGTGGCATCATCGTGTTGGCCCTGCTCGCCCCGACCCTGACCGGTGAAGCTCCGGGGAAGACGCGCGGACAGGTGCTCGCCGGGGTGGTCCTGAAACGCTATTCGGCGCTGGCCGCCTTTGTGGTGTTTTTGATGATTGGTTCCGGGTTCGCCTCGGCGATCATCCGTATCACCAGCTGGGAACAGTGGCTGACCCCCTATGGCACCCTGGTGATTGTTAAACTGGTCATCACCCTGGCCTTGGGCGTACTGGGATTGTGCCACCGCCGCTTTGTGATTCCCAAGCTGTTGGCCGGTCAGTATAGTGCTTTGCGGGCCGCCTGGCAGATCGTGCTCGGCGAAGTCATTTTGATGGCCTCGGTGATGTCCGTGGCGACCGTGCTCGCTCGGACCGCACCACCAACCAGTGATGAAGCCCCGGCACAAACCACACCGGCTAGACTGCTCACCGGGTACGACCTGCCTCCTGCACCAGATGCCAGCAGCTGGCTGACCACCTGGCGGTTTGACTGGATCTGGGTGGCCGTGTGCCTGTTCGGGCTGACCGCCTACCTCTGGGCGTTTATCACCCTGGCCCGCCGCGGGGATAAGCCCAGCGTGCTGCGCCTGATCAGCTGGGTGGTAGGCCTATTCGCACTGTTCTATGTGACCAGTGGTGGCGTGGCGGTATATGGCAAGATCCAGTTCTCCACCCACATGGTCGACCACATGTCCTTGACCATGATCGTGCCGATCTTCTTGGTACTGGGCACCCCGATCACCCTGTTATTGCAGGTGTTGCCGGCACGCACCGATAATACCCGTGGGCCACGCGAATGGATCCTGTTCATCGTCCACTCGCGCTATTCCAAGGTCATCACGCACCCGATTTTTGCGGCTGTGAACTTTGCCGGGTCGATTGTGGTCTTCTACTTCACCCCGATCCTGGAACCAGCGATGCGCTACCACGCAGGCCACGAGCTGATGAACCTGCACTTCTTGCTCACCGGTTACCTCTTTGCACTGTCTTTGGTGGATGCCGATCCGGTGCCTAAGCGTTACCCGTACCCGATGCGTCTGGTGGTCCTGCTGGCCACCGTGGCCTTCCACGCCTTCTTCGGTGTGGCGCTGATGAGCACCGAAACCCTGCTGGCCCCGGACTACTTCGGCAATATGGGTCGCACCTGGGGTGGCACCGCGCTGGAGGATCAGGTGGTGGGTGCCGGGGCGATGTGGGCCATTGGTGAAGTGCCCACCCTAGTACTGGCCATCTTTGTGGTGATCTCCTGGTTGAAGCAGGACAAGAAGGACACCAAACGCTATGACCGGCAGGCCGATCGTGATAACGATGCCGAGCTGGAAGCCTATAACGCGATGTTCGCCCGCTATAAGCAGGCCGATAAGAGGAACCCGAATGCCTAAACCACTCATGGCTGCCCTACCGCTGGCCCTATGCACCGTGCTGGCGCTCAGCGCCTGCTCATCAACCCAGGCAGAAATGCCGGACGACGAAACCCATAAGATAGCAGCCCAAGGTACTGCTAGCCCCAGCCCGAGCGAAACTTCGCAGGAGATGACCACGGCGCAGGTGGCCACCACCGCCGGTGCGGTCATCGCCGCCCAATTAGGTTTCCCGAGCAGCGCCAAAATTCAGGGCAAGGACCTTGAAGCCTTGGCCACCGCGCCCACCGATACGCTCAAGGACATTGTGGTGTTGCCTGCCCAGTGTTCGACCCCGATTAATGACCTGAACTGGTCACCGGTGCAAATGGGCACCGAATCGGCCCGCACGGATTTCACCAATGAGAACCAAACGATCACCGGTTCGGTGGAGGTCGCGAAGCTCGGGGATGACGGAGAGTCTGCTTTAGAAGCGCACAATGCGAATGTGGCCACGATCTTGGATAAGTGTCAGTCGGTCAAGCTCAACGGCATGGACTACACCGAAACCCTGAAGTTCTCCGACCCTAAGGTTGAGGCTGCGGATTCCTCCCTGTACTACAGCCGGAACGGGGACTATGCGCAGAATTCGTTGGTGCTGATCAAAAAGACCAGCGAGTATGCGGTGATGGTTTCCTTCGTGTCTGCCACCGAACTCTCGGATACAAAGTTTAACGAGGTGGCCACGAACGTGATGAACGCGGCCATCTCGCAACTGCCCTAACCGAATACCCGTCGGAATACCTTGCGGAATAGAAGCCACGTCAGCGAGGTTGCACCTCAATGTTCCTTAACACCGTTTAGGACAGCACCACACCGTGGCCGATAATAAAGGTCTACCTGCCGTACCACGGCAACTGCGAAAGGATGAGAATGAGCGCAACAGAATCCGTCCGCGCCAATTACAAGGTACGCGCCAGCGAATTGCTGGGGCGTAACTGGCTGAATACCGGCGGTAAACAGCTGGACCTTGAAGCCCTGCGCGGTAAGATCGTGCTCCTGGACTTCTGGACCTTCTGCTGCATCAACTGCCTGCACGTACTCGATGAACTGCGCCCCTTGGAGGAGCAGTACTCGGACGTGCTGGTCACCGTGGGTGTGCACTCGCCAAAATTTGAACACGAAGCAGACCCAGATGCCTTGGCCGCAGCCGTGGAACGCTATGAAATCCATCACCCGGTCCTCGATGACCCAGAGCTGGTCACCTGGCAGGCCTACGGCGCCCGCGCCTGGCCAACCCTGGTGGTCCTGGACCCTGAAGGCTACATCGTGGCGCACCTCTCCGGTGAGGGCCACGCCCAGGGACTAGGCTCGCTGGTGGAAGAACTGATCGCCGAGCACGAAGCCAAGGGCACCTTGCACCGTGGCGACGGACCCTACGTTGCTCCTGAAGCTCGCGAAGGTGACCTGCGCTTCCCGGGCAAGGCCATCGCCTTGGAGAACGGCAACTTCTTGGTGGGCGATTCCGGCCACCACCGCCTGGTGGAACTGGATGCAAACTTCGAGGTTATCCGCACCATCGGTACGGGCACCAAAGGTTACGCCGACGGGGACGCTGACAGCGCACAGTTTAACGAGCTGCAGGGCCTGACCGCTCTGCCAGCCGAACTGGCCACCGAGGTGGGCTACGACGTGATCGTCGCCGATACCGTGAACCACCGACTGCGTTCGGTGAACCTGAGCACCGGTGCGGTAGGCACCCTAGCCGGCAACGGGGTGCAGCGCCTGCTGGATACCGAGAATGCCCGTCAGGAAGTTCAGCCAACCCAGCTGGGCACCGACGCCACCAACATTTCGCTCTCCTCGCCATGGGATGTGCTCTACCACCCATCGGGCAAGGTCATCGTTGCGATGGCTGGAACCCACCAGATTTTTGCTTTCGATCCACGTACCAGCGCCGTGTCGGTCTTTGCCGGCACCGGACTGGAAGGCCTGAACGATGGCAAGCCAGAGGAAGCCTGGTTCGCTCAGTCTTCGGGCCTGGCCTTAGATGGCGAGAACATCTGGATCGCCGATTCGGAGACCAGCGCGCTGCGCTGGATCGAGGTCGCCGAGGGTGAAGCGATCAGCGTGAATACCGCGATCGGTACCGGCCTGTTCGACTTCGGATTCCGTGATGGCCAGGCCGAGCAGGCCCGCCTGCAGCACCCACTGGGTGTGGCAGTATTGCCCGATCATTCGGTGGCGGTCGCCGACTCCTACAACGGGGCAGTGCGCCGCTTTGATCCGGCCACCAAGACCGTGACCACCTTGGCCAAGGGGCTCAAGGAGCCAGCCGACGTGCTGGTGGATACTTCCGTTGACGGTGATCCGGTACTGCTGGTGGTGGAAACCAACACCCACCAGCTGGTGCGTATCCCGATCCCTGCCGAGGCTTTGGTCGTTGATGAGGGCGCCAGCCAGACCCAACGCCCCAAGACCCGCGTGCAGGCTGGCAACCACGAGATTGTCGTGCGTTTTGCCGCTCCGAAGGGGCAGAAGCTCGATGACCGTTGGGGCGACCCAACCCAGCTGAAGATTTCTTCCAGCCCAGAAGAACTGCTTTTGGACGGCGGTGGAACCTCGGTTGGTCTGACTCGAACCCTCAAGCTGAACCCCGAGGTGGCCGACGGCGTACTGCACATTACTGCTCGTGCCGCAGCCTGTGATGGTGAGCCAGGTGGCGAGATCCCAGATCATGCGGCCTGCCACCTGTACCAGCAGGACTGGGGTATTCCGGTAGTACTGGATGCCGAGGGCGAGAGCGAACTATTGCTTGACCTTCGTGGCGTGAACTAAGCAACGCACACCGGTGTGAACCTCACAGCGGGGAATGCAGAGGAAACCTCAGCATTCCCCGCTGTGTCGCATTAGACTGGAATGCGGGAGGCACCGGAGGGATCCGGCGAGAGTTTATGGCAGCGAAAATGTTCCGGGCATTGGAAATTCCCAACTACCGGTTGTGGATCATCGGTGCTTTGGTCTCAAATATCGGCACCTGGATGCAAAGGGTTGCTCAAGACTGGCTGGTACTGACCGAACTCACCGACCACGACGCTGTCGCCACCGGCATCACCACCGGCCTACAATTCTTACCGGTTCTTGTCCTGGCACCCTATGCGGGACTGATCGCCGACCGATGCAATAAACGCCACCTGCTGATGGTGACCCAAAGCTTCATGGGCTTGTGCGCACTGATCCTCGGCGTACTGGTGGTCACCGACTCGGCCCAGCTGTGGCACGTGTATGTCCTGGCAGGATTACTCGGCGTGGGGGCCTCCTTTGACGCTCCGGCCCGTCAGGCCTTCGTTTCCGAGGTCGTCCCCAAATCTCACCTGGCTAACGCGGTGGCGTTGAACAGCGCCAACTTCAACTTGGCCCGCCTCGCTGGCCCCGGTATTGCCGGGGCAGTGATCGCACTGGTCGGCACCGGACTGGCATTTTTACTCAACGGTGCCTCCTTCCTCGCGGTGATCATCTCGCTGGTGTTCATGCGCAAGGATGCGCTACACCCCACCACACCGGTGGTCCGGGCCAAGGGACAGGTCCGCGAGGGGCTGAGCTACGTTAAAGGCCGCAAGGACCTGCTCCTAATCTTCTTCCTCGCCTTCATCATTGGCACCTTCGGGCTGAACTTCCAGCTCACCAACGCGCTGATGGCCACCGAAGTGTATGGCGTGGGCGCGGGCGAGTACGGCATTTTGGGCAGCATCATGGCGGTGGGAACATTTGCCGGGGCACTACTGGCGGCACGACGTTCGGCCCCGCGCTGGCGTTTCCTTATTGGCGGAGGCGTGTTCTTTGGCATCGCTGCTTTGGCTAGTGCGTGGATGCCCAATTACCTGCTCTTTGCGCTCATGCTCATCCCGGTCGGATTGGGCGCGCTGACCTTCCTTAACAGCTGCAACACTATGGTGCAGATGTCAGTGCCAGGGCAGTATCGAGCCCGGGTATTGGCCCTGTATTTGATGGTGGTACAGGGAGGTACACCGATCGGTTCGCCACTGGTGGGCTGGTTCGCTGAGCTTTTTGGTACGCAGATGGCCGTGTCCATCGGCGCGGTGCTGTCACTGCTGGCCAGTTTGCTAGCACTGTTCTTATGGCAAAAATTTAAGACCAATGCGGTGCCACTACGCTACCAATTCCGCGAAATGCTCGGTCGCTAAGATCGAGCGTTACTGTGCGACCTGTTCGCCACCAGCCACTGGAACCACTGAGACTTCGGTGGTGCTGGTCGTCAGGTCAGCGGTGAAGGAGTAGGTGTCCTTGACGGTTTTCTTTTCCTTGGCACCGGTGCGTAGGTCTTGCTCGGTGAGCGTCAGCGTAGCGGTGGTCTTCAGCGGTGAGAGTACCCACGCGCCGTTGTAGTAGCTGACATCGATCGTCGGATAGTTGTTAATGTTCCATTTGATCGTGGAGGAATCGACCCTGGCCGAGGTGTTGTAGGCGAACGGGCAGCCCGAAGGCATGAGGACCTGCTGGCTGGCGCATCCGTCAAGATATTTTTTGACCTGGGTGTTGATGGCAGCAACGAAGGCCTTGGTCGGCTGGGTTTTCAACGAAATCTCTACTGGATCTTTCGCAGGCTTTGTCACCACGACGCCACGAGTATCCGCGGAAAAGTTCTTGGTGCTAAAACTTGCATCGAGCACCGAAGGATAGAACACCGGCAGGGAACTGACCCCGGCCACCAGCGGGATCTTTTGCTCGTTCACGGCTACCTCATTAACCGTGTTCGCCTTGATCTTCACACTGGGCAGGGTGGAAGGTTCAAACTCCCACTGATCAAAAAACAGCCACGACTTGCCTGCATGACGCAGGGTGTAGGTGGACTGTTGCTCCACGCCCGTGGCCTTGTAATGAGCGGTGACGGTGCGCAGTTCACTGTCACGCTCCACTTCCTGGGGCTTATCAACGCTGAAATCAGTAATGCCGGACTGCGTGCGTTTGAGCACTTCACCGTTCAGGGCCACCGCGTCACCCTCAGGGACCTGCGCTTTCATTAGACCCAAGGCTTTGGCCCCTTCACCATCGGCGAGGTAACGCTGCAGGAGCTTGACCTCGTGTGAAGGGGAAAACAGGGTGCGATTAGCGATAATCACGCCGGCAACAGCCAGAACGAGCACCGCCACCGCAGCAAGGGTCCAACGAAGGGCCAAGCGGGTGGCGGTGATCGGCGTGGAGTTAGGAGTTTTCATCAGTAGCTAGGCTATCTGGTTTCGGGCTCCAGACTCTAACTGGCAGGTAAAAAACGGCGGATCTTACTAACGACGGCGACGCTTTCGGTTGCCAAACATGCCTCGCAGCAGTTCGCGCCCGATCATTGATGCAGCATCCATGGCCATGTCCATCATGGGATTTGGTTCGGCCTTTGGCGCGCGCTGCTGTCGAGGTGCCGGAGCTGGTGGAGCTTCGACTGGTGCCTGAGGTTCTGGAGCGGTTTCTGGCACCGCACCCTGTGCCTTAGCTTCGAGCATCTCACGAGCGGACTCACGGTCTACGGCGGTGGCATAGCGCGAGGCCAAAGGGGAAGCCTTCAAATTGGTATCCACTACTTCAGCCGAGGCCGGCCCGATGACCGATCCTGGCGAAGACATCTTGGTCCAAGCTACCGGGGTCGGGGCCCCCTTTTCACTAAGCACCGTGATCACTGCCTCGCCAACACCCGCCTGGGTGAGGGCCTCTTGCAAATCAACACCATTTTCCGGGAAGGTCTTGATGATCTTCTTCAGCGCACTTTGATCCTTGGCGGTGAACACGCGCACCGCATGCTGAATACGGTTACCCAGCTGGCCGAGTACTTCATCGGGCAGATCGGTAGGGGACTGGGTGATGAAGAACAACCCCACACCCTTGGAACGAATCAAACGCACCGTATTGATAATGGCATCGGTGAAGGCCTTGGTAGCGTCCTTGAAGAGCAGGTGCGCTTCGTCAAGGAAGAACACCAGCTTCGGCTTGTCCAGGTCGCCGGCTTCGGGCAAGTCTTCAAAGAGGTCTGCCAAGAGCCACATGAGGAACGTCGAAAACAGCATGGGCTGTTTATTCACTGAGGGCAGTTCCAAGACGTTGATGACGCCGCTACCGTCTTCGCGAACCTGCAAGAAGTCGGCGGTATCAAACTCCGGCTGTCCAAAGAACTGATCCAACCCCTGGGTCTGCATGATCGTAATGCCACGCAAGATCACCGACGCGGTGGAGGCAGAAACACCGCCAAGATTCTTCAGCGCTTCGGCACCAGCATCACTGACTAGGAAGCTGATGACGGACTTTACATCGCTCAGATCATCAAGTGGGAGTTTATTAGAGTCTGCGTAGTGGAAGATCAGCTGCAAGCATTCTTCCTGCGTTTCATTCAGTTCCAGGACACGAGCCAACAGGATCGGGCCGAAGGCATCAACGCTGGCACGCACCGGGGTTCCATGAGTTCCTTCACCCAAGGAAAGGAACTCGACAGGGTTGGCGCGAGGCGAGAATTCCTTGCCCATTTCAGCTAAACGAGCCGTGAGCTTTTCCGAGCCTTCGGCGGCCTGAGCTAGACCTGAGAGGTCGCCTTTAACGTCTGCTAAGAAGACCGGGACCCCGGCCTTGCTCAGTTGTTCTGCCATCAGCTGTAGGGTCACAGTCTTACCTGTACCGGTGGCACCGGCCACCAGACCGTGACGGTTGAGCATCTTCAGTGGCAACCGGATCGGTGCGGTTGGCTCTGGCTTACCATCAATCAGGGCTACACCGAGATCAAGGCCGTCCGTAGAAAAGTTGTAGCCTTCGACGAGGCTGGTCAGCAATGCATTTGTATCCTGGGTCATAGCAGTACTCTATGCTTTCTAGAACGGGTGCAAAAGACGTTGAACGAAAGCTTGGGTACGAGGATTTGTTGGGGTCGACAAAACTTGGTCCGCTGCCCCAGATTCCACGACGACACCGCCGTCCATAAAAACGACCGTGTCGGCCACGTCTCTGGCGAAGGCTAACTCGTGCGTTACCAGCACCATGGACCAGCCCTCTTGGGCGAGTTCCTTGATCACGCTGAGCACCTCACCGACGAGTTCGGGATCAAGCGCGCTGGTGGGTTCATCAAAGAGCAGCAAATCCGGTTGCTGCATCAGGGCACGAACAATTCCCACGCGTTGCTGTTGACCACCGGAGAGCGAATTCGGGTAGGCGTCAGCCTTCGCTCCCAGACCAACTCGGTCTAAGAGCTTGCGGGCTTCTTCGAGAACCTGATTCTTAGGGCGTTTCTGCACCTCGATAGGTCCGATGGTGACATTTTGTAGCACCGTAAGATGCGGGAAAAGATGGTGGCCCTGGAAGACCATCGCCGAACGTTCCCGGAGAATCTGCGCCTGTTTGGTTTTGGTCTTGGCATCGAAGTTCACCTGCGGTCCACCGTGGAAAGCGACGGTTCCCACGTCAGCGATTTCGAGTCCGTTCAAGCACCGCAATGCGGTCGTTTTGCCTGAACCCGAAGGGCCGATGAGCGCAACAACTTCACCGGAGTGGACAGTAAAATCAATGCCCTTGAGAACTTGGTTCTCACCAAATGCCTTGTGTAGGCCGGTGACGCTGAGCAAGGTTGAGCTATTTTGCGACATACTTTTCCAGCCTTCCTTCAACAGAATTTTGCAGGGCGGAGAGCAACAGACAGATCACCCAGTAGATTGCGGCCGCTTCACAGTACAACAGCATGAACTCATAGGTTGATGCCGTGATTTCCTGGGCCTTGCGGAACATTTCGGTGACCAGAATGGTCGAAGCAAGTGAGGTGTCCTTCACCAGTGAGATGAAGGAATTAGACAGTGGTGGGATCGCCACGCGGGTGGCCTGCGGGAGAATCAGCCGGTAGAGGCTGCGCGTGCGCGACATGCCTAGGGTGTAACCCGCTTCCCACTGCCCTGCAGGAACGGAGAGGATTGCAGCACGAATAATTTCGGCCGCGTAGCCACCGATATTCAGGCTGAAGGCGATGATTGCACTGGGCAAAGGATCAATGGTGATCCCCAATGAGGGCATGCCATAAAAGATGACGAATAACTGCACCAACAGGGGAGTGCCGCGAATAATCGAAATGTAGACGCGGGCAATGCCCGAGAGCACCGGGTTCTTGCTGATCCGCATCAAAGCTATGACCAAGGCGATCGCCAGCCCAAGGGCAAAACTGATCAGCGCTAGGGGAATAGTTGCGGTGATTGCACCCTTGGCCAAGGGCCAGAGCGAATCGATAAATAACTGCCAATTCGAATCCATGAGCTACCTTCGAGACAAACGAGACTGGCCCCACGCTGGGTACGTGTGGAGCCAGTCTACTGTTTCACTAGGGAAAGTGTCGGCTATTTGCTGACGTCTTCGCCGAAGTACTTTTCGGAGATCGTGGCTAGTTCGCCGTCAGAGCGCAGCTGATCCAAGGCATCATCGATCGCTTTCTGCAGATCCTCGGAGCCCTGGCGCATCGTCACTGCTGATTCGCTCTTGTCCGCGGATTCAGCGGCAATCTTGATGCTGTCATCGGGGTTAGTCTTCTGGGAATCCAAGAAGGTCAGCTTGTCATTAACCGTGGCATCCACACGACCCTGCTTGAGCAAGGTGACTGACTGGGCCCAGCCTTCTACTGGTTCGATGGTCGCTCCGGCAGCCTTGGCCGCTTCGTAGAAGCTACTGGTCAGTGACTGCGCGGTCTTTTTGCCCTTAAGGGAGTCGAAGGAAGTGATGTCCGTGTTATCGCTCTTGGTCACCACGACGCCCTCAGAAACGGTGTATGGCTCGGAGAAGAGATACTTCTTTTCACGCTCTGGGTTGATGGCTACCTGGTTGGCGATCACGTCGAAGCGTCCGGCATCAAGACCCGCAAAAATTGCATCCCACTGAGTTTCCTGGAACTTGACCTCAACGCCCATCTTTTCACCGACGGCCTTGATCACATCAACGTCGTAACCGGTCAGATCGCTACCTTCGTGGTAGGAGAACGGGCGGTAGGTTCCCTCGGTGCCAACGGTCAAAACACCGGCGTCCTTCACCTTTTGCAGAGCCGAACCGCTCTGTTCAGAAGTGGATGACTCGGTGGAGCCACCGGAAGAACCGCAGGCGCTCAGGGACAGGGCAAGAACTGCGGCGGTAGCCAACAAAGGAATGGTGCGCTTCATGATGACCTCACTCAAAGGGGGTTGATTGTGCTCTACTCCTAGCAACAGTCTAGAGACACCCGCTTATTCCGACGGTCAAAAGTTACACTAAATTCCCAAGATGAGAGCCAGCACCATCATGAGAGGTATAGCGCAGATGGTGGTGATCAGCACCGTATCTTTGGCCACGATGACCCCATGGTTATAACGAGAGGCCGTCACGAAGATATTTTGGGCTGTTGGCAGGCCAGCCATGATGACCGAAGCCACCAGCATTTCGCCACGTAGTCCGAACACTAGATAAGCAAATACCCAAGCTAGCGCCGGATGGATCACGAGTTTGGCTGCGCTACCGATGAGCACATCAGCGCGTCGTGCCGATTTCTTCTCCAAGGGTTTGGAACCAACCAATGAGATACCGAAGGCCATGAGCATGCACGGAATGGACGCCCCAGCAATCAGATCAATGGGTTCAAGCACAATGGAAGGCAACTTGAACCCGGTCAACGCCACAACAAGCCCGAGCATTGAGCCAATAATCATTGGATTTTTCACCGTCGCTAGCAACAACGCCAGTGGGGTGGTGCGGTGGCGCGAGGTAGTAGCGTCAAGCATTGCCAGATTGATCGGCTGATATAACGCTAACTGGAACAAGATAATGGGTGCTGCAAATGAAGCGTCACCGAGCACGTAGAGGGCGATGGGCAGGCCAAGATTCGCTGAGTTCACTGTAGAAGCAGACATCGCGGCGATGATTCGTTCCGAAGCTGATCGCTTCAGCCAGCGAGTGGTGACCAGGTAGTAGATCACCGCGGTCAGGGCCGCTGATATCGCAGCCACCCACAACAGTGGTCCCAATACTGCAACAGGATCTGACTCTGCCAGGGTCGTAAAGAGTAGGGCAGGCGAAGCGACGAAGAAGGTCACTCGACTCAGGACATGGCGACCTTGCTCGCCCAACACCCCGGTACGTCCCACCAGATAACCAACTGCAATGACCACCCAGATGATGGAGAAGCCTTCGAGGACACCTGTCATCGTGCTCCTTCGTAGTGACCTGAGAAAACGAAAACGTCGGGGCACCTGGTGGTACCCCGACGTCAATGCGAGCGGGCGACGGGAATCGAACCCGCGTATCGAGCTTGGGAAGCTAGCGCTCTACCATTGAGCTACGCCCGCAGGTGCTCCGAGCGGCCTATTGACGGCTCGGGCAAGAAACAGCATATCCCACGAATATGACCCGTCGGTAAACGGCGCGAGTAATCGTGGCGAAAGTTACGATTGATCTTCAGATTGCTGATTTAGGATCTGCTGTTGCAAGATGGCTACGCCGTCAGCTGGAACCTCAAAGCTCAGTTCATCGCCCGGATTCACAACAAATCCGGTGTTCTCCAGTGCCCGCACCACAGTGGCACCCTGCACCTTAACCCCATACGGGGCCTGATCGATATAACTCGATGGAATGCGTTCAAGAGTGGTGAACAGTGCCACCACGGCTTCACCGGTGGGATTGGTCAGCATCATCGGCTGAGCGTTTTTATTCTCTCCGGTGACTTCTTCGCGGGAGAGGAAGTACACCTCGGCGCTCATGAAGGCACCAATCACGGAGCCGGAGAGCTCTGGTTTGTTCAGCCCAGCCTGCAGCATCATTTCGAAGTGCGTTTTTGGCTTGGCACGGTACTGATCCATGGGTGTTTCGATGATCGCATCTGGAGTTTGTTCCGGATCTTGACCATCGCGTGGCGCAGGCGTGTTCTCGGTGCTCATGTACTACAGCATGTCGCGATAAAGGCTCAGGTGCAAACGGCGAATGCGGGAAATTCGGGGTCAAGGCCTAAAATGAGAGATGAGCACCCACGATTGAATCAAGGACTGAGCATGCCTGAATTCCGTTATGAGGATCTTCTGCCAATTGGCGAAGATACTACCCCGTACCGCAAAATTTCCTCCGAAGGCGTCGAGGTCGTCGCCGGTCCGGATGGGAAAAACTTCCTGAAGGTCGCGCCAGAGGCATTGGAGCAGCTGGCCGAAACCGCACTGCACGACATTTCGCACTATCTGCGTCCGGCCCACCTGCAGCAGCTACGCAACATCCTCGACGATGAGGAAGCCAGCCCGAACGATAAGTTCGTGGCACTTGACCTACTGAAGAACGCCAACATTGCCGCTGGTGGCATCCTGCCGATGTGCCAGGACACCGGTACCGCAATTGTGATGGGTAAGCGCGGACAGCGCGTGCTGTCCGAAGAGCAGGATGAGATTTCGCTATCGCGCGGTATCTACAACGCCTACACCAAGCTGAACCTGCGTTACTCGCAGCTGGCGCCAATCACCACCTGGGAAGAGAAGGCCACCGGCAACAACCTCCCAGCACAGATCGATCTGTACGCCAACACCAAGGACGGTGCTGATACCAGCTACAAGTTCTTGTTCATGGCTAAGGGCGGTGGCTCGGCCAACAAGTCCTTCCTGTACCAGGAAACCAAGGCTATTCTCAACGAGAATGCCATGTTGAAGTTCCTCGACGAGAAGCTGCGTTCCTTGGGCACCGCTGCTTGCCCTCCGTACCACCTGTCCATCGTTATCGGTGGTACCAGTGCCGAAATGGCGCTGAAGACCGCCAAGTATGGTTCGGCCAAGTACCTGGACTCGCTACCTACCGAAGGCGCGATGACCGGCCGTGGCTTCCGCGATACCGAGCTGGAAGAAAAGGTTCTGGAACTGACCCGCCACTTCGGCATTGGTGCACAGTTTGGTGGCAAGTACTTCTGCCACGACGTTCGCGTGGTTCGTTTGCCTCGCCACGGTGCTTCGATGCCAGTGGCCATCGCAGTGTCTTGCTCGGCTGACCGCCAGATGCTGGCCAAGATCACCGAAGAGGGCCTGTTCGTGGAGCAGCTGGAAACTGATCCAGCACGTTTCATGCCAGATGAAAACCACCCAGCCATTGCTGCTCACGGCGATGAAACCGATGGCGTCACCGGTACCGGTGGCAGCTCCGTGGTGAAGATCGATCTGAATAAGCCAATGGACGAGATCCTGGCTGAACTGACCAAGTTCCCAGTCAAGACGCGTCTGTCGCTGACCGGTCCGCTGGTGGTGGCCCGCGATATCGCGCACGCGAAGATCAAGGAACGTCTGGACGCTGGCGAAGAGATGCCACAGTACCTCAAGGACCACCCGGTCTACTATGCAGGTCCTGCAAAGACTCCGGAAGGAATGCCTTCGGGATCCTTCGGTCCAACCACTGCAGGTCGCATGGATTCATATGTAGATCAGTTCCAGGCGGCTGGCGGTTCGATGGTCATGCTGGCCAAGGGCAACCGTTCCAAGCAGGTCACCGATGCATGTAACACCCATGGTGGTTTCTACCTAGGTTCCATCGGCGGCCCAGCAGCACGACTGGCTCAGGATTGCATTAAGAAGGTCGAAATCCTCGAGTATGAGGAATTGGGCATGGAAGCAATCTGGAAGATTGAGGTTGAGGACTTCCCAGCCTTCATCGTGGTTGATGACAAGGGTGAGGACTTCTTCGCTGAAACTCTGAAGCCAACCTTTACCGGCATTCCGGTTCGCGCGAAGTAATTTTCGTTGCTCTCAGGGCTGTCAGTAGTTTTTATACTGCTGGCAGCCCTTTGGCGATTCTTAGCCGATGCACAGGGCTAAATAGGGGATAGCAGAGGCATTCTCTTCTATGGGTTCGGTAGAATTTAGGTTGCTTCGAACGCGCTGGAAGCATCAATGGGATGAAGGGTAGAGCTGTGAGACGACTGCTGGTCGTGAATGTGCTGCTTGGCATCCCTGGAATTATTTACTACTGGATGCTTAGCCTGATGGTGCTCCGGGACCCGATGACCACATGGGGTAGAACAGTACGTGATCTGTATGAGACACACTCAATTTTGCCGGTTCAAGTTGTGCTGGGCCCACCTTTAGCCATCGGCACGATTATTTGGGTGCTCTCCAACGTGAACCTTGTTTATCGAAGGAAACGCGCCGGGTCCTGCCAGAAAGCCAGCGGTAAGTTTTGGCACTGGTTCATTGCGCTGGTGGCGTCGTTGATTCCAACCGCGGTGTTCTTATGCATTGCCGCCTTTTTCTAGGCGAAGCACTTTATTCGGTGAAGCCGAAACCCCAGTCACGGTAGGGTGGCAGGAATCGTAGAACCAGAAGGTCGTCTTCCTTCACTACGCCGTGCCCGACTTCTTCGGAATCCTTTGCTGACTCTTTCTCCGACTTATCCGAAGAATCAGATTCCTCTTCCTTGGCTACAGTGGATGCTTCGGCTTTAGGTTCTTCGAGTGACTTGCTGAGCATCTGGAAATACTCTTCGTAGGTTTCCGCACCAGATTCGGCTAAGGCCTTGGCATGTTCTTTGCCAATGTAGCGCACATGCCATGGCTCATATTTGTAACCGGTGATCTCTTCCTTACCCTGTGGGTAACGGATGATCAGCCCGTAGTCACTGGCGTGTTTCGCAATCCAAATACCGGCAGGCGTTTGGCCGAACTCTTCCTTCAACTCGGCCCTACTGTTGGTGTATCCCAAGTCTGCCGCTAGTCCCAGTTGGTGTTCGCTGGTACCTGGGCGGGCGGAAATACGTTCCGCGTAGGCTGTTCCGTACTTGGACTGGTACTGATTAAAAAGTGCTGCCTGTCGTTCATAGGAACGGTACGCACTGAGCAACTTAATGGAATGCCCAGCGGCGCGAGCATCAGCGATCAGGTCTTCGACTGCTTGTGCAGCTTCTGCGCGCAAAGTCAGTCCGGTACCGCCAACACTGACTAATTTTGTTGGGGTGTAATCTTCAGGCGAGAGCTTGGTGGTTGGGTTAATAAGGGCCAGCATGCTTGAAGCGTCGGAAAGCTGAGCGCTTTCAACGGCAGGTAAGTCTTCGGCAGGAGCAGCCAAAGATGCCGGAGCAGCAGAGAGCAACAGGGCCGAAGCAAGTACGGTGCCGGTCAGCGCGGAGGCTAGACGCATGATGTTATTAACCCTCGTGTCGTGAAGTGATGATGGGGCACTAACCCCACGTTAACGATAGCTGGAATTTCTGGGGAAGTAATGGGAAATCCGTCACTGCCTCAGTGAACAAAACATGACTTTTCGCTAATCAGCGATCGGCCCGTTGATAAGAAAACCTACATATTTGCTCGAAGAGTTCAACGATTGGGCATTCTCACGATAAATTTGAAGGCGTGTTGTATTCAGATGGTGACATTCGTCGAGAAATAGCGTCCGGTGAGATTGGGCTTGAGCCCTATGACCCGAATATGGTCCAGCCCGCATCCGTGGACGTTCGTATTGACCGGTTCTTCCGGTTGTTCGACAACCACAAATATGCGCATATCGATCCATCGGTGGAGCAAGATGAGCTAACCCGTCTGGTCGAGGTAGACCCGGATGAACCGTTTATTCTCCACCCCGGAGAATTTGTCTTGGGCTCCACCTATGAAGTCGTGACCCTGGGACACTCCGTAGCTGCACGTCTGGAAGGTAAGAGCTCATTGGGCCGCCTCGGACTGCTCACCCACTCCACCGCCGGGTTCATCGATCCCGGATTCTCGGGTCACGTGACCTTGGAACTTTCCAATATGGCGACCTTGCCCATCAAGCTATGGCCAGGATCGAAGATTGGCCAACTGTGCTTCTTCAAGCTCACCTCGGCCACCGAACACCCCTACGGTTCCGGACCCTATGGTAATCGCTACCAAGGACAGCGAGGGCCGACAGCATCACGCAGTCACCTGAACTTCCATCGAACAACTATCGCGAACTAAACGCGAGAATGGATCGGCCCGCAGGGGCCGATCCATTCTGCATAACTGCACAATCCGAACAGCAGCCTAAGCGTTAGATTCTCGTGGTGATCGAATAGGCAGCAATAGTAGTAGGCCAAGCGCTAGGACGACGAGAATGCCCAAGATGCCATAACGTTGAGCACTGCCGGTAGCGACCAGCGGGGTAGCCAAGGCAATGGCCAGGCCGAATAGTCCGGGAGCCAGGAATGAGACGGCTCGGCCCGTGGTGGCATAAAGTCCAAAGAGCTCACCCTCTCGACCTTCAGGGATCAAGCGTGCCAGATACGAGCGCGATGCTGCCTGGGCTGGCCCTACGAAGAGGCACAGGAGCAATCCGAAGATCCAGAACCCGCTGGCTCCGGGGGAGAAGAAGACGCCAGTGCCGGCTACCAAGAGACCGATCAGTGAACCGCAGATGACCATCTTTGGG
This sequence comes from Glutamicibacter sp. B1, assembly GCF_039602135.1. Classification (NCBI taxonomy): domain Bacteria; kingdom Bacillati; phylum Actinomycetota; class Actinomycetes; order Micrococcales; family Micrococcaceae; genus Glutamicibacter; species Glutamicibacter ectropisis. The sequence continues at coordinate 2,687,717 of NZ_CP125942.1, read as the reverse complement.
CCCAATATGTCATCGAGTCGTCCACCGAGAACTGCTCCGAGGGCAGCCACCAGGTTGCCGACGATCGCAAAAATAATGACATCAGAGGCTGCGAAGCCAAAGGTTCCGGCTGCGATGACGCCGCCGAAAGTGAAGATGGCTGCCAAGCCATCGCGGAACACCGCTGATGAGCAGAGGAAGAACAGCAGATTTCGGTCGCTGCGCCACAGGTTCTTGATGGTGGTGAACAGTACCTTGTATGAATCTTTAAGTGGGATCTTCACCGCGCTGGATGCAGCTGATTCAGGGATGATGAAAAACAGTGGCAGGGCAAAGACCAAGCACCAGGCGGCCGAGAAAAGTGCAATCAATCGTAGGTTCAGGGAATTTTCGGTGGACGCACCGGGCCACTGAACGATCGGCTCAACAAAGCCGAAGAGCACCAGTGCCAGGGCAAGGATTCCGCCAACATATCCCATGCCCCATCCAAAGCCAGAAACCTTTCCGACGGTGGCTTTGGTGGAGATCTGATTGAGCACGGCGTTGTAGTTCACGCCAGCGAATTCACTGACCACTGACATCAAGGCGATGAGAATGGCGCCGAACCATAGGTACTGTTCGCTTGGGTAAACGAAGAAACAGGCCGCGCACACGGCAACAAGGATGAGCGTATTGACGACAATCCATATTTTCCGTCGCCCTGCGGCATCAGCCCGTAATCCGGTCACCGGCACTAATACGGCGATCGCTAGGCCACCTACGGTCAGTGCCTGAGAGAGCACCAATGAGGCGTGGTCCTTATCGCCAAAGAGATCGCTGGTGAGATAGACGGTGAAGACGAAGGTGATCATGACGGCGTTAATGGCCGCCTGACCCCAGTCCCAGCTTGCCCAGGCCCAGGTGTACTTGTTGAGCCACTTATCGCTGACCGGCGGTGACATCGGCTGATTGATTGACATGGTCGCATAGTACCTGTTGCAAGAGAACGGTTAGTGAAACTCCCACGGAATTTAGACATTCCTGTGTAACAGTGCAAAATCAGCTGATCGCGGAAACGATAGAAAATATTCCTCTAACGACACATTCCACGGAATCGATACCCCTCTGGCTGATAAAATTGCAGGTGCAGACTATTTTTCGTGGTCATCGCACTCTGCCCAACCGCCAGTCGACAGAGGAGACGCGTGCTAGTAATTCTCACTGCGCTGTTCGTGACCGCTTTTTTGTGCCCAATCTTATTCCGGGTGCTTAAACGAAATGCCTTTTATGTGGTGGCGGTCGTCCCTGCAGTGGGATTCATCTGGTTGCTGACTCAGCTTCCCACAGTCCTTGCCGCCGATAATTCCTTGGCTAACGGTGCACCCAACGCGCCACCGTCCATCAGCATTCAATGGATCCCCGGTCTGAATATCGGGTTGAACTTCCGCATGGACTCACTCGCGGCAACGATCTTGCTGCTGATTCTCGGTGTCGGCGCCCTAGTGCTGTTCTATTGCGCCCGCTACTTCAAGAATGATGACCCGCAAATCGGTGGCTTCGCCGCCAAAATGGTGGCCTTCGCCGGTGCCATGACCGGACTGGTCACCGCCGATGACGTCATCATCATGTTCATCTTCTGGGAAATCACCAGTGTGCTTTCCTACTTGCTGATTGGCTTCAATCAGGCGCTGATCACCGCTCGACGTTCGGCCATGAACGCACTGATCATCACCACCCTAGGTGGTTTGGTCATGCTCGCTGGGATCTTGATGATCGGTGCGACGGCAGGCAGCTACCAGCTCTCTGAAATCATGGCCTCCGCGGACCAGCTGGTTTCCTTGGGAACCTACACCGATGTAGCTGTTGCCTTGATTATCGTGGGCGCGATTTCGAAGTCGGCCTTGGTGCCTTTCCACTTCTGGCTTCCCGGCGCGATGGCCGCTCCGACACCAGTGTCCGCGTACCTGCACGCCGCAGCGATGGTGAAGGCCGGCGTCTACCTGATTGCCCGAATGGCTCCCGGCTTTGCGGACACCAACTTGTGGGCTCCAATGACCGTGGGTATCGGTATTCTGACCATGATCATTGGTGGCTTCCGTGCGCTAAAGCAGTATGACCTCAAGCTGATTTTGGCTTTTGGAACCGTGTCTCAGCTCGGCTTCATCATTGCGATCTTTGGCTTTGGCACACCCGAAGCCGCATTTGCCGCGTTGGCCATGACTCTGGCACACGGTCTGTTTAAAGCGACCCTGTTCCTCAGCGTGGGCATCATTGACCACAACACCGGTACGCGTGATATCCGAAAGCTCAGCGGACTACGTCGAGCAATGCCGATCCTCACCGTCACCGCCGGTATCGCAGCTGCCTCCATGGCAGGTGTCCCACTGCTCTTTGGTTTCGTAGCCAAAGAAGCGGTGTATGAATCAGCGCTTCATCTTGATACTCCGTGGGGCTGGGCTGCCCTTGTCGGGCTCGTGCTCGGCGCCGGTTTGACCATGGGTTACTCACTGCGCTTCTTCTTCGGAGCTTTCGGCGTGAAGAAGAAATCGGTACCGGCCCTGATCTGCAAGGCACCGACCCTGATCTTCTTGGCGCCACTACTGGTGCTCTCAGCACTGACACTATTCCTTGGCCTCTACCCGCAGCTGGTCGAACCACTGATGATTCACTGGTCCGCAGCACAAGGCGGTCCAGGGAAGATGCACCTGCTGGCATTCGCAGGGCTGAACCCTGCACTGGGGCTTAGCGCAATTTCGGTGAGCCTTGGTTTGATCTTCTACTGGATCCGCCGCCGTAGCGATACCGGCGCACCACTGCGTCGCATGACAATCTCGGCCGAAGAAATTTACCGTATGTCGGTGAACGTGTTGGACATGGTCGCGATTTGGATTACCGGTCGTACCCAGCGAGGTTCCTTGTCCTTCTACCTCGGCGTGATCCTTGGTGTGGTCTTGGTGATCCCACTGGGCATCGCCCTGACCGTTGCCACTCCATGGCCATCAAACTGGATTATTGCTGATCATCCGGCCCAGATCCTGATCGGCGTCATCATCATTGCCGGAGCCGTGGTGGCCATCATCGCACCAAAGCGTTTCATGGCTGTGCTCATGGTTTCGGTGACCGGCTACGGCATGGTGGCAATTTTTGCGTTGCAAGGGGCACCAGACTTGGCGCTCACGCAGCTACTGGTAGAAACCATCGTGTTGGTTTCATTCGTGCTGGCTCTGCGCGCACTGCCCAAACGTTTATGGGGTGGGATCAAACGCATCAAGTGGGGTCGTGCCCTGATGGCGATCGCCCTGGCCGTGATGGTCATTTACATTGCTATCGCTATGATGGCAGCCCGTCAAGAATCCAGCATTTCGCTGGCATGGCCTGACCTGGCGTACTACGAAGGCTATGGCAAGAACATTGTGAACGTGGCCTTGGTAGATATGCGTGTGTGGGATACCTTCGGGGAAATCACCGTGCTGGCAGCTGCCGCCACCGGTGTGGCCTCACTGATCTTCGCCGGGCGTAGCTTTGGCAGCCGAGTAAGGGCTCAAGATGTGGCTCCGGGCAGCATCGATTCGGGATCCGAAGCCATGGGTGGCAAAGAATCCAAAGAAGTGGCGCTGCGTATTGCACGACGCTTTGCCTCCAGCGACAACCAAGATTGGTTGATGGCCGGTAGCACCCTGGTGGCTGAACGACGTTCCATCATTTTTGAAGTCGTCACTCGTTTGATGTTCCACTCGGTCCTCGTGCTCTCGGTGTATACGTTGCTCGCCGGGCACAACACCCCAGGTGGTGGTTTTGCTGGAGGCCTGATCGCAGGTCTGGCATTGACCATTCGTTATCTGGCAGGTGGGCGTATTGAACTTTCAGAATCTATGCGCATTGCACCGGGCATGCTAATCGGTGGAGGCATTGCACTCGCTGGCCTAGCTGGCATTGTGCCGCTGTTGCTTGGCGATGAAATTTTCACCATGTACGCCATGGAATTTTGGTTCTTTGGTGATCAGAAGTTTGTCACCTCCACGGTGTTTGATATCGGCGTATATCTGGTGGTTCTGGGTCTGGTCCAAGACGTCCTACGCTCACTGGGCAGTGAGATCGACGCCCTCTCTGAAGGACGTAGCCCAATTGACCGCCACGATTTTGTCGAAGCATCACAGACAGGAGTTGGACGATGAGCGTGAACATCACCTTTCTCGTGATTACCGGGGTGCTGTTGGCGGCCGGATTCTATCTGGTGCTGGAACGAACCCTGACCCGTGTGCTCTTGGGCATCATGCTGCTTGGTAATGGAATTAATCTGCTGATTCTCACTAGCGGTGGACGTCGTGGTGTGGCACCGCTCTTCCAGTCCGGGCTAGCTGCCGAGGAATATTCGGATCCGTTGCCACAGGCATTGATCCTCACGGCCATCGTCATCACCTTCGCAGTGACTGCGTTCTTGCTAGCCATGATTTATCGTTCATGGACGCTGACCAGCGCCGATGAACTAGCCGATGACACCGAAGATATTAAGGTCTCGCAGAAGACCGCCTACGACGAAGAGGAAGACTCGCCAGTGGCAGAGGATACGACCGAATTCGTTGACGAAGAAGGCCGCCCAGTGCGCGAGGGGGAAGAGTGAATTTTCTTGATCTAGCACCCTTAGCAGTAGTCCTACCCATTATTGGTGCGGGCGCCGCGTTCTTGGCCCGTCGGCAAGTGCTCTTACAACGCCTGATTACGATCGGCATTCTGTGCCTGACTCTCGTTCTCGAAGCTGGGATGTTGGCAGCGGTCTGGGGAGGCGAAAGCTACGCCATCCACATCGGTGGTTGGGATTCACCATTCGGCATCGCCCTGATGGTCGATGGGTTCAGCGCGTTCATGCTGCTGATTTCTACCCTTGTCTCGCTGGCCGTGTTGTTCTTCGCCACGAGCCAGGGGTTGGCCGATGGCGATGAACCAGGCCCGGTGTCGGTGTTCCACCCGGCCTACCTGATCCTTCTTGCTGGCGTGTCCAACGCCTTCTTGGCAGCCGACCTCTTCAACCTCTATGTCGGATTCGAAATCCTGCTCACCGCCAGCTACGTCTTGCTGACCCTGGGCGGAACGGCTGAACGTATCCGCGCCGGTACCACCTACGTGGTGGTGTCGGTGGTTTCCTCGGTGATCTTCCTGATGGCCATCGCAATGACCTACGCGGCCACCGGTACGGTGAACATGGCTGACCTTGCGGTGAAGCTACCCGATCTAGACCAAGGGCCACAACTGATCCTGCACGTCCTGCTGCTAATTGCCTTCGGCATTAAAGCGGCCGTGTTCCCGCTGTCCCTGTGGCTTCCGGACTCCTACCCGACGGCCCCGGCCCCGGTGACCGCAGTGTTCGCAGGGTTGTTGACCAAGGTGGGTGTTTACGCGATTGTGCGTACCGAAACCTTGCTCTTCCCGGGCGGCGCGGTCAACGCCGGGCTACTGGTCGTGGCTACGCTGACCATGGTGATCGGTATTCTCGGTGCGCTGGCACAGACGGACTTCAAACGTATGTTGTCCTTCACCCTCACCAGCCACATTGGCTACCTGATTTTTGGAGTCGCTGTTGGGGGACCGCTAGCGATCGCCGCGACCATCTACTACGTGGGGCACCACATCATTGTGCAGACTTCGCTATTCATGGTGGCCGGTCTGATTGAACGTCGTGCCGGAAGCTCAAATGTCACCAAGCTTGGCTCGCTGGCAAAGCTTTCCCCGGCCCTGTCGTTGCTCTTCTTCATTCCTGCCATCAACTTGGGCGGTATTCCACCGTTCTCAGGGTTCTTGGGGAAGTTCGGATTGCTTCACGCGGCAGTGCAGGATGCTGACCCACTGACCTGGGTGGCAGTAGGAGCCGGGCTACTGACCAGTTTGTTGACCCTCTTGGCGATCATTCGTGTGTGGGCTCGTATCTTCTGGCGCCGTGCAGCCGATGCTGAGGCCCCAAATCCAGAACTCGTGCACGAGGCCGCTCAAGTGGCCGCTGAAACTGCCGCTGGTGGTGCGCAGAACCCTGGCTTAGGTCTCAAATTGGCGCGAGAATTAGAAGCAGAATCTTTGCCATGGGGTATGCGCTATGCGACCGGGTCACTGGTGGTCGCTGGTATTGCCTTGACCGTATTTGCGGGACCAATTTTCGAATTCTGTGAACGCGTCGCCGCACAGTTGATCGCCCGCGAACCGTACATTAGTGCGATCCTGTCATTCTGATTGGAGGGATGATGCCGACTAAGAACATGCAACCTCGTGATCAGCGTATTGATGATGCGCTAGATACCTCCGGTGTGCGCCACCGGGCTACACTCAAACAGGAATGGCCACTGTTGGCGCTGCTGATTTTTGTGTGGTGCGCACTGTGGCAAGATTTTTCGCCAGCAAACCTGATCTTCGGAGTCATTGTTTCGCTGGTCATTGTCACGCTGTTCCCGTTGCCTCCGGTGGTTCTTTCGGGCCGAGTAAACATTTGGTACTGCGTGCAGCTATTCATTTGGTTCATTGGGCAGGTCTTTGTGGCCAGCTATCAGGTGGCACGCCTGGCGATCTTCCGAGGCAAAAAAACACGCAGTGGAGTCATTGCGGTTCCCTTGCGTACCGACTCGGACTTGATTGTTACCACGGTGGGCCACGTCTTGACGTTGATCCCAGGATCCTTCGTCATTGACGTGGACCGCAGCTCATCAACACTGTATTTGCACTACATCAATATTGAGTCAAAACAGGACATGGAGCGCGCCCGGGAAGCCGTGCGTGACATCGAACGCCGGATGATTATGGCGATTGGCAGCCATGATGAATTTGATGCGATCAAGCACGAATGCGGACCGAATCTGATGAGAATGAAGGGCAAAAAATGATAGAAATCGTGATGTGGATTTGTGGCATCATGTTGGGTCTAGCGTCCATCGCCTGTGTCATCCGTGTGGCAAAGGGACCATCGATTCTTGACCGCGTTCTGGCTTTGGACGTGATGCTCCTGATTATCTCGGTAGCCCTGTGCCTAGAGATGATCTACAACAAACACACTGACTTCCTACTCTTTGTGGTGGCCGCCTGCACCTTGGGCTTCATTGGTTCGGTGACGGTCTCGCGCTACGTCTCTGACCAGAGGAACGCATAATGGAAATGTTCCTCGACATTCTCGTGGCAGTATTACTCATCCTGGGTTGCCTGATGTCCTTGATCGCTGGCATCGGTCTGCTGACCTTTCCAGACATGCTCACTCGAATGCACGCAGCCACCAAACCCCAGGTGCTCGGGTTCTTACTGATCTTCACCGGGCTCGCGATTCACCTGCGCAGCTGGGCAGTGGTTCCCGTACTCGCCTTGGCGTGGGGAATGCAGCTGCTCACGGCCCCGGTATCAGCGCACATGATTGGTCGTTCTGGTTATCGAACCAAGCACGCAGCAAAGGACTCACTCTACGCTGATGAGCTGAAGCTCGTGGTCGATAAGGTCAGTAGCATGCCAGCTACGGGTGTTATTGAAGTACCGGAGGAAGAGAAGAAGTAATATCCACGGTAGAAGCAAGCAACGGGCATCCCACCATTGGTGGGATGCCCGTTGCTTTAAGTACTACTTGCTTAGACGCGCAACAACCTTGTTGGTGCCGCGGTCAGCCAACACCTGAATGGTGGCAGCGACAATGGATGAGAAGATTGCGAATCCAAGAGCCTGACGCAACGAAGCCTCGGCGGCCTCTTCGCTACCCTTGCGGGGAGCCTTGTTTCCGGTAAAACCCTTCCACAACTGATCAACTAGCTTACTGCCGACAAAACCGGCGGCAATCGAGATACCCGTGGTAGCAAGTTTCTGCACTGTATTCATCTTGCCCTCGCTTCAACGTAGTGACTTATCGTTCCTCTGCCCAGCATACCTGCGGTATGGTGGGGGAGCAGTAATTTTCCGACAGGGGAGCGTCAGACTTCATTTGTGAAGTCGCAAGACGCTGAGAGTGCGATGGATCGCAGACCCTCGAACCTGCTCCGGTTAGTACCGGCGAAGGAAGTCGAGCATCTCGGATGCGGATAGGACGCAGTGCGTCCAAAATCCGTGCATCTCCCCTCCTTGATATAGGAGGACCACTAATGAATCAAGCAGTAGCCAAGCAGCGTACCGGTTGGCGCGTGGTTGACATCGTCACCGCATCGGTCATCGCCGTCGCCTCGGGCGTCATCTTCTGGGCCTGGAGCGCAGGGTACGGGTTGTTTTCCCTAGCCTTCGTCGCTTTCCCACCGGCATCCGCATTGCTCACCGGTGTCTGGCTCTTCCCAGCAGTACTCGGCGCACTGATCATCCGTAAGCCCGGAGCCGCACTGTACTGCGAAATGCTGGCGGCAGTCATCGAAGCTCTACTGGGTTCGCACTACGGCCTGACAGTACTCATCTCCGGGTTCGTTCAGGGACTCGGCGCCGAACTGGTGTTCGCGGCGGTGCGATACCGCAAATGGAACCTTAGCGTTTCCCTGCTCGCGGGCCTGTTCTCCGGACTCTTTGCCGGCATTTCCGAGGCATACATCATGGCCTACTACGTTGAATACACTCCTGCGTTGAAGATCTTCCACGTGATCGCTACCGGGATCTCCGGCCTGATTGTTGCCGGCTTGCTGTCCTGGCTGGCAACACGTGGCCTGGCCAAGACCGGTGCGTTGAGCGCATTGGCTAGCCGCCGGGCACATCTTGAAACTGGAAAACTGGCGGCAAAATGAGCTCGGTAGTGAGCGCCGACGCCAAAGCAACGACTAGGCGTGGTACCGAAATCACTGCCAAAGGATTTCGATGGCAGCATGCCGAACGAGAGCGTCCCGCTATTTCCGGACTGGATGTTCAGATTCCTGCTGGTCAAAAAGTCTTGCTAGTAGGTCCCTCAGGGGCAGGCAAATCAACTCTGTTGCACGCCTTGGCGGGCTTGCTAGAAGTAGATGAATCCGAACAGATCTCTGGTCAACTACTCATCGACGGGTCCGATGCGTTTGCCCGAGAGCATCCGGTAGGACTGATGCAACAGGATCCGGAGACGCAGGTGGTACAAAGCCGTGTTGCGGACGATGTAGCCTTTGGCGCCGAGAACCTTGCAGTAGATCCTCAAATCATTCGCCAACGAATCCCTGAAGCCCTGGAGGCAGTTGGCTTGGGGATGCTGCCCATGGATCATCGCACGCAGGAATTATCCGGTGGACAAAAGCAGCGCCTAGCTTTGGCCGGCATCCTTGCGATGCAACCGGGACTGATGTTGCTTGATGAACCCACCGCTAACGTGGATCCCGAGGGCATCCGCCCCTTACGCGATGCAGTACTCAACGCAGCCCAACTAAGTGGTGCCACACTGATTGTGGTTGAACACCGACTAGATGCCTGGGCTGAGCATATGGATCGAGTGATCGTGCTGGAACCTGGCGGAGGCGTCGCCCACGACCTAGATCCGCAGCGACTCTATGATGATCAGGAGCTGCGAACGGAACTCTCGCAGGCCGGGTTATGGGTGCCGAACTACCAGTTAGAACTGACTGAGGCACAGACTAATCCCCAAGAGCAATTGCTTGAAGCTCATGATCTGATCAGCGCCCGTACCGCATCATCAGCACGGACACAGAAGGTGAACCTGAAGGTCCGTGCCGGCACAGCGACGGTGATCCGCGGGGAGAACGGTGCTGGGAAATCTACCCTGGCCTTGACCCTGGGCGGATTGTTGGAACCGGTAGCAGGTGAGCTGCAGGCTACCGAATCGTTAGCCAATGGCTTGGGAAATTCGCCCTTTAGCTGGAAGGCTGGGGCGCTGATTGCGCGCATCGGATCGGTGTTTCAAGAACCAGAGCATCAATTTGTCACCCAGAGTGTGCGTGAAGAGTTAGCTTTCGCTCCCTTGCGAGCTAAAGCCAGTGGCGGTCAGGAGCTAAAGTACGATGCGCAGCAGGTTGATGCGCGCGTTGATTCTTTGCTAGCTCGGTTGGGATTACAACATCTTGCTGATGCGAATCCTTTTACCCTGTCGGGAGGGGAGAAGCGTCGACTGTCCGTGGGTACCGTCTTGGCTGCTGCCCCTGAGGTGCTCATCCTTGATGAACCAACGTTCGGGCAGGATGCTAATACTTGGCGTGAGCTTGCTTCCCTGCTGGTGGAACAACTGCATCTTGGCACCGCGATTATTGCGGTGACTCACGATGAACACTTGGTCAAGGTGCTCAACGCCCAAGAGATTCACCTGTCGGCCCTCGCAGACCAAGCACCCGCGAAAACTCGTGGCCCGGTTCTTGATGCGCCAGTGGGTGATAGTTGGTTGGCGAAGATTAACCCACTGGCCAAACTGGGTGCTGTTGCTGCGGCAACCCTGCCGCTGATTACTACCCTGGATTGGGTTTCTGCGCTGGTGATCATTGTGGCGACCTTGGTGGCTTTCCCACTGGCAGGATTGAGTCCGGCTAGGTTCTTCAAACGGGCCTGGCCCTTGCTCATCGCAGGGGTGGTGGCCGCCTGGGGTATCGCCTTGGTCGGACAGGACAGCGGAGAAGTCTACGCCCAACTGGGGATTTTCAGTATCACCGAAGGCTCGGTTCAGGGTGGTATCGCTACCGGTCTGAGAGCCTTTGCCCTAGCACTTCCGTGTATCTTGTTGCTGGTCAGTACCAACCCCAGCGATTTGGGTGGAGCCTTGTCACAACAACTGCGAGTGCCACATCGATTTGTGCTTGGAGCGTTGGCTGGCATGCGCCTGCTGGGTTTGATGGTGGAAGAATTCTCTACCCTCGGCTTAGCCCGACGAGCCCGTGGGGTAGGAAACTTTGGGACCTTTACCCAACGAATCGGTGCGAAGCTGGGTCAGTGCCTTGCACTATTGGTGCAGGCTCTTCGGCGTGCTGGGCGTCTGGCGGTGACCATGGAAGCAAAGGGCTTCGGGATTGGTCCGCGGACGTGGATGCGCACGGCTACTTTTACCGTGAAGGATGCTGCAGTTCTGTTGGTGGGCCTACTGCTAGGGGCCCTGGCTGTAGGTGCGGCCATGATGGCCGGTACCTACAACCTTGTTTGGGGTTAGCGGATTGCGTCGCTGAGGGCGCTGAGCTCTTCGTGGAGCTCGGCGTCTAGACGCAATGGCTTGGCATCGATGGTGCGTACCGGAGTGAGCAAACGAATCGACGAGACCAGCCAGACGCCATCTGCCTGGTAGAGATCTTCGGGACGCAACGGTCCGTACCCCAATTCCCAACCATCTTGTGCGGCGGCATCAAAAATGGCGCTTTGCGTGGTGCCGGGCAGAATGCCGGTTTCAAGCATGGGGGTCAGCAGACGCTTGGTTTCACCATCGCGCTGGGCCACCAACACGGTGGAGGTCGGTGCTTCGAGCACGATGCCGTCAGCCGAAGTGAAAATGACATCGTGGGCGCCGTGCTTGCGGGCGTAGCGTAGAGCCGCCATATTCACGGAGTAGGACAGGGTCTTTGCCCCCATCATCAGCCACGGGGCGCGTTCAGCAAGCTTTGAATCGTAACCGCGGTCCAGCAACAATACGTCAACACCGGTTTCGCGTTGTTCCTTGCCCAGCGCTGGAGCTGGGGTGACAGTCACCCAGCAGATCGCTGGGTCCTCATCGTGTTCCCCACGCGCTGCGATGAGCTTGACGACGGCTTCTTCGGCACCTCCATTGGCATCAAAGTCGGCCACTGCAGTATCTACTGCCGCGTACCAGCTGCGTGCATCGGGAATGATCAGGTCGGCGAGCTCGGCTGAGGTGGCCAAGCGGGATAGATGAGCCTCAAATTTTCGCACTGCTTGGTTGGTGTAGAGCATTGATTCGAAGACACCATCACCACGGGTGACTCCCTGCGCGGTCACTGGAAGTTGCGGTGCGGTAATGTCGGCCAAGTAGCCTGCCGGATAGGCCGGATCCAAGAATACAAGTGAGCTCATACCTACAGATTATCGAACCCTTGGCACTTCCGTGACCTTTCTATACACGTAAGTTCAGACAAGGTGGTGAATCTTAGATAAGCTAGGCGGAGGAATTTGAGCTGTCTTACGCAGATCAGAGCCGGAAATAGCGACGATCATCGTGCGTAACCAAGGGGTGTTCCATAGTGTTGCCGAGTAATGAAGTACTGGTACAAATCGGTGGCGTGCTGTGGAGCATTCTGGTCGCAATCGAACTCGCGGTCCGTTACTTCATGATTGGTATTGTCCCGGGCAACCGTCGGCCCACTACTGCCATGGCCTGGTTGTTGGCGATTTTCTTCCTTCCTGTAGTTGGACTGTTGGCCTATTGGCTCTTTGCTAATCCACGCCTTTCTCGCCGCCGGCTAGAAAAACAGCAGCGCGCCCATGAACAGATCATGGATGCCACCCGGCACATGCAAATGCCCGAGGAATTCCACTCTCAAGAAGAGTGGGTTGAATCAGCGGTGATGCTCAACCGAAACCTTGGCGCGATGCCCCTCGAAGGCGGAAACAGCGTCAAGGTTATTTCTGACTATCGCTCCTCCATGGAAGCAATGCGGGAGGAAATCGATAAGGCGACTCGCTACGTGCACATCCAGTTCTACATCATGGGTGATGACGAAGAATATGTCGGGCCGGTGCTGGACGCTCTGGAACGGGCCGTGCAGCGCGGGGTGCACGTACGCTTGCTCTTTGATCACCTGGGAACCCTACGTGTTAAGGGTTACGGAGAGCTGAAGAAACGACTGAATAAGTCGGGTATCAACTGGCGTCCGATGCTACCTATTGACTTGATTGGCCGACGTTGGCGCCGCCCGGATTTGCGTAACCACCGCAAGATCTTGGTGATTGACGGTGAAATTGGTTTCACCGGAAGCCAGAACCTGATTGAGCCTGGCTACAAGCGCAAGTCCTCGCACAAGATCGGCCGTGAATGGGTCGAAATGATGCTTCGCATCGAAGGTCCACTGGTACGCAGCTTGGACGTGACTTTTGCTATCGACTGGTGGCAAGAGGACGATGACCAAGAAGTGCTGATGGATATGAACGAGGCACGGCACCCCCTGGCCTATGAAGAGCGTCCCGGGGAGACCTTGGCTCAGTTACTTCCTAGTGGTCCCGGCTTCGGCACGGAAAATAATCTTCGTTTGTTCAACACGCTGATCTATTCGGCTTCGGAGCGATTGGAAATCACCAGCCCGTACTTTGTTCCTGATGATTCCCTGCTTTATGCGATTACCACAGCGGCACAGCGTGGCGTAGAAGTAGAGCTATTTGTCTGTGAAGAAGGGGATCAGTTCCTGGTTCACCATGCACAGCAGTCCTACTACCAACAACTTCTAGAAGCCGGAGTGCGCATTCACTGTTACCCGGCGCCGATGGTGCTACATACCAAGTGCTTTACGGTGGATGATGATGTTGCCGTGGTGGGCTCCTCGAACATGGATATGCGTTCGTTCAGTTTGAACATGGAAATCTCAGTCATGCTCTTGGGCAAAGAGATGGTCAATGCCGTAAACGACGTACAAAATCACTATCGTGAAATCTCTTCAGAAATCACGCTGTCACAATGGCGCCGTCGTCCTCGCATGCAACGGTGGATCGATAACGTCGCACGCTTGACTGCTACCTTGCAGTAGACAACGGGAACGTTGCTCCCAGTGCTTGAAGTACGCCGCGAGACTTCGTGATAACTTCTTCCCACTCATCTTCGGGCACTGAATCTGCCGTAATGGCTCCACCAAGCCCAAGAGATAGTCGCCAGGACCGGTCTGGAAGTTTATCGCAGACCAACGTGCGGATGACCACCGAGAAATCTGCTGCGCCATCGGCACCAAGGTAACCGACAGCACCGGAATACAAGCCGCGAGCTCGATGATCTTCTAACTCGTCCAAGATGTTCATGGTGGACAATTTTGGTGCACCAGTCATGGACCCTGGAGGGAATGCCTCGCGCAGAGCATCGGCTGCAAGCTCTGGAGATTTTAGGGTGGCATCAATGGTGGAGACCATCTGGTGGACCGTGGCGTAGCTTTCCACCGAGCACAGGCGAGTGACCCGTACGGAGCCTGGCACCGCATGATGAGACAGGTCGTTGCGCAATAGATCAACGATCATGATGTTCTCGGCCCGGTCTTTTGGATGCGTGGCCAGATCGTGTTTTAGCGCGAGATCACTTTCTTCATCAGTTCCGCGTGGCCGGGTGCCCTTGATCGGTTCGGCGCGTAGTTGAGCGTTCTTGGAGAGGGCAAGAAAACGTTCGGGCGAGATACTGGCGACCTCAAGTTTGGGTAGCCGAAGATAGTGGGCGAAGGGTGCTGGGCTTGATTGGCGCATGCGACAGTACGCCTCGAACGGGTTAAAGTCTTCAACCTGTGCTGTCAGTTCGGTGGTCAGACAAACCTCATAGGTGTTGCCTTCATAGATTTCATGCTGAGCACGACGAATCTTCTCCTGATAGCCGGCGGCGGTGTCAGCACAGGTGAAGTGTGGAACGCAGAGATCCTGGCCGGAACGTTGTTGCGGCGGATTGCCCAGCACAATGGTGATTTCCGCGTCCGGCTTGTTGATGCTGTGCAAGTGCATCTGCCCGAGTTCATGGTCAATAATGACCACGGTGTCAGGAGCGAAGAACTGCGCATCTGGCCGATTCACTCCGGGCGAGATTTCGGCGCTGAGATTGCTGGCCCCGACCTCTTGTTTCAGCTCATATCCTAAATATCCAACCCACATGGGGAAGGGGATAGTCGGTGTGCAGGGCCTCAACAGGAGGCCACTGATTTTGGAGTGAATCAAAAAAGTTTTGGCCTAGTTGAAGGCTCGCACCTTCGAGCTGGATTGTTGCTCCCTTGGCATCACCCATCAACAGTGGTGGCTGTTGCTGTGTGGAGAAGGCAAGGAGGGAATACCTATTGCGTCCCAGCGGGTCTTCTAGATGTTGGCTGGTGGACTCTAAGAGCGCAGCATGCGGCATGTGCACGGTGATCGCTTCAAAGAGTGCTGCAGCGTCTGCTGGTGCTTGGTAGCTTTGCCGGAACTTCGGCGCGTTACTGCCATGGGAGCTCGCCAAAACAAGCTCGGCAATAGTAGAGGGTAAGAAACGGGAAGATTCGAGCAAGGCCGTTAGCGGATGACTGCGCGTTGAGGTGTCGATCCTCAGGTTCGCATGATGTTGGGGCGAATGTTCGAGGAGATAAGTATGCTCTTGAGCAGCCCATGTGTCCCAATAGGGCCTGTAGGTTTGACCGTCGCGCGTTAGAGCTCGTTCGCGTCGAAAATCTTCGGGTGCGTCTAGCCAAATACCGAGATCAATGAACCCAAGAGTTTGATCATTGAGTGCACCCACCCCCTCGATGATCACAATCTCACCCGGAGCAAAAGACTGCTGTGGGCCTACAGAGTCAGTAGCCCAATCCCAGGTGGGGTAGGTTACCGGTTGCCCAGAAGCCAGCGCTGGGAGAAGCTGAGCGTAGAGTTCGCAGGCGCGGCCAAGGCCGTGCCACCCATGGTAGAGGTCTTCGAGGCGCAACACAGCCACGGTTGAGGTGGTTGCAAGGTGTTGCGCTAGATCTGATGCGAAAGTGCTTTTGCCTGAACCGGAGCGTCCATCAATGGCAATAAAAGTTGGTCTAGCGGTTTCCACGAGAAGCGATATTACTCCGCACGTAATCTACAAGGGCTGGCAGGGAAGCTGAGATGAGTTTCCAGGTCTCACGGAAGTCACCGGCATCCCCGTACCAAGGATCGTAAACGCCTTGACGTTCATGTGGTGCGTTGGCTGTCTGCGGATCAAAGGACCGGAACATCCGCAGTTGTGGACGTTGTGAAGGATCAATGTCCGCTAGCTCCGGGACCAATTCTTCGAAGTGGTCGGTGTCCATGGCCAGAACAAGATCCATGTCGGCCAGTTCGTCAGCGTCAATCTGGGCGGCGACATGTTCTGAGGCGTCCAATCCGTGACTGTGCAGGATGCTGGCGGCGCGCTCATCAATAGGATTGCCGACTTCACCGTCGGTGATGGCGCGTGAGAGTACCTGTACCTCGTTGACGTCTGCGTTTTCCAGGGCGTCCTTGAGCATGTACTCGGCCATAGGCGAACGGCAGATATTTCCCGTGCACACAATCATTATCCGGAACATGGCATCAGTCTATGGGCACAAACGCTTTGGGGCGATAGCTACGCGCCCGAAAGTCGGGCATAAATCGGTAACGATTCTGAGACGAAACTCTTTAGTGCATGAGTAATAGCAGCAGTGCAACAAGAATAAACAGGACACCAAAGAGGATATTGAGCATTTTTGCGCCACGGTAGGTGGCGGTAAAACGCTGGAAAGTACGGGCGGTACCGGCAAAGAAGAAGTACATGACTAGGATGTCAACGGCGATGACCGTGCCGATATACAACGCATATTGGCCGAGTAACGGCTGATCTGTGTTGATGAATTGTGGGGTGAAGGCCAAGAAGAAAACGATGGCTTTGGGATTGAGCAGGTTAACGAGGATGCCGCGACTCACCATAGAACGGCGGCTCAATCGATGCCCGGTTGAGGTTCCGTCTGATGCTACGTCGGGTTTGGACAACAGCATACGGATCCCCAAATACACGAGGTAGGCCGCACCGGCGTAGCGGATGATGGCAAAAAGCGTGGGGCTATTTGCTACAAGAATTCCCACACCGGCCGCAACAATCACCACGTGGATCAGCAAGGCGATTTGCTGGCCCAAGATGCCCCAAATCGAAGTTCTCCAGCCCTGGCGCATCGAATTATTCATGGTGTTGATGGCACCAGCGCCGGGCGTGAAGCTAATGACGATGCAGGCAGTGAGCAGGGAAAACCAAAGTGAAAGTGTCACCGGTCAATGCTATTGCCCATAGGTGGGTTCTGAAGATTCGCAGGACTTTGGGTTACGGCTTCTTCTCGGGCGCTGTCCACACCGGCAATGGCATCTGTCATGAAGCGGGTGATGATCTGCAGTTCGTTCTCGTTGTAGTTGCCGATGACTTCCATCATTTTCATCCCTAAGGGCATGAACATTTCACGACCTTTGGTCCAGGCTTTCTCCGTCGGTGAGATGCGCATGACCCGTCGGTCTTGATCGGAACGCAGGCGTTCAATTAGGCCGAGACGGGAGAGTCTATCCAGCATAGCGGTGGTGGCCGGAGAACTGAGTTGCAATTCATTGCTGAGGTCTTTGGGAGATGGAAGTGCTCCGCGTTGCTGGTATTTCATGATGATGGACAGGGCATTCATGTCCGTTCGGTGCGTGCCGAATTGCGCGCCGGTGGATTCAACATACCGGTCGCTCGCTTGGCTGAATTCTTGAAGGAGCACCACCAGATGCTGGTAGTCACTTGCAGTCATAGCCGTAATCTTATTCCGTTTTGATATCTGCTCGACAGAAGATACTTCCATCATGGAAATATCTCGGATAGTGTTGGTCCTGCATCGAAGCGCGGTGCGAAGAGCCTGACCTATGAATGAGGGAACACAGTAGTGTCACAACGCGAGCAGTTCAAAAATGGGTTATTGGCGAAGGGCCGTGGAAAGAGCAATGCTCTGAGAGCATGGATTTACGCGATCTTGATTGTCCTGTGGCTTTGTATTGCAGGGCTCGGCGGTCCAACTTTCGGGAAACTTTCGCAAGTCCAGACCAATGATCAGACTGCGTTCCTTCCAGCTACTGCGGAAGCTACCCAAGCCCTTGGATGGCAGAAGAAGTTCCTGACCACTGACGCAATCCCCGCCGTCGTCGTCCTGACCGGAAACGATGTGCTTGATGAATCTGACGTCAGGGCGCTCGCCGAAAATCTTAGTGAGTTCACCTATCTCGATGGGAAAGTGGCAGGGCCTTTTCTTTCAGACGATGCGCAAGCTGCTGAACTGCTCGTACCAATCTCGGGCGATACGAAAGCAAAATTAGCCGTTGAGGAATTGCGGTCCTTGCTTGCTGACCAAAAACCAGAAGGTACCACAGCGTATGTCACGGGCCCGGCCGGATTCAGTGCCGATCTAGCTGAAGCTTTCGGCGGAATTGATGGAGTATTGCTAGGGGTAGCACTAGTAGCGGTTCTGGTGATCTTATTAGTTGTCTACCGTTCGGTGCTCTTACCACTTGTCGTGCTGATGACCTCGATGGTGGCCTTATGTGCCGCAATCGTCAGTGTGTACTTCATGGCATCTGAAGGTTGGATTCGATTAGACGGCCAAGCGCAAGGTATTTTGTCGATCCTTGTCATTGGTGCGGCTACAGATTACTCGTTACTTTTTGTTGCCAGACATAAAGAAGCGTTGATAGCCGGTGCTAGCAAATGGCAGGCAGTGTCCACTGCGTTGAGGAATTCGCTAGAGCCGATTGTCGCTTCGGGTGGCACCGTTACAGTTGGTCTTCTTTGTTTGCTCTTCTCGGACCTGAATTCCAATAAAGCATTAGGTCCGATCGGTGCCTCGGGTATTGTTTTCTCGATTATTGCCGCCTTGAGTTTCTTGCCGTCAGTACTCGGTCTTCTGGGCCGAGCGGCCTACTGGCCGTTTGCCCCAAAAAAGTTGGGAGAGCATCAGCAAGTGGAGGGTGAGGTTGGATTATGGGGCAAGATCGCCAAATTCGTAGCCAAGCATCCTCGTCCGATTTGGATGATCACGATTGTCGTTTTATTTGCCGGAGCACTTGGTGTTACCCAGCTCAAGGCACATGGGGTACCTCAAAGTGAATTGGTGGTTGGTGGTTCTGAGGCCAAAGACGGACAAATAGCCCTAGGCCAACACTTCCCGGGAGGAACCGGGTCACCTGCAACCGTCATCGTAGACGAAGCGAACGCTCAGACTGCCTTAGAAAAAGTTTTTCATGTTCAAGGAGTCAACTCAGCGTATTTGCAGGCCGAAGATGGCGGCCCTGCCATCATTGAACGGGGTATTGAGCCTTATGAAGTTCAGGGGCGGAACCTCATCTCCGTCACGCTTTCTGATGCGGCCGACTCGGATGAGGCTAAAGAGAGCATTGTCCGGTTGCGTCAAGCCATGCATCAGGTCAACCCTCAAACGTTGGTAGGTGGCACCACTGCTACTCAGATTGATACCAATGCAACGGCGCAAGCGGACCTGAATAAGATCATCCCCACCACTTTGGCAGCGATCTTTGTAATTCTGATGTTGCTACTGCGCTCAGTTTTGGCTCCACTGCTCTTGATGCTGAGCACGGTGTTGTCCTATGGAACGGCTATGGGCGTCAGCGCGCTAGTTTTTAATAACGTGTTCAACTATGTTGGCGCAGATCCCTCCGTGCCGCTGTTTGGATTCGTTTTTCTTGTAGCACTTGGTGTCGACTACAACATTTTCCTCATGACGAGAGTGCGTGAAGAATCAAAGAAATGGGGTACCTACGCTGGCATGAGGCGAGGTCTACAGGTCACCGGTGGCGTTATTACCTCAGCTGGCGTTGTGCTTGCGGCGACCTTCGCAGCGTTAGGGGTTGTACCCATCATGTTCCTTGGACAGTTAGGATTCATTGTTGCTTTTGGCGTGCTGTTAGATACTTTCATTGTTCGTAGTCTCTTGGTTCCTGCTTTGGTCGAGGAGATAGGGCCAAGGGTCTGGTGGCCTTCCAAAATGTCGCGCAAAGACACAGCCATGAAGGCTGAGAACGTGGGCAAAGTCTCCGGTGATTCAACACCGATGCGCAGATCATCACAGACCTAAACGGCTTCGACACTGTAGAGTAGATACTTGTGCAAATCCGAGAATTATCGGTTGCATGCGTCGACGGTTTAGATTTCCCCTCCAGTTGAAGACACAGAATACTTCCGTGCGGATTCACTGGTGGTTGCAGACCATAGTTCTGGTCTAGCGCGAAGTGGACTTCCTCCTGGCTCGGCGTGCCCCAGCGTCTTATTTTGAGGCGTGCGAATCAGAGAGAAAGTTTGAATATGTCCGTAACTTTTAGCGCCCTTGGCGTGCCTGAAAACCTTGCGAATGTCCTTTCCGAGAGCGGAATCGAAACCCCATTCCCGATTCAGGAAGCTACTTTGCCTTCAACCTTGGCCGGTGGCGATGTTCTTGGTCGTGGACAGACCGGATCCGGTAAGACCCTGGCATTCTCCTTGCCATTGGTAGCTCGTTTGGCTCAGCGCCCACAGCGTCGTAAGGCCCGTTTCCCACGTGCACTGATCATGGCACCAACTCGCGAATTGGCAACCCAGATCGCTAAGACCGTGGATCCACTGGCGAAGGCCACGGGGCTGCGTACCACCGTGATCTACGGCGGCGTGGCACAGAGCCGTCAGGAAAAGGCAATGAACGACGGCGTTGATATCGTCATCGCCTGCCCAGGTCGTCTTGATGATCTGATCAAGCAGAAGATCGTCGACCTGTCCCAGCTTGAAATTTCTGTTCTGGACGAAGCCGATCACATGGCGGATATGGGCTTCCTTCCAGTGGTTCGTCGCATCATGGACCGTATGCCAACCGGCATACAGCACATGCTGTTCTCCGCTACCTTGGATAACGGTGTGGACAAGGTGGTCAAGCGCTACCTGAGCAACCCAACCATTCACTCGGTGGATGCTCCTGAAGCTGCCGTGAACACCATGGAACACCACGTATTTGTGGTTCCAAGCGATGATAAGAAAGAACTCATTCGCGTTCTAGCTCAGGGCACAGCTCGTCGCATCATGTTCATGCGCACCAAGCACCACGCAAAGAAAATGGCAGTGACCTTGTCCAAGGCCGGCGTACCTGCGGTAGACCTTCACGGAAACCTTTCGCAGAACGCTCGCGACCGTAACCTCGCAGCCTTCGCCTCGGGCGAGGCCAAGGTTTTGGTTGCTACCGACGTTGCAGCTCGTGGCGTGCACGTTGATGGTGTGGAACTCGTAGTTCACATTGACCCACCTGCAGAGCACAAGGCTTACACCCACCGTTCGGGCCGTACCGCACGTGCCGGTTCGGATGGAACCGTCGTGACTATCTGCACCCCCGACCAGCAGGGCGACGTTGTCTCCTTGCTGAAGCAAGCTGGCCTGAAGGTACCTTTTGAAAAGGTGAGCCTGGATTCGCCAGTTGTTGCCAAGGTAGTTGGCGAAGTTGCTGAGCATGTTCCATACGTTGCTCCAGTGCAGCAGAAGCGTAACCCAGCGAAGAAGAAGCCTGCTGGCGAAACTTCGAACGCACGCGGTGGCCGTGGTGGCGGACGCAATGCCCGTGGCGGCAAGCCTGCCGGTGAGGCACAGGGCCGCGGAGGAGACCGCCGCCGTTCAGATCGTTCCGGTGCATCGAACCAGTCGGAGCGTCCAGCACGCGAATCACGCGGTGCTAACGCCGAGCGTCCATCACGTGGTGCCAACTCCGAGCGTCCTTCACGTGGCGCAAACACCGAGCGTCCTTCACGTGGTGCCCGCGGTGCTAACGCGGACCGTCCAACAAACTCCTCGCGCTCAGCACGATCCGGTGGTCGCAATGCTGCAGGTGCCGCAGGTGGCCGCTCACGTGGACCACGCCGTGCATCAAGCCCTGCTACCGGCGGGCGCTAAGAACTAGTACCCAAAAGAAGCCCCAGACAGCCAAAAGCTGTCTGGGGCTTCTTTTTGGTGGTGGGGTTCCGGGCGGATCGGAAAATGACAATTGGAGACTTTTACACCAGATTGTGCAAGCGTTTCCTATGTAAAAAGTTGGAAAAATACTGAAAAGTTTGCTGTTTTCCCTGTATCTGAGTGTAAATGTTGGAAACGCTTGCACTTGATGGAATTCGCTCAGTAGTGTGGGCTGAATCACTGGCGAGCCAGCTCTTATGGCTTGCCGCTCGCACCTTCGAATTCAATGGAGCATTTCGTGAACAGCAAAAGCGCTGCTTCCTCCGTGCGCAGTCAGCCACTGCCACCAGGCCTTCATAAACGTAGTTGGCGTCGTTGGGTCACCGCCTTGGCCGCAACCCCGATGCTGGCGCTCGCACCCATGGCGCCACTGGCTAGTATTCCTGCCGCAGCAGATGAAACTTCTGTGACTCTGGCCGGTTCTTTTCAGTCGTTGTTGGGATGTTCCGCTGACTGGATGGCTGACTGTGAAGCTACCAGTCTGCAATCCACGGACCAGGAAGGGCAATACAGCCTGGAAGTGGAAGTTCCGGCGGGGAACTATGAATACAAAGTAGCGTTGAACAAAAGCTTTGACACGTCTTATGGACTGGACGGGGGAGAAGAGAACATTCCCCTAGCACTGAGCGCGGATAGCCGATTGCGCTTCACCTTTGATACGGCTACGGGGCTGACGCAGGTTGTGCCACTGGACCTTCGCGGAGAATATTCCGATACTGACGCCGATTTGGTCTCTGCGCCGGTCAGGCAAGCCGGCTCTGGTGAGCAGTTTTATTTCGTCATGACAGACCGCTTTGCCAATGGGTCAACGGCTAACGACACCGGCGGTTTGGAAGGCGATCGGCTAACCACCGGGTTTGATCCGACGAACAAAGGATTCTTTGAAGGCGGTGACATCGCAGGCTTACGCTCCAAGCTTGACTACATCCAAGGCCTTGGCACCAGCGCCATCTGGCTCACACCCAGTTTTAAGAACATGCCGGTTCAGGGTAGTGGTGATGATGCCAGCGCCGGATACCACGGCTATTGGGTCACCGATTTCACTCAGATCGACCCACATCTAGGCACCAACGAAGAACTCTCCGAACTGATCGATGACGCCCACAAACGTGGCATCAAGGTGTATTTCGACATCATCGTGAACCACACCGCAGATCTCATCGATAATAAGGAAAAGAAGTATTCCTACGTTGAGCAATCTTCCGTTCCCTATAAGGACGCTCAGGGCCAAGCCTTTGACCCGGCGGACTACGCAGGCAGTGATACCTTCCCAGAGCTAGATGCTTCCAGTTCCTTCCCCTATACCCCGGTTGTTTCTGATCAAGTCAAGAAGGTCCCCGACTGGCTCAATGATCCAACGCTCTATCACAACCGCGGGGACTCAACATGGGAAGGCGAGTCGGTCACCTACGGCGATTTTCAAGGTCTTGATGACCTCATGACCGAAAATCCTAAGGTCGTCAACGGTTTCGCAGAGGTCTACAAAAACTGGGTGGACTTCGGAATTGATGGCTTCCGCATCGACACCGCAAAACATGTGAATTTTGAATTCTGGGAACAATGGACCAAGCAAGTCCAGGACTATGCTCGGGCCCAGGGTAAAGATGACTTCTTCATGTTTGGCGAAGTTTATGATGCCGATGCAAAGAAGCTTTCGCCCTACGTGCGTAAGACGGAAATGAATTCCGTCCTTGATTTCACGTTCCAATCTGCTGCTGCCGGTTTCGCGGGAGGCAATTCAGCCAAGACGCTAAGCACGCTGTTCTCGGCGGATGACTATTACACCACGGCAAATACTTCTGCTGATGCGCTACCAACTTTCCTCGGTAATCACGATATGGGGCGCATTGGGTACTTCCTGAACAACAGCAACCAGAAACTCAAACGTGATGAACTGGCCCATGAGCTGATGTTCCTGACTCGTGGCCAGCCGGTGGTTTACTACGGTGACGAACAAGGATTTGCAGGCACCGGTGGAGACAAGGACTCTCGCCAATCACTGTTCGCTTCTCAAGTCTCGGACTATCAGAACCAAGAGTTGATTACCGGCGAAAAGCTCGGAACCCAAGATCGTTATGACAGTGATTCTCCGTTGTATCAGCACATCGCGGCCCTCTCTAAACTTCGCGAATCAAACAAAGCGCTGAAGGGCGGGGCACAAGTAGAGCTATACGCCCAAGATTCCAAGGGAGTTTATGCTTTCTCGCGTGTGGACCGTGACGAGAAAACCGAATATTTGGTGGCCCTGAACAACTCGGAGGAATCCGCTGATGTTGAGTTGTCGACTCTGACCTCCGACGCAAGTTACTCAGCGCTCTATGGCGCGGAGGACAAACTCAGCAGTGCTGTGGACGCGAAACTCAACGTGACAGTGCCGGCGCTATCTGCAGTGGTTTATAAGGCTGACAAGAACGTAGATAGTGCTGCCTTCACACCTGAGATTTCCGCTCCAAAATCTGGGGCCGGGCTCAGCGGCGTATCACCCGTATCCGTGGATCTAGGCGAACAGGCGTGGGCTGAAACAAGCATGTCGTGGCGCGAAGTAGGCACCGAGAAGTGGCACCTACTGGGCGTGGCAGAAGGCCACACCCCGCGAGTCTTCCACGACGTTTCATCGCTATCACAAGGCACCTTGGTGGAATATCGCGCCGTGAGTACCAATGCCGCAGGTGAACACAGCGCAGCTTCCACCTATGCTTCCGTGGGCAACGACGTTTCCGGGTTCGCGAAGGAAAAACCGGTTGAATCGGATATCTCCATGGTTACCGTGCCAGGAAGCCATAACACCGAAATGGGTTGTGTCACCGACTGGGATCCGGCCTGCGAGGCAGCCAAACTCACTGAACAGCCTGGTGGGGTCTACTCTGGCGAATTCGATGTCCCAGCAGGGGACTATGAATACAAGGTAGCCATCAACGGATCATGGGATCTGAATTACGGCGCTGGTGGCATTGTCGGTGGTGACAACCTCAAATATTCTCACGAAGGCGGGACCATCAAGTTCTTCTTCGATCCACGCAATAACATCGTACAAAGCGATCAGCAGGGTCCGATGATCACCTTACCGGGAAGTTTTCAAGACGAGTTGGGCTGTAAATCCGACTGGGATCCAACCTGCCTCGCTACTTTAATGGCGGACGGTGATGCTGACGGTACCTATGAATTCACTACGGAGAAGATCCCGGCTGGTACCTACGAATTTAAGGTGTCACACAACTTCGGGTGGGACGAAAATTATGGCGTTGACGGTGCCGCCGGAGGTGCTAACTACAGTCTCTCGGTGACCGAAGGGAAGCCGGTGAGCTTCAGCTATGACTCGAAGACTCACCTGCTGCAGATTGGTTCTGACACCCATACAGTCGCCGGCGTTGGTCAAACGAAAGCGCAGTGGATTTCTGCAGACACCCTGGTCATTCCTCGTGATTTGGGTAGTGGCGAGAGGTATGCCCTTTACGCTTCCAAGGACGCCAGCTTGAAATTGGACGGTGAAGAGATCTCCGGTGCGAAGCCAATCGAGCTCAAGGAAACTATTGGTGGGTTGAGTGAAGAACAACGCAAGAAGTTCCCTCACCTTGCCGACTACCGTACCTTGCGTGTTGAGCTAGAGCGCGAAGACGTAGCCTCTGCATTGCGTTCACAA
This sequence comes from Glutamicibacter sp. B1, assembly GCF_039602135.1. NCBI lineage: Bacteria > Bacillati > Actinomycetota > Actinomycetes > Micrococcales > Micrococcaceae > Glutamicibacter > Glutamicibacter ectropisis. The sequence continues at coordinate 2,662,602 of NZ_CP125942.1, read as the reverse complement.
CTGGCCTTGGCACGATTTGATGGCGAAGGGGATACCCAGAAACTCACCGCCTTCACCGGAGTTCAGAGTGCTGGTGTCATTGATGATCTCTATGCCAAGGCACTTGAAGATGTAGAACTCGGCGTGAGCTTCACCGGGAAACGCCCTACTTTCAGGCTCTGGGCTCCCACGGCCCAAAAAGCAACACTGCTGATTACTGACAAGAAGGAGAAGGCCGCCCGATACGCTGCTAGCTATTCGGAGGACAGCGGTGTGTGGACGGTGAAGGGCAAGCCTCAGATGGCTGAGGCGAAGTACCGTTGGGAAGTCCAGGTGTTCGTCCCGGAAACCGGCAAGATTGAAACGAACATCGTGACGGATCCTTATTCGGTAGCACTCACGACTAATTCCACTCACTCGGTGGCGGTGAGCTTGGACGATCCTCACCACCAGCCAAAACAATGGCGTAAGGCCAAAGCCAAAAACGTCGAAAAAGACGTGGACCGCAGCATCTATGAACTGCAGATCCGTGACTTCTCGATTTCAGATGCTTCGGTGCCCGAGAACCAGCGGGGCCGCTACGGAGCGTTTGGAGCCAACGGAGCCGGGAGTAAACAGCTCAAACAGCTTTCTGAGGCCGGCCTGACTACCGTTCACCTGCTGCCAAGTTTTGATATCGCCACCATCGAGGAGGAACAGTCGCAACGTGTTGAGACGGACTGTGATCTGAAGTCGCTGCCGGCAGCCTCAAGTAAACAACAAGAGTGCGTTACTGCCCACGGTGATGAAGACGGATTCAACTGGGGCTACGACCCCTTCCATTTCATGGCTCCGGAAGGCTCGTACGCCACGAACCCTGAAGGAGCGAACCGTGTCGAAGAATTCCGCTCAATGGTCGGTTCTTTGCACAGCATGGGGCTAGAAGTAGTGCTTGATCAGGTGTTCAACCACACGGCAGCTTCTGGTCAGGCCGATCGCAGTGTGCTCGATAAGATCGTGCCCGGTTACTACCACCGACTTGATGCCACCGGGAAAGTGGAAACCTCGACCTGCTGCCAGAACCTAGCTACGGAACACGCTGCGGCGCAGAAACTGATGGTTGATTCCCTGGTGGTGTGGGCCAAGGACTATAAGGTTGATGGATTCCGTTTTGACCTCATGGGCCACCACTCGCGAGAAACTATGGAAGCTGTACGCAGCGCATTGGATGAACTGAAACCGGGACGCGACGGAGTGGATGGCAAGTCCATTTACCTCTACGGCGAAGGATGGAATTTTGGTGAAGTGGCGGACAATGCTCGCTTCTATCAAGCCACTCAGGGTCAATTGAACGGTACCGGCATCGGGACCTTTAATGACCGACTGCGCGATGCCGTTCATGGTGGCAGTCCTGTTGACTCATCCTCAACATTCCGTCAGGGCTTTGGCACCGGCTTGGGCACGGATCCCAACGGCAACAAGGTGAATGGGAGCACCGAGGAAGCGTTGAAGGATCTCGGCCACGAAACTGACCTGGTGAAGCTCGGCTTGGCCGGCAACCTGGAAGGTTTCGAATTCCTGACTTCGGATGGCAGCGTGCACCGGGGCGATGAATTGGATTACCGCGGAGCGAAAGCGGGCTACGCCTCGCAGCCGGGGGAGGTGATCAACTATGTTGACGCGCACGATAACGAAACGCTCTACGACCTCACTGTGCTCAAGTTGCCACGAGATACCTCCATGGAAGATCGAGTGCGAATGAATACTCTCTCGCAGGCGACCGTAATGTATTCACAAGCTGTTCCGTTCTGGCATGCCGGAACCGAGTTATTGCGTTCAAAGTCTTTGGACCGAAATTCCTATAACTCGGGGGACTGGTTCAACCGCATCGACTTCTCCGGCGTGGAGAATACTTTTGGCTCCGGGCTTCCACCCAAGGCGGACAACGGTGAGAAGTGGGATCTGATGGCTCCACTATTAGAAGACCCTGCGCTCAAGCCCGATGTCACGGCGATGGCTAACGCTGAAGGGGCAGCTTTGGATTTGCTACGGACTCGTAAGGAGGTAGGTCTGTTGCGTTTGGGCTCAGCTGATCTCATCGAGCAAAAGGTGAGCTTCCCGCTGGGTGGGTCCGAAGCCGAACCAGGAATTATCGTGATGCGTATCGACGATACCGTGGGCAAGGATGCTGACCGCAAGCATGATGGGGCCTTGGTGCTCTTCAATGCCTCGCCGAAGGAGAGCACGCAGACCCTTGAGGAATTAGTAGGTCACGATTATTCGCTCGCTAAGGCGCTCTCGGGTGGAAGTGATGACCGGGTGAAGTCGACTTCGTTCGACAGTGCCACCGGTGAGCTGACTATTCCGGCGCGCACTGCGGCGGTGTTGGTGGAACCTCAGGGCTCGGCCAAGTAGCAGTACATGGGAGCATTCCAGATGGATCATCTGTCAGCGGCATCTGGATGAGCGTGTTGACTGATGACCTGATTGAGTCAGTGCGGCAATCGAGGTTTTCATTGCCAAAGCGTCCATGCTGACAGCGAACAACCCGCTCTCGTTTTCGCGAGAGCGGGTTGTTTCATTGTGTCTGTAAATCAGTTTTGGGGGTCTTTGCGACGACCAAAAATGAAGTAGGAAAGGCTTCCCAGTACGTTGAGGCAACTGACCACGGCCCACAGGGGTTTTGGCCCTCTTACCAGCCGAGCGGGGCGTCGACGAAGATCGCGCAAGGCTGCAATCATCAAAGTCAGTTCGATAATTCCAGCGGCGACTACAGCTATTTGGGTGCGGCGATCCAGCTCCCGAAATGACCGTTTTTTCGGATGGTTGAGGCGGTGAGAACCACTGGTAGTTTGTCCTTGAATGCCTTGCGTGTCCTGTGTCTGAAAATTATTTTTCGGCATGGGAATCATTCTTGCACTTTGTTCGTTGAAGAAGACAGAACGCAAAGTTGAGTGAGGTTGGCTCAAGTTAATTTGACAGTCGAAAGCGGCTGAGTAAACTTGAGTCCAGAACGCTCAATCAGGATAAATATCCTCAGCGTTAGTACTTTCAACCAAGGCAAAGGAGAGCCATTATGTCGCGTGCCGTAGGTATCGACCTAGGAACCACCAACTCCGTAGTTTCCGTGCTCGAAGGTGGTGAGCCAACCGTTATCGCAAACGCGGAAGGCAACCGTACTACCCCGTCGATCGTTGCTTTCTCGAAGAGCGGCGAAGTCCTGGTTGGCGACATCGCCAAGCGCCAGGCAGTGAACAACATCGACCGCACCATCGCATCGGTCAAGCGCCACATGGGCACCGACTGGACCATTGACGTTGATGACAAGAAGTACACCGCGCAGGAAATCTCCGCACGTACCCTGATGAAGCTGAAGAACGACGCCGAGGCTTACCTGGGCGAAAAGGTCACCGACGCAGTGATCACCGTTCCTGCATACTTCAACGACGCTGAGCGCCAGGCCACCAAGGAGGCCGGCGAGATCGCAGGCATGAACGTCCTGCGTATCGTCAACGAGCCAACCGCTGCTGCACTGGCTTACGGCCTGGAAAAGGGCAACGAAGACGAGCTCATCTTGGTCTTCGACCTCGGTGGCGGTACCTTCGACGTCTCCCTGCTCGAAGTTGGCAAGGATGACGACGGCTTCTCCACCATTCAGGTGCGCTCCACCGCTGGTGACAACCGCCTCGGTGGCGATGACTGGGACCAGCGCATCGTAGATTGGCTGCTGGCACAGGCCAAGGCTAAGGGTGCAGACCTGTCCAAGGACAAGATTGCCCTGCAGCGTCTGAAGGAAGCTGCTGAGCAGGCTAAGAAGGAACTGTCCAGCGCTACCAGCACCAACATCTCCCTGCAGTACCTCTCGGTCACCCCAGAAGGCCCAGTGCACCTGGACGAGCACCTCTCGCGTGCAAAGTTCCAGGACCTGACCAAGGACCTGCTGGAGCGTACCCGCAAGCCATTCAACGATGTCATCGCAGAAGCAGGCGTCAAGGTTTCGGATATCGCTCACGTGATCCTCGTTGGTGGTTCCACCCGTATGCCAGCCGTTGCTGAACTGGTCAAGGACCTGGCCGGCAAGGAAGCTAACAAGGGCGTGAACCCAGATGAGGTTGTTGCCGTGGGTGCAGCCTTGCAGGCAGGCGTTCTGAAGGGTGAGCGTAAGGACGTTCTGCTCATCGACGTCACCCCACTGTCCCTGGGTATCGAAACCAAGGGCGGCGTGATGACTAAGCTGATCGAGCGCAACACCGCAATCCCAACCAAGCGTTCGGAGACCTTCACCACCGCTGAAGACAACCAGCCTTCGGTATCCATCCAGGTCTTCCAGGGCGAGCGCGAGTTCACCCGTGACAACAAAGCTCTGGGCACCTTCGAGCTGACCGGTATCGCACCGGCTCCTCGTGGCATCCCGCAGGTTGAGGTCACCTTCGACATTGACGCCAACGGCATCGTGCACGTCTCCGCTAAGGACAAGGGCACCGGTACCGAGCAGTCGATGACCATCACCGGTGGTTCCTCGCTGTCCAAGGATGACATCGAGCGCATGGTTCAGGAAGCTGAAGCACACGCCGAAGAAGACAAGAAGCGCCGTGAGGCAGCTGAGACCCGTAACGCCGCTGAGCAGGCTGCCTACTCCGTAGACAAGCTGATCAAGGACAACGAGGACAAGCTGCCAGAAGAGGTCAAGACCGAGGTTCAGGCCGACGTTGACGCTCTGAAGGCTGCCCTGGAGAAGCAGGACAACGACGACGAGGTCAAGACCGCGTTCGAGAAATTGCAGGCTTCCCAGACCAAACTGGGCGAGGCAATCTACGCTAACGCACAGGCTGAAGGCGCTGCTGCCCCTGAGGGCGAGCAGGCTCCAAACGCTGATGAAGACATCGTCGACGCCGAGGTCATCGACGAAGACGAAGCCGACAAGAAGTAGGGAGTTAGGGAATATGTCCGAGGCACAGGACCAGAACGAAAACTCCGGCCAGGAGCCGGAGAACCAGCAAGAGGCTGCCGAGACGCAGCCAACCGCTGACGCCCTGGGTCAGGCCGAGGCGATCCTGAACGAGGCTGGCGCCGGCGTGGACGACTCAGCTGCACAGCAGGAAGAAGCCAGCGCCGGTGAAGCCGAGCTGCGCAACGACCTACTGCGACTGCAGGCCGAATACGTCAACTACCGCAAGCGCGTTGAGCGTGACCGGGCAGTGGCGCGTGAAAACGCCGTCCAGTCCGTGCTCAACACCCTGCTTCCGGTGCTCGATGACATCGATGCAGCCCGGGCGCATGGGGACTTGACCGACGGCCCGTTCGCTTCGATCGCGAACAAGCTGGACACCATCTTGGCCCAGCATGGTCTGGAGCGCATCAACGAGGCCGGTGTGGAATTTGATCCAAACATCCACGAAGCACTGCTTCGTCAGGCTGTCGCGGATATTCCAGCCGACCACGTAGGGCAGGTGCTGCGCACCGGCTACCGCAAGGGAGCTGTCATCTTGCGTGCAGCTCAGGTGCTGGTAGCAACCGGCGAATAGCCACGAATAACACAATCTGAAACTGCCCACTGCCGAGAGATCGTCAGTGGGCAGTTTCGAATTGGCATTGAAAGGACGGGGCCCTGATGGCAAGTCAGGACTGGATCGAAAAAGACTTCTACGCCATTCTGGGCGTCGCCAAGGACGCCAGCGAGGCGGACATCAAAAAGGCGTACCGCAAACTTGCACGCAAGTACCACCCGGATACCAATCAGGGCGATGCGGCCGCTGAACAAAAATTCAAAGACATTTCCGAAGCGCATTCGGTGCTCGCCGACAAAGAAGAACGCGAGCAGTACGACGCCATCAGCGCCATGGGCTCCGGAGCACGCTTCTCAGCTGGCGGACCGGGCGGAGCACCGGGCGGTCAGGCCGGCTTTGAGGATATCTTCTCCAACCTCTTTGGTGGGGGAGGCTCTGCACGCTCACGCGGTGGACAGCCCGACTTCTCCGACCTCTTCGGCGGGGGCGGTTTTGGCGGCGGTGGTTTCGGCCAGAGCGCACCACCACGTAAGGGCGCTGACCGCACGGCTAATACCTCGATCTCCTTTGCTGGATCCATCAAGGGAACCACCATTGGACTGCGCGAGCAGAACGGCGAAGTCATCGATGTGCGCATTCCCGCGGGCATCAAGGATGGACAGTCCGTCCGCGTGCGTGGCAAGGGCCAAGCCGGAGCTGCTGGCAATGGCGACCTGCTGGTGAAGGTCAAGGTCACCGAGCATCCATTCTTCAAACGCGAAGAGAACAACATCCGCATCCATGTCCCAGTGACCTTTGATGAAGCGGTGCTGGGAGCCAAGATCCACGTGCCAACCTTGGACGGGGAAACGGTAGCGATGAAGGTTCCTGCAGGCTCTAACTCCGGTCGTACTTTACGCCTGAAGGGTCGTGGCGTGAAGACTTCCAAGGCCACCGGCGACTTGCTGATCACCTTGGATGTCGTGATCCCGCAGAATCTGTCCGATGAGGCAAAGAAAGCGGTGGAAGATTTCGCTGCTGCCACGGCAGGCGAAGATCCACGCGCAGACTTGGCTGCCAAAGCCAAACTCTAAATCGGATCGGTTCTTAGCTTCCCCGACATGGCCTCGAAGTGGCATGGCGGGGAAGCTAGACTCAATGACTAGAGGCTCTGTATCTAACAAGCCAAGTAGAAAGGTGGTCGAAGCAACGTGAACGGGGAGTACCTGCGTCCTGTCTTCGTCATTTCTGTCGCCGCTCAACTGGCCGACATGCATCCGCAGACACTACGTCAATATGACCGGATTGGGTTGGTCTCACCAAGCCGTCAGTCCGGTAAACAACGACGCTACTCTCAACGCGATGTTTCTCTGCTCCGCCAAGTACAGGCGTTGAGCAAAGATGGCGTCTCCCTCGAAGGCATCAAACGCATCCTTGAGTTGCAAGACCAGGTTGCCTACCTGCAAACCGAGGTCAACGACCTGCGCAACGAGCTCAGCGCGGTACGTGCCGGTCAAACCCGCATCTTTGCCGCCGGCACCTCCGGGGGAGACGTAGTATCTCTGGCACGCGGTATGCGTCCGGAACGCCGCGAACCGACGGTGACACTGTTTACTACTCGACGGGCTATTGGCCGCTAGATTCGGCCATGGCGTGCTAGCCGCGCCTGTAGGTTGGTTCGCACGGCGGGCCACTCATGCGGAAGAATCGAGAAGATCACGGTATCGCGCAGCGTACCGGTGATCGGATCGTATTTGTGATTGCGCAGGACACCATCCTGTTTGGCCCCCAAACGCGCGATGGCTGCTCGCGAGACTTCGTTGTGCCAGTGCGTGCAGAACGCGACTGAGAAACAATCCAGCTCTTCGAAGGCTCGCTGAAGCAGCATGAATTTTGCTGCAGGGTTGATACCGGTGCCTTGAACCTCAGGGGACAGGTAGGTTGAGCCGATTTCCGCGCGGTGGTTCGACTCATCAATGTTCAGGTATGTGGTGGCACCGACCGCCTTGCCCGTAGACATATCAATAATCGCAAAAGGCGCCATTTCACCAGCCGCCTGCAGGGCCAAGCGCTTCTTGATATCACCGAGCATGTCTTGGGCAGAAGGTACCGAGGTGTACCAGATTTCGTCTAGCCCTCCGGTAGTGACAACCTGTGCTAAGTCATCAGCATGCTCGGGTGAAAGTTGTTCCAACCGCACGCCGGCGTATTCCATCGTGGGCGTCTGCGCGTAGTCATTGATCTCGGATGAGGTAAGGGCCATGGAATCCATCCTATGGATTCCATGGCCCTTACCTGGCGTTAATCTGCGATATTAACCGACACGCGTGTAGGCCAAGTCGAAGACCAGACGTCCAGCTTTGAGTGCCTTGCCTTCAAAACTGGTCAGAATGCGACGTTCAAAGCGCGGTGCCCAGCCACCTTGTTCATCAATGAATTCAGGCTCGGGGTCAAAGCCTTCCATACCCTCGCGGCGAACCTTGGTCAGGTTGCTGGCTTCACCGGCGAGGTTGCCCGGGTGCTGGTTCTGGAAGTCTGCGTGTTCTTCAAGAACTTCACGCATCTGTTCTGCGTAGTTGGACCAGTCGGTGGCCAGACGCAGAGTACCGCCGGGTTTGAGGACCCGGGAGACCTTGTCGAGGAAGGACTTCTTGATCAAGCGACGCTTATGGTGACGAGGTTTGTGCCAAGGGTCGGAGAAGAAGATCCAGATTTCGTCGGCACTATTTTCACCAAGCATCACGTCCAGAACCTCTGGAGCGTTCGCCTGAACGGCACGAACATTGCTAATTCCAAAGGACTCGACCTTCAGCATCAACTGGGCCAGTCCTGGACGATACACCTCAACGGCGAGGTAGTTACGTTCCGGATCATCCTTGGCAGCGTTGGCAATGCACTCGCCTAGACCGGTACCGATTTCAACGACCAATGGTGCGGTACGGCCAAAAGCTTCGGTGGGATCAAGATGGAAGTCATCAGCAACCGAGGTGTCAGCAATCTTGCGTGGAGGCTCAATCACGTACTGATCTGCGTTGCGCTCCCAAGCACTTGCCCGGCGACCTTGCAGGCGGTTTCCACGACGGACAAAAGAGACCGGCTCAGCCCTGAAAAGTGCGGGGTCTCGTGGGGACGACGCCTGGGGTTGCTGCTGTTCTTCGCTCGATTCGCTCATGATGATTAATTCTAGACGAGCATTGGCACTCTCATAGGGCCGATGGATAGGGGATTGGCCACGTGGATCAGGGAAGAATCGGGGATTATCCCTATGGTTCAGTGATGCGAAGTCGGTGAGACTGGTTATATGACTGATTTAGTGCGCGGTATTCTCAACATAATTTGGTTGGTGTTTGGCGGACTTTGGCTCGCCTTGGGATACGTTCTGGCTGGCATCATTTGCTGCCTGCTGATCGTGACCATTCCCTTCGGCATTGCTTCGTTCCGCATCGCAGGTTACGCCCTGTGGCCTTTCGGACGGACGGTGGTTGACCGAGGTCCTGTCGGAGCATTCTCCACCCTGGGCAATGTTATCTGGGTAGTCTTCGCTGGAATTTGGATTGCTATCGGGCACGTCCTCACCGCAATTCCGATGTTCGTATCGATCATTGGTATCCCGCTGGGCATTGCGAACTTGAAAATGATCCCGGTTTCACTGATGCCACTGGGTAAAGTGATTGTCCCATCCGACTACTACATTGCAGGCATGAGGCGCTGAGCAGTCACCGGGACAGTACTCCGGGGTAGAATGACCGATCTGGAACATCTTTCTACAGCGTTCGAGGTCGGCCTTCGTCCATGTCCACAAAGTGCCCTCGGCCGGTGCTGTGTTGTGTAGAGTCAACGCTGTTTACAGGCGCGAGGGTTTCGTAAAGTGTCGGTCTGTATTGAGACCATCGTGGCATGAGCATGAATGTCGTAGACGAAGGTGCATTATTGAGACGCCCGTTGCGTGAAGCGGGACTTCCCCTAGTGCCTGATGCGGAGACCATATCAAAACCGATACATGCCTCGGTCATTTCTTGGACGATGCCTGAAATCGCGGACGATGAAGGTACGGTCCACTACATATTTGTCATCAGTCATGGCGAGGGTAGCTTTAGTTCGCACGTGGGTTCCACCGATGCGCCAGCACCATTGCCAGTCATGTTGCGAGAACTCGAACAACTGGTGGATGAGCATCGTAGCCAAACTTGGATTTGCGTTCCGAACCGATACTTCAACATTGCCCGAGTTTTCTCCGAAAGCGGTTTTGTAGTGACTCGCGGAATTAATCGTATTAATCGTGCGGCGCGAGAAGTGGAAGATCAGGTCCAATACGTCAAAACTTCCCTTGTTCAACGTGCCCGTAGACGAAATCAACTACGGGATAGCCCAAGGCGTGAGCGACATCGAAATCATAATTTGCCTCCACAACAGGAGCCTATCCAGTGGTATCCCGAATACTGGTCAGTCAGTCAGGCCGCGCCCATGCATCTAGAGATTGGCGTCGATGCTTCTGCGGATTTCGACGGTGCTGGTGCTGTGGCTATGATTACTGGGCATGGCGACACCGTGGTGTATGCCGGAGAGTTCTCCGGGCATATAGGAATTCTCGAATTCAGGGCAGTGATCGTTGCCCTTGAGTATTTGCAGAACACCAACGTACATAGCGCCGTAATTCACATTGATTCGTTGGATGCTTACCGCGTCATCGAAAAATTGGTGGGAGCCGGGCGATACCTTGACGGCTATTGTGGAATCAGTGAGGAGCTGTGCGTAGAGTTCTTGACCGCGTGGCAGGCTTGCAGGGCTTCTGTCGAGGTGGTGCGCCATCGAGGCCATGCAGGTTTGAATTACAACGAGGCAGCCGATGAGTTGGCATGGATTGCGCGAATGGCGTCGAGGTATCCTCGCGAAAACGTTGAGCCTGAATTGATTGAACGTATTCAGTCGATTCAGCAATTCATTCAGGACTCCAACCAAAACGCGCTCCTTTCTCACTGAAACTCTGTGAAGAACGAGTAAAGCAGGCGCCCTGATCGGACGCCTGCTTTTGAGCGGTGATTGGGCTAGCTCTTGAGATACTCATCGTGCTGGCGATGAGCTTCTTTAACCTCTTCGCGGATCTTGTCCACGTCCTTGGCCTTGTCGCGGTATTTCTTCTCCATGGTTTTCACCAGCTCTTCCTCGGCTACCAACGCGCGGTAGATACGTTCGCGTTCACCTGCGTCTGCGGTGTAGGTCAGATCGTTGTAGCTTTTAGCGTGTCGGCGAAGGTTGCCGATGGCAGTCTGCGCCTTGCCAGCCTTGCTGAACAAAGACGCCAGGACAGTGACAACAAGGACACCAATAATTACTGTCAGTGAAAATCCAGTGCTGATCTCGATGACTTTAACATGTTCGCCGTTATTGACGAATGGCAGGTTGTTCTCGTGTAGCGCATGCAAGATGAGCTTCACGCCGATGAATGCCAGGATGGCGGCAAGCCCATAGGACAGATAAATGAGGCGGTCGAGTAGCCCATCAAGCAGGAAGTACAGCTGTCGCAGACCCATCAGCGAGAAGGCCGTGGCGGTAAAGACGATGTAGACGTTCTGAGTCAGTCCAAAGATCGCTGGGATCGAATCCAACGCGAATAGAATATCCGTACCACCGATGGCCACCATCACCAACAGCATGGGCGTTAGGACCTTCTTGCCGTCCACTTTGGTGAATAGTTTGTCGCCGTCATAGGTGTCGGTGGTGTGGAAGAGCTTCTTGGCAATGCGGATGATGAAGTTATTTGCTTCATCAGAATCATCGTCTTTCTTCAGCAGGTTTCCTGCAGTCAAGAGCAAGATCAAACCAAAGAGGTAGAACACCCAAGCGAATTGGTTGATCAAGGCAGCGCCAACGAAAATGAAAGCGGTCCGGGCAATCAGCGAAAATACGATGCCGAAGAGCAACACCTTTTGCTGGTCTTCACGCGGGACGCGGAAGCTGGCGATGATGATCAAGAAGACAAAGAGGTTATCAACCGATAACGCCTTTTCCGTGATGTAACCAGCAAAGTATTCGGCGCCCATATCGATGCCACCGAAGATTAAGACGACGATGCCAAACACCAGTGCGATTCCGACATAAAGGCTGGACCAGATCGCTGCTTCTTTAAGGCTGGGTACGTGAGCCTTGCGAATATGGAAAAAATAGTCGAAGGCAAGAAGAGCAAGAACGACGGCCACTGTAATGGCCCAGATTAAAGGAGAAACTTCCATAGGGGTTTCCTACTTTCGTAAGGCGCGCAAGCACGATATCGAGTAAGTCTCTTCACCAGCCCGTAGGCCGGCCGCTAAACCCGGTGGATCTATGAAGATCTACGTATTGACGAGTTTAGCGCTTAGGAATACTCCCTTACATACTTCAAGCCTAACTTGATCTGGTCTATTGAGGAAAGAGGTCCTCTTCAAATTTCGCTGTGATCTGTAATGTACTTCGTTGCCCAACAATTAGATAGCGGTTGAGGGCTTTTCATAGATTCGTAGCAGTATCAAAGTGTTTTTCGCATCTTGATGCTGGTGGTCTCGTAGCCTAAGGATTCGTAGAGTCCGCGAGCCGTTTTGTTGAAACCGAATACATTCAGGCCCAAAGTCTGTCCTCCGTGAGAGCGGGCATAGTCTTCAGCCAAGATCATGGCTTGACGGCCAAAGCCGTGGCCACGGTGCTCTGCTTCAACGACGATGTCCCACACCCACCAGGATGTTGGATCCCCGGAAGTGTCCTGACCGACCCACAAATAGCCAACGTCACCCAAGACTTCGTCTGCCAATGTGAAGACTGCGTTTGTTAAGGTCGCCTGACCTTCAGGAAAAGAGTGTGTCATCGTGCTCTGTGCACTTTCCTTAGCCTGTTCCTCTGGAATGCCTGTCGCGATCAGGTCGGTAATGTATTCGGAAGTGCTTCTACTGAGCCAAGAAGAGAATTTTTCTGATGGTAATGGAATGAGAGTTAGAGCCATATTCGAATCTTATCTTTGACTACGATGCCGAAGGCTTTCGAGCTGCCAGGATCTGTTCTCGCAGAATGTCAGCATGACCGCAGTGTTGAGCCAATTCACGCAACATGTGTAACAACACCCAGCGCACTGGTAGCGGACCACGGCGGTTTCCAGGAAAGATATCGTCTCCTGTTTTCCCCTTAAGCACCTGCCGGGATTCTTCGATAGCCCGAGCGTAGCTGTGTTGTATTGATTCAATGGTGTCGGATGCCTCCAAAACGAAAGATTCGTCTGGAGTGGCAACGAGACCCAAGTCGGATCGGCTCGTACCGGTGGCAGCTTCGCCAAACCAGACTCGTTCCACAAACGTCGCGTGCTTGACCAACCCGAGCAAAGTGGTTTTTGAATCAACCAATTTCGCCCGAGCTTCTGACTCTGAGAGACCATCGAGACATGTCATGAGTATTTGACGGTGCTCATCGATGAACGCCTGGATCATGGAGTGGTCGTCGAGTGAATAAATGTCGGCTGAATCTGGGGTTGCCATGCCTCATCCTAACCTGAAGGGGTGTGAGGAACTTCGCGCCATTGTCCCGTCAATCAAGATCAAAAATTCTTTGAAAATGGTGCTCTGAGTGGAATAAGATGGCTACGTACAGAGTTGAGTTAAGTACACTCAAGTTTATGGGTTCACCCAGTAAGAGAAAGGATGCGCGTGGACACCAAACTCACCACCAAGAGCCAGGAGGCTCTCTCAGCTTCCGGTATGAACGCCTCGACAGCAGGTAATCCGCAGATCGAACCTGCGCATCTACTCAAGTCTCTACTGGATCAGCGGGACTCCGTAGCTGTTGCCCTGCTGAAAACGGCTGGGCTTGATGTTGATGCACTTTCCGTCCAGGCAAGCGCGGCAATCAACTCATTGCCTTCAACCTCAGGTAACTCTGTAGCTCAGGCACAGTTCTCCCGTCAGTTGTTGCAGGTCGTCAGCAACGCTCAGGAAACTGCGACAGAAATGGGCGACACCTATGTTTCCACCGAACACCTTTTGATTGCTCTCGCCGCAGACCAGACCAAGGCCGGCGAAGCAATGCGAGAGTTCGGAGCAACGCGGGAACTACTTGTCGGAACTCTGCCCACCATCCGTGGAGACCGCAAGGTAGATAACCCGAACCCCGAGGCCACTTTCCAGTCCCTGGAGAAGTTTGGCACCGACATGACCGCGCTCGCCCGTGCCGGCAAGCTGGACCCCGTCATTGGACGTGACCGCGAAATTCGGCGCGTAGTACAGGTGCTCTCTCGCCGTACCAAAAACAATCCAGTGCTCATCGGTGAACCAGGCGTAGGTAAGACTGCCGTCGTTGAAGGTCTGGCCCAGCGAATGATCGCCGGTGACGTTCCGGAGTCGTTGCGTGGCAAGACGCTGATCTCCCTGGATCTGGGCGCTATGGTCGCAGGCGCCAAGTACCGCGGTGAATTTGAGGAGCGTCTCAAGGCAGTGCTGGAAGAGATCAAGTCCTCGGATGGTCAGATCGTGACATTCATTGACGAGATCCACACCGTCGTTGGAGCCGGTGCTTCCGAAGGTGCCATGGACGCGGGCAATATGCTCAAGCCCATGCTGGCGCGTGGTGAGCTGCGGTTGATCGGTGCAACCACCCTGGATGAGTACAGGGAGAACATCGAGAAGGACCCAGCGCTGGAACGTCGTTTTGCGCAGGTGTACGTAGGGGAGCCAAGCGTTGATGACACTATCGCCATCCTGCGTGGGCTGAAGGAACGCTACGAAGCTCACCACAAGGTGTCCATCGCTGACTCCGCCTTGGTAGCTGCTGCCTCCCTGTCTAATCGCTACATCTCGGGACGGCAACTACCAGATAAAGCCATCGACCTTGTTGATGAAGCCGCCAGCCGCCTGCGCATGGAGATTGACTCTGCCCCGGAGGAAATCGATGAGCTGCGCCGTGAGGTGGACCGGCTGACAATGGAAGAACTGGCGCTGTCCGATGAGACAGATCCAGCCTCCGTGGAACGCCTAGAAGCCCTGCGCAAGGACATGGCCGACAAGAAGGAAAAGCTCGATGCGATGAACTCGCAGTGGGAGTCCGAGAAAGCTGGCCTGAACCGTGTTGGTGATCTAAAGGTCAAGCTCGATGAGCTTCGTGGGCAGGCAGAGAAGGCTCAACGTGAAGGTGACCTAGAAAAGGCCTCCCGGCTGCTCTACGGCGAGATCCCCGCTCTGCAGAAGGAGCTAGACGCTGCTGCTGCAGCTGAGGCGGATCGCTCTGCTCAACCGAGCATGGTTGCCGAGGAGGTTACCGCGGATGACATCGCTGAAGTGATTTCGGCCTGGACCGGCATCCCAGCTGGGCGCATGTTGCAGGGTGAAAGCCAGAAGCTGCTGGATATGGAAGAGATCATCGGTCAACGACTGATGGGCCAGAAGCAGGCTGTGGCTGCCGTCTCTGATGCAGTGCGTCGAACTCGAGCTGGGATCGCGGATCCGAACCGACCCACCGGTTCATTCCTCTTCCTAGGACCTACCGGCGTAGGCAAAACCGAGCTGGCGAAGTCCTTGGCTGACTTCTTGTTCGATGACCCCCGGGCCATGGTGCGTATCGACATGTCGGAATACTCCGAGAAGCACGCGGTCTCTCGACTAGTTGGTGCCCCTCCGGGATACGTCGGATATGAAGAGGGCGGACAGCTCACCGAGGCTGTGCGTCGTCGCCCATACTCGGTGATCCTGCTCGACGAGGTCGAGAAGGCTCACCCAGAAGTCTTCGATATCTTGCTACAGGTGCTCGATGATGGACGTCTCACGGACGGACAGGGTCGCACGGTGGACTTCAGGAATACCATCCTGATCCTCACCTCCAACCTGGGCTCGCAGTTCTTGGTGGATCCAACCTTGGACGACGATGCTAAGAAGAATTCGGTGATGAATGTCGTCAACGCGTCATTCAAACCGGAATTCTTGAATCGTCTGGACGAGGTGATCCTCTTTGACCCGTTGAGCATTGAAGAGCTGGGCAATATCGTCAAGCTACAGATCGACTTGCTCTCCGAACGTCTGGCAGAACGCCGGTTGACCCTGGACGTGGATCAGGCTGCTAGTGAGTGGCTAGCACTAACCGGTTACGACCCAGCCTATGGGGCTCGACCACTGCGTCGTCTTGTGCAGCGCGAGATCGGAGACCGGCTGGCCAAGGAGATCCTTGCCGGCGCGGTGCAGGACGGGGACACCGTTCAAGTCTCACTGGATGAACTAGGCGACCAGCTGAAAGTTCAAAGGAAGAGCTAGTTACGAGAAACGAGGGTGTGAACAGAAATCTGTTCACGCCCTCGTTTTCATGTATTGAAATCTAATTAGCTCTCATTTGTTTCCTCAGCCTTTGGGCTTTCTTCATCAGAAGTTTCATCTTTAGATTTCGTAGCATCGTCATTTGTTGCGTCATCTGACGCATTTGCAGGCAAAAGAGAGGTACGGACATTTCCCTCAGACAGACTCAAGAAACAAGAAACAGCACGGTCACCCTGTCCCCAGGTGCTCTCTGAAGGGCGTGAGAAATGGTAAGTCCAAGTGGAATCCAACCCCGCGCTCGGGTCCAAGGAGACTGACTTGCATAGGTCTTCTGACTGGTTCAGTAGTTCCGTGGCACCAGGGTAGTTAGTACCCGAGACTTCAAAAGAACCGATCATCTGAGCGTTATGCGCCGAGTCGCAAGTAACCACAGTCTGGGTATCTAGAGGCGAAGTAAAGCCGCGCAGACAATCACCCAACTGCAGCTGAGCAGGGGGCATTTCGGTGGCAATAATCCCGTCCAGACCGGGGTTTTCGTTGCGTTCAACGTTGTTCGCAACGGGCGAAGCCGGGGGATCTATGATGCGCAACACCACGAAGACCACGGCGGCGGCCAGTGCCAGGACGGCAATGATCAATAGGGCCCATTGGCCTCCGCGCCGCTTGGGCTTTTCTGGTTCGGGCTGCAACGGCGGTAAAGCCGCCTGCGGCTCGGGCAGATTTTCTTCCACCACCTGCTGAGCTCCTTCAGAGTCGGGGCGTTCATTTAATAGCCAGCTCAATACATAGTCGTTGGACTAATTGACAGTCTAGCGGTATCGGCGAGTGTTGCGTTCAGCGCTCGCCGGTGAATCATGTTAACCTTTAATTACGAAAGAACTGATCACATATTCGGGGGCCTTCATCTAATTAGATGGACCACCTCCCGACTCTACTGAAAAGAGGGGGTCACGCCATGGGGCGCGGCCGTCAAAAGGCTAAAGCACAGCGTCAGGCGCGAGACATTAAGTACTACTCGCCGTCTACCGACCTTTCGGCACTCGAACGCGAGTTGGGCGTTCGGTCCGAACATCATGCTCAGAACACCGAGCGTAATGATTCATCGTATGACGAAGAATATTCGGAATACGACGAGCTGACTAAGAAGTACTCGCGAGACGACGACGAGGATTAATATCCTTTTCTGAGGCCGGGAGTTTTTGGCTCGGAGTGCCACACCTAGGTAACGAAGTGGTACAGCTCTTCAGTACATTTTGCGACATGCCGCAACGACTAAGCTAAATTAGCTATTAGTCGTTGCGGCCTTTGTCGTGTCCAACAAGCATGAGGTGGAACGTGAGTAGCAAAGAAGAGTTAGCCATCCAGATGGCGCATCACTCGGCGATTCGCTCAATGCAACGCATCGTGGAGCAACAAGCTCCGGCTTCGCCAGAGGACGAAGCACGTGCTGGGGTGCAACAATTACTTGATGAGGGCGATGTACTGGTGGTCACCGGTGCCGGAGTCTCTACGGACTCCGGAATTCCGGATTACCGAGGCCCTAACGGCTCCCTGCAACGCCACCGTCCCATGACCTATCAGGAATT
This sequence comes from Glutamicibacter sp. B1, assembly GCF_039602135.1. NCBI lineage: Bacteria > Bacillati > Actinomycetota > Actinomycetes > Micrococcales > Micrococcaceae > Glutamicibacter > Glutamicibacter ectropisis. Next base: position 2,645,319 of record NZ_CP125942.1, on the reverse strand, counting down.
CCGCCATCGCCCAGAGGCGCGCCAACGCTACTGGGCCCGCGGCTATGTTGGCTGGCGCCACATGGACAAAGCCGAGCCAAACCAGATCCACCGACGCCTGGTGCAGTGGGAACAAGAAGGCAAGATCACTGGGATCATCACACAAAACGTGGATGGTCTGCACCAGCAAGCTGGATCGCAACGAGTCATTCCAGTTCACGGGGATCTATCCACCGTTCGTTGCCTGAACTGTGGTTACAGTGAAGACCGTCGCGACTTCGACATCCGCCTTGAGGCAGCTAATAAGGGCTATCTTGAAGCGGTCGAAATTGATCCTTCAGCGGTGAACCCAGATGGTGACGTGGAGTTGCCACAACACTTGATTGACCAGTTCGTGATGGTTCGTTGCCTGAACTGTGGTTCCTACGCGCTGAAACCCGACGTGGTGTACTTCGGGGAGAGCGTTCCTGCGGAGCGCAAAGAACTCATGGCTGCGCTCGAAGCCGAATCGAAGGCACTGCTAGTCCTTGGATCATCCTTGGCCGTCATGAGTGGATACAAAGTCCTGCTGAATTTCGTTAAACGTGAATTACCGGTGGCGCTGATCACCAACGGTCACGTGCGAGGAGAGCAAAAAGCTACGTGGCGCTGGCGAGTTCCGTTGGAGACGGCGCTAAGCCAACTGGACTAGAGCTATTGCTGTGCGGCCATGTTGCTTTGCCGAGAACTAGTCCAGCTTGCCGAACTGACCTATCTCGTCTGGGGAGACCTTGACTGGCCTAGACGACATGATGAGAAGCACAATTCCGACAGCAAAAACGGCGAGAGCAAATCCTAACAGCGTGCTGTCTTGAGAAGTTGCTGGGCACCCTGCGGAGCTATCATCAATATCTGGGCAACTACGCCATGGCTGTAGAAACATGACACCGCTACCAAGACCGCCGGCGCAGATCAGCACAAGCCCTAGGTAGAGCCGAATTGTCTTTTTGGACAAGCTCATGGTTCATTCATACCTGATCATCAACAACGCAAGAATTGCTCTGGTTAAATGACTACTGCGTCGCACCGAAACTCGGTGCGACGCAGTATCATACCTGCAGGTGCGGTGACTACTTGGCGTAGGCTCCGGTCAGCAGCACAGCGCCACCGTCCACGCCCTTGGCGCCCTGAACGAAGTCCAAACCAGCCTCGGAAGCCGATGGATCCAGGTTCTCAACCTGACCCATGACCCAAGCGCCCATGCCAGCCTTGTTCAGCAGCTGCACAGCACGATCAGCAACTTCCTGATCAACGATGGCTACCATGCCAACACCGAGGTTCAGGGTACGCTCCAGATCCGGCTGAGGCACGTTGCCCAACTGCGCGATGGTGGAGAATACTGCAGGCAGTGCCCAGGTGGAGCGGTCTACGCGAGCCATCAGACCCTGTGGCAACACTCGAGCTAGGTTGGCGGCCAAACCGCCACCGGTGACGTGGCTGAAGCCATGCACACCGAAGTTCTCACCGTCGTTCAGTTCACCGATCAGATCCAAGCAAGCGCTGGTGTAAATGCGGGTCGGAACCAAGAGTTCCTCGCCCAAAGTCTTGCCGAATTCAGCAACCTCGCGGTCCAGTTCCCACTTGGCGTGTGCAATCACGCGACGCACCAGCGAGTAACCGTTAGAGTGAATGCCCGAGGAAGCCATGCCGATCACGACATCGCCAGCCTTGACGCGCTCTGGGCCCAGCAGCTGATCCGCTTCGATGACACCGGTGGCAGCACCGGCAACATCGTATTCGTCTTCTGCCAATAGGCCCGGGTGCTCAGCGGTCTCGCCGCCGACCAGCGCGGTGCCAGCGAGCTGGCAACCCTCGGCGATACCGCGCACGATGTCAGCGATACGCTCCGGGACGACCTTGCCGGTGGCGATGTAGTCGGTCATGAACAGTGGCTTGGCACCCACTACGACGATGTCATCAACCACCATGCCGACCAGGTCCTGGCCGATGGTGTCGTGGATATCAAGCTTCTGGGCGATAGCTACCTTGGTGCCCACACCGTCGGTGGAGGTGGCCAGATAAGGCTTCTTGTAACCGGTCAGGAAGGAGACATCAAAAAGCCCGGCGAAACCGCCAACGCCACCGACGACACCCGAAGTATGCGTGGCCTTGATCGCGCCCTTCATCAATTCAACGGCACGGTCACCGGCCTCAACGTCAACGCCGGCACCGGCATAAGTGATGGAAGTTGGCTGATCATTGCCGCTCATGGCAGAGGGTTCCTTTTCTGTCGTGAGCACCGGTTCTCCGGTGCCGCTTGCAACGAGGTAAGTGGGGGTGGAGGGTCGGTTTAGCTGACGTTTTCGAATTCGGAATCTGGACCGGGCTCGCAACCTGGCTGGTTGCTACGCTCCAGCAGGTTCTTACCGCGACGTTCCTCATTAGGCAGCGCGATCGGGTAGTCGCCGGTGAAGCACGCGGTGCACAGGCGTTCGCGTGGCTGACGGGTGGCTTCAATCATGCCGTCTTCGGAGATGTAGGCCAGGGAATCTGCACCAATGGAGGTAGCAATCTCATCCACTGCAGCACCGTTAGCGATCAGCTCGGCGCGTGAGGCGAAGTCGATGCCGTAGAAGCATGGCCACTTCACCGGTGGGGAGGAGATCTTCACGTGGACCTCGGCCGCGCCGGCTTCACGCAGCATGCGCACCACGGCGCGCTGGGTATTACCGCGCACGATGGAGTCATCGACTACGACAACACGCTTGCCGCGCAAGACGGTTTCAAGGGCGTTGAGCTTGAGCTTGATACCCAGTTGACGCAGCGTCTGTGATGGCTGAATGAAGGTACGACCCACATAGGCGTTCTTCACAAAACCGTGGGTGAACGGAATGCCGGATTCCTCGGCGTAACCAATGGCAGCTGGGGTGCCGGATTCTGGCACGGGGATGACGATGTCAGCTTCCGCGTTATTCTCGCGGGCCAACTGGCGGCCCATCTCCACACGGGATTCGTAAACCGAACGGCCGGCAATGGCAGCATCCGGACGAGCGAGGTAAACATACTCGAAGACACAACCCTTAGGGGTTGCTTCTGCGAAGTGAGTGGAGCGAACGCCGTTTTCATCGATGGCGATCATTTCGCCTGGCTCGATTTCACGAATGAATGATGCACCCACGGTAGCTAGTGCAGGCTGCTCGGAGGCAACAACCCAGCCACGGTTCAAACGGCCCAGCACCAGCGGACGTACGCCGTGTGGGTCGCGCGCTGCGTAGAGGGTGTCTTCGTTCATGAACACGAAGCAGAAAGCGCCCTGGATCTTTGGAAGCAGTTCCATGGCGGTCTCTTCCAACGACTGGCCTTCAGCGCCTGCCAGCAGTGCGGTGACCAAGGCGGTGTCGGTGGTGTTGCCCTGAGCGATTTCGCCGCGGACCTTGCCGCCTTCGGCCTGTTGCTTAGCGGTTACCATGTCGGCCAGGTCAGCCGAGTTGGTGAGGTTACCGTTGTGCGCCAGGGCGACGGTGCCGGTCTGGGTTGGCCCCAAGGTTGGCTGCGCGTTGGCCCAGTGGCTGGCACCGGTGGTGGAGTAACGGCAGTGGCCAACAGCCAACTGTCCGTGCATGGAGTTCAGGGTGTTCTCATCGAATACCTGAGAGACCAGGCCCATGTCCTTGTAGACATTGATGCGGGCGCCATCGCTGGTAGCGATACCAGCTGATTCCTGTCCGCGGTGCTGAAGTGCGTAGAGTCCGTAGTAGGTAAGTTTTGCAACCTCTTCGCCAGGAGCCCAAACGCCGAAAACGCCGCATTCATCCTGCGGCCCCTTCTCGCCTGGAAGCAGGTCGTGATTTAAGAGTCCGTCGCCACGCGCCATGTCAGTTATTCTCTCATGTTCTGGATTGGTCGACACCGACCGTTTGTGTGGTGGTGGCAGCCATGTGCGCGGCCGCCCGCTTTTCAGGGGAAGGGAAAAGCTGCCTAGCCTTGTTGTCCGCTGGAGTCAGTATCCTCGGCCAGAGGAACTGCCAGATGCTTAGTGGATTTACGTGAGGTGAAGCGATCGATGATCACAAACACCAACGCTCCGATACCCACCCCTAGTCCAGCACCGAACATTGCAAAGAATCCGGAAGCTGATGCACGGGTGTACTCCTGCGAGGGTTCGCCAAGCAAACCAATGACCAATCCAATCAGTGCGCCGAGTACGGCGAAGGTCAAAATGAATGGCCAAAACTTGGGTGCCGAGTGAATTTGCACTTCGACACTTTGATCTGCAGATGTCGGGGTAGCGGGGTGTTGCTCCATACCCTTAAGGGTACTCAATAAGTGGTAGGTGCGCGGACAAGTCTGCCCTAAGTCCGGAGGCATGCAATTGCCCAGTTTGTAATGCTTCGGGCCACGAGGTTCGCCCTGTAGCTAGTGAAAGCCAGAGTTCAGCAGGCATTTCGACTACATTTGGTGGGGTGCCGCGGGTATGTCGTGGCCCAGCTATGCACTGAGTCACACCAAAGGGCGGAACGCGCACCTCAACCGAATTGCCCTCGGCACGAGAGGCTAATTCTTCCAGCAAGTAGCGAACTGCCATTGCCATGACAGGACGAGCTATTTTTCCTTGTCCTTGCGTGGTTCCAGCCCACTCGCGCACCGCTGCACGCCCACTGGTTTCATCGACGCGTCGCTTGATTGCCATTCGGTGATGTATCTCTTTCTTTCGATGACATAAAACTGTCATATTCGACTGAAATCGTGCTTGGAAGCCGACCTATAAGATTCAGAAATCTATCCCAGTCAACTGTAGTTCAGGTGCGCGTGCCCCAACATTCGTTCCCTGAGGTTGAAACCGCTGACGTAAATCAAAATGGTCAGCGTCATTGATGGCTGAAAATTTATGCAATAAGGATAGTGCTAGAAGATCGGTTCCGCGCGAAGATCCGTCGAGCATCTTGATGGCCACTGTCACCGAGTTGGGAGCGGCCATGACAAGCACGCCTTCAGCGCCAAGCTTGGCGATGGCACCGGTTTGTTTGATGACTTCGGTATTGGGATGTCCCTGTCCGCGAACCGCCCAGGGGTGTAATCGCATTGCGGTGACGACGCGCCGGGCTGCTGGCTCTTGAGAAATGATCAACTGCTGGAATCCTTGTGCAAGACTCATCAAAGACATCTGAACTGCTGGCGCACCACAACCATCAACACCGGTGAACGGTAGCGGACCACAATATTCTTCGAGGACTTGACTCGCCATCTTTTGAACCGGGTGTTCTGGATCTAGATAGTTTGAGGTGCGCTCACCCATGGCTTTCGCTGCGAGCAGGAACCCAGCATGCTTTCCCGAACAGTTGAAAGCCAATGTGGACTTCGGCAGGTTCTCAAGTGTCATTTGAGTTCGAGTCGCTGAATCAACCGGCCACGAGTCTGGGCACTGTAGGTCAGATGAGCTTAGTCCTACCGAGTCGAGCATTCGCCTAGCCACGTCTTGGTGAGCGAAGGTGCCAATGTGGCTGGCGCAGGCCAAAGCCACTTGTTCATCGTTCAGTACAGCGCCACAGCGTATTGAGGCGATGGCTTGAAATGGTTTCACCGCAGAGCGAGGGAAAACCAAAGCATCGGGGTTGCCCAGCGATAAGAGCGGAGACCTGTCTGTGCCCAGAACTACGGCGATGCCGTAGTGCCGGGACTCGGTGATGCCGTTTCGACGCACCTGCACTAGCTGCGCGCAATCAGAAATATCCAGTGGCCGATCCATCTCTTCAGTTTATTCATGACAACCGAACATTGGCCTGTTTCAGTGGCAAGAAGAGTCGCTGATGCAGTCAACAGCACATGTTCTGGCGATGTCATAGACACGATTGACCATCGATTTCTCCGGTAAACTCGGGCGAGTGAAGGTACTGGTTATTGGCCCAGGCGGCCGTGAGCATGCAATTGTCCGAGCACTCAGTGCAGACCCCTACGTCAAAGAAGTCCATTGCGCCCCCGGCAACGCCGGCATCGCACAAGACGTCACTACCCACAACATCGACGCGCAGGATCCTGCCGCTGTTCTCGAACTCGCTCGCGAACTGGCCAGTGAACTCGTCGTTGTTGGCCCCGAAGCCCCACTAGCAGCCGGTGTCGCCGATGCCCTGATTGAAGCGGGTATTCCAGTCTTTGGTCCAACCAAGGCTGCTGCGCAACTGGAAGCCTCAAAGGCGTTTGCCAAGAACGTCATGGCTGCCGCAGAAGTGCCCACCGCGATGGCCCACGTGGCCACCAATCGTGACGAGGCCGCCAGCGCTCTGGATGATTTTGGTGCACCTTATGTGGTGAAAGACGATGGTCTGGCCGCTGGTAAGGGTGTCGTAGTGACCTCTGACCGTGATGAAGCACTGGAGCACGCTGAAGCTTGCTTTGCAGCCGGAGGCACCGTAGTCATCGAAGAATTCCTCGATGGCCCAGAAGTTTCGCTGTTTGTTATTTGTGATGGCAAGCATGCCGTTCCGCTCTCACCTGCCCAGGACTTCAAGCGCATCTTCGATAATGATGAAGGTCCCAACACCGGCGGAATGGGTGCCTACTCACCGCTTGAGTGGCTCCCAGAGAACTTTGTCGAAGAAGTCATGGATCGTGTCGCCTACCCAACCCTGCGCGAAATGGAAAAGCGCGGCACCCCATTCACCGGTGTGCTGTACTGCGGCTTGGCGGTCACCAAGCGTGGTATTCGAGTTATTGAATTCAATGCTCGCTTTGGTGATCCAGAAACCCAGGCAGTACTGGCTCGACTCAAGACCCCATTGGGTGGCATTTTGCTGGCTGCTGCTAAGGGGCAGCTGGATGATGCAGAACAGCTGAATTGGTCGCCACAGACCGCAGTGGATGTAGTCATCGCCGCTGAGAACTACCCAGACACCCCAGTGAAGGGCGCGGTGATCTCCGGGTTGGAGGCAGCGAACGCACTGGAAGGCGTTCACGTGATGCACGCTGGCACCTCAGCCGATGCTGAGGGCAACGTGATCGTTTCTGGCGGACGAGTGTTGGCTGTGGTTGGTCTGGGAGATGACCTCGCAGCAGCTCGCAAGGCCGCCTACGCCGGTGTCGCCGAGATCAGCTGGGATGGTGCACAGTCGCGCACCGACATCGCGTTGAAGGCCGAACGCGGCGAAATTGTCGTCGCTGACCAAAGCAAGTAGAGGACGAAATAGTTATGGCAGGATTCCAGACCGAAGTACTCGACCTTGAAGGTTGGGACCACTTCTACTCCGGCAAGGTTCGTGACCTCTACGTGCCAGCAGGCACGAGCTTCGAGGAAACCGACAGAGTACTTGTTGTCGCTTCGGACCGCATTAGCGCCTTCGACTTTGTGCTCACCAGCGAGATTCCGGACAAGGGTAAGGTTCTCACCCAGCTGAGCCTGTGGTGGTTTGAACAGCTTGGCGACTTCGCCAATCACGTGATCTCCACCGACGTTCCAGCAGCCGTGGCCGGCCGTGCGATGGTCTGCAAGAAGCTGGAAATGTACCCGATTGAGTGCATCGCTCGTGGTTACCTCACCGGCTCTGGCTTGGCCGAATACAAGGTTTCCAAGACCGTATGCAGCCTGCCATTGCCCGACGGCTTGGTAGATGGTTCCCGCCTAGAACCAGCGTTGTTCACCCCCTCGGCTAAGGCCGAGGTAGGGGAGCACGACGAGAACATCACCTACGAGCAGACCGTTGAGCGCGTTGGCAATGATGTGGCTGAAGCCCTCCGGGAGAAGACCGTCGCTCTTTATGAGCAGGCAGAACATATTGCTCGTGCTCGCGGCATCATTCTGGCCGACACCAAGGTTGAATTCGGTGCTGATCCTGTCACCGGCGAAATCACCCTAGGCGATGAGGTACTGACCCCAGACTCTTCACGCTTCTGGGACGCCGCTGCTTATGAGCCAGGACAGGCCCAGCCAAGCTTCGACAAGCAGTTTGTGCGTGACTGGTTGACCAGTGACGCCTCGGGCTGGGATAAGAACTCTGGCGAGCAGCCTCCACAGCTACCAGCCGAGATCGTAGAGAAGACTCGCGCACGGTACATCGAAGCTTATGAGCGTCTCACCGGTCTAAGCTTCAGCGCGTAAAACTCTCTGGTAGTGACACAACTGCCCCTGTTGACTCAAGAAATTCTTGAGTCAACAGGGGCAGTTGTGTTTTTGTGGTGCCTAGACCAAGGAGTCTTTCCACGCCTTGTGCAAGGCAGCGAAGCGACCATCGCTGGCAATCAGTTGTTGTGGTGTCCCATCCTCAGTGATCTTGCCATCATGGACTACCAATACTCGGTCAGCGATCTGAACTGTCGATAGACGGTGGGCGATGATCAGCGCCGTACGGTTACCTAACAAGGTCTGCAATCCACGCTGAACCGCGCGTTCTGACGGGATATCCAGGGAGCTGGTCGCCTCATCCAGAATCAGTACCGCCGGATCCGCTAAGAATGCGCGGGCAAAGGAGATCAACTGCCGCTGTCCAGCGGAGACTCGACCGCCGCGTTTGTTGACGTCGGTGTCGTAGCCCTCGGGCAGGTTCAGAATGAACTCGTGGGCTCCTACCGCACGAGCAGCCTCCTGAATTTGTTCAAGGGAGGCGCCAGGCCTTCCCAGTGCAATGTTCTCGGCCACTGATCCGGAGAAGAGGAACGCCTCCTGGGTGACCATGACTACGTGCCGACGTAGTTCCTTATTCGAAAGCTCATTGATGGGCACAGAATCCAGTGTCAACGTTCCCGAACGTAGATCATAGAATCTGGCAATGAGCTTGGCCAATGTCGACTTACCTGCTCCGGTTTGCCCCACAACGGCTACCGTCTGTCCTGCTGGAATGTGCAGATCAAACTTATCCATGATGACCGGACCATCACCATAACCAAAGACAGCGTCCTTGAATTCCAGGTCACCAGCGACCTTTGTGATGCTCTGAGGCTGTCCTGGCTCGCGGACGGTGGGTTCTTCTTCAAGCAGTCCTGAAACCTTCTCCAAGGCCGCGGTTGCTGACTGTAGCGAGGAATAGAACATGGCAATATGCTCAACTGGCTGGAAGAGTCGCTTGGAAGCCAAGAGGATGGCCACCATGGCACCGACCTCCATAGAACCGTTGATGATGCGGAAACCGCCGTAGGCCAGCAGAGCAGCCACTGTCAGGTTGCCAATGAGAACAAGCCCGGGTTGCAAGATGCCAAAGAGATTGAACGAGCGCACCGAGTTATCTCGATATTTCTCGGCGATTTGTTGGTAGTTTTCGTCGTTGGCGCGTTCACGACGGAACGCCTTCACCGCACGAATGCCGGTCATGGTTTCTACGAAAGTCGAGATGACCTTGGCCGAGACAACGCGAGATTCTCGATACAAAACTTCAGAACGGCGTTGATACCAGAAGAAGAGCACCGCTACCGGTATGGCTGCGAGGCAGACGACGAGCCCGCTTTGCCAGTCCAAGAAGAAAATCGAAATCAACGTGAAAATGATGAAAACGCAGGAGGAAGCTAGCTCAGAGACACCCTGATCCAAGAGTTCTCGAAGGGTTTCCAGATCCGAAGTCTGTCGGGAAATGATGCGACCAGAGGTGTAGTTCTCATGGAATTCTAGACTCAGGCGCTGGGTATGACGGAAAACTTGTTGGCGAAGATCTAACAGCATTGCTTGGGATATTTTTGCCGCGGAGTTGATGTACCAAGCCAGTAAAACACCGCTGAGAATTGCACAAACAATGTAGCCGGCACCAGTCAGCCCGAGGGCCGCCCAGTTTCCTTCGCGAACCTGCGGCAAGGTCCAATCGATGGCGAACGCAATGATCACTGGCAACATCACTCGGGCAGCGTTCGAGACTAAAACTAGTACAACCGTGAGGATGAAGAGTTTTTTCTGTGGCAAGGCGAGGGCCGCCAACAGCCGGAAGGAGCGTTGACGTACGACCTTGCGTTCAGCGCCTGAGAGCTTGATGGAGTCCTCGTTGGCAACACCTAATGGTTTACTCATCGTGAGGCCTCCCCGGCGGTTGTAAGTTCCTCGTCATCCAGGCTGGCAATGACAAAACGGTAGTGCTCGTTTGTGCTCAGTAAGTGCGTGTGACTACCTACCGCATCGATACGTCCATCGCGTAATAGGGCTACTCGGTCTGCCAGCATCACCGTGGATGGTCTGTGTGCCACAATCAATGTGGTGGTTCCCGTTAGTACTTCCCGAAGCTTTTCGGTCACTAGTTCTTCGGTGCGAACGTCCAGTGCGGAGAGCGGGTCATCAAGTACTAACACGCTGGGCCGAGCTGCGATGGCTCGGGCCAGAGCAATGCGCTGTCGCTGACCGCCTGAGAGGGAGAGTCCTTCCTCGCCGATGAGCGTATCTACGCCCTGTGGTAGCGAATATGCGAAGTGCGCCTGGGCCACATCTAGCGCTTCGTCCAGCAAGGCTTGCCGTTCATCTTCAGTGAGGGATGCGGGCGCACCGAGCAAGACATTGTCTCGGATGGTCGTGGAGAACAAGGTGGTGTCTTCAAAAGCGACGGCAATTTCCGTGCGTAACTGATCAAGATCCCAATCTTTGACGTTCTGTCCATGCACTAAAACTTCTCCTGCGGTGGTTTCGTGCAGGCGTGGAATGAGGTTGAGAAGTGTTGATTTTCCTGAACCAGTGATACCGACTAAAGCCATAGTTTCACCGGGTCGAATCTGAAGATTGATATCGGCGAGGATCGGTCGGTGCGTTCCAGCGGTGTCGGGATAGGCAAAGCGGACATGATGCAGTTCTACGCTGCCATCGCGATGTTCTGGGCTGCTTGGATCTTCGGGGGAGACGATGTCATTGGTCGCGTCCATGACCTCAAAATGACGGTCTAGGGCGGTCTTGGTACTTAGGGTCATGCCCAACAGCATGCCCATTCCTTCGACCGGCCCAGCAATCACTGCGGCAATCGCGAAGTAGGCAACTAAAGCTCCGACGCTGAGAGTCCCGTTGGCGACTTGCGCGATGCCGATAATTAGACCAAGGCCCAAAATTGTTTCTGGCACAGCGACCACAGTGAGCAAGAAACTGGCCAGCGTCTTAGCCTTGGCGATTTCGGTTTCCTGCAAGGACTTAGCCTGGGAATTAAAACCTTCGTAAATATGTGGCCCGCGACCAAACGCCTTGATCACGCGGATGCCATGTACGGATTCTTCAACGGCGGTGGCCAAGTCGCCGGCTTGATCTTGGCTGAGTCGGCTGGCTGCGCGGTATTCATTGCGGAATCGGTAGGCCTTAATGGCAATGGGGATGGAGCCCAAAAAGTACAGCAGGCCTAAGATCCACGAATGCGTGAACATGAGGACTAAACCAGTGATGACGGTAACGGTCTCAACCACGAGCATCATGGCGCCGAAGGCCAGCCAACGCCGTAGCAACGAGAGATCTGACATGGAGCGGGAGAGTAGCTGGCCGGAGCCCCAACGTTCGTGGAAGGCGACTGGCAGGCGCTGAAGATGCTTATAGAACCGGATGCGCATCTTGGTTTCTAGCCCGGCAGCGGGGGTGAGTACAAATTGTCGACGCATGAAGATTAAGAATGCTTCAACGAATCCCAACGCAGCCACGATGGCAACGGAAATCCAGACCTCGGATGAGACACCGTCGCGGTGTAGTACGGAGTTCACTAGCCAGGCCAAAACCTGTGGGATGACTAGAGCTACGATGCCAGCACCAAGGGCGCACAAAAAACCGCAGAACAGTCGGGGGAGAATCGGCTTCACAAACGGATATAGCCGTTTCAACGTTGCGGAAAGCGGAACAGGATCTTTGGAATCGACCTTTTGTGCTTGCGCCACGGTACCCCGCATTCATCCAGAAGTTAGACAGAGCTTCAGCTTACCGTTAGTGGTTGAGAGAATTCAATCGATTTTCGGATATGGGAAAGAAATGCTTCAGATGAGGTTAAAGTGAATCCCGGTATCTCACGAGGATTCGTGAGATACCGGGATTCAAAAGGTGAGAGAGCGAACCTAGTTGCGTCCGGTTAGTGTCACCAAGATGGCTTCTGGTGGGCAAGCAAAGCGGATAGGTGCAAAACGCGATGTGCCTAAACCGGCCGATACGTTCAGCGGCACAGAGTTTCCAGCGTATTCCCAATCGCTAAGTCCGCGGGCACGCCAGTTTGGTAGGTCACAGTTTGAGACCAGCGCGCCGTAGCCAGGGATGCACACCTGCCCACCATGGGTGTGGCCAGCAAAGATGACATCTGCCTTCGCTTCTGTGAACTGGTCCAGCACGCGCTGGTACGGAGCATGGGTCAGGGCAATACGGACGTGCGGGGCCTGATTGCTGGTTGAAGAGCCACGTGGCCAGCCCGCGAAATGATCCCGGTCAATGTGCGGATCATCCACGCCGGTCAAGTCCAAGCGGAGTCCATTGAGCACCGTGGAATGCGAGCGGTTAGACATGTTGACCCAACCGGCAGCACCGAAAGCCCTGTGCATGTCTTCAAAAGCGAGTAGATCCCGCGAGGCAGGATTTGGAATGCCATTGGTGCGCCCAAAGTACTTGAACGGATTCTTGAGTCTTGGCGCGTAATAGCAGTTAGAACCTGGAACGAATGCACCAGGGAAAGCCATCAGTGGTTTTAAGGCTCTCAGGAGCGGAGGGATCCCATCGCGATGGCTGAGGTTATCTCCGGTGTTGATAACAAAATCAGGCTTCAGGTCAGCAAGCTCGCGCAGCCATTGGATCTTTACTTCTTGGCCAGGAATCATGTGGATATCCGAAAGGTGCAGCACCTTAATATCGGCTGCGCCTCGAGGCAGAATGTTCAAGGTTTCGCGACGAAGTCCAAATTTCTGCGTCTCAAGCATGCCGTAGCCAACTAACGCACCGCCAAGGGCTAATGCACCACCGGCAGCGAGAGCAGTAGTGCCAGCCGCATGACGCAGTGCTGCAGCAAATGTTTTGTGTTCAACCATGACCTGTCTGCCATCGTCCTTTCATGCCCTGAAGCAATCATTGGTGAAGTCCGCTATTGCCAATCTAGACCGAAGGCCGCGTTCAACCAAAGTTGAACGCGGCCTTCGTTGGAACTTAACTAGCCGTCGGATTTCTTTCCGTTGCCATTACCGTTCCCGTTACCGTTTCCGTTGTTCTTATTCGAATCGCTGCTATTGCTGCTCTTCGAGTCAGACTTTTGGTCGGTTGATTCCTTAGTGGAAGTAGTTGACTCACTCTTGGAATCTGATTCCTTCTTCGAATCCTCCGAATCGGACTTTGAATCAGACTTTGAGTCGCTGGACGAGGAAGAAGAGGATTCCTTGGTGGTCTCCTTCTTGACTACTGGTTTGCTGCGAGCAGAGCCGAAGCTGCTGCGATCGTATTCGAGCACTGCTTCTTCCATGAAGTCCACCCAGAGTGGAGCTGCATAGGTCGAAGAGTCAACCATCGCTGGAGCCTGCTTGTCGTTGATGATGGCTCCGTGCAAGGTGGTTTCTTCGTTACCGGTCTTGCCGTTCAGACGGCCAACCCAGGTAGCGGTGGAAATGCCGGTGGTGTAACCAACGAACCAGGTAGAGGTGGCGTAGTTGTTCGTTCCGGTCTTACCCGCGATAGGACCTGCAACTCTTCCCTTAGAAACTCGTTTGGTCGCGATTTTCTTTAGAGTGCCATTGAGGTCGGCGACATAGGTCGGGTCAATTTCTTGTGAGCACGATTCCTGAGGAACCTTGTACTCATTGCCGTCCTTATCCGAAACGCTGGTCATCGCACGTGGCTGGCAGAACTCGCCCTTGTTAGCGAAGGTTGCAAAAGCTGCAGCCTGCGATAGTGGGGTGATGTTGGCCGAACCAATGATGAACGATGGGTTCGCTGGGCTGATTGGACCAGGCTGACCATTATCGGCGTCCTGATCCAATACTCCTAGACGCTTGGTGTAATCAGCGATGGTGCACAAGTCAGTCTTGTAAGCTTCCTGAACTGTTGCCGAGTTAATGGACCAGTACAAACCGGTATCAACGGTCATGCGACGGTAGAAACCAGCCGAAGCGTTCTTCGGTTCCCACTTGGAGGTGTAAGTTGTTCCACCTGGCAAACAGGAAGCACGCCATTTATTCGCAGAGGTGAAGTTCTGCTTCTTCGCGTTGATGGTGTCGTACATGTGGTTGCCCTCGGTGAGCCAGGCAAGCGTGGTGTACGGCTTCATGGTCGAACCGCCCTGGAAGCCACCGGCGCCACCCTTCGAACGTTCAACAGCGAAGTTGTAGTACGTACTTGCGCCAGAGTCTTTGCTCTCTGGACCGTAAGTGGTGTTCTGCGCCATGGTCAGGATGTTTCCGGTACCTGGCTCCACGGAGACGACCGAAGAGTAGATGTCCTTGTTGGACTTAGCGTTTGGATCAATAGCGTTGCGAGCGTCGGCGGCAGCCTTCTTGTTCAGCGTGCTATTCAGCGTGGTCTTAATGGTCAGTCCGCCGCGGTACAGCAGGCCTTCGCGATCTTCCTTGGTTTTGCCGAAGGTATCATCGCTGAGAATCAGGTTAGTGACGTAGTCGCAGAAGTACGCGTTGTCACCAGCAGCCGAGCAGCCCGATGGGGAAGTGCTTGGCTTGAGTTCGAGGTCCGACTTAACTGCGGTGTCGTATTCCTTCTTCGTAATCGCGCCGGTGCGGTACATGTTGCCCAGCACCTTGTTGCGTCGATCAAGAGAACGTTCTGGGTTATTGATTGGGTTATAAACGTTCGGCAACTGAACCATGCCAGCAAGCATGGCAGACTGCTGGACGTTCAAGTCCTTAGCATCAATCGAATAGAAGCGCTGGGCCGCGGCCTGGACTCCGTACTCACGACCGGAGAAGAGCACCAGGTTCAGGTAGCCTTCAAGGATTTCGTCCTTGGACATTTCCTTTTCGATAGCTACCGCGTACTTCAGCTCGCGGATCTTTGCCGCATAATCCTTTTGACCCGAAATGGTCGATTCCTCAGAACCGGTCAGTTCCTGATTGTTCACCAGCAAGTTGTTCACGTACTGCTGAGTCAAGGTTGATGCACCGGAACGCGAGGTGGAGGTCAAGTTGCCCACGATGGCTCGTGCGATGCCCTTAGGGTCGACACCGTTGTGCTCGTAGAAGCGTTCATCTTCCACGGAGACGATGGCCTTACGCATATACGGCGAGATGTCATCAAGTTTCACGGGTTCGCGATTTTGTTGATAGAAAGTCGCGATGGTTTTTCCGTCGGCATCGAGGATCGTTGAAGGCTCCGAAATGGGGAGCTTTTCAAACGAGCTTGGGAGCGCGCTGACAATGTTGTTACCGGTGGTCAAACCGGTTTTAGCGATTGCAGCGACGGGCACAAGCATGCCTGCTGCGAGCACACCACACAGGGCGCTGATTCCGAAGAATGCAACGACTTTTCCCAGGGTGGTGGCGGTATCAAAAAAGGGGGACTTCTTGGCTGCCATACCCACTAGTTTACAAGGACGCGATAACGTATCCAGTATGACTAAATGGGAATACGCCACTTTGCCACTCTTGATCCACGCAACAAAGCAGATTTTGGACCAATGGGGGGATGATGGTTGGGAGCTTGTCACCGTAGTTCCTGGCCCTAACGGTTCATCGCCAGTGGCCTACATGAAGCGTCCAAAAGAGTAAACAAAACACACTTCCTTAAGGAGAGAAAGCCCATGCAAGAAGCGACTTCCTCGCGTGTCGAAGCACGTCTGAACGAACTGGGTTTCACCCTGCCAGGCGTAGCAAAGCCCGTCGCTGCCTACCTGCCAGCGGTCACCACCGGCAACTATGTTTACACCTCAGGTCAGCTTCCGCTGATTAATGGTGAACTCTCAGTTGTGGGAAAGGTCGGTGCAGAGGTTTCGGCCGAGGACGCTAAGGCTCAGGCGCAGGTTGCTGCGCTGAACGCCCTGGCTGCCATCAAAGCTGAAATTGGTGACCTAGATCGCATTAAGAGAATTGTGAAGGTCGTCGGATTCGTGTCGTCGGCACCTGAGTTCACCGGACAGCCTGGAGTCATCAACGGCGCCTCCGAATTCTTCGGTGAAGTACTCGGGGATGCCGGGCTGCATTCGCGTTCAGCAGTCGGCGTTGCCGTGCTGCCCTTGAATGCACCGGTTGAGGTTGAGGTCATCGCCGAATTTGAGTAGTTCATTTCAGCGGTCTTCTGCGCGGCCCGCAAAAGCTTTTCCTTGCGGGCCACGCAGTGGCATGGTGCGCAGAATCTTTGATCTGCCACCGCACCAGATCCCTACGGCCGAAAATTGGTTCAGTTTTGGTTCCCGCACTCCGCGAAGCCCACGCCGCGCCTCCTCAGTGTGCCTCGTAAGGGACTGTTCCAAAGGCGTGGAGACATACCTGACCTTTCGGCCCGGCGGCTCGCCACTAGGCAACGTAGCCTTTCCTGGTGGAAGCCATGAGGCCAGCGACCGAGATACCTACCAATGGTTTGGTCCTAGCCTGTCCCAATGGTCCAAACGCATGGACGTGCTTGACCAGCAGTTGGTCCAGGCACATATTGTTTGTGCCATTCGTGAGCTCTTTGAAGAAACCGGGATCTTACTGGCTGGCACCGATGAACAATCAATCATTGAAATGGCTGATCCTGAAGAGTGGATGAGCGCTCGCGAAGCGATTGCCGGTCAAGACCTTTCCTTCGACGAGTTTCTACGCCGTCGAGGTCTGGGGCTGCGCACCGATCTATTACGTCCTGTTGCGCACTGGCTCAATCCGAACTTTGCACTACGCAGGTTTGATACCTGGTACTTCGCCGCGACCGTCCCCAACCGTCAGGAAGCCTCGCTACTTCGCGGCAAAGGCAAGTGGGGACGCTGGCAAGTAGCCAGTCAGGTGCTGGCCCAACGCAATACCAGCGAACTAGGCGACCTTGTGGGGCAGCCAAATACCGTCGGACTCAACCTGTCACGCATTAGTTATCCGGCAGTGGAAATGATGTTGGAAGCCATGGCAGATGCCAATGGGGTCGTAGCATATTTGTCCCGGTCGCGTTCTTTGGATTTGAAACATCCTGACTTATTAGTGCGTGACGGTATTTATTATTTGGAAGTTTTGGGCTCAATGAGCGCCGAATCATCTCGACCGTGGCAAGCAACCGCTGGACATTAAAATACTGAGCTAATAATTACTGAGCTAAAACAACTTAAAAATAGTGTGGGCCGAATATCCAATTGGATATTCGGCCCACACTCTTTTGCTTGGGTTAGCGTGAACGCTGACGCAGACGCTGGATGTCTAGGATCACGACGGCGCGTGCTTCCAGACGTAGCCAGCCGCGCTGAACGAATTCAGCCAAAGCCTTGTTTACGGTTTCACGCGATGCGCCAACCAGCTGAGCTAGCTCTTCCTGAGTCAGCTCGTGAGCTACCAGGATGCCATCGGTTGCTGGGCGGCCGAAGCGGTCAGCAAGATCAAGCAGAGCCTTAGCAACACGGCCAGGAACATCGGAGAAGACCAAGTCCGCGAGGGACTCGTTGGTGCGACGCAGACGGGCAGCCAGAGCCTGTAGCAACTGGATCGAGACCTCAGGGGAGTTCAGGATCGCCTTGCGCATGTTCTCGTGGCTCAAGCCTGCCAGTCGGGTTTCCGACACAGCGGTGGCCGTCGCGTTACGTGGGTGTGGATCGAATAGGGCCATCTCGCCAAACAGTTCGCCTGGGCCAAGAACAGCAATCAGGTTTTCGCGACCATCCGAGGAGGTGCGACCCAGCTTAATCTTGCCCGAAACGATGAAGTACAGACGGTCGCCCTGATCGCCTTCACGGAACACCGATGCACCGCGGGACAGATCAACCTCGGTCAATTCTTCGGTGAGCGCGGCGAATACTTCATCACCAAGCGACGCAAACAGTGGCGCGCGACGCAGTACCTCGATATCCATTAAATCTCCTGTCAACAGTAGTAGGCGCTTACTTCATTGTGCCGTATTCAGTAACAATGTGACAGTTTCCACACGTGGTTTTACCGAGAAAATGTTGAACGTCACGCTCATTCGGCCAAAACTCGCGAATATGCTCGCAGAAATCCATCAGCTTCTAAGGGTACCTTGGGTTAATACAAAGTACTTGAACGCATTGGAGTCTTGGTGCTCGGAATTTTCAGCTGGCTCGACGTAGTCATCTGCGCTGTTTTGCTGACCTTTTTCATCATCGGGCTTCGACGCGGTTTTCTTTTGACCGTCGGCGACATGGTGGGTCTCATCCTTGGGGGCATTGCCGCGTTCTTTGCCATCCCGTTGGTTTCCACCTTCGCGAATAATCCGTGGTGGCGTGTCGCGCTGATGGTCGCCACCGCGGCGGTGCTGATCATCCTGGGCCAAGCTCTTGGACGAGTCATCGCCACCCGCATTCGTCACTGGATGAACGTCGACTTTTTACGCTCGGCAGACCGTATCGCCGGTGGTGTTCTATCGGTCCTGATTAGCGCCACAATCATTGGCGCGCTGGCGTTTTCGACCTCCAGCATGGGTATTCCACGACTGTCCTTGGAGATTGGTAAGTCCACCATGATCCAAGCAATTCGTAACGCGACCCCATCCTTCGTGAACTCAGCAATTTCTACGGCACGTTCGAAGGTCATCGCCGAAACCCTCCCGGCCTTCTTGGAGCCTTTTGCTCCTTCCGTGGACCAGCCGGTGGACACCGATTGGGAGGCCACCGACCTGCAACGCGCCGCCGCCCAGTCAGCAGCAAAAGTCTCTGGCACCGCGGTCCAATGCGGCGTTAACCTCACCGGTTCCGGGTTCGTGGTGGCACCAGAAATGGTGATGACTAATGCCCACGTGGTGGCCGGTTTAGGGTCCGCCACCATAGAGACCGGTCGTGATGAAGTTCACCGCGGAAAAGTGGTTTACTTCGATCCCGAGACCGATATCGCCCTGCTGTACGTCGAGGGCTTAGAGACTCCGGCCATTGAACTTGCCGACCATGACCTGACCCGCGGCGACGCCGCAGCGTTCATTGGTTACCCAGCCGGCGGACCACAACAAATTCGCAGTGCCTTGATTGCTTCGCGAGCCAATGTCTCGATTGCCAATATCTATGGCACTGACCCATCACGAATTTCCGTCTATCAGCTCACCGCCGAGGTCGCTCAAGGTAACTCCGGGGGACCATTGTTGGACGAGAGCGGCGAGGCCGTCGGGCTGATTTTTGCTAAGTCCCGCAGCGATGATCAGGTCGGATTCGCCCTGAGCCTCGAAGAAATGGAGCATGCCTTGGAGCTCGGCGGTTCGCAGCGCACCTCGGTGAAGACCGGGGACTGTATCGCCGACTAGCCGGGAACGCGGGCTACTTATTGAGCAGGTAGGCGAGTTGTTCTACCGCTAGTTTGTACCCGTTCACTCCGGCACCGACGATGATCGAGCTGGCCACCGGAGAAATGTACGAGTGGTGACGGAACGCTTCACGTTGGTGCACGTTGGAGATGTGAACTTCAATCAATGGCAATTGCACACCGCTGGCTGCATCAGCTAATGCGACCGAGGTGTGGGTGAAGGCCCCGGGATTCATCACGATGCCCACCGCGTTGGTGCGGGCCTCATGAATCGCATCGATGAGCACACCCTCATGGTTGGACTGAAGGGCGCGTAGCTCAAAACCGTGGGCCGTGGCGGTGTCGCGGGCGAGCTGTTCAACATCGGCCAAGGTGTCATGACCATAAATCTGCGGCTCCCGGGTTCCCAAGAGATTCAGGTTTGGGCCGTTCAGGAGCAAAATTGTGCGTGATGAGTTCTCAGTCATGGACTCAAATCTAGTGCAAAGCATCGGTAAGACTCGGGATTCTTTATTGATGAACGAGAAAACGCTGCCGTGGGGCAGAACGCTTTTAGCGTTCTGCCCCACGGCAGCCTCGTGAACTCAGCGAGAAGACTACTTGCCCATGGACTGAGCGATCTGGCTCATCACCGTTGAATCCGAGAGTGTGGTTGCGTCACCAACTTCTCGTCCTTCGGCCACATCCTTGAGCAGACGGCGCATGATCTTGCCCGAACGGGTCTTAGGCAGTTCGGGAACCACCAGCACATGCTTTGGCTTGGCGATTGGACCGATGTCCTTACCCACGTGGTTGCGCAGGGTCGCAATGACATCCTCGCCTTCTGCAGGCTCGCTCTGCAAGATGACGAAGGCGACCACCGCTTCACCGGTGGTTTCATCCTTGGCACCGACCACGGCGGCCTCGGCCACGTACGGGTGCGCCACTAGGGAGGACTCAATTTCGGTGGTGGACAGGCGGTGACCTGACACGTTCATCACGTCATCAACGCGGCCCAACAGCCACAGGTCACCATCGGCGTCCTTCTTCGCACCGTCACCGGCGAAGTACATATTATCGAAGCGCGACCAGTAGGTTTCCTTGTAGCGTTCCATGTCGCCCCAGATGCCGCGTAGCATGGCAGGCCATGGATCGCGGATGACCAAGAAGCCACCCTCGCCATCGGCCACCGAATTGCCAGCCTCGTCGACCACATCCACGCTGATACCTGGCACGGCGACCTGCGCCGAGCCTGGCTTGGTGTGGGTGACACCAGGTAGCGGAGCGATCATATGTGCGCCGGTTTCCGTCTGCCACCAGGTGTCAACAATCGGGGTCGGGTTCTCTTTACGTTCCCCGTTTTTGCCATTGTTGGTGCCGATAACATCGCGGTACCACATCCATGCCTCAGGGTTGATGGGTTCACCCACGGAGCCCAACACGCGCAGGCTGGACAGGTCGTAGCCATCGGGGATCTGCCGACCCCACTTCATGAAGGTACGGATGGCGGTAGGGGCGGTGTACAAAATGGAGACACCGTACTTTTCCACCAGTTCCCACCAGCGACCCTGATGTGGGGTATCCGGGGTGCCTTCGTACATCAGCTGGGTGGCACCGTTGATCAACGGTGCATAGGTGACGTACGAGTGACCGGTAATCCAGCCAATGTCGGCGGTGCACCAGTACACGTCGGTTTCTGGGTGCAGGTCGAAGGTATCGCGGTGGGTCACCGCACCCTGGGTGAGGAAGCCACCGGTGGTGTGCACGATGCCCTTAGGCTTTCCGGTGGTGCCCGAGGTGTACAGCACAAAGAGTGGGTGTTCAGAGTCGTGAGCGACTGCGGTGTGCTCGGTGGAAGCGTCGTCCACTACCTCGTGCCACCACTTATCCAAAGGACCGAATTCCACTGGCTGGGCGTTGCGCTTGACGACCAAAACATTCTCGACGGTGTGACCCGGTGCCGCCAGAGCTTCATCCACGGCAGCCTTCAGTGGTGACGGCTTGCCACGGCGCCAGGTGCCGTCGGCGGTGACCACAAGCTTGGCATCAGCGTCATCAATGCGGCTACGCAACGCATCGGCGGAGAAACCACCGAAGACTACCGAATGGATCGCTCCGATGCGGGCGCAGGCGAGCATGGTGATGACTGCTTCTGGGATCATTGGCAGGTAGACGGCCACGCGGTCACCCTTGGCTACACCCAGGGATTCGAAGGAATTGGCTGCCTTCTTAACCTCTTCGGTGAGCTGAGCATAGGTGTAGGAACGTGAATCGCCTGGTTCGCCTTCGAAGTAGATCGCAACGCGATCACCCAGCCCGTTTTCAACGTGTCGATCTAGCGCGTTATAAGCTGCGTTGAGTTTTCCGCCGACAAACCACTTTGAAACCGGTGCCTGCGACCAATCCAAGGTCTCGGTGAAATCGGTATCCCAGGTCAGTACCTTGCGGGCCTGATCTGCCCAGTATCCCAACCGGTCAGCCGCAGCTGCTTCGTAGCTGGCTGCGCTAGCGACGGCCTGGTCGCTGAATTCCTTGCTCGGGGCAAAGGAACGGGTTTCATTCGACAGGTTATCTAAGGTCTTCGAATCGCTCACGGGCTTCGCGTCCTTCCGCGTAGTCACAAATACTCTCTGTGATCAAAGTTACATGCTTTGCCGTCGCTGATTGTGGTTTGTGTCACGGGCAATGGGGATTTAGGGTAAATTCTGCGCCCAACGGTCAGCTCGCTGCGACGAATAGCATTCAATGCTGGTGTCTGAAGATGAAAAGTGAGCGTACCCATGACACGATCAATGCGTGGCGAATAAAGCAAAACTGGAAACCGAACTGGGTCTGAAGAGACGGGCCCGCAAGATCAATAGGGTACTGTCCGAAACCTATCCCTATGCGGTTCCCGAACTAGATTTTGAGAACCCTTTTGAGCTGCTGGTTGCCACGGTGCTCTCTGCACAGACGACCGACGTGCGGGTCAACGCGATCACCCCGGCACTCTTCGCCCGATTCCCCGATGCGCTAGCGATGAGCCAAGGCGAACGCAGCGAGATAGAAGAACTCATTCGTCCTACTGGATTCTTTCGCGCCAAAACCGACTCCTTGCTCGGACTTTCCGCCGCCCTGGTGGAACGTCATGACGGGCAAGTCCCGCCAAAACTAGAAGAACTGGTCAAACTCCCTGGCGTAGGACGCAAAACAGCCAACGTGGTGCTAGGCAATGCCTTTGGGGTTCCCGGCATCACCGTTGACACACACTTTGGGCGCCTAGCGAACCGCTTTGGATGGACCGATGAAACCGACCCGGTGAAAATCGAACATGCGGTGGGGGAGCTCTTTGAAAAGCGGGATTGGACGATGCTCAGTCATCGCGTGGTCTTCCACGGACGGAGGATCTGTCACGCCCGCAAACCGGCGTGTGGCGTCTGCCCGGTAGCTAAGCTCTGCCCCTCGAATGGAATCGGCGAGGAAATACCTGCCAAGGCAAAACAGTTACTTAAGTATGAGCTTGCTCCCGGGCGAGAAGAACTACTGGCAAAAATGCAGGCCGGTGCGACCCGGAGGCAACTGAGAGCCGAAGGGTATGGATTAGACGCATGAGCGCACGCAGCCAGTTGCAACAGGTGATTGCCAAACATCGGGTGAGCGCCGGGGCAACCCAGAAACTGCCCAATGAGTGGATCAGCATGAACGTGGAATCTAATGCTGTGCGTAAGGCGGCGGTGCTGATCCTCTTTGGTTCGGCCAGGGACACTGCGCTCGCCGATGGCGCTCAGGCTCAAGACCTTGACCTGCTCTTCGTCGAACGAGCCACCACCTTGCGCAAGCATGCCGGACAAATCGCATTCCCCGGCGGTGGCATTGATGAAGAAGACTCTAGCGTGGCTGCGGCTGCGTTGCGTGAAGCTTGGGAAGAAACCGGGGTAGATACCAACGGCATCGAAGTGCTCGGGCATTTGAGTGAAACCGAATTGCCGGTATCCAATTTCTTGGTCACCCCAGTCTTGGGCTGGTGGCATACCGAATCGAAGGTCCATGCCGTTGACCCGGCCGAAAGCGCCGGGGTGTTTCGTGCACCGGTAGCGCAACTACTGGATCCCAAGAATCGACTGACCGGGGTAGTACAGCGTAATCAGCAGAAGTTCACCTCGCCAGCCTTCGAATTTGAAGACCGAATCATTTGGGGCTTTACCGCGATTGTGCTTGACCGGCTTTTCACTGAGCTTGGCTGGACCCGACCATGGAACACTCACCGGGAACTGCAAATGGCCTAAGGCCCATGTTCCTATTTAGCGTCGGCATAATTTGAGGAAATGGCGACGCTCACCGGGAAGTGTGGTGAAGCAGCGCCAAAGAGGGTCCGGCCGGCAAGCAACGCCGCGTGCGCGATGAGTCGTTGAAGTTGATCGGCTAATTCGTTGGGGCATTCAAAGACAATTTCGTCATGCACAAAAAATACCTGCCGGCATACCTCACTCCACCCGGCCTGATGGATCAGGTGGCGGGCATGGCCCATCCATACCAAAGCCCATTCGGCAGCCGTAGACTGCACGACAAAATTCCGGGTGAAACGCCCGCGCGCCCGAGCAGCAGCATCGGCAGCTCGCTGGCTTGCCTCATCCGCGGTATCCCGTTGAGCTCTCATCCACTGCTCGTCAGCAGGAGGACAACCTCGTCCTAGGAAACTTCGAACTCCTTCTCCCTGTTGTCCCGCTGTTGCTGCCTGCTCCACAAAACGCATCGCCGTAGGAAAACTCTTGGTCAGTGCCGCTCCCACCGCACCACTGGCACCACCTCCGCCGCCATAAATCACGGAGAGCATACCCAGCTTGGCTTCTTGCCTGGTCGATACCAACTTGGCGTCCAAGAGCCACTGGTACAGGTCATCCTGCGCTCCGGCTTGCTGCAACTGCTGATCATTGGAAATTGCGGCAAGAATTCGTGGTTCCAGCTGTCGCCCATCGGCCACGACAAAGGTTCGGCCAGGCCCGGTTCGCACCACCTGGCGGATGGCATGAGGTAACTGCAAGGCGCCACCACCTGAGGCTGCCCAGCGTCCAGAGACCACCGTGCCCAAAACATAATGAGGGTGGAAACGAGAATTTTTCACCCATTGATCCAGCCACACATCGCCATGTGCGCTGGCAAGACGAGAGAGTTTCTTATACTCCAAAATTTGTTCAATGAGCGGATGCTTGATCTGTTCTAGCTCCCAGGCACGCACCGAACGCACTGCAAAACCTGCCTTATGTAAGGCCTTGAGCAGTTCCTGCGGGGAATCGGGATTCAAGCCAGGTGTCTTCAAAGCTAAAGCCAGCTCTTGAGCTTTGAGCGCCAACTTTGGAGGCCGTGCATACTCTGAGACTCGTTCACCGAGCTGCTCTCGGAGCAAGGCCCGATGCCCAGCTTCATCCCATGAAAGACCTGCATGTTCCATTTCGCAGGCGATCAGCGCACCCACCGATTCGGCGTGAATCAGTAATTCAAGGCGTTTGCGGGCCACCGGATC
The DNA here is from genome assembly GCF_039602135.1 of Glutamicibacter sp. B1. Classification (NCBI taxonomy): domain Bacteria; kingdom Bacillati; phylum Actinomycetota; class Actinomycetes; order Micrococcales; family Micrococcaceae; genus Glutamicibacter; species Glutamicibacter ectropisis. Next base: position 2,620,628 of record NZ_CP125942.1, on the reverse strand, counting down.
TTGGGGCAATGCCTGACGCTGTTGTGTGTACAGCTGGATAAGGTCCTCCAATGAGTCCCCGAAAGTTGGGGCGTCAAAGAGGGCATCTTGGTTGAAATGCTCTGTGGTTGTCTCAGAATGTTCAAGATCAAAATCGGGTATTTGTTTACCAGCCAACGGGGAGCGGTGCATGATCCGCTGCGCGAGGGACAGCACATGCGCTTTGGCGAGATATACGCCTGCGCTGAGCAACGGTGGCATCCACCCACTGGTACGTAGCATGGCCCAGCGAGGCTCAAATTCTGCTTCAATACTGGCAACTGTTGTCGCAAAGTCTTCGCGAGAGACGTGTACAAGGGGCCTTAGTCGTTGTGCCGACCCATGGTCGCGCAGATCGATCAGTGCGTAGCCATCGGGATCAGTCGCTAGAAAGGCAATGGCACTCATAACTACATTGTGCCGTGTCTTAAGCAGATATCCCCATTCGGTCCACTAGCTCCGCCCTCCCCAGTACACAGATGCCACGCTCAATAAATGAAATGGCTAACTGACACTCCATCGGCGATTGAGCCGAAGAAGAATACTCGTTTCGTGGTCACTGGGTTAGAAGACCTCAGGGCCGTCTTGCCCACGGAACAAGTTGCCAGAACCGAAAACGGGTCTGTTGACGAACCCCTATGCACAATAGTGAGCGGTGATCCACGCATCGTTGAATTATGTGCGGCTATTGCCGTCGGCGCGGCAGTACGCATCATTCAATGTACCGACCCAGATACGTTAGAGGCTGACATTGCCGGGCCCGTGCTGTGGGGAAGCGATATGGCTGAAGAAGCACACAACGACAAGCATAGGGTCGACGTCTTGGTCGGGCTTGAATCCGCAGCTAGTGGATTGTGGTCATTGGCCAGCAGATTCCCTCAAGCGCGAGTGGCTTTGCTACCTTCAGCCGGACAATGGCTCGGGGAATACCTTGGGCTGTGGGCCATGCGCGCCGGCCATGGCCACACCCTATCTTTGGGCGCCACCGCAGGCGGACTCGGAACTAGCACTCTTGCACTACTACTTGCCCACGCCGGAACGCTGAGTGGATTGCACAGCATTGTCATTGATATGGATCCACACTCTCGTAGCTTGTGGCCCAGGGCTACGAAACGGCCGCCAACAGGAATTGGTTGGGAAGAATTACGACTCTCTGGTGGAAGACTCGCCGCGCATCAATTAGCCGAAACCTTACCCCGAATAAGCAATACCTCTGTGCTGACTTGGTCGCAATCTAACGAGCATGACTTAGTAGAAGAACAACTGATGATTCGGTTACTGGCAGCTGCACGCCAAGGTTTTGACTTCGTAGTTTTAGATTCGGGGCGTTTTCCGCATCCGCAACAAACAGTGATTAATCAATTCATTGATCGGCAGGTATTCACTGCCAGTAGTTCTGCCCTTCCACGCCACGGCGAAGTGGTGCTCTGTGGGGAGCAGCGCGCGCGTTATGAAGCAAACATTGGCGTAGAAATAACTGGAGCATTCCCCTTTACTTCTCGCATCATCAAGGCGGAGCATCGTGGTGAACTATTCGATTGTTTCAAATCTCGCGGTCTGCGGCAGTCACTAGCTAACCTTTGCCTGCTTCCACAAGTTCAAGGGCAAATCTCATGAGCACAGCACGGCACAGCAAAGATAGTGGCGCGATCTCCACAGGGCACATACTCAACGCAAAAATTTTGGAATCCGTGCGGGAACGAGCATTGCAATCGGGAGGTCAACTCGACGCGATCGCTTTGGCCGGCGCAGTACACGACTCTGGAGTAACTTTGGGGTCAAAGGGTGCCGCCGAATCGTTGGAGACACTACAAAATGAAGTTGCGGGGCTATCAGTTTTAGAACCCTTCGCGAGAATCCCAGACGTCACCGACGTCCTTGTAGACGGTCTAGGGCAAGTTTGGACGGATTCACCGCGCGGTTTGGAGCTGATGGAGTTCAAGTTCGCTTCGGCTGAACGGGTAAGAGAATTGGCGGTCCATTTGGCTACGCTGGCAGGCCGACGCCTTGATGCAGCCAGTCCATTCATGGACATGAGTCTGAAAAACTATCGCGTACACGCGGTGCTTCCACCCATTGCCACCCAGGGGCCACTGATTTCGATTCGCGTAAAACATACAAGCCGGCTCAACCTCGAAGAAGTCTTACAGTTTTCGCTTCCGTTTTGGAATCGGCTTCTGCACGCCGTAATTCAAAAACAAATGAACTTCTTGGTCACTGGAGGAACGGGCAGCGGAAAAACAACGCTGCTTCAAGCAATGCTGGCGCAAAGCGACCCGCAACAACGACTGGTGGTGGTGGAAGACTCGCAGGAACTCCAAATCAATCATCCACACTCCGTCTCCTTGCAAACCCGCTCGGCGAACGTGGAAGCTGCCGGACTCGTACAACTGAAAGACCTCGTCATTCAGGCCCTACGCATGCGCCCAGACCGGCTCATAGTCGGAGAGTGCCGTGGGGAAGAAATTAGGGACTTTTTAGCAGCGATGAATACGGGCCATCAGGGCGCGGCCGGAACACTGCATGCAAATAACCCGGCATCGGTGCCCGCGAGACTTGCTGCGCTGGGCGCTTTGGCCGGTTGGAGTGTTCAAGCAACTTCCTTGCAAGCATCTAGCGCCTTAGACCTTGTGATTCACATGAGTCGTGGCGAGCACGGAAAACGCGGGCCAGTGGCTTTGGGCTGTCTAGAAACTGACGGGTCGGGACATATGGCCATGCGAACGCTCATTGACTTGAAGAGCCCCGAGCCAGTGACGAATCAGGATCAGCAGATTCTGGAACGTAAATTTGGTTCCGCTGTGGTCGCAGAATTACTGGCTCAGGTAGCTTGCCTCATCAATGCAGGAGAGCAATCATGATGATTCTGCTGCTCAGTGCCGTCGCACTTTACCTCTGGCTACCTAATGCTCGGAGTGCGAGGAATTTTTCGACGATCAGTTGGAAGAGCTGGCGAAATATTCATAGACCCGCACATCAGGAGAATCATTCCTTGAGCGAAGATGCGCGAGTAATTCGTGAACTCTCCGCCTTGCTTCGTAGCGGATTGAGCTTTCACCCCGCGGTAGACGCCCTGCTAGATGTGGAAAGCGATTCAGGAAATATTGTCCAGGCTCTCAAAGATCTCCAAGCAACACAACGATTGAACAACCAGAACGGTAACCGACAGGGAGAAGCAGCCCGGACCGAGCACTCAGCCGTGCAGCGTTTGCACTGGTGTTTACAGATTTCACAGCGAAGTGGCGCAAGCTTGGCCGAAGTCCTTGAACGTCTCGCCGAAGATTTGGAATCAGCCTTAGTCGCCCAGCAGTCTTTTGACGCTGCGATGGCAGGGCCAAAGGCCACGACAAAACTGCTCACCTGGTTACCACTGGTCGGTTTTGGCTTTGGTCTGCTTGTTGGGATCGACGTTCTGGGTACATTGGTTTCCTCATGGGCCGCGCAGCTGAGCGTCGCAGTTGGAGCCGCGCTCTGGGTCGCCAATAGGGTCTGGTGCCGACGTTTGATGCTTTCAACTTCAGCTCAGGCCCTGTCATGATTCTCCTGATCCTTCTATGTGCTGCGCTCGCCGGAGCATTAGCGGTCGGTGCAGGATCATCAGTTCAAGCTTCACGACGTGCCAACGGCGTTCAACACAAAGATAAGCATCAGCCCCAGCCCATCGAATTGGTGCTTGATCTGAGCGCTAGTCTCTTGGATTCGGGTATGCCAATCACCGAAATTCTCGATCTGCTAGGCAGCAGTATCGAACAGTGCAGAGTGTTACGCAGTGTCGCCCGGTGCTTAGAAATGAACCTGTCGTGGGACAAGGCGTGGGAAGCGGCGCCTGCGTGGTTGGGTCCATTGCAGAAAGCATTACTTTTTGCCCATACCACCGGCGCACCAGCGGCGGCTCTCTTACGCAATACTGCCGCCTTGCAGCGCCGAGAACACACTCAAAAAGTGGCTCGGCTTGGTGCGCAGTTCGGTACAAGACTTGTTCTTCCCTTAGGCGCCTGCGCCTTGCCAGCGTTCATCGCGTTGGGGGTTGTACCGCTAATTATTGCGCTGTTCCCCAGCATGTAATGTCCAGTGCCTGGCTCTATGGGGTTATACCCAGATCGTCATGAATTGGAACTGCAATAACCGCAAGTGCTCGACAGTGAAGATATCCCGTCAACGGCACTGATGCCACTGACAAAATTTCGAGAAAGGCCAAAACAATGAACCGACAATTCCGCGAGATCATGGACCAGCTCAGTGATGAGCAAGGTTCAACTACCGCCGAATTCGCAATGGTCACCCTAGCTGCCGTGGCATTCGCCGGTCTGCTGATCAGCATCCTCTCCAGCGGCGACGTTCGTGGAATGCTGATGGGCTTGATCACCAAAGCTTTGTCGCTGTAGGTCATGAAGCTCAGCGATGAGAGGGGTAGCAGCACCGCAGAATTTGCGGTGCTGTTACCCGCGGTCGCACTGATGCTCTCCCTGTTGTTGTGCTTTGGTGCGCTGGGGATTCAACAAATACAGGTACAACAAGCCGCAGGAGCCATGGCTAGGGAACTGGCTCGTGGTGAGGATCAGGCAACTGCCAGAGCCAGTGGAGTGAGGTTAGCGGGTAATAAAGCTAACTTCGCGATTGCCAATGGTGGCGGTTATTCAAAAGTTACCGTCCGTAAATCGGTTCAATTACCGATTGTTGGAAGCATCCAAATTCGTGGTGAAGCGAGCGTGGCTGTCGAATGAAGCAACAGATTTCGCGACTCAAGTCTGAACGCGGCAGCGGTACGGTGGTTACCACCGCCCTAGTGATTGTTGCTTTGCTACTGGCCGGAGCGTTACTTGCTTGGGTCGCTGCCGTGCACGCTGCAATGACTGCTGCTGCAGCGGCCGATTTGGCAGCATTGGCTGGGGCGGACACGGCACGCGGGCTGCGCGAGGGAAATCCTTGCAATGTCGCATCCTCCCTTGCCCAATCGAACAACGCGACGCTTGAATCCTGTCTTGTGGAAGCCGACGGTCAGACGGTAATAGTGTCTGCCAGGGTTCCCATATCTTTCCACGCCTTGGGGCTGGAACTGTATGCGGCGACGGCCAAAGCCCGTGCTGGGGCGCCACCGCTGGATCAGGCCGAGTCCGGCGGGACGAACGAATAGATTTAACGGTGGTGGCGAGGTTCTACATCGTCCAAGACGGCGCTGAGCAACAAAATCGCGCCCGCCTTATCCAAGGGATTATTGCGGTTGCCGCATTTTGGAGATTGAACGCAACTCGGGCAACCGCTTTGACATTCGCAGGATTCGATAGCGTCCCTCGTTGCTCGCACCCAGTCAGTGAAGCGTTCGAATCCTCGCTCGGCAAATCCGGCTCCACCAGGCTGAGCATCGTAGACAAAGATCGTTGGGTGCCCAGTGTCCATATGTAAAGCGGTGGAAACACCGCCAATGTCCCAACGGTCACTGGTTGCTACCAAGGGCAATAATCCGATCATTGCGTGTTCGGCAGCATGCAAGGCGCCCGGAAACTGATCCACAGTGAGTCCGGCTCGGATAAGGCGTTGCTCGCTAATGGTGAACCAGATGGATTTGGTATTCAGATCACGGGCTTCAAGTTCCAGTGGTTCCTCTGAAAGCACCTCATTGGAAGCAAGAGACTTTCGTTGGAAGGACACGACCTGGGTCGTGACGGTGACTTCACCGAAATGTATATTCAGATCGCGGTGGTTGCTTTCTCGTTCCTCGGCGACGACCGCAACGGTGGTTAGATCTCGTGCGGTGGTGTAGTAGTCGGGATTGACTCGTGTTACTAGTACTACGTGGTTTTGTTCATCGAGTTCTTCCACGTGATAGCTGGCACCCTGATGAACGTAGATAGCTCCGGGATGAGCTTGGTAATGAGTTTGTGGTGAATCCATGGTGCCCAGTAGAGCACCAGTTTCGGCATCGATGATATCGACAGGACCACCGCCATCAGCGCGGATGGAGAACATCGCTGCGGCATGTTGCGGGTGGGTCCAGAACCATCCGGCTGGACGACGTCGCAAATAGCCACGCTGCACGAGAGATTCCAACAGTTCTTCGGTGTGTGGTCCAAAGTGCTCAAGTTCCTCTGGCCGTAGCGGAGACTCTTGGGCCGCCGCGCAGAGATGGCCACTGAGCACATATTTATTGTGTGGATCAAAAACGGTAGCTTCAACACCCAAATCGAAAATGGCTTCCGGGTGATGGGCAAGATAGGTGTCTAGTGGATCTTCTGCAGCGACAAATATTGCCAATGCGTCCTGACCGGAACGCCCTGCACGACCAATTTGCTGGAAGAAGGAGGCGCGAGTTCCGGGCCACCCTGCCACAACTACAGCGTCCAAGCCGGCGATGTCGATACCCAATTCCAAGGCGGAGGTGGAAGTAACGCCGAGAAGCTCCCCGCTACGTAGCTGCCGTTCCACCTCTCTGCTTTCATTGGGTAGGTAGCCAGAGCGATAAGCAGCTAGTCGTACGGAGAGTTCCGGGGCGAAACGTTCTAGATGTTTCCGAGTTAGCGAAGCGATGGTTTCGGCGCCACGACGCGACTTGATGAACACAATGGTCCGGGTGTGATCAGCCATGAGATCAGTAAGGATCGAAGCGCTTTCTGCGATGGCAGTGCGTCGGATCGGTGCCCCGTTTTCTCCTCGATGTTCTGTCAGAGGAGGTTCCCATAAGCCGATGACTAGTTCACCACTGGCAGAGAAATCGTGGGTCACCGCTTTTGCCGGGGCACCGATGAGACGGCCAAATGATTCTTCCGGGTCTGAGCTGGTGGCGGAGGCCCCGATAAAAATGGGGGAGTTGCCGTAGTGGGCGCAGATTCTGCGTACGCGCCGCATCAGGTTAGCTACGTGAGCTCCAAAGACGCCTCGATACGAGTGGGCTTCATCAATGATGATGTAGCGCAGCCGTTTGAAGAATCGCGACCATGCCGGATGGTTCGGCATGATTCCACGATGCAGCATGTCCGGATTGGTGAACACGAAATTCGCGTGCTGGCGAACCCATGCTCTGGTTGCTTGGTCGGTATCCCCATCGTAGGCAGCAGCACGCACCCCGGGGACATCTAGGCTTTGTACCGCGGCGAGCTGATCAGCGGCGAGCGCCTTAGTTGGGCAGATATATAGCACTGAGGCGGCCGAGTCCGCATCGTTAAATCCACTATCTCGAGACTTAAACAGGATGTCCAAACTTGGCATCAAATAAGCCATGGACTTTCCTGAAGCAGTGCCAGTGGAGACGATGGTGTGTTGGCCCTCATGAATGAGATTGGCGGCTTGGGCCTGATGCAACCAAGGGCGCTGAATACCCAAGGCTTGAAAAGTTTGTACTAGTTCATTGCTGAGCCATTGTGGCCAATCGCTGGTGATTTCATCCTTGGCCGGTCGAGAACGCCGGTGAATGACAGCGTCGGGGTCATTAGTCCGGTCGTACGGATCCAATAGAGAACGTACTGACTTCACGTGGACGCCTTTCGGAACCAAGAATTACTGAAGTTAAAGACTATCGCCGTACCCAACGGTTTGTTGCGTTGGGTACGGCGATAGGAAAACTCTAGAAGGCTTAAGCCTTGAACATCACGACTTTACCGAGCGAAGTCCAGCCCAATGATGCGTACAACTGTTGCCCATCTACAGAGGCGATTAGTAGTCCTTCATCAACGTCATGTTCCTGTGCTAGAGAAGCCAGGGCACGCATGATCAAAGTACCTAGACCACGGCGACGGAAATCTGCTCCGGTGATGATTCGATCAAAAATGGCGAAGCCATCTACTGCTGAAACATGTCCTGAAGCCGCAACAACTTCTTGCTTGTCCTCAGGGTGAAGCGAAACATATGCGTGGGTGCCATCGCGTTCAATCTGGAAGACAAAGCCGTCTGCTGGCAGTGGGACCTCGACGTCATGTACCGCCAATTCGGTGACCATAAGTGCTTCGTCATCGGCCGTGACCTGCAAGCCAACTTCGTTGGCGATTGAGACTAGGTTTTCTGCCGAATCGTCGAAAGCTGTAAGTCGACGGTTAGGGTGCTTTTTGAGGGTCTCGGCGACCGCTGCTAGTTCCTCTTTTGACGGGCCGTAAATAACGTATTCCCAGTCTTCAGTGGTGTCGTGACGCAGGGCAGCATGGACTCGTCCCTCATTGCGAGTTTCATAGCCACGGGCTCCTGCCCAGCCGGTTACCCAGGTGCCGATCAGTTCATCGCTTGCGTTTGATGCCATATTTTGACCCTACCTTGTCTTTCCTAGGAATTTGCTGACATTGAACTAATCGTTGCCTAGTTGAAACTCTTGGACAACCGGAGTACTGGAAAATTCGGGAGAAATCAGTGTGACGTTGCTCTTTTACTCGGCGTTTCGCGCCCAAAAGCTACTAACATTGTATGGTGGCCATTCATCGCATTGTTCTGTATTACGCATTTACTCCGCTCCCAGACCCGGAAGCTATTCGCTTGTGGCAGCGTTCATTATTGGAACGTTGGGGACTGCGCGGACGAATCATCATCTCCAAAGACGGCATCAACGGTACCGTCGGTGGCGAGATCTCAGCCGTCAAAGCTTACGTCAAAGCTACGCGCGAGCTACCTGCGTTCAAAAAGATGGATATCAAGTGGTCCGAAGGATCCGCTGAAGACTTCCCTCGTATCTCCGTTAAGGTTCGCGATGAGATTGTTACTTTCGGCGCACCGGGCGAACTTGAAGTTGATGAGAACGGTGTAGTCGGTGGCGGTACGCACCTGCGTCCCGAAGAACTGCATGAATTGGTAGACGCCAAGAAGAAGTCCGGCGAAAAGGTTCACTTCTTTGACGGACGCAATGCTTTTGAAGCTCAGATCGGTAAGTTCAAGGACGCTATCGTCCCTGATGTTGACACCACCCGCGATTTTGTCGCAGAGCTCGACTCAGGCAAGTACGACCACCTCAAAGACCAGCCAGTGGTTACCTATTGCACCGGAGGCATCCGCTGCGAGGTGCTTTCTGCATTGATGGTTAAGCGTGGCTTCCAAGAGGTTTACCAGATGCAAGGCGGTATCGTCCGCTACGGCGAAAAGTATGGTGACGAAGGCTTGTGGGAGGGTTCCCTCTACGTATTCGATAAGCGTATGCACACCGAGTTCTCCGACAAGGCCGAGACCATCGGTAAGTGCGTCGGATGTGAAGGCCCCACGAATAAGTTTGAAAACTGTTCGAACCCAACATGCCGCAACCTACGACTTTTCTGCGAGGACTGCGCGAAGGACGAAACCCTTCGTCGTTGCCCAGATTGCAGCAGCGTCGACGCCTAAATAAGCGTTGAGTACTTAGCTCGGCATCACCCTTCAAAGAGGGTGATGCCGAGCTTTTTTGCGCTATGTAGTTGGTTGTGGCCACAATCCCACGGAAGCATCACGCACTTGAGAATCTTCGACTTCGGTGCGGTAAATTTTCAGTCCCCTGGCTTGATAATTCGGCAAGGCTGCGGGTCCATCGAGAGAACAGGTGTGAAGCCATACGCGCGCTACGGCTGGCAGCTGTGGCCACCGAGAGTGTAGTTCCCACGCTCGTTGAAGCGCTTCGGTGAGCATTACTGCTCCCAGACCATGACCGGTAGCTTCTGGGAAGAGGCCAAAGTAAAAGATTTCTACGTCGCTCGCGGTGGCTGTGGAGGTGGTGACCAGCTCAAAATAGCCTTTGGGTGAGCCATCGATGTACAGAACCCAAGTTTCTGATCCGGGGCGTCGCAAAACTTCGTCCCACTGAGCGCGAGTTGAATCCAACCGATCCGCCCAATTCAATTCACTGCCAACGCTTTGGTAGAGGAATCGAGAAAACTCGGGGCTAATCTCGGCCGCCAGCTCAATACGGGCATTGCTTGGCAAAGACCTGGTGGAAGGGATGACCTCACTGGGGCTTAGCTGCTGAAGATAGTTAACCGTCACTTGAGTCATGTCCATATCCTAATCTTGGCTGTGCGTCCTGACCTATCTGTTGACGGTTGCGTGACTAGGTAGAATTGAGACTGTGAATGCTGCTGAATTTTCTGCCCTGGACCAGACCCCGCAAAGTGCCGACCAACTGTTGCTTGACCTGCTTGAGAAGGACTTGAGCAATGTTGGCTACCGCTACGACAACGTCGCCCAGTTACTAGGCGAAGAAGCAGCTGCAGCCTTTGCTCGCGATCAGATTCACCCTGCATTGCGCATTCTTGATCGACAAAAACCAGACACCCCGTTGGTTACCGTGGTACGCCTATTTCAATTGGGCCAGACTGTAGCCAAGTCAGCCATAAACCTTGCGTTTAGTGAGCTGAAAACCGAAGGCTTGCTGAAGCTCGGATTGATAGAGGCGTGGGCCGATGGATTCCGTGCGACTGTGGCCTTGGCGCTGCACTCATCTGACGCCGACGGAGAACTTTGGGTTGCCCATGATCTTGGGGCGCACCAGCGCCCAGGGGTGCTGCGAACAGATCACGTGTTGGGTATCGGGCAAGCATCGCTGACTTTGGCACAGCTAACCATCCGTGCCGAGGTTGACCGCGCCTTGGACCTTGGTACCGGTTGCGGCATTCAGCTCTTTCACTTGCTGTCCCACGCCCAACATGTGACCGCCACGGATCTGTCCAAGCGGGCCTTGGGATTTGCTCGTTTTAACCTTTTGCTGAACCACCGCGTACTCAAGCTGGATCCGAAAAACCTTGAGTCTCGTGTCACGTTGTTACAGGGCAGCCTATTTGAACCGGTCGCCGGTGAGCGCTTTGACTTGATTGCCAGTAATCCTCCGTTCGTGATTACTCCGCGAAGTTCCACCGAGCGCGCAAAAGATCGATTCACTTACCGTGATGGTGGGATGGCAGGGGATCGCCTGGTTAGTACGCTCATCGAGCAAGCTCCGGAATTCTTGAATCCCGGGGGCTCGATGCAAATGCTCTCTAACTGGGAGATTCCTCGCCTAGATGACGATTCCAATACTGCTTGGGATGTACGAGTTCGCCAGTGGTTTGGTGATGAGCTTGATGTCTGGGTCATTGAACGTGAGCAGACTACCCCCAGTGGATATGCCGAGACGTGGCTTCGTGATTCTTCGCAGACTGAAGATCAAAACTCCTACGTTGCTGCCTATAACGCGTATTTAGACGATTTTGAATCACGCAATGTCGCAGCTATTGGCTTCGGACTGGTGTATTTCCGCCGCCCTGTGGGACAGGAAGCGGTGATTCAAAGCTACGAACAAATCACGCATCCTGTTGAACAGCCTCTGGCGCCCACCCTGCAGCGTGATATCGCTATGGCTGACGAGCTGGCTCGGGCGGGAGAAGAATTCAAACAATGGCATCTGCTTGTTGCTGATGATGTCACCGAAGAACGCCACCAGCGTCCCGGTGCGGAGCACCCAGGGGTGATTCTGTTGCGGCAGGGCGCAGGGCTGCGCAGGACCGAATTACTTGATACTGCACAGGCTGGATTCGTTTCTGCTTGTGACGGTGATTTGTCCGTGTTTCAGCTAGTCAATGCGCTAGAATCGTTGATCGGAGAAGGGCAGGAAGACTTCGCAGATCGGCTTTATGAAGCGGTGAAACGTCTCTTGCTACATGGCATGCTTCGTAAAATGTGAAACAAGCGCTAAAGTTTTTGCCTATGACACGCAACACAATTGAGGAACAGGCTGAAGGTGCCTCGACGATGGAGATCGATATTCCGCAGGTCGTCTCCATCACCGACCCACAAGCCATTCGAGCGTTGGCCCACGACGCTCGGCTGATCGTCTTGGATGAACTTTTTGCATCCCAGACCACACGCACCGCAACGGAGCTCGCCTCGTTGTGTGCGCTGACACCCAGCGCTATGAGCTACCACCTGAGAGCTCTAGAGAAATATGGGTACGTGATTCGTGCGGCCAGCGAAGGCGACGCACGTGAACGCAGGTGGCGAGCTGCCGGTGAACGTTTGGAATTGAACACTCAGATCGATTCCACCAACGCAAAAACCGCGTATCTCAACGTGCAATTAAACGCATTTAGAACTCGACTGAATGCTGAAGTGCAACGACGCGAGGCTGAAGCTAAGGCTGGAATTACTCCGGATCCGGATCGCCCACCCATGCTCACTAGTGGGTTGGTGTTCCTTTCCGAAGAAAAACAGCGTGAGTTCAACCGCAGAATGTTGGACCTTGTCTATGAGTACGAGGCCACAGCGACGGCCGAAGAACGCAGTATTGACTCTCGTCGTATGTTCTACTTAATCTCGTTGCTTCCCGAATATCAGACCTCCGGGGAGAGAACTACATAGAATGCCTCACTCAAACCGCAGCAATTCTTCGGTGTAAGATCATCGGGAAATGTGGCTATAGAGTAGGCACATAGAACGAAGCTGTGATGTCGGATTTAGTACGGGCCGGATAAAGGTCCTAAAAATCCGTACTGTATAAAGGAGTGCTGTGCCCCCCAAGGCCAAGGAAAAGACTGGTAAGAAACTCGTAATTGTGGAGTCTCCTGCCAAGGTGAAGTCTATCGCCAAGTATTTGGGCGAGGGCTTCGATGTTGACGCTTCGGTGGGGCATATCCGCGACCTTCCACAGCCCTCGGAACTTCCCACCGAGCTGAAGAAAACTTCGGTCGGTAAATTCGCTGTTGATCTGGATAACGACTTTGAACCGTATTACATGGTCTACCCAGATAAGAAGAAGCGTGTTTCTGAGCTGAAGGCCAAGCTCAAAGAAGCCGACGAACTCTACCTCGCAACCGATGCGGACCGCGAAGGCGAAGCCATCGCGTGGCACCTGTTGCAGGTACTCAAGCCCAAGGTCCCAGTTCGTCGTCTGGCCTTCACCGAAATCACCAAGGAAGGTATTGCGCGCGCACTGGATAACATGCGCGAACTGGATACCGACCTCGTTGATGCCCAGGAAACCCGCCGCGTCCTAGACCGACTCTACGGTTATGAAATCTCGCCGGTGCTTTGGCGCAAGGTGGCTCGCGGGCTCTCCGCAGGTCGCGTGCAGTCGGTAGCTACCCGCCTGGTTGTTGAGCGCGAACGCGAGCGTATGGCTTTCATCCCGGCAGGATACTGGGATGTTAAGGGTGACTTTGCTACCGCTGAAGGTGAAAGCTTCTCCGCGAAGCTTTCCTCCGTCGACGGTGCACGCGTCGCTTCTGGCCGTGACTTTGATGACCGTGGACAGCTCAAGAACTCGCGCACCAAGCTGGCACATCTTGACCAAGACTCTGCGCAGTCGCTGGTAGCGAATCTCTCGGATACTGACTTCGCTGTCACTTCCGTTGAAGACAAGCCTTACACCCGTCGCCCAGCGGCTCCTTTCACTACCTCAACGCTGCAGCAGGAAGCTTCTCGCAAATTGCGTTGGAGCTCGAAGATCACCATGCAGATCGCTCAGCGACTGTATGAAAACGGCTACATCACCTATATGCGTACCGACTCTGTGTTCCTGTCTCAGGAAGCTACGACCGCGGCACGCAAGCAGGCTACTGAACTTTATGGTGCAGACTCTGTGCCGGCTAAGCCTCGCGTGTACAAGGCCAAGTCAGACGCTGCGCAGGAAGCTCACGAAGCTATTCGTCCCGCTGGCGATATGTTCCGTCGCCCTAAGGACGTGCGCTCCTCCCTGTCCAAGGATGAGTACGCACTCTACGAATTGATCTGGAAGCGCACCGTTGCCTCTCAGATGGCCGATGCTAAGGGCTTTACCGCGACCATCAAGTTGCAGGGCACTGCCAGTGATCAGCGAGTCGCTGAATTCTCGGCCTCCGGTACCGTGATCACTTTCCGTGGTTTCCTCTCTGCCTACGAAGAAGGCAAGGACGAGCAAGCTCTGGAAGCAGCCGCCCAAGACGCAGAAGCCCGTTTGCCACAGCTATCAGTTGGCCAGCACCTCGCCGGTGATGAGCTGCAGGCTCTGGGACACGAAACGACCCCGCCTGCTCGTTACACCGAAGCTTCGATCGTTGCAGAGTTGGAAAAGCGCGAGATCGGTCGTCCATCGACCTACGCGCCAACCATTTCCACCATCATGGATCGTGGCTATGTGACCAAACGTGGTGGCGCACTGGTGCCAAGCTGGATTGCCTTCTCGGTAATTCGCCTCCTTGAAGAGCACTTTGCCAAGTACGTTGACTATGACTTCACGGCTCGCTTGGAAGATGACCTCGACGAAATCGCCAAGGGTCACCGTGCACGTACCGACTGGTTGAACCTTTTCTACTTCGGTAAGGGTGCGGATTCCGAGACTGAAGGCCTAAAGCATGTGGTCGATAACCTCGGCGACATTGATGCCCGCGCGATCAACTCGATTCGCGTTACCGACGACATCACCTTGCGTGTAGGCAAGTTTGGCCCATACCTAGAACGCGCCATCCCAGAGGGTGCTGAAGAAGGTACCGAGCCTCAGCGCGCCAATGTGCCAGAAGACTTGGCTCCCGATGAGCTGACTGCGGCGAAGGCTGAAGAGCTCTTTGCTACGTCGCAGGTCGCTGAAAAGGAACTGGGCAATGACCCAGAAACTGGTCGCAAGATCGTGGCCAAGGATGGTCGGTACGGTGCGTATGTCACCGAGATCATTCCAGAGCCAACGGCCGAGGAATTAGCTGCTCTGCCTGTTGAGTACTACAAGAACGGCAAGCCGAAGCCACCAAAGAAGCCTGCCAAGATCAAGCCACGCACCGCCTCGTTGTTCAAATCGATGAGCGTGGAAACGGTGACTTTGGAGGATGCGCTCAAGCTGATGAGCTTGCCACGCATTGTGGGTGCTGACGCTGAAGGCGAAGAAATCACCGTTCAGAACGGTCGTTTTGGCCCATACCTGAAGAAGGGCAGCGATTCACGATCCATCGAAAGTGAAGAGCAGATCTTCACGATTACCTTGGATGAAGCCCTGGAGATTTACTCCCAGCCAAAGCAACGTGGCCGTCGTGCTGCGGTGCCACCACTGGCCGAGTTCGGAGTGGATCCAACCAGCGAGAAGAACATCGTGGTCAAGGATGGTCGCTTCGGCCCATACATCACCGATGGGGTCACCAACATTACTGTTCCGCGCGGAACGTCGTTGGAAGAGCTGACTCGAGAGCGTGCCATCGAGCTGTTGGCCGATAAGCGTGCGCGTGGCCCGGTCAAGCGCACCGCGAAAAAGGCGCCGGCTAAGAAGGCTCCGGCCAAAAAAGCCCCAGCCAAGAAGACCACAGCAAAAACGACCACCGCAAAAAAGACTGACTAACAGTTCTTGCACGGCCTAATGAGGAGCGCACCATGAGACTAGGTGTCCTGGATATCGGTTCAAATACCGTTCACCTTTTGCTCGTCGATGCATACCCAGGAGCCCGCCCGGTTCCTTACGCGTCGCACAAGCGCCCGCTGTCCTTGGTGCGCTACCTCAATGAATACGGCGCAATCACCGATGAGGGCCAGCGGGAATTGATCTCATTTATCAATGAGGCGGTAAAGTTCGCTGGCAGTCATCAGGTGGAAGACTTTATGGCTTTTTGTACCTCGGCAATTCGCGAATCGTCCAATGGTGCCAGCGTGCTGGACCGGGTAAAAAGCGAAACCGGCGTAAGCCTGATGGAACTGACCGGTGAAGAAGAAGCCGGGATGACTTTCTACTCGGTACGTCGCTGGTTCGGGTGGTCCTCGGAATCAATCCTCAACCTTGATATGGGTGGCGGTTCGCTGGAGCTTGCGTGGGGTACCGATGAATTTCCTCAGACGGCCTACTCGGTTCCATTGGGCGCTGGCCGCTTGACTCGCGAATGGCTACCCAATGACTTGCCTTCCATCAAGGAAGTCAAAGAATTGCGCATGTACGTCCGTGACGTGCTCAACGATCCGACGACTGAACTGCGCCAGTATGGGAAACCAACATTGGCAACTGCTACCTCAAAGACTTTCCGTTCATTAGCGCGTATCACCGGCGCGGCACCTAGCGACGAAGGTCCTTACGTCAAGCGCGTGCTCAACCGTGAGGCACTGAAAATTTGGACTAACCGTCTGACGGCCATGAGCTGGTCTGAACGGGCTGAATTGCCGGGTGTCTCCGAAATTCGTGCACCTCAACTATTGGCTGGAGCCATCGTTGCGCATGAAGCAATGAGCGCTTTGAAACTGAAAACCGTACGTATCTGCCCTTGGGCTATTCGTGAAGGTTTGATGTTGCGACGTTTTGATCACGTGATGTTTGACTCTGCGACACCGCTCAGTAGTAGCGTTGGAGTGGGAGAGGTTGCCTTGGCACATGAGAAACATCAGTTTCTGTCTGAGCCGAGTAACTAAACTTTCTCGGTGATACAGGTGTCCCGCTGAAGATGGGTCGCGGTAACAGGAGGCAAGGCATGGAAGACCAGAAGAGTTCTTATAAGGTGCCGGTCACCTTATCCAGCGCATCAGTTTATCCGCTGAGCGTTCATGATGCCTTCGCAATGGCCAAAGACGTTGGATACGACGGTATCGAAGTTTTAGTGACCGGAAATGCTGCGAGTCAGTCGGCAGGTGCACTCAAAGAATTGATGGACAAGTACCAACTGCCCATCATGGCTATTCACGCACCAACCTTGTTGCTCACCCAGCAAGTCTGGGGTTCTGCATGGGCAAAAGTTGAGCGTTCGGTGATCCTTGCACAAGCTGTGGGTGCTAGCGTTGTTGTGGCACACCCGCCCTTTAGATGGCAAGGCTCTTACGCTGAAGGATTTGGTGAGGGCGTGCAACGCCTCATCGATACCACCGGTATGAAAATTGCCGTAGAAAACATGTATCCGTGGCGTGCTCGAGGCCGTGAAGCCAAGATGTATCTTCCACACTGGAACCCGGTTCCTGAGTCATACCAACACGTGACCTGGGACTTCTCCCATGCGGCCATCGCCAACATGGATTCTCGGCAGGCGGTCGAAGATCTAGGTGATCGACTGGCACACGTACACCTGTGCGATGGTTTGGATAACGGAAAAGACGAACACCTCGTACCCGGTTTGGGAACCCAGCGGGTGGCCGAATCCTTGCAATATTTACGTGATGTTGCCTGGAAGGGAACCATGGCCGTGGAAGTTTCCACGCGAAAGGCCAAAAACGCGGGCCAGAAAGAAGAATGGCTGGGAAAGACCCTCGAATTTGCACGAGAGCACTTATCTACCAGCCCTGAGCGCGATCCAATGAAACAATGAACTTATGAGTGAAGCAACAAAAAACCTGAAACTGTCCTTCCTCGGTGCCGGTTCAATGAACGGTGCCATCCTTCGTGGCATTGTCGCTTCGGGTCATGACCCCAAGCTGATCACTGCAACTCTGCGTAGTGACAAGCGTGCTGCGGAGCTTCGCGAACTTGGTATCAACGTACTGGTCAGCGATCAAGATGCTGAAGCCAACGCCAAAGCGGTCGCACAAACAGACATCATCTTCCTTGGCGTAAAGCCGGTGGGGATCACTGATCTCTGCGATGAGATCTCCGGCGCATTGAGCCCGGATAAGGTGGTTGTGTCTGTCGCAGCAGCCATCACCCTCGACAGTATGCAGTCACACCTGCCTGCTAACCAGCCGGTCATTCGTTCCATGCCGAACACCCCGTTGATGGTTGGCGCTGGAGTTGTTGGCTTGAGCCCGGCACAAAGCGTCAGCGAAGAACAGACCAAGCTGGTGACCGAGCTGCTTTCTGGCTCCGGCGACGTCCACGTCATCGATGAAGACCAGCAGAACGCTCTGTCAGCGATCTCCGGTTCAGGACCGGCCTATGCCTTCTACCTGGCTGAAGCGATGGCTAATGCTGGTGTGGCCATGGGCTTGGACGAAAAGCTGGCCATTGACCTAGCTCGGGCTACCGTCGCGGGTGCGGGCAAAATGCTCTCTGACCCACAGGCTGTCCCAGGCGAGCTGCGTAAGGCCGTCACGAGCCCTAAGGGGACCACAGAACAGGCCATCAAGACCTTCGACGAGCAGGGCATTCCGAAGATCATCGCTGCCGGCACGCAGGCAGCTGCCGCCCGGGCAGCACAGTTGAGCGAAGAGCTTGGCTAGAGCCTCTCAACGCAATTAACTAGAAAATCGTGGTCGGTACCCACTTCTTGAACGAAGGGGTACCGACCACGATTGTCTTTTGTGCAGAAATTAGGGCCGAGCGGCAAAACGCTCGAGGAGATCCACGTGCCCCGAAACGATCAAAACGTCTCGACGAGTCACGATGGTGTCAGGCACTGCATAGGTGAAATCTTCACCGGGAGACTTCACACCAACGATGGTCACGCCATACTTTGAACGGACCTGGGACTGGGCCAGCGTGAACCCCTGGGTTTCCTTGGGTGGATACATTTTGACGATGGCGAATCCGTCATCAAATTCAATGAAGTCCAGCATGCGTCCGCCAACTAGGTGCGCAGCACGCACACCGGCATCAGCCTCGGGATAAATCACGTGATTGGCACCGATGCGGGTCAAGATCTTGCCATGCGAGGGAGTGATGGCCTTGACCCACAAGTGCTCAATGCCAAGATCCACAAGATTCACCGTGATCAGCACGGAAGACTCGATCGAGGTACCCACACCAACAACAGCAGAAGAGAACTCCTGAGCACCGAGCTGACGCAGAGCATCAATGTTCGTAGCATCGGCCGCTACGACGTGGGTTAGGGTGCTAGCCCATTGCTGAACCAATTCGGGGCTACGCTCAATGGCTAGGACTTCTCGTCCCTGCTTGACTAGTGTTTCAGCCACCGAGGCACCGAACCGACCCAGACCAATGACCAGGACTGGGGCATTGTGATCAATATTCTTGTCAGCCAATGAGTGGCCTTTCTTCTGGAAGTTTGAATAGTGAATTACGGTGTCGCATGGTCAATGCGCTGGCTAGGGTAATACTGCCGATACGACCGGCAAACATGAGAACACTAAGTACATATTTACCTGCAGGAGGCATCTCCTGAGAAACGCCGGAGCTCAAACCCACGGTGGCGAATGCTGAGATGGATTCAAAAAGTGCCCGAGAGAATCCCACCGATTCATCGATGGTGACCAAGGCACCAGTAGCCACCATGACGAGGGAAGCACCCATGGCGACCACAGAGATCGCAACACGCATGGTGCCTTGGGGAATCTGGCGTCCAAAAGCCTTCACGTCGGTATCGCCTCGAACCTCTGCCAGGATGGCCAAGAACATCACGGCGATGGTGGTGACCTTGATACCGCCAGCGGTCGAAGCCGAACCGCCACCTGCGAACATGAGAGCGTCGGTCAGCAAGACCGTGACCTGATGAATATCGTTCTGATCAACAAGATTGAAGCCGCCAGAACGTGTCATCGTCGAAGCGAATAACGCATGTATGATCTTGTCGCTCACGGACATCTCACCCAGAGTCCGTGGGTTAGACCATTCAAAAACGAGCCATAAGAAGGCTCCAGCGAAGAGCAAGATCGTGGTGACCAGCATGGTCAGCTTGGTATGCAGGTTCCATTTCTTGACGTTGAACTTATGGGCCAACAGGACCATGATCACCGGGAAACCCAAAGAGCCAATAAAAACTCCGCCCATCAAAGGGATGAGGATCCACAGGTCAGTTTCATAGGGAACCAGGCCATCGGAGTGCGGGGTGAAACCAGCATTGTTGAATGCTGACACCGCGTAAAAGATACCGTGCCATATGGATGACAGGACGCTTTCGCCCAAGATGTAGAAGCGGGGGATGAGCAAAAGCGCGATAAGCCCCTGAAGACTGATGGCGGTCAGGATGACAATGCGCAACAGCGAACTAACCTCGCCCAGCGCGGAAGCCCCGGAACTATCCATGGACTTTTGAGCCATGAGCTTGGCACGAACGCCAAGCTTTCGAGAGACTGCCAGCGACATGATGGATGCCAAGGTCAGAATGCCCAAACCGCCCATGAAAGTTGCAATAAGCATGATCAATTGTCCGAGGAATGACCAATGGGCAGCGGTCGAAACCGTTGTGAGACCAGTGACGCAGACGGCGGATACTGCCGTAAACAGTGCATCGTGCAGTGGCGTGGCGTCTCCCGACGCCGAGGAAAACGGGGCAGCGAGCAATGACGTGAAGATCGTGATGGCCAGAACGAACACGCCGAGGGTTAAGCGTGCGGGGGAGCGCACTGTGAAGTCAGCAATGGACATGCGGAACTTTAGCCATCTTTTACGACGTCGTTCGCGCAGTTCAGCTGCCTGGGCCCGAGGGCCTAGATCACTGGCAGTGCTCATCTGTAACTCGCTGTTTCTTCGGGACAAGTGGATAACAAGGGTGGAAGTTGAAGTCCTCCTAGTAATTTACGCGTTTCGGGCGCCAAACGCTTGCCTTCTGACTTTAGAGAATCGCTACGTCGTCAAATGAACCACGAATTCATGAGTTGCATCACTATCGGGTAGCCTGAAAAAGTGTTAGATCCACAACAGGCCCCACGACCAACGATGGTCATGTGGGATGAAGAGTATCTGAAATATAAATTCAGCGACTGGCATCCCATGCACCCTTCCCGACTTGAACTGACGCATCGGCTCAGCTCAGAACTGGGAGTACTGAGCGCCGACAACGTGAGCATGCATGTGCCCGAGATTGCCAGCGATGCAGTACTTAGGACAGTTCACGAGCAGGACTACATCGATCAGGTGCGGCGTGTTAGTGATGATCCATCACTCATAGCTGAAGAATACGGTCTTGGCACCGAAGATGATCCAGTGTTTGCTGGAATGCACGACGCGGCTAGTCGCATCGTTGGCGGTTCGGTGATCGCGGCCCAAGCCATTATGGATCAGAGCACAGTACGGGCAGTGAACTTTGCCGGTGGCATGCACCATGCCGCCAAGAAAAAGGCGAGCGGCTTCTGCATTTACAATGACGCGGCCGCCGCGATCCGGCGCATGCTGGATAACGGTGCTCAACGGGTGGTCTACATTGACGTTGACGCTCACCATGGGGATGGCACCGAATCTATTTTTTGGGATGACGAACGAGTCCTGACGATTTCATTGCATGAGTCCGGGCTATCCCTGTTCCCGGGAACGGGATTTGCCAATGAAATTGGCGGACAGAATGCCCAGGGCAGCGCAGTGAATGTTGCTTTGCCTGCGATGACCGGGGATTCGGGATGGATGCGTGCCTTCCATGCGATAGTTCCGCAATTGGTTCATGCCTTCAAACCAGAAATTATTGTGTCTCAGCATGGTTGTGATGCCCATCGAGATGATGACATGACCAATTTGAAGTTATCGGTTGATGCGCAGCGCCAGGTCGCACTCGATATCGCCCAACTGGCTGACGACTTGTGCGAAGGACGATGGCTTGCCACCGGTGGTGGTGGATATAACGTCACCGCTGTGGTGCCGCGAACTTGGACTCATCTAACAGCCATCGTCGCCGGAAAGCCTGTACCTCTTCGCACGTATGTGCCCGAGACTTTTCGCCGATACGTTCTTGAGCGCTACGGCCGGGCTATGCCGTATCTGATGGGTGAAGACGCGCAACTGTGGTGGCGCAATTGGGAAGTTGGTTATGACCCTGCTGACCCTGTAGACCGAACGATAATTGCTACACGTAAGGAAGTCTTTCCACTCTTCGGTCTTGACCCATGGTTTGACTAAGCGCAGATAAGTCAGCCGAAATTACTCGACGGTTGAATTTCATGACGGAACGGGCCACGTAATCAATGGCCAGATGGTCATATGCCGTTAGGGTTATGTATGTGGCAATTGATGAAGTTTTTTCGGCGTTGGCAGAGCCAACCCGTCGCAAGATAATCGAAGCGCTCAAGAATGAGCCTAAAGCCGTAGGCACTCTGGTGACTGAACTGGAGATTTCTCAGCCTACGGTCTCAAAGCATTTAAAGGTGTTGCGTGAAGCGCAGCTGGTCAGCATGGCGGCCGCCGGCCAACGCCGTATCTACAGCATTGACACTGCGGCTTTGGAAGATCTCGTACATTGGTGCGCCGATTTAGTGCCGGCCCCAGAGAGTGACGAGCAGATCGATGTTCAGACTTCGAATTCGAGTGCTCAAGTTTCCCCTGCCAACCCGACCGCCCAGCAAATCAGTCGAAGCGTTGGGCGAGGGCTGGAGCAAGTTACTGGTCGTGCGCAAGAATTCTTGGAGCGGCTTCCTCGTTTTGGACGACGTCGTTAGCCAATTGTTCAACTGACGCGGACACGGTCAGGCAATATGGTCAGTGATTTACGTTACGACCATATTTCTGATTTATAACAGAAAATTTTTCTTCACGGTGCTCCGCGTGGCATTCTCGTGTGCGGGGCAGTGTCGTCGGGTGTGAGGTTCCCCGGACGCATGTTCCTGTCCCGCATGATGAGGAGAGAAACTTGGATAAGCACTTAGCTACGATTCGCGACGAAGTGTTCCGTCGCAATCCTGGAGAAGCAGAATTCCACCAGGCAGTCACCGAAGTATTCGAAAGCCTTGAAGCTGTTTCGCTTAAGCACCCTGAATACGCCGAGGCCGCCATTCTGCAGCGCTTGTGCGAACCCGAGCGACAGATTATTTTCCGCGTCCCTTGGGTGGACGACGAGGGACGAGTCCAGATCAACCGTGGTTTCCGCGTTGAATTCAACTCGGCACTGGGCCCATACAAGGGTGGTCTACGATTCCACCCTTCGGTTTACCTGGGCATCGTTAAGTTCCTAGGCTTTGAACAGATCTTCAAGAACTCTTTGACCGGTATGCCAATCGGTGGCGGTAAGGGTGGCTCGGACTTTGACCCACGAGGCAAGTCTGACGGAGAAGTAATGCGTTTCTGCCAGTCCTTCATGACTGAGCTGTACCGCCACATTGGTGAGTACACAGACGTTCCTGCAGGTGACATTGGTGTAGGTGGCCGCGAAATCGGTTACCTCTTCGGCCAGTAC
This sequence comes from Glutamicibacter sp. B1, assembly GCF_039602135.1. Classification (NCBI taxonomy): domain Bacteria; kingdom Bacillati; phylum Actinomycetota; class Actinomycetes; order Micrococcales; family Micrococcaceae; genus Glutamicibacter; species Glutamicibacter ectropisis. Next base: position 2,597,787 of record NZ_CP125942.1, on the reverse strand, counting down.
AAGCGCATCACCAACCGCTACGAATCCGGAGTTCTCACCGGTAAGGGCCTAAGCTGGGGCGGTTCATTGGTTCGCCCAGAAGCTACCGGCTATGGCGCTGTTATCTTTACCGAAGAAATGCTTAAGACTCGTGGTCAGTCCTTCGACGGCCAGCGCGTCATTGTTTCGGGTTCGGGAAATGTGGCAATCCACGCCATCGAAAAGGCACAGAGCCTCGGCGCCAAGGTCGTTACCGCCTCGGACTCCGCTGGATTCATCGTCGATGAGGGTGGCATCGATCTAGAATTGCTGCGTCAGATCAAGGAAGTTGAACGCGGACGCATTTCTGAGTACGCAGAACGCCGTGGCACCAGCAAGGTCAAGTACGTTGCCGGTGGCAGCGTATGGGACATCGCGGGCACCGTCGCATTGCCATGTGCTACCCAGAATGAGTTGGGCGAAGAGGCTGCCAAGAAGATGGTTGCCGCAGGCACTATCGCCGTTGCAGAAGGCGCCAACATGCCAACTACTGCACAGGCAACTGCTATCTTCCAGGACGCCGGGGTGCTGTTTGGCCCAGGTAAGGCTGCTAACGCCGGTGGCGTTGCAACCTCCGCCTTGGAAATGCAGCAGAACGCCAGCCGTGACTCGTGGAGCTTCGAGCACACCGAGCGCCGTCTGAGCGAGATCATGGTCGGCATTCACGACAGCTGTGCTGCCACCGCCGATGAGTACGGTATCCCAGGTAACTACGTCGCCGGTGCGAACATCGCAGGCTTCGTCAAGGTTGCTGATGCCATGCTGGCCCAGGGCGTCATCTAAGAAATAGTTCGCGTCTCAATCCGTACGTCGTGCCTCATTGAGTTGAGGTTTGGCGTGCGGATTGTCTCGTTTAAGCAACAAAGTTCTGATTCTGAAGAGTCCTGAAGTGTTTCGTGATGCAAAAGTTACTAAAGTGCGATTAGACTAGGACAAAGCGAACGTGAACCAGATCGCCGATGTTGATCCAAAGTCGTGTAAGTTCACCTTCGCTAGTAACGCGACGAAATAGAGATCAGCGTCAGGAGAATATCCCGCATGACGGATAAACAGAATTTTGCAGGAGCCCGTTTCATGACGGTGGCCGAAGTGGCTGACATGATGCGTGTTTCCAAAATGACGGTTTATCGGCTGATTCACGCAGGCGATCTGCCTGCCGTTCAGTTCGGCCGCTCCTATCGCGTTCCAGAGAACGCTGTGGAATCTTACCTCAGCGCTGCGGCCATTGATCCGCAGCACGGTACCGGTTCATACGGTCGATAGTCCGCGCGATGGTCAGAGCATGGCCGAAAAGCGGGTAATCTATTAAGGAACGTTTAACGTCCGGTCAACCTTGCCCTCTTGCTTTAGTGCAAGCGGAAGCTTAAGGTTGACGCATTTAATTAGTTTGTGAGGAACCATTATGGGCTCTGTTATCAAGAAGCGCCGCAAGCGTATGTCCAAGAAGAAGCACCGCAAATTGCTTCGTAAGACTCGCCACCAGCGTCGCAATAAGAAGTAAATATACTTCGAGCACGTTGCCGCTAGGCAATCATCGCCACCGATTCGCAGTTCACCTGCAAACGGTGGCGATTGCTTTATCCCTACGACCTTGTACGGCCCGCTAGGAGCCGGAACGGCGCAGAATTGAGCGTCTAGCAGCCCACAAGGCTCCAAACACGCCAGCGGCCCGTAGACCGAATTTTGCGGCGCGTTGGCCGGTGCGGAAGTCATAAACCTGCCAGCCACGACGCTTGGCGTAGGAACGTAGACGCGCGTCTGGATTAATGCAGACCGGGTGACCAACTGCTTCGAGCAGGGGAACGTCGTTATAAGAATCCGAGTACGCCCAGGAACGCGAGAGAGAGATCCCGCGGTCTTTGGCCAGCGACCTTACTGCCTGCGCTTTTTCAGCGGCATGCAAGATGGGACTGGCCAACGCTCCGGTGTATAAACCATCCCGGCTTTCCACCACAGTGCCTAATGCGCCGGAAAGTTCGAGACGATTTGAAATGACATTCGCCACTTCTAGGGGAGTGGCCGTGACCAGCCATACCTCCCGACCCACACGTAAATGTTGCCGGGCAATGGCCACCGTTCCGGACCACAGCTTCGGTTCAATGTATTCGTCATAGATTTCATTGCCGATTTGTTCAATATCGGCAACCGGGATGCCACGCACCATCATCAAGGCGCGGTCTCGAATCTGATGGATATCTCCCAAATGTTCACCGCGCGCGGCGAAGCGCAATTGCTTTAACGCGAACCAGAGGATCTCTCGGAACTGAAAGAAGCGATGTTCATGAAGCTTTCGCGCGAGCAAATACAGTGAAGCACCACGCACCAGGGTGTTGTCCACGTCAAAAAAGGCGGCAACGGTTCCTTGAGCCTGTGTCGAGGCCGGCGAGGTGTTGTTATCGATGGAAGGCATTTGATCCAGTTTATTTCATCGTAAAGTTCAAGTGAGGTTACGGCTCGTGAGATTATAGTCAGGTGAGTACATTGCATCAGATTCAGCTGTTAGTTCGTAAAGATTGTCATCTTTGTCATGCTGCAAGAGCGACGGTTGCTGAGGTAACGAGCCGCTTGAACATGGAATTTTCGGAACTTGATATTGACGAGCATCCAGAACTTCTGAGCAAACACCACGAGGAAGTGCCAGTGTTGTTTATCGATGGGCAGGTTCGAGATTTCTGGACCATCGATCCGCAACGGCTAGAACGTCTGCTGAGCAACTAACCGCAGCAGTAAAGAATGACGATGTGTTGTGCTCGAGTAGCCCATTGGAAAGTGCAGGAGAATCAAGATGTCTGAGCTTGAAGCTCGTGTCCTGCCTGAAGCCACATTGGCTCGACTCACACAGTATTTGCGTGCTTTAAATGCTTTAGAAGCTCAAGGCTTAGAGCGCACTAGTTCCGGAGTGCTGGCTAAAGAAGCCGGCGTGAACCCATCGATTCTACGCAAAGACCTTTCATGGCTTGGCTCCTACGGCACCCGGGGCGTCGGCTATGTTGTGCGTGAATTAGCCGAACACATCAGCAGAACCCTAGGCCTGAACCAAGACTGGAAAGTCGCCATCCTCGGCGCCGGTAACCTCGGACGCGCGCTCAGCGGTTACGCCGGATTCACCTCACGTGGTTTTAACGTCAAAGCCATCTTGGACGTGGACCCAGCTCTCATCGGTGAGCCCGTTGGTGCACTACGTGTTGAACCCATCAGCGAACTCGCCACGGTGGTGGCCCGCGAAGAAATCAATATCGCGGTGCTCGCGGTCCCGGGCGATGCCGCCCAAGACTTGGTTGACTCATTAGCGGACCTGTCGGTGCGTTCAGTACTGTCCTTCGCTCCTAAGCCACTGAAAGTTCCAACTGGTATGAACCTGCGCAGGGTTGATCTGTCTACAGAACTTCAGATCTTGGCCTACCTAGCGGTTCAAGGCTAAATCCAAGCAGATAAACCAATAGCGTTGTTCTTTCGTCAGTTTTGACGAAAGAACAACGCTATTTTTGGCTATGGACGAGCTATCGGTTTAGCGGTAGCCAGCGCGACGTGCCATACGACGTTGTGCAATGTATTCCGATGACGGACGCAACCACGCGAAGACTACACCGGCGATGCCGAGCAAGATCCCGATGATGTAGACCGCGTTCAGGGCACCGGCCTCGCTGTCAGCGTACATGCTGATCATCGGCACCGTGGAGAACAGACCGAAGAGCGAGAGTACAGCCAAGATCGTGGCAATGACACGCATGGCTCCGACACCACGGCCAACAAAGAAACCAACCAAGAAGTACAGGATGACCGAAATAACGGCCCCCACCAAAGCAAAGCTGGACAACATGGTGTTGGCCTGTGAAATGAAAGCCTCAGGGCTGCTCATCATCTGCTGCAAGGTAGGGTCCTGAGCCATCTCAGGCGTGGACTGCATTTGTGATTGTAATTCTGGCTCAATCAATGACCACTGCGTGGAAATCATGTTGCCAAACATGTTGGAGGTAGAAATCATCCAACTGGCGATCGCGCCCACGACTCCTGAAAGCAGAATCAGCAAGAAGGAAATCTGCAGAGTCTTCGGACGCTCTTTGGGTGCCTGAACTGCAGCGTAACCGCCCTGATTTGGGTACTGGTTAAAACCAGGTGCCATCGGAGACTGCCCGTAAGGGTTCTGCTGGTACGAGGAAGGCTGTTGCGCGTATGGGTTTTCACCATACGGGTTCGGGGCCGGGTTCTGAGCACCTGATTCCGGGTTATATGGCTGGCCCGGTTGGTTCGGATCGTAGTTGCTCATAATTCATCATCCTTTGGGTCGAATTACCTTTATTACTAAGACTAGTGGCACAGCTTTGTGAGCAAGCCCTCCGAAAGGATGGTTTTTCCATATGGGAATCCCATGCATGCGCTGTGAATAGTTGATGGTGGACACAATATGGCGGTTTCGCACTGAATCTTTGAGACACTGGACTCATGCCTTTAACGACCGTCCATTTGTTGCGCCATGGGGAAGTTTTCAACCCTGACCGTATCCTCTACGGACGGATCCCCGGTTTCGGACTCTCGGAGCTGGGTTTCAAGATGGCTGATGCTGCTGGTGAATTCTTCGCACAGCGTCAGGCCGAGGGAGCCAATGTGGTTCGGCTCGTGGCGTCTCCATTGATTCGTGCGCAGCAGACTGCCGCACCGACCAGTCAAGCTTTGAACCTTCCGATTCATTCTGATGACCGAGTCATTGAAGCCGGCAACAAACTTCAGGGCTTATCCAAGGTTGCTGACCATCTACGCCAGCCAAAGTACTGGCCACTATTGGTCAACCCACTCAAGCCTTCATGGGGTGAGCCTTACGTTCAGCAGGTGCAGCGCATGCGTGAAGCGATGGATGACCACCGTCGTACTGCTGTTGCCGAACACGGTGCTGATGCTGAGGTCATCATCGTGAGCCACCAGTTGCCGATCTGGGTGACCCGACGGGACGCCGAAAATAAGCCGTTGTGGCACGATCCGCGGCAACGCGAATGCACCCTCGCCTCTATTACCAGCTTTGATTTTGACGGGGACGAATTAGTTTCCGTGCGGTACACCGAACCATGCCCCGAGCTATTGGCCGGTGCCGCAAATATTCCAGGAGCCTAAGGAAATGACTAGTCCTGTGCCTAATCCTCGTGATCTGAGCCGACGCACCATGCTGCGTTCGCTGATGGTAGCTGCCGCCATCGTCCCCCTGGCAGCATGCAGTGGCAAGGAAGATACCTTGACCGCACAAGCTAATAGTGGCGATGGCAAAAACTACATCGCTGGCGATGGCGCCGTTGAAGAATACGAAGTTGCCAAACGCAGTGATCCTGTAGAGCTCAAGTCAAAGACGTATCACGGTACTGACGTTGATTTCAGCGATTGGCAGGGCAAGCCAATTGTGATGAACTTCTGGTATGCCGCCTGTGCACCTTGCCGGATTGAAGCACCGGATCTGAAGAAGCTGGCCAACGACTTTGGCGATAAGGTCGAATTCATCGGTATCAATGTTCGCGACGAAGCTGAAGCCGCGAAGGCCTTCGAACGAACCTTTGATCTTCCCTACGAATCAATTCAGGACACCAACGGTGATGTACAGTTGGCCATGACCAAGTACGTGCCACTGCAGGCAGTCCCGTCTACCTTGGTTTTGGACCGTGAGGGTCGCGTTCGCGCGCGAATCATTGGCGCCGTTGAACCTGGCACCTTGAAGTCGCTGATTGACACCGCCCTGACCGAGAAGTTGTGATCTGGACGGTGACTTCTAATCCATTTGCCGACATCGTCTTAGACGGGTCGCTCTTGCTTGCTGCGCCCGTGGCGCTATTGGCAGGTTTGGTATCTTTCCTTTCTCCCTGCGTGCTGCCATTGGTGCCCGGATACCTTGGATATGTCACCGGTCTGACCGGTGCCGATTTGAAAGAGCACCGTCGCGGCCGTGTCGTCTTGGGGATCTTGCTCTTCGTTTTGGGATTCTCGGTGGTCTTCATTGCCGCAGGCGTCCTCTTTAGCCAAGCGACCGCCTGGTTGAGGTTTAACGGTTCCTGGGTCACCCAAATCTTGGGACTCGTTGTTGTGTTCATGGGCATTGTGTTCATGGGCGGATTCTCCTGGATGCAACGAGATCGCAAAATTCACAAAAAACCACCTGCAGGTCTATGGGGAGCACCGGTTCTTGGCCTGACCTTTGGGCTTGGCTGGGCCCCGTGTATCGGTCCAACCTTGAGCGCCGTGTTGATTATGTCGACGGGAACTGATGCCAATGTGGCCCGAGGTACCCTCCTGACGGTGTTCTATTGTCTGGGACTCGGTCTGCCATTCATCCTCATTGCACTGGGATTGCAACGTGGAATGCAGGCACTGGCGTTCTTCCGAAAACACCAGTTGTTCATCATGCGTTTTGGCGGCGCATTGCTCATCGCACTGGGCGTGGTCATGATGACCGGCCTGTGGGGATCATGGGTTTCGGAACTGCAAAACTGGTTTGCCAATGAAGTGAGGTTGCCAATTTAATGGCGAAACAACAACGGAAAATCAAAGGGCACCAGGACGCCCCAGCGCTAGGATTCGTAGGGTTCATGCGCTGGATCTGGACCCAGCTGACCTCGATGCCAACAGCATTGTTCTTGCTATTGTTGCTGGCCGTGGCCGCAGTACCGGGTTCAATTTTCCCGCAGCGCGCATCAAATCCAGAGACGGTCGTGCAGTATCTGGATCAGCACCCTGTCGCAGGTCCTTGGCTTGACCGATTCCAGATGTTTGAGGTGTATTCCTCCGTCTGGTTCTCCGCCATTTACATCCTGCTGTTCGTTTCCCTCGTCGGCTGTATCGTCCCGCGTGTGAAGAAGCACGCTCAGGCCTTGCGCACCCCTCCACCACGTACTCCGGCACGTCTGGACAGGCTGCCACAGTACGCGTCCCATGAAATCCTTGAAGGCGAGTCGGACACTCCCGACGATGATCAGATCATTGATGACTCATTCAAGATTCTGAAAAAACGCGGCTACCGTGTGGAACGTCGTGAAGATGCCAGCGGCCGCTCGGTCTCGGCGGAACGCGGGTACACCCGTGAAATCGGTAACTTGGTGTTCCATATTTCCCTGATCGGTGTCCTTGTTTCTGCCGCAGTTGGTGGCGCATTTGGATACACCGGCCAGCGTGTGCTGGTCGAAGGGGAGACCTTCGTCAACTCGCTGGTTGCCTACGATTCATTCACCCCTGGCACGACTTTTAACGCCGATAAGTTGCCAGGTTATTCGGTGAAGCTGGACAAGTTCGACATTGTTTTTGACCGTGAATCCGAATCACACTTTGGCCAGCCACTAGACTTCACCGCGCATGTTGAGGTCCGCAAGACCGCACAGTCTGAGCCGGAAAAGCAGGACCTGAAGGTCAACCACCCACTGCGCATCAACGGTGCTGACGTGTACCTGGTGGGTAATGGCTACGCACCGGTGATTACTGTGCGCGATGGTAAGGGCAATATCGCTTACTCGGGTCCGGCCGTATCAGTTCCACAGGACTCGGTTTACACCTCGATGTTCGTACTGAAGGTTCCCGACGCAGTCCCGGACCAGCTGGGCTTCCAGGGCTTCTTGCTGCCAACCGCACTGGTTGACGAGAACGGTTTCGGCATTTCGGGCGACCCTAATGCTATTAACCCGCAGTTGCACCTAAACTCCTTCTACGGCGATTTGGGTCTGGATAGTGGTAATCCGCAGAACGTGTTTGTGCTGGATACCGACAAGATGACCAAGCTGAACAGTCGTGAACTCGATACCGGTGGCATCATCCTCGAAGCTGGACAAACCTATGAACTGCCGGACGGTAAAGGTAGCATCAGTTTTGACGATCTCAAGCGCTACGTGGCCTTGGACGTGAACTATGATCCGGGCAAACTTCCTATCGGCATCTTTGCGGCCCTGGCCTTGCTCGGATTGGGAGTCTCATTGTTCACTCCACGTCGTCGAGTTTGGGTCAAGCTGAAGCACGAAGACGACAAGCGTAAGATCGAATATGCATTGTTGACACGTGGCGAAGATCCGCGCCTGGAACGCGAAGCAGCAGAACTACAGAAGATCTTTGACAAGGCTTGGCCACTGGCAAGCCAGGAGCAGAACCAAGGAGCAGTAAATGGGTAACGCTGGGGCATTAGCACCAATTAATGAATCGCTGGGTGAATACAGCCAGCTATTCATGCTGCTGGCAGCCATGGTCTATGGAGTGGTCTTCATTGTCTTTGCCTTGGACCTGGCAAAAACCAACAAGTCGATCTCCGAAATGGATTCCGCAGCGCTCAAGCGCGACGAAGAATTACTTGTTGGAGCTAACGGCGCCGTTGCCGGTGCGGGCCGCAAGCGTCGCGGTGTGGCCGAACGTGCCGATAACATCAGCGATGACATCGTGACCGACAAGATGACCTACACAGAGTTCTCATCCAAGCGTCCGATGGCTCGCATCGCAGTGGTCCTGATGTGGCTGGCCGTGGCTCTGCACGGTTTCGGTGTCGTCTCTCGTGCACTGGCAGCCCACCGCGTGCCGTGGGGCAACATGTACGAGTTCTTGACCACCGGTGCTTTCCTGGTGGCCTTGGTGTACCTGGTGGTGCTGATCTTCAAGGATCTGCGCTTCATGGGAACATTCATTTCTGGTCTCGTGACCTTGATGCTGTGCGCTGCAACCATCGGATTCCCAACACCTGTGGGTCACCTGGTTCCTGCCCTGCAGTCGCCATGGATCGTCATCCACGTTTCCATCGCCGTACTGTCCTCGTCACTGTTTGCCATTAGCTTTGCCATGAACGTACTTCAGCTGATGCAGCACTCGCGTATGAACCGACTGTCCGCTGGACTCAGCGACAGGCTTCCGTTCATGCGTGTTGTTCCCGGTGCTGGCGCATTGGAGAACTTCGCTTACCGTATCAACACCATCGCGTTCGTCATGTGGACCTTCACCGTGATGGCCGGAGCTATCTGGGCTGAAGCCGCCTGGGGCCGCTACTGGGGCTGGGACCCGAAGGAAGTTTGGTCCTTCGTGATCTGGGTTGTTTACGCAGGTTACCTGCACGCACGCGCCACCGGTGGTTGGACCGGTCCGCGTTCGGCGTGGCTGTCGATTGTCGGCTTCCTGTGCGTCGTCTTCAACTTCACTATCGTAAACATCTACTTCAACGGCCTACACTCTTACGCCGGAGTCTAAGTCTTAGACAAAGCTTAAGACGTAATGAGCGATACCCCGCCTCGGCGGGGTATCGCTCATTACGTTTAATTCAAAGCATTCAGAGGAAAGCTACATGGCCCGGAAGTAGCGGTACTTCACGGGGCAAGACTAGGGTCCGGAGACAGAACAGATACTGTCACAAGCCTCTAAAGGTAGTTTCTAGGCCTTCGTATCCGGTGAGTCACTGTCAGTGTCCTCGGACTTGTGGGAGGGCTTCTCAGCGCCCGAAGCGCGATTGGATTCTGGTTCGGATGCAGAATCATCATTCTTCTTATTTTTGGCCTGGGAATTGAGTTCTTGCTCACGAGCCTTGGACTCTGCTTCGCGTTGTTGCTGGCGACGCCAGACTTCTAATTGGCGCAAGAAATCTTCATCGTCGTCGGGAGCCGTTTGCTGTGCGCTTGGCTGATTGGCGGTGCTCGCAGGGCGACCCAGAATGAACCATAAGACTGCGCCCACCAGTGGCAGGACGATGATGACCGCGAACCATGCTGACTTCGGCAAGGAACGCACGAGATGCTTCGGCGCACGGCTGCATTCGATCAAGGTGTAAATCATCAATGCGACCGAAACTACTGCTGCAAATATAAAGAAGCGGACCATGATTCCATTCTAGTGATAATCCTGTTCACAGCTTCATCGGTAGACTTGAAGCTATGCAGTTTCTGAAATATACAGTTCTTCGTCTAGGCATATTCTGCGTGGTGTTCCTAGGTCTGTTCCTTGGCCTGAACTGGCCAATCTTCGTCTCCGGAATTATTGGCCTGATTTTTGCCTTCGCCGTTGCCTACTTGTTCTTCAACAAGCTACGCCTCAAGGCCAGTGAAGATGTGCGTAAGGCTTTCAATAAGACCTCCGCGAATAAGACCAACAAGCAGCTGGCTGAAGAGGCGATCGAGGACGAATACGACGAAGCACAACGAAAGATGCAGCCACCTGCCGAGTAAATACTGGTTGGTGCTTGAACAGTGTGAGCGAGGAAGTCAGCACTGCAGAGTTCAAAGGAAAAAGCCTTGGTTTCTCAGTCCCTAAACGGACTGAGAAACCAAGGCTTTTTGCGTGTGAACGCTTGACGCTAGTTAGAACCACACATCAAGAATGATTGCCAAGGCAAACAAGACTGCATAAACCATGTTCAAGATACCGGTCTGTTTGAGGACCTGTACGAGCTTTGGAAGTTGGGGTTCACGCAGCATGAGCATGGACGGTGCGATAGCTGGGACGAAGGTAATAAGTACCAGCCACATCCAAGGGAAAGTTCCAGTAGATAGCAAGGGCAACAAGATAGCTATCGTGAGCATAACTACGTAGCTGAGTCGGGCGTTATTTTCCCCGAGACGAACCGCAAGAGTAATCTTCCCAACCTCTTTATCAGTGGGAATATCACGCACGTTATTAGCCATCAGCAGGGCGCAACCAATCAGACCCGTACCAATGGCACCCCATAACGAGGTCAGCGTCAGCTCGTTGATCTGGGTGAACGTCGTGCCTAAGGTTGCGACCAGGCCGAAGAAGATGAAGACATAAATATCTCCTAGGCCTCGGTAGCCGTAGGGGTTCTTACCTCCGGTGTACCCCCATGCGGCAAATATCGCAGCCACGCCGACGAGCAACAGTGGCCACGATGCCGAAATGATGACCAGAGCCAAACCGAATACTGCGGCAAGACCAAAGCAACCAAAGGCAACATTGCGCACGTTTTTCGGATCGGTGAGTTTGGAACCGGTCAGACGCAAGGGGCCAACTCGGTCATCGTCAGTGCCGCGGATGCCGTCGGAGTAGTCATTGGAGTAGTTCACACCAATTTGCAGTAGCAGTCCGACCAGCAAGGCGAGAACAAAACGCAACCAATGAATGGTTCCTGTTTCGCCCAGGGCGGCCGCGGTGCCGATAACAACCGGGGCAATGACGATAGGCAAGGTGCGCAGGCGTGCACCCGAAACCCATTGGGAAAGTGTGGCCACTTTCAGTCCTTTCAGGGCAAAAGAAAAATCGTACCCTCTAGTTTCCCGCGATTATGCAGGCAAGGCGAATCGAGACTACTCGTGAACCGCTAATTCATCAATGATCAACCGGCGGTCGAACTTACCATTAGGAAGCAGAGGTAAGCCGTGTGGATAGTGGCGCACATGCTTGGGAACAGCTTCTTTGCCCAGCGTTCGGCGTACCGCGTCGAAGGCATCGTCCGTTTTTGTAGGGCCGGAATAAGCCAGACCGACACTCTGACCCCACTGTGGATCAGGTACGGAGACGACGAGAGTTTGGGTGAAGAATTCTTCGAGCAGCCCTTCAATCTTGGAAGCTGAAAGTTTGATCCCACCGGTGTTGATGACATCATCAATGCGTCCGACGATACTTAGTCTTTGCCCGTCAACGGTGCCTAGATCATCGGTCACGTACCAACGACGTCCTTCGCTATGGACAAAGTGTTCGGCCGTGGCTTCTGGAGCATTGGCATAACCATCGGCCAGCATCGGTCCAGAAACCCAAATGCGTGAGTCATGCTCAGCCAGTTGCACTCCAGGAAGTGCCGTGCCGTTATAAACCAGCCCACCCGAAGTCTCTGAAGACCCATAGGTTTGGAAGATCTTCAGCCCGTGGTGGCGTGCGCGTATCAGCAAGTCTTTGCTGGCGCGGGCGCCACCAAGCAGGATGACATCAAAACGTTTGAGCGTCTGAAGAGTTTCCGGGTCTGGACTATCGAGCAGTCGCGCCAACTGGGTTGGCACCAGTGAGGTCAGTCGATGAGTTTCTACCATCTGGTTGGCTGCTCGGGTGAACTCGGAGGCGGAGAAGCTACCGTCTAGGTCCATGACCACCGGCTTGGTTCCAGCGAACAGGGAGCGCGTGAGTACACTGAGCCCAGCGACATAGTGCACCGGGAGCGCCAATAACCATTGACCTTCAAACCCAAGGAATTCTGCGGTGGCTTGGGCGCTAGAGGCTAGTGCCTGAACGCTCAAGACGGTGCGCTTGGCACGACCAGTAGATCCGGAGGTGCGTACCACGACCATGGGATTTTCGAACCCGGGCAGGTCTTGGTCGTGAAGATACTCAATGCGCCAGCCTGTGCTGGTGGTGTCGTCGGCAATAACTTCCAGTGCCGGTCCGTTGTCATTGGCGACGTTAGCCAATGCGGCAAGCAGTTCTTGATGCAGTGCGTCCATAGAGTCGTCCTTGTGCCGGCGCCGCCGCTTAGAAGTAGTAAGGGTAGTCGGACCAGTCGGGGTCGCGTTTGCCTAAGAACGCGTCGCGTCCTTCTACTGCTTCATCGGTCATATACGCCATACGAGTGGCTTCACCGGCGAAGACCTGCTGTCCAGCGAGCCCGTCATCGGCCAGATTGAAGGCGAACTTCAGCATACGAATGGCCTGTGGGGACTGCTTGGCAATGTCCGCTGCGTATTCCAAGGCAACTTCTTCAAGCCGCTCGTGGTCCACCGATTCGTTGACAGCGCCCATGCGGACCATATCGTCTGCGGAGTATTCACGGGCGAGGAAGAAGATCTCACGCGCGGTCTTCTGTCCCACCTGGCGGGCCAGCAGCGCGGAGCCGTAACCGGCATCAAAAGAACCTACGGTGGCGTCGGTCTGCTTGAACTTTCCGTGTTCCTTGGAAGCGATCGTTAGGTCGGAAACCACGTGCAAGGAGTGTCCACCGCCAGCGGCCCAACCGTTGACGACGCACAAGACAACCTTCGGCATGGTGCGCATCAGGCGCTGTACTTCAAGAATGTGCAGACGTCCGGCGCGGGCGGGATCGATCGATTCACGGGTCTCACCCTCGGCATAGCGGTAGCCGTCGCGCCCGCGAATACGCTGGTCACCGCCGGAGCAGAACGCGTGTCCTCCATCCTTGGGCGAAGGACCATTGCCGGTGAGTAGCACCGTGGCAACATTGCTGGTCATGCGCGCATGATCCATGGCTCGATAAAGCTCATCCACGGTATGTGGGCGGAATGCGTTGCGTACCTCGGGGCGGTCAAAGGCGATGCGCACCGTTGGTAGATCACGCAGGATGTTGCCTTGGGCATCACGTTCTACCTGGCGGTGGTAGGTGATGTCGGTGAAATCGAATCCTTCAACCACGCGCCAACGCACGGGATCAAAGACATCGGAAACCTTCTGGGGCACTGCGGAATTATTCTGGCTACTCACCCTATGAATGCTAGTCGGTTTCCGCCCGATCTCTAAGAATCTGAAAATTCCTGTAGCCTTCGACTTTATTATTGAACGAATGGTCGGTAAGTTTAGGTGTTGAGGATCACTGAACAGTTTTGGCCAAAGGAGCACAAATGACTGAAGCATATCTCGTCGGCGGGACCCGTACCCCGGTAGGACGCTACGGTGGAGCGCTCAGTGCAGTGCGCCCCGATGATCTAGCCGCGCTGACCATTCGGACTCTCGTTGAAGAATCTGGCATCGATCCGTCAGCGGTTGATGAAGTCATTCTCGGTAATGCAAACGGCGCGGGGGAAGAGAATCGCAATGTCGCTCGCATGGCTTCATTGCTGGCCGGTCTGCCGGTGAGTGTGCCGGGCATTACCGTCAATCGTTTGTGTGCTTCTGGAATGAGCGCCATTACGATGGCTAGCCACATGATCAAGGCTGGTGCTGCGGACGTGGTGATCGCAGGTGGCGTGGAGTCAATGTCTCGTGCACCATGGGTCATGGAAAAACCGGATAAGGCTTTTGCTAAGCCCGGAGCGGTATTCGATACCTCCATTGGCTGGCGCTTCACCAATCCACAATTCCTCTCTGGTGAGCTCTCCCGTGATGGCAAAGCGACCTTCTCCATGCCAGAGACTGCCGAGGAAGTGGCGCGTGTTTACGGAATCTCCCGCGAAGACTGCGACCGGTTTGCGGTTGATTCTCATGCCAAAGCCATAGCTGCGATTGACGCTGGGCATTTCAAAGATGAAATAGTGCCGGTGACCGTAAAGCATCGTAAGGGCGAAACCATCGTAGATACTGATGAAGGTCCGCGCCCTGGAACCAGCATGGATGTTCTGTCCGGGCTTCGGCCAGTGGTTCGTGGCGGCGAAGTCGTTACTGCCGGGAACGCGTCCTCGCTTAATGACGGGGCCTCGGCGATTCTGGTGGTCTCCGAACGGGCCCTGAAGAAGTACTCATTGAACGCTCGCGCCCGAATTGTTGACGGACAGTCTGCAGGTCTGGAACCAGAGATCATGGGTATGGGACCGGTGCCGGCCACTAACAAGGTTCTTGATCGTGCCGGGCTAACGATCGGTGAGCTCGGAGCCATGGAGATCAATGAAGCCTTTGCAAGCCAATCCCTGGCCAGCATCCGTGAACTTGGGGTGGACCCACAGATCGTGAACCGTGACGGTGGAGCGATTGCGCTAGGACATCCTTTGGGATCAAGCGGTTCGCGAATTGTCATCACCCTTTTGGGCCGGATGGAACGTGAGTTGGCAACAGCAGAGCGTAAGCTCGGCGTGGCTACCATGTGTGTTGGCGTTGGGCAGGGATCTGCCATCTTGCTGGAAGGGGCCTAAAGATGGCGAGTTTCGAGACCGAGTTTCAAACGCTTCTTGCCAGTGAAACCGAGGACCGGCTGTGGATTCGGTTGCATCGCCCGGAGGTGCGTAACGCCATTGATCAAACCATGGTCGATGAGCTGCATGCCGTGTGTAGTTATCTAGAAAAGAATCCGAAAGTTCTGATCTTGGCAGGGACTGCCAGCCAAGCACCCAGCGATCAGAATCCAAAGGGGGCTAAGGGAATCTTTGCTTCCGGCGCGGATATTTCACAGTTACGTGAGCGTCGCCGTGATGACGCGCTCGCCGGAATCAATTCCGGGATTTTTGACCGTATCGCCAAACTACCTATGCCGGTGATCGCAGCTCTCGACGGGTTCGCTCTAGGTGGTGGTGCCGAGCTGGCTTACGCGGCAGACTTCCGTATTGGTACCCCAGAATTGCGCATGGGTAACCCCGAAACCAACCTGGGCATCATGGCAGCAGCCGGGGCAACCTGGAGGCTCAAAGAGCTCGTAGGCGAGCCCTTGGCCAAGGAAATCCTTTTGGCTGGCAAGGTGCTTACCGGTGAGCAGTGCTTGGCAGCAAACCTGATTACCGAGTTGCATCCTGCGGCAGAGCTAGAACAAGCTGCAAATGCGTTGGCAGATCGCATCGCGTCACAAGACCCATTGGCCGTTCGGATCACCAAATCGGTATTCCATACCCCGCGCGAAGTCCATCCGGTGATCGACACCCTTGCGCAAGGAATGCTCTTTGAATCGCAGGCTAAGTTTGACCGCATGCAAGATTTTCTTGATCGAAAGAAGAAGTAACTATGAGTGCAAGTAACAGCATCGCATCAGGTCAACTTCCACAGAATAGTGGTGTGCTCGGCGGTGGCCGCATGGGTGCCGGCATCGCCCACGCGCTACTCATCAGCGGCAGTACCGTTGTGGTCGTTGAACGAGACGAAGCCTCCGCACAAGCCGCATACGAACGAGTTTCTGAGTCCGTGGACAAGTCCATCGCGCGTGCCGTGGTCAGCGAGTCCAAAGATCAGCTGATGCAGCGTTTCTCGGTCAGTACGGATTATGCGCAGTTCGCTACCGCGCAATTGGTGATTGAAGCGGTGCCGGAAATTTGGGAACTGAAAGTTTCCTCGCTCCAGGCCGTAGAAAAGGTGCTGGATCCCAATGCTGTGCTGGCATCAAATACTTCCTCACTCTCGGTCAGCGGGTTGGCCAAAGAATTAGTGCGACCGGGTAAGTTCCTTGGATTGCATTTCTTCAATCCGGTGCCGGCATCAACGCTTATTGAAGTGGTTATCGGTGAACAGACCGACGAAAACTTGGTCGAAGCATCGCGCGGTTGGGTCCAGGCCCTGGGTAAGACTGCTGTGGTGGTTAACGATGCTCCAGGCTTTGCTTCCTCGCGTTTGGGGGTGGCTATCGCATTGGAAGCCATGCGCATGGTGGAAGAAGGTGTCGCCTCGGCTGAAGACATCGATAACGCCATGGTGCTCGGATATAAGCATCCGACAGGCCCACTGAAAACTACCGATATTGTCGGATTGGATGTGCGTCTGGGAATTGCCGAATATCTTCATGAGACCTTGGGGGATCGGTTTGCACCACCGCAGATCCTCAAAGACATGGTGGCCCAGGGCAAATTAGGCCGTAAGAGCGGTCAAGGGTTCTACTCCTGGTAAATCGCAGGTAGCCTGACACCAATAGGACAGTCCCCGTCGGAGCAAAGGTTCCGGCGGGGACTGTCCTGCGATGAGCTACTAGAACAGGTGCCCTAGAAGGGAAGCAAAGAGCTCATCAGGATCGTTGGATAGTCCCTTGGAGGCGAACCAATCACACAGGTTCACACAATCGCGATGAAGGAAGTCCATTCCTTGCGGGTTACCGGCCAGATCGACACACTGCGGTACATCAATGACGACCAAGCGCTCGCCGGAAACCAAAAGGTTGTAGGCAGAGAGGTCACCGTGCGCCACACCCAAGCTAGCGAACTTTTCCAAGGCTTCGGTGAGCTGTTCCCACAGTGACGGTAGGCGTGGGTCAAAGCGCGAGAGCTGCTGAAGGCGTGGCGCTGCGGTCAATGGATTATCCGGGTCAGCAATGAACTCCATCAAGATTTCGGTGCCATCAATCTGCACCGGATACGGAACCGGAATGCCAGCGGCATAACACCGCAACAGGTACGTCCATTCAGCATTAGCCCACTGAAGGGCGGCGATGTCCCGACCATACGTGGAATTATTGCGGATAGCTCGATTATCTCGGGATCGCCGGGCCGAGCGACCGTCACTATAGGCTTGCGAGCGGCTAAATTGCAGGTGCTCGCGGGAACGATAGCGTTTGGCAGCCAGTAGGCTCTTGCGTTCGGCAGTGGCCCGTTCAAGCAAAAAGACATCGCCCTCTTTGCCCGTCTTGAGGATGCCTAGCTCGGTGTCAATGGCCGCTGCATCCTCGATCAACCACACTGGATAGGGTTGCGGACCGCGCAAACCCTTCTCGACGAATGGCCAGGTGGAGTACCGTTGGCCGGCAGGAGGCTCATCGGGCGCAGACTCTTTCCAAACGGGCTTACGCTTGAGGAATTTGAGTTGACTGTCGTTGTCAGCGAAGTCAGAAGTGATCAGCTGTGCGCTGGTGGATTTTTCTCCAGCTGGAAAATGCATTGGGGGAAGTCCTTAGAAAGGGAGATACGTGACTGGGAACGGCGGTAAACAATCATCGTTACCCCTCCTTCAATAGACTGATTGACATTTGCCAATGGCTGTAACTCTACATTAGAGAATTGGTGTGTTGCAATGGGTCTATGGGCCAAATGGTGAACTATCAAAAGCAATCCGGGGACTTGTCATGGGCAGGGGCTGTCAACGCACGACATATCTGCGGCGCTTTTTACCGCATGGGCCGTCATGAATGGCTCAGCGCCTCAGGCTGGGAACGCATGCGCGAGGACGGCATTACTAAGGTGATCGACCTACGTAACCCGCAGGAGATTCACCGGCGCGAATATGACCCTGAGGTGCCCGCGGCCAGTCTATCCGGCATAGAACTGGTTAACCTTCCGCTGGAAACCGCTGGTAATCCACGATTTGAAGCTATCGCTGTGCCTTATATGAACCACACGGGCATGTACCAACTGGTTTGTGAGGAGTTCGGCGGGCACGTGCGTGCAGTATTTGAGAACTTAGCGTCCTCCCAAGGCTCTACTGTCATCCACTGCTCCGCAGGGCGCGATCGCTCCGGGCTCATCGCCACACTCTTACTTGACCTTGCTGGACGTAGGAATCAGATCCTGGAGCATGACGAGTTGGCCGTGCGGGGCATTAACGAATGGCACCGAGTTTCGCCACGAAAGCATCCCTACGAGAGTTACCAGCAGGAGGATGAGCTACAGGCAATTATTTCCGAGCGTGCCGCAGCGCTTGAGGAATTCTGCGACTGGATCGGAACAGCGAGTTCGTACCTGCTAGGCCAGGGGATGAGTGAGCATGCCATTGAGCGGTTGCGTTCGCTGACCAAGAGCAGTTGATGTATTCCTGCCCTATCTCCCATAACTTTTGAATGGCGCTAGGCGCGAAAATTACGCCGCGGAAGATTTGGGTGTCCTCCGTCACGATCTTGCTGATAAGGTTAACGGTAATACTGACCGACCGTTCAGGAAGGAATTGTGTCAATGTCGACAAAACAGATCAGCGTAGTCCCAAGCTTCATCGCAGGACAATGGTGGACCCCCGCCGCCGCGGGCGGAACAGAAGTCCGAGATGCTAATACCGGCGAACTACTTGCCACAGTCACCAACGACAAATTAGATGTCGCGGCTGCCGTGCACTATGGCCGTAGCACCGGGCAACAAGAACTAGCTAAGCTCTCCTTGCATGAGCGTGCGCTCAAGCTCAAGGAGCTAGCGCTGTATCTGAATGATCTACGAAAAGACCTCTACGAGGTCTCTTTTAAGACCGGCGCCACCAAAATTGATTCCATGGTGGATATTGATGGCGGCATCGGCGTGCTCTTCACCTTTTCTTCCAAGGGTCGTCGCGAACTACCCAACAGCAACGTCATTCTTGATGGACCCAGCGAGCCATTGAGCAAGGACGGCTCATTTGTGGGCACCCACATCTACACTGCAATGAGTGGTGTTGTGGTTCAGGTCAACGCTTTTAACTTCCCTGTCTGGGGCATGCTCGAAAAATTCGCCCCAGCCTTTATTGCCGGCGTGCCGACTATCGTGAAGCCGGCAACTCCAACGGGCTACCTCACCGAGGCTACCGTCCGACTCATGCTTGAATCTGGAATTCTTCCAGAGGGGTCCTTGCAGTTACTTTCCGGCTCGGCCCGAGACCTCATGGATCACCTGGACTATCGCGACATGTTCGCCTTTACGGGTTCGGCTGCCACCGCCAGTAAGCTCAAGTCTCATCCAAACGTCATTGATGGGGGAGTGAAGTTCGCGGCAGAAACTGACTCGCTCAACGCTGCAATTCTGGCGCCGGACGCGGTGGAAGGTAGCCCAGAATTTGAGGCCTTCGTCAAAGTCGTGGTGACCGAGATGACCTCTAAAGCTGGCCAGAAATGTACTGCTATCCGTCGAAACATCGTCCCTGCTGAGCTGGTTGAGCCAGTCATCGCTGCTATCGGAAAACGCATTGACGAGCGAGTAGTCATTGGTGATCCACGTGTTGAGGGCGTAAACATGGGTGCGCTGGCATCTTTGGAACAGCTGGCGGATGTACGCTCGGCGGTTCAAGACATGATCGACGCCGGTGGCGAGCTGGCCTATGGTCGTCTGGATGCCCCTGCGGTACGCGTGGCTCCTGAAAAAGACGCCGTGGCGGAGTCAGGTGCGTTTATGTCTCCCGTTGTTCTTCGCTGGGCAGATGCGCGCAATCCACTCGTGCACTCTCGCGAAGCCTTCGGACCAGTCAGTTCTGTGATCGGTTACGAGAACCTTGAAGAAGCAGTGGAACTTGCTGCAATGGGCTCCGGTTCATTGGTCGCCACCGTGTGCAGTAATAACACTGACAGCGTGCGCAAGCTCGCTTTGGGTATTGCTGCCCACCATGGTCGCGTGCACATCCTCAATCGAGAGACCGCTCGTTCAACGACCGGCCATGGCTCGCCGGTGCCTCATTTGGTCCATGGCGGTCCAGGTCGAGCCGGCGGTGGTGAAGAACTAGGCGGAATTCGATCGGTCAAGCACCACATGCAGCGTACCGCCGTACAGGGCTCACCCAACATGTTGACGGCGCTCAGCGGGGTCTGGCATACGGGGGCCGAACAG
Organism: Glutamicibacter sp. B1; assembly: GCF_039602135.1. Lineage (NCBI taxonomy): Bacteria > Bacillati > Actinomycetota > Actinomycetes > Micrococcales > Micrococcaceae > Glutamicibacter > Glutamicibacter ectropisis. The sequence continues at coordinate 2,577,778 of NZ_CP125942.1, read as the reverse complement.
CGTTTGGCAGGTTGTGAAGAATTCGGTGGGGAAGCGAAATACACTCACCCATTCCGGAAATCACTGGCCGAATTGCGCGTAGGCGACGGCTTTGCCTCCGACTTACGTACTGTGAATCTGGAAGACATCAGCGAGTTTGCGCAGAAGACCGGTGATACGTTCTATGCGCATACTGATGCTAAGGCAGCAGAAGCTAATCCGTTCTTCCCTGGCATCGTCGCTCACGGCTACCTCTTGGTGTCTTGGGCAGCTGGCCTGTTCGTTGAGCCAGCTCCGGGGCCGGTATTGGCCAACTATGGATTAGAGTCCTTGCGCTTCATCACCCCTGTGGCCGCAGGAGACGCGATTCGCGTGACACTCACGGCCAAGAAGATCACGCCTCGTGTCACCGACGAATATGGTGAAGTCGCCTGGGATGCCATCTTGCACAACCAAAATGGCGAAATTGTCGCAACCTATGATGTCTTGACTCTCGTGGAGAAAGAAGACGTCACCTACGCCAACTTCCAGAGCTAATCGATAGTCCTTTCACGGGTGGATACCGCGCATGCGGTATCCACCCTTTTCTTATGTTCAGAGCAGCATTTTTCTCTCCAAAACATCGTGGAAGCGTTTCCATCTCTGACGTGTTCTTTGAGATTCCGAAAAATTATTTCGTTGATATAGGCGTGTAGATTCGCGCATTTAAGGTATTTACAGAAATTTACTTGTTGGTTTACCTTAGGAAAGCGTTTACAGTTATGTCGCAGGTCACACGTTGATGGGGAGCGTGTGGTTGAGCGATATCGACGCAGTCGCGTCGTTCGATCGCAGCCCAATCATCACATCGAAGGAGCTTTTCTGTGGGACTCTTGTCATCGCGTGCTAACCCAACACAACGACGAAAAGGTACAAAGATTGCCAAACCAGCCGCAGCTTTGGGAGCCTCCCTGGCTTTGCTTGCTGCCCCGCTGTTCTCTGCACCTGCCCAGGCTGCTACCCCGTCCAATGACGGGAAAGACGTTATCCTCAATTTGTTCCAGTGGAACTGGAATTCTGTTGCGCAAGAGTGCAAGTCATCCATTGCCCCCGCAGGTTACGGCTATGTGCAGGTTTCCCCTCCGGCCGAGCATTTGCGCGGCACAGCATGGTGGACCTCGTACCAACCGGTCAGCTACAAAATTGATTCGAAGCTAGGTAACCGTGAAGAATTCTCTGCCATGGTCAAAAGCTGCAATGATGCAGGGGTCAAAGTGATAGCTGACGCGGTGGTCAACCATATGACCGGTGCTGGACAGTCGGGAACAGGAACCGCCGGATCGCCCTTCTCAGATGACAATTTTCCAGAGTACTCGGCACAAGACTTCAATGACTGCCGCACCAACATCTCCAACTACTCTGACCGTTGGCAGGTGCAGAACTGCCGCCTAGTGGGCCTACAGGACCTCAAGACCTCAAGCAGCTACGTTCAACAGAACATCGCCGATTACCTGGATGATCTCGTTTCACTCGGAGTCTCAGGATTCCGCATCGATGCTTCAAAACACATTCCAGCAACGGATCTCGAAGCCATCAAGTCCAAGATGAAAAACCCGGGCGTCTTCTGGGTGCATGAAGTCATCGGAGCGTCCGGAGAACCAATTCAAGAAACCGAATATCTTGGCAGTGGTGACTCTCATGAGTTCGACTATGCCCGCCAGCTCAAGCATGATTTTGACGCGCAGATCGCCAACTTACGCTTCATCGGTGATGGCAAACTCACCAGCGACCGTGCCGGCGTCTTTGTGACCAACCACGACACCGAACGTAATGGCGAGTCCATGAACTACAAATGGGGTGCCAAGTACCTATTGGCCAACGTCTTTATGCTTTCCTGGCCTTATGGGTCGCCCACCGTGTACTCAGGGTTCACCTTCACCGACAAGGAAGCCGGTGCACCTGGTGCGAGCGATGCTTCCGTGCCAAACGCAAACTGCGATTCTTCATCCTGGACCTGCGAGCAGCGCCAAGACGAAATTACCGGCATGGTTGGATTCAACAATGCTGTGGGAGACGCTGCGGTTGGTAACTGGTGGGACGACGGGAGCAACCAAATCGCTTACGGCCGAGGCAATAAGGGATTCGTAGCCATTAATAACACTGGGTCTGCCACCACCCACGAATACACCAGCGCTCTGGCGGCAGGAACCTATTGCGATGTGGTTGCTGATGGGGATTGCTCAAAGACTATAACCGTCGGTGCCGACGGAAAGTTCACCGCGACCCTGCCAGCCTACGGTGCTCTTGCATTACACGTCGGTGCTCTCTCCGATGGCACCGGTGGTGGGACGGAAACCCCAGATCCGACTGAAGGCTCAGCCGATGTTAGTGTGGCAGTGACTGCTGAAACCGTCATGGGGCAGAACATCCGCATCGTTGGCAATCAGCCAGAACTTGGAAGTTGGAATCCAGCTAAGGCAGTTCAGTTATCTGCCAAGAATTACCCCAGTTGGACTGGGACGGTTGATCTGCCGGCCGGCACCCAATTTGAATACAAGTACGTCAAATGTGACCAAAGCGGCAACACCGTGTGGGAATCGGGAAGCAATCGCACCGCCACGGTGAAAGCCGACGGCTCTCTCAAGCTGGCTGACAGCTGGCGTAACTAGGCAACAAAAAAGTGTTCCCGGCACAATGTCGGGAACACTTTTTGCACTGAATTAGTTTTCGGTTTTGGTGTTCAACTTATCCAAGGTTGCCTGCTTAGCTTTTTGCAGTGCCAGCTCTTCCTCGCTCAGCTCTACACCTTCGACTTCGCTTCCTGCCACCGGCAAATTGCGCCACAGGAAGTAGCCGTAGAGCGCGGATAACGCAATAAAGACATATAGGCCCAGCATGCCAAGCATTGGTGAAATCAGGAAGTAAACCACCAAATCGGCGATGGCAGCCACAGCCAGTAGCAACCAGCCTTCGCGAACGCCGCGGGCAACCATGACGAAGGAAGCAAAAATGGCTGCGTCCGCAAAGTACATGACCCAGACTTCAGGCGTTGCGGAGAGGAAACCAGAGTTGAACAGGAATGGGCCAAAGCGAAGGGCGACAAGCAAGATCAAACCCACGACCATGCCGATTCCAGACCATAGGGTCACAGATGTTTTGGTCACCTCACGGGTGAACTTGCCGCGAAGTTTGAACTGCGAGAACCGCCAAAGCCCAAAAATAGGGAGCAACAACAGTGGGATCGCGTAGATCAAACCCATCAGATCGTACTGCAAGGCCGAGATCATCGGGCCGACAAATACCGAGAGGATTAGAGTCCACCAGCCCAGATCATTGCGATGCGCAAGCAAAATTGCGGAGACGAAAACTAACAACATGCTAGCGGCAGACAGCAGGATCTGAACGTAGGAACTACTGCCGTCCGCAGTAGTCATGAACAGGGTTTCTAAGATGGAATCCACGGTGCTCTTCACTCGATTGATTGGCAACGACAGGTGCAAAAGGCACCCCTTAGATGCTAGCGGTGAAACCTGTGAGTACGTGAATTCCCCAAGGTTGCATGTACCACAGGGCGTTAGATATTTATCGGTTGAAGACCAATGGGCCCTCTGTTCAACGAACAGAGGGCCCATCAGTGATTATGTAAGAATTCCTACTTCGCTACAGTATGCAGACCATCAAAGAGTAGCGATACCGCCTGGTTTTCCAACGACGAAGCTTCGATCGGGCCATCAACGCGATACCAGTCAACCACTGAGTTGATCATGCCGAACAGCAAACGAGCGGTGGAACGCGGTTCTAGGTCGTCTCGCAGTTTGCCGTCGCTTTGCGCCGCAGTGACCAATTCCGCCAACTGACGGTCCATTGCACGACGGCGTTGCAACGCATCGCGTTCCAACTCGGTATTACCGCGCAGGCGCAACAACAAGGTCACGTAAGGGCGCTTGTCGATCAGAATGCGGATGGTCGAACGTAAGAAAAATTCCAAACGTTCATCGGCGCTACCTGCGTGTGTGCGTACTTCGCTGATGACCGCTTCCAGTGGAAACAGTGCCTCATCTAAGGCCAGGCGGAGCAAATCCTCTTTTGAAGGAACATGGTGATAAATCGCGGACTTGCTAATGCCCAATCGGTCGGCGAGCTTGCCCATTGAGGTCGCGTCGTAGCCGTATTCATTAAAAGCCTCGACGGCAATTCTTAGTACGGTTTCCTGATCGTACCCGGGGCGCCCGCGTTTTACTGGGCGACTAGCAATGTCGGTTGTGTCCATGATGAATCGATTATTCCATGTCCCTGAGGATATTACTGGTTACGTAGGTCATAGATGCGCTTGAGTTTACCCATGGAACGTTCGAGAGACTCTGGCTCTACAACATCGATGGCGCAGGAAGAACCAATGTGGATCTTGATCAGTTTGGCCAATTCCTTGCCGGCAAGTGCTGCCTGCTCAGCGGTAGCATCCGAACGTCGCTCAACTTTTACTGCCAACTGGTCCATGCGGTCTGGACGCGTGAGAATCAGCTGGAAGTGAGGGGAGAGGCCTGGAACCTTCAAGATGAGTTCTTCAATCTGGCTCGGGAAGAGATTGACTCCGCGCAGAATGATCATGTCATCACTGCGTCCGGTAATACGTCCCATACGGCGGTGGCCCGGTCGAACACTGCCGGGAAGAAGGCGAGTCAGGTCGTGGGTGCGGTAACGGATAATTGGCAGGGCCTGCTTGGTCAACGAGGTAAAGACCAGCTCTCCGTGTTCACCGTCGCCTAATACCTTGCTGGAATCAAAGGCATCAATGATTTCTGGGCGGAAATGATCTTCCCAGATGTGGCTACCGTCTTTGCGTTCGTTAGATTCACCGGCAACGCCTGGGCCCATGACCTCTGAGAGACCATAAATGTCACAGGCATCGATGTTGAACATCTCTTCGAGCTCGTGACGCATTTCCTCGGTCCACGGTTCAGCACCAAGGACTGCGACCTTCAGCGAAGTATTGCGCGGATCCAGTCCCTTACGCTGCATCGCATCTCCGATGGTCAACAGGTAGGTAGGTGTGCACAGAATCGCATCCGGAGCGAAGTCTTGGATCAGTGAAATCTGCTTATCCGTTTGGCCACCGGACATGGGGATGACCGTGGCTCCCAAACGTTCGGCAGCAGCATGGGCGCCCAAGCCACCCGTGAAAAGTCCGTAACCGTAAGCATTGTGAACTTTCCAGCCTGGCTTCACTCCAGATAGGCGAAGGCACCGCGCCCCGAGCTTGGCCCAGTCGTCCAAATCCTTTTGGGTATAGCCCACGACTGTTGGTTGTCCGGTAGTCCCTGAAGACGCGTGGATCCTTGAGATTTCATGCTGGGGAACAGCAAACATTCCGAAGGGGTAGTTCTTGCGCAGGTCTTCTTTATCGGTGAAGGGGAAAAGCGCAAGATCGCCCAGTTCCTTCAGGTCCTCTGGATGAACTCCAGCGGCGTCGTATTTTTCTTTGTAATACGGAACGTTGGTGTAGGCGTGGTTCAGTGTTTCCTTGAGCCGTTCAAGCTGGATAGCTTCGATCTGATCACGACTCATGGTCTCTTCGGGATCCAATGGATTAGGAAGGGAATCGCGGCTGGAAGTCTGGGACATGGTGAAACTTTCGTGTGGAGTGAACTGAAGAGTAGGCGCTACTGGGGCTTGGGAACGGTGCGGGATCGGCCGCGGAATTCAGCCACGACTTCGGTGGTGCCCTCGGGTGATTCTTGGGTCACGGTAATGTCATAAACCCCGCTACGTCCTTGTTGCGAGACTCGTTTACCGGTGGCGGTGAGCGTTCGTCCTGGAATTGCCGGCCGTAGGAAGTTGATGTCTGCGCCGGAGGCGACGGTGATGTTCTGCTCGGAACCTTCTACTGGATTGCAACTTAACGCGAAGGCGGTATCGGCGAGGGCGAAGATCATTCCGCCGTGTCCAATGCCGAAACCGTTGAGCATTTCGGGGCGCAGCTCCATGGTGATGACAGCGTGCCCGTCACGTACTTCGATGACATTGATGCCCATCCACTGGGTGGCGTAGTCATTACGGAGAATGGCGTGCGGTACTGGTTCTTCTACTTGTGCTTTGGTCATCATTGTCCTTCGCCGATTTATTTACCGAACGATCATTAGGTAATAACATAATGTGAGCTAAGTCAAGTTTTGAAATGCTAAACAACGCTCTGTTGCGAATAAGAAGTGCAGACTAGTGGCGGAAGAGCTTTTCGTGCAGCCGAAGAATGAAGGGTTCCTTGACCCGGTTGTAATCCATGACGAGACCATCTTCGCCCTGCTCACGTAATAACTGAGCGGCCGCCTGACGCTTGACGCGGGCATACGCCGTTCGATCAACAGCATCGGTACGTAGATGCTCACGAAAGAGCATCATGCGTAGATATTCTGGGCTACCAACCGAAAACACATGGATATTGGCATCCATACGATCATGCTCAGCCCGTGGCTTGAACATGCGATGTGCATACCAACCGGGCTCGCGATGCCAAAACACTAGCCCCGCTTTTTCCAGTGCGGGAACGTAGCTGGCTTCATCATTGGCATCTAGTACCAGTAAGGCAATATCAATAATGGGTTTGGCAGCAAGACCTGGAACTGAGGTGGAACCAGTATGCTCGATGGCCATGGCGGCCGGGCCTAGTGCAGCCCTGATCGTTTCTGCGAGCACGTTGAACTCCTGTGGCCAGCTCTCAGAAGGATCCTCAAGGACAATTTTTCTCCGCATCAGTTGACCACCAACTGCCTCATACTCGGGATCTTCGTCCGGCTGACTGGTCAGCAGTGGAAGATAGGGCAGAGTGCACAGATAACGTGAAATTCCGGGCCACCGTGGATCTTCGGGGCCAGATGAGATGACGCAACCCAAAGACCGATAAAAATCGATGGCATCATCGTCCGTGGTGGCCCACACGCTTTTGTGGTGCACGGTGCGTAATTCTTCGACCACGGCTCGTCCCAAACCCCGCTGCTGGAATTCAGGAAGTACTGCTAGATACTCCAGACAGAGCGAATATCGGTCGCTGGGCCGATAAGCGGCCAGGGCTGTGATGGATTCATCCTCGGTGAAATGAGCCAGCACTTGAAGGTTCTGACATTCATCGAGCAAGTCTTCGAGTCCTTGTGCGCCCACAGGATCGGCGGCCAGCACCAATAACTGGCGTACCGACGGATCGTTACGATAGTCCTTGATGTTGATATGGCGCATGGCCGCTCCTCCTGTTTTCGGCTAGATGAGTTTGGTGCAGCCCAAGGCATCTAGGGCAAAGGCGTAATCCCACGCCCGCGACTTCCACGATTCGTAGCGGCCCGAAGCTCCACCGTGGCCACCATCCATCTCGGTCTTGAGCACAATCGGTGCATCCCCGGTTCCAACTTCGCGCAGCTTGGCCACCCACTTGGCTGGCTCGACGTAGAGCACGCGAGTGTCATTCAGTGATGTCACCGCGGCGATCTTGGGGTAGGCCTGGGCCGTGACATTCTCGTAAGGAGAGTAGGACTTCATGTAGTCATAGACTTCCTTGCTCTCAATCGGATTACCCCATTCTTCCCATTCCAAGGCGGACAGGGGAAGCTCTGGATCCAAGATTGACGTCAGTGCGTCAACGAAGGGAACCTGGGCGATGATCGCGGTGTACAGCTGCGGTGCCATATTCGCGATGGCGCCCATCAGTAGTCCACCGGCAGATCCGCCAAGAGCAACAATGCGGTGTGGATCAGCCCATCCGGCGTCAATCAAATACCGGGTGGAATCGATGAAATCGGTGAAAGTGTTTTTCTTGTGCAGCTTCTTGCCCTGTAGGTACCAGTCGCGACCCAATTCGCCGCCACCGCGTACATGCGCAATGACAAACACCACACCACGATCCAGCACGCTCAAACGAGGAATGCCGAAGCCCGGATCCATTGAAGCTTCGTAGGAACCATATCCGTAAATCAAGACCGGCTGCGGCACCGAGGTATCCAGATCCGCACGACGCATGATGGTCAGAGGAATCTTGGTGCCATCGGCGGCCGTGGCCCATTCGCGGGTGGACACGTACTTCGACGCATCATAATCGTTGACTGGCGTTTGTTTGCGTAGCACCAATGACTGATCTTCCAACCACAGGTCGTAGACGCGAGCTGGCGTGAAGTCCGCGGTGTAGCTAATGCGGATCAGTGGTGCATCAGGTTCAGCGAAGGTAGGTGAAGCGGTGAACAGCTCATCATCAAACTCTGGCTCGATGACCGAAGCCTGTTGCTCCGTGCCCAACCCTTCAAGTGGTAGCAGCTGGACGCGTTCGCAGGTGTCTCGACGGACCGAAAGGATCACGTGGGAACCGCTGAGCGCGGTGCCTTCAACCTTGACGGTGTTTTCATGGGCCACCACGGTCTGCCACTGTTCGGGTGTGGTGTGCTGCCCTAGCTGATCCAAGGAGGCCAGCGAAACCATGTTGTTCGGTGCCTGGTAATCGTGGGTAATGAGCGCTTGATCGGTACCCGGCATGAGGTCAATACCGTGCAACACTCGCAAAGTACGGGGAACCAACACGGTTACTTCAGCGTCTTGCGCCACCAGATCGAGCATGCTGGATTCTGAGTATTCAGAGTTGCCGCTGGAGATCATCAGAGTTTTGCGGTCCGGACTCAGCTCGAAGCCCAACCACATTCCGGGGTCGTTTTCTTCAAAGACCAGTTGATCCTGGGAAGCATCGGTACCGAGGCGGTGCGCGCGAATCTGATGTGGGCGCCAGGTCTCGTCGACGACGGTGTAGAAAACGGTCGAGGAATCAGGGGAGAATGCAAGCCCATAAAAGACGCCTTCAATGACATCGGGCAAGAGTTCCCCGGTGTTCAAATCCTTGATGTACAGGGTGAAGCGTTCGTCGCCGGCGTTGTCCACACAGTAGGCCAGCAGGTTCGCTTCTTCGTTCAGTGCCATGCCACCCAGGGAGAAGAATGGTTGGCCCTCGGCTAGTGCATTGCCATCGAGCAAAACTTCTTCGGCGGGCAAGCTGTGTTCCGGGTCGATGACCGGTGGGGTCCAATCGGCCACCAGATCCGAGGAATCGTTTGCTTTGACTCGGCACTGCACCGTGTAGGGCTTGCCCTCGGCAGAACGGGTGAAATACCACCAGCCGCGGCGACGTACTGGAACCGACAGATCGGTCTCTACGGTACGTTTCTTGATCTCGTTGAAAAGTTCATCGCGCAAGGGTTGCTGGTTGGAGGTGACTGCATCGGTGTACTCATTCTCGGCTTTAAGGTGGTCGATCACCTCAGGGCTGGACTTTTCGCGGAGCCACTCATAGTTGTCGATGAAATCATCATCATGGAAGCTGCGAGTAGTCGGACTCTGCACGGCGCGCGGTGGAATAGCGGTCAACGATGGTTCAGTCATAACCCTATTCAATCTCACCTCTGTGACTGTTGGACACAAGCTATGCTCAGCGCGGACAGATTCGCCAGATCCAAAACTGAAAACCTGTGGCAACGAGGGACAAAGGGTTCCGGCTAGACTTTATTGCGCTTAGGCTTGCTGGAATAGGAACCTATCTGCAGCTTGGGCCACTCGCCCTTCAGCACGAGAAAGCGATCATCAGTGGAAAAGAAACAAAGAGTTGCCTACACCGGGCGCCTGAGGCGATGGGTTGCCGCCGCAACCATTGGCCTAATGGCCCTGGTTGTTGGCGCACCATCTGCAATGGCCCAAGGCAGTGAAAGCGTCGAAGGTCAGACCTACGTTATTGGTACCGATACCACCTTCGCCCCCTTCGAATTCCGCAAGGATGGGGAACTGACCGGTATCGACATGGATATTCTGAACGCGATTGCCGAAGATCAGGGTTTCAAGGTTGAAGTCCGCTCGCTCGGTTTTAGCGCTGCCCTAGCTGCCTTGTCGGCTAACCAGGTGGACGGCGTGATCGCAGGCATGTCGATCACCGATGAACGTAAAGCAATTTATGATTTCTCCGAGCCTTACTTCGAGTCCGGCGTTCAGATGGCCGTGGCCCAAAATAATGAGGACGTCAAAAGCTATGAAGATCTTGATGGCAAGACGGTAGTAGCTAAAACTGGCTCCGAAGGTGAAACCTACGCGAAGTCCATTTCTAAGGAATATGGGTTCACCGTCAAGTCGCTAGATCAGTCGGCAACGATGTACGAGTCAGTCAAGGCCGGTTCAGCAGTGGCGGTCTTCGATGACTATCCGGTGCTGGCCTATGGCATTGCGCAGGGCAATGGGCTGAAGACCGTGACCGATAAGGTTCCCGGCGGATCCTACGGCTTTGCAGTTAATAAGGGCGAGAACACCGCGCTGCTGGCAGCCTTTAATGACGGCCTAGCCGAGTTGAAGGCAAGCGGCGAGTACCAGAAGATCCTCGATGAGTATCTCGCAGATCCAAGCGCTGCAGTTCCGAGTAACTTCTTTGACCTCGTAGTGAAGTCCTTCCCAGCGTTGATGAGCGGTTTGTGGCACACCCTGCTAGTCACCGCGATCTCCTTCGCCATTGCGATGGTCTTGGGCTTACTCTTCGGCTTCATGAAGATCTCCAGCAACATCGTATTGCGCGGTATTGCCACGACCTTCGTGAACATCTTCCGCGGAACCCCATTGTTGCTATGGGCGTTCATGTTCTACTTCGGCCTGCCACAGCTGTTGCACGTTGATATCAGCGTGTGGACCGCGGGTGTTTTGACCCTGTCGCTGAACGCTGGCGCCTACGTGGCTGAAATCGTGCGCGGTGGTATCCAGTCGGTGGATCCAGGACAGCTTGAAGCATCACGTTCGCTGGGTCTGGGCTACGGCAAGTCGATGCAGAAGGTCGTGGTTCCGCAGGCCTTCAAGATGATGACTCCGTCGCTGATCAACCAGTTGATCATCAGCCTGAAAGACTCGTCGCTTCTATTGGCCATCGGCTTCGGCGAACTGCTCTACCAAGGTCAGCAGATCTACGCAGCGAACTTCCGCGTCACCGAAACCCTGCTCATTGTGGGTGTCATCTACTTCATCGCCATCATGGCCCTAACCAAGCTGGCTAACTACGCCGATCGGAGGTTCAACAAATGAGCACTGAAACTGTCAAAAGCTCCGAGGTGAAAATTCAGGTCAAAGACCTGCACAAGTCATTCGGCTCTAACAATGTCCTCAAGGGTATTGATATTGATATCCGTGAAGGCGAAGTCGTGTGCGTGATTGGGCCTTCGGGTTCCGGTAAGTCCACCCTGTTGCGGTGCCTGAACAAGTTGGAAGATATCACCTCCGGCAAGGTGGTCGTTGACGGTTTTGATGTCACCGATCCCAAGGTGGATATCAATGAAGTCCGCCGTCACGTGGGCATGGTGTTCCAGCACTTTAACCTCTTCCCACACATGTCCGTGGCCGAGAACATCATGCTCGCCCCGGTGGAACTAAAGAAGATGAACAAGGCACAGGCGCGTGAACGTGCCCTAGAGCTGCTGGAGCGCGTTGGCCTGCGCGATAAAGCGGATGCTCGGCCGGTCTCGTTGTCCGGTGGTCAGAAGCAGCGTGTGGCCATCGCCCGAGCCCTAGCTATGGCTCCTGGCATCATGCTCTTTGATGAGGCCACCAGTGCTCTTGACCCGGAGATGGTCGGTGAAGTGCTCCAAGTTATTAAGGAGCTGGCCGAGTCGGGTATGACGATGGTCTTGGTGACTCACGAAATGGGCTTTGCCCGTGAAGTGGGTGACCGCGTGATCTTTATGGCTGATGGTGTCGTCTGCGAGCAGGGGGAGCCTGAGCAGCTCTTTGGTAACCCTCAACAAGAACGCACCCGTGACTTCCTTTCCAAGGTTCTCTAGCGTCTAACCTAGTGGTTTCTTCAAAAGCCGTACTGTCCATTCCAGCTTGTTCTGGGCATGGGCAGTACGGCTTTTTGCGTGAGGAAGCTTACTGACTTTTGACGTCAATGTGCTTGAAGGTTCAAGTTGATGTGAATAGCGTGGGGTAGGAAAACGAGCTGGAACCCCTGGCCGGAAGTCTCTATTTAGGAGCTAGACCATGACCACGTTGGAAAATAATCACCGCTTGCTTGCCGCGGCGCAGATCGTCTTGCGCTTGGCGATCGGTTTCCTCTTCGCAGCTCACGGATGGCAAAAATTCTCACAATTCACCATCGCGGGTACCACTGCCAGCTTTACCGAGATGGGTGTCCCGGTGGCAAACCTTGTCGCGCCTGTCGTGGCAACCTTGGAACTTGTTGGCGGTATTGCGTTGATTCTTGGTATCGCAACTCGAATCTTCGGAGCTCTCTTGGCTCTGGATATGTTTGGCGCTATTGTTTTGGTTCACGCCCAAGGTGGCGTTTTTGTTGCTGAGGGCGGTTTTGAACTAGTCCTCGCACTGGGTGCAGGTGCAGCTGCCTTGGCATTGATGGGTCCAGGTAGCTGGGCATTGGATCGACTGTTTGTTCGCCGAAAGGGCGCGCAGCGCGATTCAGTTAACGCCTAGTTGATAGTGCTTTAGGCAAAACCCCAAGGAATCTTCCTTGGGGTTTTGCTTTACCTGGGCAAGCCATGTTGACGTGATGGAGCGCACTCTGACATACTGAACGAACGGTCAGTATGTAATTTGTAATCGATGAGGTGAACCCATGGCTCCGACCACACCGCAGGAACCGGGACTAAGTGCCGTCCCTAGCTACGAAGAAGAGCAGTCTAAAGCTCGCTTTGATGCCTTGATTGATCAGGACTCCCGCGTGGAACCACGCGACTGGATGCCTGAGCCCTACCGCAAGACTCTGACCCGCCAGGTCTCCCAGCATGCGCACTCTGAAATTATTGGCATGCAGCCAGAAGCTAACTGGATTACCCGCGCTCCATCGTTGAAGCGCAAATCCATTTTGATGGCCAAGGTGCAGGATGAAGCAGGCCACGGCCTATACCTGTACTCCGCCGCTGAAACCCTAGGTACCAGTCGCGACGAGCTCAACGAGCAACTACTGACCGGCCGTGCAAAGTACTCGTCAATCTTTAATTACCCGGCTCGTTCCTGGGCTGATATGGGTGCCATTGGATGGTTAGTCGACGGCGCAGCTATCGCAAACCAGGTACCGCTGTGCCGTGCATCCTACGGACCGTATGGCCGTGCAATGGTACGTATCTGCAAGGAAGAATCCTTCCACCAGCGTCAAGGCTTTGAAATCCTGCTTTCCTTGTCCCGGGGAACTGAGGCGCAGAAGAAGATGGCCCAAGACGCCATTAATCGTTTTTACGAGCCATCGCTGATGATGTTTGGGCCACCAGATGACCAGTCGCCTAACTCCCAGCAGTCCATGGCTTGGAACATCAAGCGATTCTCCAACGATGAACTGCGCCAGCGCTTCGTGGGCATGATTGCAGAACAGGTCAAGGTTCTGGGGATGACCCTGCCAGATCCAGAACTGCACTATGACGAAGAGAAGAAGCAGTGGATCCACAAGGATTTGAACTGGGATGAGTTCATGGCAGTGATCAAGGGCAATGGCCCGGTGAACTCCCAGCGTCTAGAACGTCGCCGCGAGGCACACCGCGAAGGCGCATGGGTCAGGGAAGCAGCATCGGCGTACGCCGCAAAACAAGCACAGAGCGAGGTCGCCTAATTATGAGCCAGTCAAACAATTGGCCTCTATGGGAAGTTTTTGTCCGTTCCTCCCGAGGTCTCTCGCATGTTCATGCTGGGTCCTTACATGCACCAGATGAACAGATGGCGGTACGCAATGCCCGTGACCTGTACACCAGGCGCAATGAGGGAGTCTCCCTCTGGGTAGTGAAGTCATCGGACATTATTAGCTCTGATCCGGATGAAAAGGATTCGTTCTTTGAATCGCCACAGGGCAAGGATTATCGCCATGCCACGTACTACAAGGCCAGTGAAGGGGTGAAGCACCTGTGAAGCACGAAGAACTAGATGCCGCCCTGGACAGCTTCGGCGATGCGCTGGCATCAGCCACCCGCGTTACCCCCGGCAACGCATTGCGCCCGGAAGACATTGCGGTTGACGGCGTTGCACCGAGTGACGAGGTTGCGCAGTATGCGCTGACCCTGGGCGATGACGCACTGATCCTGGCCCAGCGGTTGGCACATTGGATTTCACGAGCACCGGAACTAGAAGAAGACGTTGCAATGGGCAACATTGCCCTAGACATCCTCGGTCACGCCCGCTCTTTCCTTACCTATGCCGGACTGGCCTGGGATAAGAGCGAAGACGACTTGGCGTACTGGCGTGAAGAAGAAGAATTCACTTCACTATGGATCGTCGAACAGCCCAACGGACACTTCGGCGTCACAATTATTCGGCAGCTCATCGTTTCCATCTACCAGCACCTGCTTTACCAAAAGCTGGCTACTTCCCAGGATGAAACCCTCGCAGCCATCGCGGCCAAGGCAGTCAAAGAAGTGGACTACCACCGTGACCATGCGATCCAGTGGACCATTCGCTTAGGTCAAGGCACCGAAGAGTCAGCCCAGAAGATGCGCCATGCATTAGAAATTCTCTGGCCCTATGTTGATGAAATGTTCCGCGACGAACCGGTTCATCAGAATCTGGAATCAATTGCAGTTCTCCCATCATCTTTGCGAAATGCCTGGCAGGAAGAAATCTCGGCCGTGTTGGCTGAAGCTGGTTTGGAAATTCCAGCAACCGGTCAAGCCATGGCTTTTGGCCGTCGCGGTGAGCACTCCGAGCACCTTGGCTATTTGCTAGCCGAAATGCAAGTACTTGCCCGCAAACATCCCGGCGCCAGCTGGTAACCACACATTAAGCCCAAGAGGGGGAGCAGTCTTGAGCAAACTGATCGCTGACACCACAAAGCTGTTCGCCATCGCCGCGAACGTTAACGACCCAGAAATTCCCGTGCTGTCCATTGCGGATCTCGGGATTCTGCGAGAAGTTACTCTCGACGATGATGGACAGGTGCAGGTTGTCATCACACCTACGTATTCCGGATGCCCTGCCATGGACGTGATCACCGAAGATCTGCACCGGGTATTTGAGCAAGCCGGGTACAACAAGGTGGACATCAAGCTCGTGCTGACGCCTGCCTGGTCGACTGACTGGATGAGCGAGGAAGGCAAAAAGAAGCTCGAAGAATACGGTATTGCTCCGCCGACCGGGCGGGGCCATGCTGGGCGCATCACCCTAGGTATGAGCGTGAAGTGTCCGCGGTGCCACTCGCTCAATACCCGTGAACTAGCCCGCTTCGCATCGACTTCTTGTAAAGCGCTCTATACCTGCAAAGACTGCTTGGAACCCTTCGACTACTTCAAGGTGCTCTCATGACCGAACAACAAACTTCCACACGCCGTAGGGCCTCATTTCATCGCCTCACCGTTTCGAACGTGCGCCGACTGACCAAAGATTCCATCGAAGTAACCTTTGATATTCCCGAAGCACTCAGCGATGAATATGACTATGTAGCCGGCCAATACGTGGCATTACGCAAAGAACTGCCCAATGCGGAAGGTGAACTCGTAGAGCTGCGTCGCTCTTACTCGATCTGTGCCGCACCGACCGGCGATGAAATCAAGGTTGCTATCAAGCGCGACCTTGGCGGTCTCTTCTCTACCTGGGCTAACGAAGAACTCACCGCTGGCAATCAGATTGATGTGATGAGCCCTGCTGGTGCATTTATTTCCAAGCACAAGCTCACCGAGATCAACGATCCAACGAAGATCAATACGACCAGCCAGGACCGATTTGTGGCCGTTGCAGCTGGCTCGGGTATTACCCCCGTGTTGGCCATTGCCCGCACGATCCTCGAAGCTAATGATCATTCTCGCTTTGATCTGATCTATGCGAATAAAGCGGCTATGGACGTCATGTTCTTAGAAGAGCTAGCGGATCTGAAAGATCGGTATCCATCACGACTGGCATTGCACCACGTGCTCAGCCGAGAACAGCGCATCTCTCCTTTGCTCTCGGGACGCATTGACGCGGAAAAGCTGAGCACCCTGTTGACCAATGTCGTGCAGGCTCCAACAGTTGATGAGTGGTTCCTCTGTGGGCCATTCGAACTTGTTCAGCTGGTCCGAGATCAACTTACGGCCTTGGAAGTCCCGGCCGAAAAGGTTCGTTTCGAACTCTTTACTACGGGTGAGCCGAACAAACCACAGGGACACATTGGACGCCCAGTGACGGTGGATGAAAACGAGGAAAGCTATGAGATTAGCTTTAACCTCGATGGGCTCAAGGGTGAAGTGAAATCCCCAGTTCGCGCAAACGAAACGGTGCTGAATGCTGCTTTGCGAGTGCGTCCGGATGTTCCTTTTGCTTGTGCCGGTGGCGTGTGTGGTACCTGCCGTGCCAAGGTGACCTGTGGTTCGGTGACGATGGCCGAAAACTATGCGTTGGAGCCAGAAGAAGTCGAAGCCGGCTACGTGCTGACCTGCCAGTCGCATCCAACCAGCGAAAAGCTCACCGTCGATTTTGACGCCTAGGAAGGTTCACGAACCATCATGATCGAATTGACGATTGCTGACTCAATTGCTCGCGTGGTGCTTAACGCACCGCAGAAGATGAATTCCTTAGACGAAGCGGCACTGGCTGAGCTTGCTGAAGCCTATGACACTGCGGCTGCTGGAGTTGCCGATGGAAGCGTTCGCGCGTTGATACTCACCGGCGAAGGCCGGGGATTTTGTGCAGGACGAGATATCTCTGGCGTGAATCCGGCAGATGATGACGTCATCGGCTATTTGGAAGGTAAGGTACAACCCTTACTTGAGAAGATGTCGACCTTTCCGGCACCAACCTTTGCCTTGGTACAGGGAGCTTGTCTGGGCGTCGGACTGGGTCTAGCGATCGCCACCGACGTGGTCTATGTCGCCGAGAATGCAAAAATTGGGTCGCCCTTTGCCAATCTTGGGGCAACCCTTGACTCCGGTGGCCATTGGTTGCTGACCGAGCGCCTGGGGGCTCACCGCACCTTGGACATGATTTACACGGCCGAATTGATTTCTGGTGCTGAAGCCGTGCGCTCGGGCCTGTTTTCGCGGGCGTTCCCTGCGGAGGAACTTGTGAGTCGTTCTGAAGCATTGATCGGAAAAGTCGCTCGGGGTGCTACCCAAGCCTTTGTTGCTTCAAAGCAGCTCGTGCAAGAAATTCGTGACCAGCGTGTTGGGCTCTGGGCTTCTATGGCTAACGAAAATCGTGCTCAAGCTGCCCTATGCGACACGGCAGACTATGCCGAAGGATTTAAGTCTTTCCAGGAGAAACGACAGCCAGTATTCACTGGCAAGAAGTAAACCCAGAGAATTCAGTTCTCAAATACAACATGAAGCTGCTTCCAAGGCCGATGGTTCTCTGTGAACCTATGGTCGGGGGAGCAGCTTCTTGTGTTCTCGGTCTAGCGAGTATCGGTGTCCTCGAAGATCAAATGAGTCTGTGTGTCGAGCACGGTGGGAAGTGCTTGTAGCTCTTCGAAAACTACGCGCCGTAAATCGAGATTATCTTTAGCACGCACCAAAAGAATCACGTCAAAGTTTCCACCGACCAGACCAATGTGCTGGACCTCCGGGATCGAGGCAAGGTGATTGCGTAGCTCTCTCCACGAGTGTTGGCGAAGCTTCAACGTGACGTAGGCGCTGGCCTTGAGCCCAGCTTTGACTGGGTCAACCACGGCCGTATAACGCGTGATCACCCCGGCATCTTGTAACTTGGCGATCCGTGAATAGGCATGGGCACGTGACACGTGAACTTTTTGCGCCACCGTTGTTACCGACTGGCGCCCGTCACGGGTTAATTCTGCCAATATGGCCCGGTCAACATCATCAAGTTTAAGTTCCGCTTCCGCGGCCATAACTCCCCTTTTCAATGTGTCTGACGTCTCAGCGCTAAACACAATTTAATGCAACGTTTCGTCCACAAGTATACGTATCTGATTCTCAACTTTCCATGATTTCCGACCCGACTGGATACAGAATGCAATCGCTACGCATAATTGATTGCAAATGATGTTTAGGTGAACTGAGTCACAAGGGTGTGTGCCCGTGGACTGAGCCCAAAAGATGGAAGGTGGGGGAGATGAGCGCGGACGCAACCTCGGATCGAATTTCTGAAGTCAGCAAAAAGTTCGGCATTAGCCCAGAAGACTACATGCTGCCAGCACGGCACATGATCAACCTGTTGAACCCGGATGGAACACTACGCCCGGAGAATGAACAGGGCACCGAACCAGGTCACGAGTATCCACTGCCTTCCCCAGCCAGACTCATGGAAGCCTACGCCGCACTCGTCACCGGCCGCCGAGTCAACGACCAGAACTCGGCACTAGTCCGCCAGGGCCGCATGGCCGTATACCCATCAAGCCACGGCCAAGAAGCATGCCAGATCGCAGCCGCACTTTGCCTTGAAGAAAACGACTGGCTCTTCCCTACGTATCGCGACACGGTAGCCGTGCTGACCAAGGGCGTTGCGCCGATGGAAGTGATGACTAGCTTCCGTGGCGAATGGCATTGTGGTTATGACCCTAAAGCCTACAAATGTGCGCCGATGTCCACCCCACTGACCACCCAGCTCTTACACGCGGTGGGAGTTGCACACGCAGCCAAACTACGCGGTGAAAATACCGTAGTCGTCGCGATGTGCGGTGACGGCGCCACCAGTGAAGGCGACTTCCACGAAGCACTGAATTTTGCTGCAGTATTCAATCTGCCGGTGATCTTCTTTGTGCAGAACAACAAGTACGCCATCTCCGTTCCACTCTCTCAGCAGAGCGCAGCCCCATCACTCGCACACAAGGCTGTGGGCTACGGCATGGCCGGCGAGCGCGTGGATGGCAACGACTTGATGGCTCTGATGGCCATCATGACTCGTGCCGTTCGTATGGCCCGCGAAGGTAACGGTCCACTCTTGATTGAAGCCCACACCTACCGTATGCAGGCTCATACCAACGCGGATGATGACAAGCGATACCGCGAAGACTCCGAAGTCCAGGCGTGGATCGCCAAAGACCCGGTGACACGAATGAAGGCCTACCTCGAAGACGCCGGCCTACTCACTGATGAAGCCGCTGACAGAATCGCGCAGGATGCCGAAGAAGTTGCCAAGACGCTGCGCGATGGCATGAATCAGGATGCCAATACGGATCCTCGTGAACTGTTTGAACATGTCTATTCCACCAAGAGCACTCAGCTCGCAGAGCAGCAAGCACTACTTGCTGACGAACTAGACCGTGAGGAGGCCTAAGTTGACTGCCACGACATCGAGCGTGAATCCGAACGTGAGCGCCGCTACCGCCCGAGCGGCTGCAAAAGCTGCCAACGAAAACCAGCCGGTGACCTTCGGCAAGGCCTTGAACACGGCGCTCGCCGACGCATTGG
This sequence comes from Glutamicibacter sp. B1, assembly GCF_039602135.1. NCBI lineage: Bacteria > Bacillati > Actinomycetota > Actinomycetes > Micrococcales > Micrococcaceae > Glutamicibacter > Glutamicibacter ectropisis. The sequence goes on along the minus strand of NZ_CP125942.1, from coordinate 2,558,504 downwards.
TTGCCGATGAGTCCGTCGTCATTTTTGGTGAAGACGTAGGAACCCTAGGCGGTGTCTTCCGTATTACAGACGGTCTGACAGCACGCTTTGGGTCGGAGCGTTGTTTTGATACTCCATTGGCCGAGTCGGGAATTGTTGGAATGGCCGTAGGCATGGCCATTAACGGTATGCGCCCAGTCATCGAGATGCAGTTTGATGCTTTCGCATACCCGGCCTTTGAACAGGTTGCATCGCATGTGGCCAAGATGCGCAACCGTACTCAGGGCAAATTGTCCTTGCCAATGGTGATCCGCATTCCGTACGCCGGTGGAGTCGGCGGCGTGGAGCACCACTGCGATTCTTCGGAAGCTTACTACGCCCATACGCCAGGACTAAAAGTGTTCACGCCATCCTGCGTGGAGGACGCTTACCTGATGTTGCGTGAAGCCATTGATTCGGATGATCCAGTGGTCTTCTTTGAACCTAAGAAGCTGTATTGGTCCAAGGAGCAGGTAGACCTTGAAGATCTAGCGCGCTCCTATGAAGCGCAAAAGAGCGCTCGGACCGAGGGGCGTGCACGTATTGCTCGCGCCGGTAGTGATGCCACGTTAATTACCTATGGGCCAAGCGTCTCCACTGCCTTGGACGCAGCCAAGATGGCCGCCGAAGAAGGCATCAGCTTAGAAGTTGTCGACATTCGTAGCATCGTCCCCTTCGACGATGAGACTGTGAGCGCCTCGGTGCGTAAGACTGGCCGCGCCATTGTAGTGGCCGAAGCACAAGGATTCGCTTCTGTGGCCAGCGAAATCGTTGCACGAGTGCAGGAACGTTGTTTCCATTCACTGGCTGCTCCGGTCTTGCGTGTGACCGGCTTTGATATTCCGTACCCAGCTCCGACACTGGAGAAATTCCACCTGCCTAGCGCAGAACGCATCCTCGATGCCGTTGACCAGCTTCAATGGGAGGCATAAATGACTGTCAAAACTTTCCTGCTGCCCGACCTCGGTGAAGGACTGACCGAGGCAGAGCTTGTACGCTGGATGGTTGCAGCTGGTGACAATGTCGCAGTGGATCAGCCGATTGCTGAAGTTGAAACTGCCAAATCACTAGTAGAGATTCCTTGCCCTTTTGAGGGCGTTGTATCGACCCTGCACGGTGAAGCCGGTCAGATGATGTTGGTTGATGAGCCTTTTATCTCTGTGAATACTGGTGGGGAGGAAGCCTCAACTACTCCAGAGGCTCCTAGCGAGCGGGCTCAGTCTTATCGCGAAGAAGAACTGGCAGGAACTCAGGCTCCATCCGAAGACACCGAGGGCGATTCTGAAGCAGATGAGGGCAGTGGCAACGTGCTCATCGGATACGGAACTGGTTCCGCGCAGCGTAAGACTAGTCGTCGACGCAAGCCACGGACCGCGGTCGGTGGGGCCAGAGCAGCCGTTCAGGAACCGAGCGAAGCAGTTCGCGTGATCAATCCATTGGTCCGCAAGCTGGCACGCGAGAATTCACTAGACATCAATTCGGTGAAGGGCAGCGGTCCGCAGGGACTGATCCTGCGTTCTGATGTTGAAGCCGCATTGGCTGGTTCTAATACCGACACCTCTATGAGCGCACCTGTGACCGAGACTGCTGCGCAGTCCGAGGCTCCCGCGGCGTCTGCACGCCCAGAGCAGGTAGCAGCAATGGGCGAGGCGGATTCCCGTACTGGTCTGCCAGTGGCTTCATCACAGGTTCTTTCCGGTGTTCGCAAGACTATTGCTAACGCCATGAGCACTTCGCGTCGCGAAATCCCTGAGGCCACCGTGTGGGTCGATGTGGACGTGACCAAGCTGCTGAAACTGCGGTCTAAGATCAAGGAAGCTGATGGGCGGGCGCCGAGCGTCATGGCCTTGATTTCACGATTCGCCGTGGCTGGACTGCAACGCTTCCCAGAACTTAATAGCCGAATTGATACCGAGGCTAATGGCGCCCTACGCCATACCCTTTTCGAAGGGGTTAATCTTGGTTTCGCTGCGCAAACCGACCGTGGTTTGGTAGTACCGAATGTACGCGATGCTCATAAGCTCAATGCTCAAGAGCTATCTGCTGAGTTCGCTCGCCTCGCCACGGTTGCTCGTGAAGGCAAGGCCTCAGTGGCTGATCTTTCCGGAAGCACCTTCACCATCAATAACTACGGTGTGTTCAACGTCGACGGATCGGCAGCTATCATCAATTATCCTGAGGCAGCAATTCTCGGCATCGGACGCATCATCGAAAAACCATGGGTGGTCAACGGCCGGCTTAAAGTCCGTTCTGTCTGCGAACTGACATTGAGCTTTGACCATCGGGTTTGTGATGGCGGGACTGCTGCTGGGTTCCTGCGCTACGTTGCTGACGCGATGACCGACCCTAAACGAGCCTTAGCGACTCTCTAACAAGAGCTTTCGATACCTTGATACTTTGTCAAGGGTTGCTGATGCCCGCCAAACCAATCCGGTTTGGCGGGCATCATTCTTAATGCTGAAATTTCCGCACGAGTTGAACTTTTATTCCCAAGTCAAGTTAGTGTGGATGAATAGCTGACAAGCTTTGTTTAGCGATACACAGGCCTGTGTGCGACCGTTCTAGAAGCCGCTTGCAGGGTTGGATCTTAGGGGAGTAGGACCGAAATGACGGTGGCTGGGCACACAGTGAAGAATCGACCATGGGTATACGTTCTGTTGATCCTGCCGGTCTTCGTAGTGCTAGGCATTTACATGCCCTTGGCAGATCAGTTGCCGGAAGTTATTGCCACGCATTGGTCATCCACCTATCCGGATGGATTCACCCGTGCAGAGCTCTTCGTGCCAACTTGCATTGGGCTGAGCATTCTCGGGACCATCATTTCTTTAGTTTCGTTAGCTCAGCACCGCAAGCCTGCCCTGCTGCTCACGCTCATGTTTATTGGTTCCCTTCTTTCATGGACCACGGTAGGGGTCTTCATCGGTTCAGCTGTGCCGACCGCGCTGGCAGAATCACCTGAAACAGCCGTCATTGGGTACTGGATTATTCCAACGGTGGCCTGCACACTTGTAGCCTTAACTCCACTGTGGATTTGTGGGGTCTATCAGACCTATTCGAAGCAACTGCAGGATCAGCGGCAAGCTCGTATCGCGGCGGGACAAGTTCTTGCAGTGCCCCCATCGCAGGCCCCCGAAATTCTTGAAGACTCGGAATTTAGCGAAACCATGAAAGGTCCATGGTGGTTATGGGCGCTTGGGTTGATTATTGCTGTCACCGGGGTTTATGTATTCGTAGAAATGCTCGTGCAACCAGACTCAATCAATTGGACATCAGCCATCATCGGCCTGGCGACATGTTTCATCGTTACTCCGCTCGTGCTGGGATTGTGCATGATTCGAGTAACCATCACTGACCAACGAACTAGGGTGAGTTCAGCAATCTTGGGATTCCCCCTGCGCACCATCAACTTGGACGACATTCAGTCGGTGACTCATGCTGAGATCAATCCCATGGCTTGGGGCGGATGGGGATGGCGTTTCTTCCCGGGCGGATCTGCAGTGGTCTTGAGACGAGCCGAAGGATTGGCCTTTGAGCTGAAGAACTCTTCGCGATTTGCAGTTACCATTCCCAACGCCCAACGTGGCGCTGAAAAACTCAACACATTATTGTCCCAGCGCGAATCCTGAATTACGTGATGCGACTGCAATCTGAAAATTTAGTTCGCGAAAGTGCGCGTCGGGCCTATGACTACCGAACGCAAGACTAAGGAAGAGATCAGCGAAGCGGCCACAACGTGGAGAATCCCTAGCCCCGCGTAAACCAACTGCAAAGTATCCGGAATCTTTTGGATGTGCGGGTGTGGCAGGAAAAACGACAAGCCAATAATGACGGCCCAAACGATCAAGTTGGTAACCCCAAGGCTTCTAGACCAGCTGGTCTTCGGCGTCTCCTGACTCAACGGCTGAATGCGCTGCAAGATGGCACTGGCTAGCACCATCCAAAAGGCCGCCACCAGAAAACCTGCTGCGATGTCGCTGGGACGGTGCCAACCACACACCAAGGTGGCTACACCAGTGATCGTGGCAAACAGCCACGCAATGGGTTGAACTACCGGACGCAACTTCGGCGGGGAAATGACATACATGAGCCCCATAGCCGCAGCAGCGGCCGTGGTATGTCCGGAAGGAAACGAATTGCCTGTGGTCCCAAAATTGAAGTCTGGGCGGATCAAGACGCCGTGCTTCAACAACTGTGTGCTAGCCAAGGCAGCCGCGCAAGCCAAGATCGCAACAACCGCACGCAGGAAATGACGATCTCTAATCACCCTGTAAAGCAAAAAGATCGCAGCGATGACACCACAAATAACTGGAAGCAAGTCCAGGAATTGTCGTACCGGATCCAATAATTCGGTACGTGGCCACCATTGGGACCAAGCCATGAAGCCAGCCTGATCGGCCCATTGACCTGAGCGCAGAAGTACGAAGAAAAAGTACTCGACGCAGAAGAAAATCACCAACAACAATGCAGCCAACCACCAGCGAAGGTGGTGTGGGCGTGTCGTTGCTGAATGTCGAGGCATATCTCTAGCCTTACACAACTTTTAGGTCAAACGTCAGTCAATGAGACTGTAACTATGCCCACGCTCGCTAGGCTTAGACCATGAGTACTGAACTTCCACCGCTTGATGAGCTGCTAGCAAATAGCTTTGTGGTCCGCCTTCCCATGAGGGTTAAATTCAGAGGAATCACCCAGCGAGAAGCATTACTCATCAAAGGTCCAGAAGGATGGGGCGAATTCTCTGCGTTTACCGAATACGCACCTGCAGAGGCATCACGCTGGCTAGCTGCTGGGATCGAAGCGGCCTACCAGCCTTTCCCGGAACCTCGTCGTACTTCCATACCAGTTAATGCAACTCTGCCCGCGGTGCCTGCAAACCAGGTGGGGACGGTGCTGGAGAAATACGATGCGCCACACACCATTAAGATCAAAGTCGCCGAGCAAGGCCAAAGCTTCGATGATGACATGGCTCGTGTTGCCGAAGCCCGACGTTTATACCCACAGGCAGCATTACGCGTAGATGCCAACATGGGTTGGGACGTTGATCAAGCGGTGGAAGCCTTAAAGGCCCTGAGCGAATTTGATCTGCAATACGCTGAACAGCCTGTGCCCGGAATAACCGGCCTTGCCCAGGTGCGAGAGAAATTGCGCAACGCCGGAGTTGACCTGAGGATTGCTGCTGATGAGGCGGTGCGCAAACACACGGACCCCTTGGAAGTCTCCCGACTTGGTGCCGCTGACCTCATGGTGATCAAAGCCCAACCACTGGGGGGAATCCAAGCCGTCCTCGACATCGCTGAGCAAGCAGAACTCGATGTAGTGGTCTCAAGCGCCTTGGACACCTCTGTTGGGCTGGCCCAGGCCGCTGCGTTGGCCAGCGCACTTCCAGATCTGCCTTTCGCTTGTGGGCTATCTACGGGGACGCTCTTTGCTGATGATGTTTCACACGAGCCCTTGCTGGCTACAGCAGGTTTTCTTGCCGTACGACGTGTTGATGCTGATCTTGAAAAACTAGCGCGGCTATCGCCAGAGCAACAGCGCGTTGACTGGTGGCGACACCGAGTTGAGGAATGTTATCAATACCTAGTCAGGGTCTAGTTTCTACCATCGATCTATTTCCCTGCAGTTAACTTTGGTGTTGCAATTTGCACACTTAGGGGTGAAAACCTCGTATGGCGTCGTTCCCCTGACAGCGAGCCCTAACTGAGGAAGTGATGGATCATGAATCCGACCCGTACCCTTTTGCCAATGCTAGGCCACACCCGAGGCGGACGTTCCGCAGCTACCTGCCACTTCAAGTGTGGAGATGCCTGCGTTAAGCCGGATTGCAACACCTCAAACAACAGTTACTTCAAAGACGTTGCAGACAAAGCCCTTTCCCGCCGCAGCATGCTCGGCCTTGGCGCCGTCGGTGCTTCCGCATTGGTTGTCGGACCGCAGTTCTTCGGTGCCCCCGACGCTAGCGCTGTAGCACTCGTACCAACCAAGAACGGCAATAACGCCGGTGGTCACCTGTCCTTCGACGCCATTGAGCCGGTGTCGCGTTCAGTAGATGACCTCACCGTTCCTGAAGGCTACGACTGGAATGCCATCATCCGCTGGGGTGATCCACTATTCAAGAACACTGCAAAGTTTGATGCGACCAAGCAGAGTGCGCGCAAGCAGGCCGAACAGTTCGGTTATAACTGCGATTACTTGGACATCATCGTTGACAAGTACTCGGGCCGTACCGGTGTGCTGGTAGCAAACCATGAATACACCAACGAAGACATGATGTTTGACGCTGACTGGTTCGAAGCGAACAAAGACGAAGCCCGTCGCATCGCCATGAATGCTCATGGTTTCAGTGTCGTCGAGGTCAAGCGCAAAAAGAAAGACAAGAAGTGGACCTACGTCCAGGGCGGCGAGCGTAACCGCCGTATCACCGCGCAGACTGAATTCACTGTTGACGGACCAGCAGCCGGAAGTGACCTGCTCAAGACTGTCGCTGATCCAACCGGCACCAAGGTCCTAGGCACCTTGAACAACTGCTCCGGTGGCACCACCCCATGGGGAACCATCCTCTCCGGTGAAGAAAACATCGACCAGTACTTCAGCGGTAAGGGCACCGCTGAAGAAGCTCGCTACGGCATCGCTACCGGCGCCACTGAGCGCGGTTGGGAAGACACTGACCCGCGCTTCGGTTTGAGCAACGAAGGCTACGAAAACGAAGTCAACCGTTTTGGCTGGGTTATCGAAATCGACCCACAGGATCCAAAGTCAACCCCGGTCAAGCACACCAACCTGGGCCGCTTTAAGCACGAAGGCGCCAACGTGCGCATCGCCAAAAATGGCAAGGCCGTAGCCTACTCCGGTGACGACTCACGCTTTGAGTACCTGTACAAGTTCATTTCCAAGAACACCTACTCCAAGCATGACCGTAAGAAGAACATGAAGCTGCTCTCTGAGGGTGACCTCTACGTCGCTAAGTTCGCCGGCAACTCGCCTGAAAGCGAAATTGACGGTAGCGGTAAGGTTCCATCCGACGGTGCGTTCGACGGTACCGGCACCTGGTTGCCACTGCTCAAGGGCGGTGCCTCCATGGTTGAGGGCATGAGCGTTGAAGAAGTTCTGGTCTACACCCGTCTGGCAGCCGACAAGGTTGGCGCCACCAAGATGGACCGCCCAGAAGATGTTGAGCCAAGCCCAATCTCCGGCAAGCTCTACGTGGCACTGACCAATAACTCAGATCGCGGCAAGGCTGGCAAGGAAGGCGCCACCGAGACCAACCCACGTATCGCTAACCGCGATGGCCACATCGTTGAGCTGACCGAAGCAGGAAACGACGCCACCAGCACCAAGTTCACTTGGAACATCTTGTTGGTTGCCGGCGATCCAAAGGTCAACGGGTCCACCTACTTCTCGGGTTACCCAACTGATAAGGTTTCGCCCATTTCTTGCCCAGATAACTTGGCATTCGACTCCAAGGGCAACCTGTGGATCTCCACCGACGGTGCCCCAAGCACCATCGGTTACTCGGATGCTTTGCACAAGGTCACCCTGACCGGCAAGAACCGCGGCCGTGTAGAACAGTTCCTCGCTGTCCCAACCGGCGCAGAAACCTGTGGCCCGCTGGTGCATGACAAGGACAATTCGGTATTTGTCGCCGTTCAGCACCCAGGCGAAGGTGGAACCTTCGCTGCTCCTACCTCGTTGTTCCCAGATTTCTTGAAGAACCCGGAAGCAGCTTCGGCTGGCCAGTTCTACGGCCCGCGTCCAACGGTAGTTCAGGTCTTCAAAGAAGACTCGAACTCAGGTAAGGGCAACGGAAACGGTAAGGGTAACGGAAAGGGCAATGGTAAAGGCAACAACAAGTAGCCTTTAGCTCTTTGGCCACTAAGGCGCCGGTGTTATCAGGTAACTGATGACACCGGCGCCTTAGTGCATCACCATACGTTCTGAAACAACCTCAAGGCATAGACTGGGAGAACTGCCTTAACTTAGGATTCGAAGGAGCCACACCGCGTGGGATCGCAACCAGTAGATCAACAACTTGCTATCACCACCGCACGACAGGTGCTCGGCACGCTGATCCAAGCTGGTATTCAAGATTTGGTGATTTCTCCTGGCTCTCGCAGCGCCCCAATAGCCTATGCAGCAGCTGAAGCCGAATTCGCTGGGTTGCTTCGCATCCACGTGCGCATCGATGAACGCTCGGCAGCATTTATGGCTTTGGGCCTTGCCCAGAGCACCCGGCGACCCGTCATCGTCGCGGCCACCAGTGGAACAGCCATTGGCCAGATGCTTCCTGCTGTGATGGAAGCAAACCATACAGCCACACCATTACTTGTGGTTTCTGCGGACCGGCCTGATGAGCTTCACGGGACCGGAGCTAGCCAGAGCACCAAACAGAAAACGCTGTTTGGTGAACATGTTCGCGTGGCGCTCAACGTTTCAGCCGGGGCTGAGCCCATCGAAGCCATTAAACAAGCACTGCTTAACCTGCAGGGCACCCAGCTGGTTCCAGCAGGTCCAGTCCAGCTCAATGTACAGTTCCGGGATCCTTTGATTCCGGCAGACAGCGAGAGTATCAAGCATCAATTTTGGACTGAGATTCGGCCAGGCGTATGGCCTGATACCGTCCATGCTCAGAGTGCTTCTGACGAGGTTCAAGCTGAAAACTTGCCACGACGACGCACGGTCGTCGTGGCTGGGCACGAGGCCGGGGCGCAAGCCCAAATATTTGCCCGTCAATTGGGGCTGCCATTGTTCGCTGAGCCATCGTCTAACGCACGCTACTCAGAACACGCGATCGCTCACTATCGGCCACTGATTTCGGTGGGTCTGGAGCGTATCGAACGGGTAGTGCTATTTGGGCGTCCCACCCTCAGCCGCCCTGTCGCTAAACTCTTGGCTGATCCCCGGATCGAATCGGCGATCTGGCAACCTGGGCCTGTGGCTTGGTATGAAGCAGGGCGTAGATCCGAGACTCCCATCGGTAAGTGGCAGGAGCTTCGAGAGTTTGCTGGTACTGCTCCTCAGGGATGGCTAGCGGCCTGGCAAGAACTAGACTCTCAGGCACAGCGCATTCGCAGCAGCCGGGAAAATGAATCCAGTATTAATGGGTTGGATGTTGCGCAAGCGATATGGGAGCAACAGCCCAATGTTTTGCTGTTGGGCTCCTCGAATATCGTTCGAGATTTTGACCTTGCCGCCACACCAGCTGGGGACCATGAAGGCACAGTGTTTGCTAACCGTGGCTTAGCTGGTATCGACGGCACCATCTCCACCGCATTAGGCCTGGCCGTTGGAAGCCAGCAACGAACGGTGGCGGTGATGGGAGACATTACTTTCGCACATGATGCTAGTGCACTGTCGTGGACGCCGGGGGAGTCGCAACCTGAACTGGATGTCGTGGTGTACAACGACGCGGGTGGCGCGATTTTCTCCACCTTGGAACACGGGGCCGTAGATGATTCCGGGCGGTACGCCGATGCAGTGGAGCGTTTGTTCGCAACACCTCAAAAGTTTGATATTCAGTACTTGGCCAAGGCTTATGGATGGCAGTATGAACGGGCCACGACGAAGTCAGACCTAAAAAATATTCTGGAACACACCGGAGATACAAAGTTACGTTTGATCGAAGTCGTTGCCTCTAGAGAAAACCTACGTGCCGATAACCAGAACCTGAACCAGTCGATTGGGCAGCTTTCGTGGCCAGGCGCAGGCGGGTAAAAAGATCTTAAAATGACGCATCCCTTGCACTGAGAACCTCCTGTTTCTTAGTGCAAGGGATGCGGTTTATTGACAATGACTAGATGTCCACGTGAGTCGGATCCAAGACTCGACGCAAGAAGTCCTGAGTACGCGGCTGTTGAGGATTACCGATAACTTCAGCGGCCTTTCCTTCTTCCACCACGACGCCACCGTCCATGAAGATCACACGATCAGCGACTTCCTTGGCGAAAGCCATTTCGTGAGTCACAACCAACATGGTCATACCAGCCTGAGCCAGGCTCTTCATAATGGCGAGAACTTCACCAACGGTCTCAGGATCCAGCGCACTCGTTGGCTCGTCAAAGAGCATCAAGGTTGGTTCCATAGACAACGCGCGGGCAATGGCCACACGCTGCTGCTGACCACCAGAGAGCTGATCAGGGTAGCGCTCGCTGAAATCGTCCAAACCAACACGATCCAAATGGCCCTTCGCGACCTTTTGAGCATCTACCTTTTTGCGCTTAAGCACTTTGATTGGCGCCACGGTGCAGTTTTCCAACACAGTCAGGTGTGGGAAAAGATTGAACTGTTGGAACACCATTCCAACCTTTTGGCGCATCTGATCCAGATTAACTTCAGGGTCAGTGGCGTTAAAACCGCCGACTAGGATGGTTCCGCCGTTGGGCTTCTCCAACAGATTCACGCAACGCAGGAGAGTGGATTTTCCTGATCCCGAAGGACCGATAAGGCAGACAACTTCGCCTGGCTTGACGTTCAAGTCAATGCCTTTGAGCACCTCGTTATCCCCGTAGGACTTTCGCAGGCCGGAAATCTCCACGCCAGCGGCATGGACTGAAAGTGCATTAGTGTCATTCGACATTCTCAAGTCCTAACTATCGCTTGGTCTTCGCAGCGCGGGATTCAAACTTACGGGCTACCAAACTCAGCGGAATGGTGATCACCAGGTAGAACAGGCCGGCCACTACCAGTGGGGTGATACCTGCGTCCAGTTGAGTGATGCCATCTCGACCGAATTTGGTCATCTCGTACTGGGCCATCGTCGCACCGAGGATGAACGCCAAAGAAGTGTCCTTGGTGAGTAAAATGATTTCGTTAGTCATCGGAGGAAGCACGATTTTGAAGGCCTGCGGGATAACGATGGTGACCATCGCGCGCCATGCTGGCATGCCCAGAGAGCGCGCAGCTTCTGTCTGTCCTTTAGGAACTGCCTGCAAACCAGCACGCAGTGTTTCGGCGATATAGGCTGCTGAAACCAAGCCCAAGGCAAACATGACGTTGACTGGCTGTGGCCACTGCGTGCCGAAAGCCTGTGGAAGTCCCACACCAAACGCTAACAGCACCAAGATGGCGGGGATGCCACGGAAGAACTCAACGAATGCGGTGGCAAACCATCGATATGGCGCGAATGAGGCCATCTTCATCAGGGCTAGGATCAGACCTAGCACCAAGCCAAAGGCGAAAGCAATAATGGTGTAGAAGACGGTGTTTTTCAGGCCCACCAGAATCATGTCTGGGAACATCGGGCCCAGTTTGTCGAAGGAGAAGAAAGCATAAGAAGCTTTGTCCCAATCAACGAGTGCAATTACAGCGATGATGATGGCAAAGAAGAGCACAATCTGCACGATTTTGCTCGTACGGGCACGCTGACTAGTAGTCATTGCCATGGGTTATGTACCTCTCGTAAAGGTAGCGAGGGTCCGTGTAGCGACGAATTTTGATGGCATTCGTTGCGTGGCGAACCCTCGCCTGATAGATCAGTGCGTGTTCAGCTCAGAATTACTTCTCGCCGAACCACTTCACGGTCAGTTCTTCCATGGTTCCGGCATCGGTCAGACGCTTGAGGGTGCCGTTGACCAAGTCCAAGGTCTCTGCTTTGTCCTTGGGGACCGCAACTCCAAGCTGCTCGCCCGTCTTGAAGTTCGCAACAGCCTTGTAATCAGGCTTGTCCTTCACTGCATAGCCGAGGACTGACTGGTTGCCCAGTACCGCGTCAACCTGGTTTGCGAGTAAGGCTTGGGTCTGCAGACCAGCGTCTTCGAAACCTACGAGGTTTTCCAGACCATTTTCTTTGCCGTATTTTTCGCCGGTGGTTGCCTGCTGAACGCCAACCTTCTTATCCTTGGCCGTTTCCAAATCGGTAATGCCAGAATCGTTTCGTGCGATCAAGACTAGGTCGTCATCCATATACGGAGTGGAGAAATTCATCTTGGCTTTACGTGCGTCAGTGATAGAGATCGATGAGATCGCAATATCGCATCTGGTATTGAACAGGCCAGATTCAATGGAATCAAAGCTGTCGTCGAGGACATCCAAGTCTAGCTTTGCGTCCTTGGCGATTTCCGCGGCGATGTCCATATCGAAGCCGACAATTTTGTCGCCTTCTTTGAATTCGAATGGTTCGTAGGGGATATCCGAGCAAACGGTCAGCTTGCCCTTATTCAGCTCGAAGGATGAGTCACTCGACTCGGAGCTGGAGCTGCTGTCGGAACCGCAAGCGGTCATGGCCAATAGTGCTACGGAGCTGAGCGCGATGGCAGCTACGAACTTATTCTTGGGGCTACGCATAGGATCAAGAACCTACTTTCGGGTTAATGCGAGTGGATCACTACGATGCCCCCATCATAACCGCGCTAACACCAGCATGAGACACAGTTCACACAAGTGTCATCGAGGGTAAGAAAAATTTACGCTCGTGAAACATCCACCCGACACATAACCCCGGACAAGTTGCCGAAAGTACTACTCGGCTCCGAGAGCCTGACGCATCGGACGCATTTTGGCCCAAGACTCGGCCAGCTCATCTTCAGGGACTGAACCCGGAACGATGCCGCAACCCGCGTAGAGACGCATGAGCTTCTCATCTTCCAAGATTCCACCACGCAGTGCGATGCCGAATTCTCCATCGCCCCTGCTATCCACCCAACCGACGGGGCCAGCGTAGGGGCCACGATCCATGCCTTCTAATTCGCGCAAAAGCACACCGGCTTTTTTGGTTGGAGTACCACATACTGCTGCCGTCGGATGAAAAATCTCGGCAACATCCAACGCAGAAGGCAGGGCACCTGTGGCATCCGCCCGCAATTGAGCCCGGACATCACTGGCCAAATGCCACACATTAGGCAACTGCAAAATGAAGGGCTCTTCTGGTGCGCTCATGCCGTGGGAAATTGGATTCAATGAATCTGTCAACGAATCAATGGCCAGCTGGTGTTCATTGCGTTGCTTAGGATCTTCGAAGAGATGATGCTGTGCAAAGTCTGGCTCATCGGCACCCTGCGATGCCCTGTCCAAAGTTCCAGCCAATACCCTGGCTTCGGCCAAACCATCGGTGACCCGTACCAACATCTCAGGGGTTGCTCCGACCAAACCGTCAACGCTGTAGGTCCAACAATTGCCATAGCGTTCGGTGAGGGCATGCACGATCTTGGACAGATCAATAGGGGTACTGCTGTGGGCGAGGACATCGCGGGCCAAGACCAACTTGGAAATTCCACGCTCATCAAAATGACCCAACGCCTTCTTGACTGCTTGGACATAGGAACCGGCAGTCAGCTGCCCACTGGTTAACTTGATACTCCCCGCCGAGCCTTCAGCAGTGGCTGCATCTGCCATGGCTTTATTCGCTCGGTTTAATGCCTGCTCGAAAGTGACCCCGTTTAGTTCCTCCGCGGTACCCGTCAGAGTAATCCAGGCTGTGTGTTCATCACGTCCAATAACAACCTGCGGAATGATCATGCGAGATTCAAAGACGCTAGTAAAGGAGAAGGCGAATGATCCAAAGCTGACCAAACCAGTGCCTGGACGGTTCAACGGATCAGTGATCTGAGCGTTCTTGATGAGCTGAGCAAACCACGCACGAGCTCGCGCAAAACGCTCTTCACCATGGGTGTGTAGACGTGCTGCAGTGCCGAATCCAACCAAGCCGTGACCGTTGCGGGTCCACACGAGGCTTCGGTGACGCAATGAGTCGTCAAGCAATGTTGGCGGAGCATCAACATATTCAAAGGTGATGCTGGTGAGGCTAGGAGCCGACGGCTGATGAGCGCTGGCGCTAAGAACGGGCGAATCTGCAGACATGATAAGGCTAAGCCTACCGCGCGATGCCGGGGAAAATGCCCTGCAGGTGTCCCCAGTCACGCATGTGAGATGTGGCGGGTCTGGTGATAAGTACTGGCTCAAGCCGGTAAACTCTAGAACGAACTGCTAGGTCTCTAGCCGCAAGGCCTTCGTGTCTTGTGCCGTGCCAGCAACCAGTGGTGGACCGCATCGGATAGAGTGAAGAGATGTTTGTCTGCATGATGCAGACATTAATGTCTTCGCATACCGCGAGGGCCACCCCGATGAAAGATAAGTAAGCCGTAGAACAGTGACTGATTCGAAGAGCAACTGGACCGCAGCCGGACACGAAGTGTCTGACTCGATTGAGCTGAATCCTGAAACCGCTGCATTAGCTGCGGCTATCAATCTTCCCTCGGGCTTTGCGCTGCTTGCCGAGGACCCGGACTTTGGTCCGGCGATTTCCATGGGCATGGCGAAGGTTGAGAAGCTGCTGCGCGATGCGCTGGCCAATTCCGATCCATTGATTGATGCTTCCAGCCGACATCTTGTCGAAGCTGGTGGCAAACGTGTTCGCCCACTGCTGGTGCTACTGACTTCTCTGCTCGGTCACGGCGTGAGCGATGAAGTGATCAAGGCTGCAGCCATCGTGGAACTCACGCACCTTGCAACTTTGTACCACGATGACGTTATGGACTCCGCTCCACTGCGTCGTGGCGCACCAACCGCTCACGAAGTCTGGGGCAACTCAGTGGCCATTTTGGCTGGTGACCTGATCTTTGCCCGTGCTTCGGTATACGGTGCAGACCTTGGTCCGGAAGCCGTGATGTGGCAGTCGCGTACCTTTGAACGCCTGTGCCTGGGACAACTGCACGAATCCATTGGACCGCGTGAAGGCGACGATGAGATCGAGCACCACTTGCAGGTCATTAGCGACAAGACCGCATCCCTGCTCTCCACCTCCGGTGCCTTCGGTGCCCGCTTCGGTGGCGCACCAGAATACATCGACGTGCTGCGTGAGTACGGTGAAAAGGTTGGCGTGGCCTTCCAAGTGGCCGATGACGTGATTGACCTTGCCTCGGAAAAGGCTGACTCGGGCAAGACCCCGGGCACTGATTTGCGTGAAGGCGTCCCAACCCTACCGATCTTGCTACTGCGTCAGGCTGCTGCCAACGGCGATGAGCAAGCTGCCGGGGCCGTTGCATTGGTTGACGCTGATCTTTCCACCGATGAAGCGCTAGCCCAGGCCGTAGAAGCTGTTCGTGGGCACTCTGCTGTGCACGATGCGTGGAAGGTCGCACGCCAGTGGGCAGACGACGCGATCCAATCGCTAGCTCCGTTGCCGGAAGGCACCGTGAAGCAAGCCTTGATTTCCTTCGCTGACGCCGTGGTCACCCGCGACGCCTAGAAGAAGCATCAAAGAAATATCCAAAAAGGGCAATGTGCGAAGACTTCAATAGAAGTCTTCGCACATTGCCCTTTTACGTTGCTACGAAGCTATTAACGCACCAGGTCTGAAGCCTGAAGTGGTTCTGGGTGCTCGGGGGAGAACAGTGCACGGCGTAGCTCTTGCGCCTTCCGCGCCCGGTCCTCAACAGAAACCCGATGACGTAACTGTTGATACAACTGGTCATCGTGATAGCGGGGGAACACGTGCTGATGGTAATGCCATACATGCTGATTTCCCGCAGGCTCATTATGCTGTCGTGTGCTGGTGCCTTCCGGGTTCCACGCTAGCTTCATGGCCAGGGCCACCCGTTTGGTTTCTTTCATGATCGCTGCCCCGGTGGCATCATCAAGATCATAGAGTGCTTCCAAATGAGCAGTGGGGATAATCATCGCATGCCCACCGTAGTTTCCAAACCCATCGCAGGCCATAATCGCTGCCACCAGTTCAGTCTGATAAATCAGATCAGTGGGCGCGCAAAGATTATCCTGACTAAACGGCAGACCTTGGACCAGTTCACAAAACGGGCATTGGTAATCTGCCGGCTGATGGGAGCGGTGAAGCACTAGTCCTCCAGTTCGGCTGCCAATTCGTCAAAGACCCACGCGAACATGTCCAGCGTGAACTCGCTAAACGTGCCTTCTTCGCTGGTCCAAGTGCCCTTGGCATTATTGCGGCGGTAAACGATGGGATCAGGAACATCCACTTGCGAGGCCTTGAAAGCCCAGACGAATTTTTCTTCTTCGTCCTCTAGGAACAGTAGGTGTCCGTCTTCGATTTCCAGCTCTTCGGGATCAAAGAAGTAGTGGTAGGCCTCCATGAAATCTTCATTGTTGCCTAGCGCAAGGTAGAACTCTTCGAGTACGAAGGGAATGGATACTTTGGACTGGGCTAAGGCTTCACGCAGTTCTTCACTGTTTAACCCGTCGGCTTCATTCCACTGGTCATCCAAGTACTTGGGGACCAAGGAACGGAACTTCTCTAGAAACATGTCAGCCATAGGTTAATCCTATTCGAGATTAGCCAAGCTCAAGTGCGCTCAACGCGATCCACAGCTGGACTCGGTCGCTTGTCACATTTGGGTCGTAGCCCGAGAGCTCGGAAATCTGCTGCATCCGGTAGCGCACCGTGTTTCGATGTAGGCCCAAGGCTTCGGCAACCGCACCTACCGAACCATCGCGGTTGAGGTATTCGCGAAGTGTTAAAAGCAGATCCGAATCGTGGGTGGAATCAAAGTCCTGTAGCGGTCCAAGCGCTTCAGCCGCGAGATCTTGAAGTGGAACATCACGGGCTGCCAAGAGCAAAGAGGTCAACGAAAGTTTGGTTGGGACATTGATCCGCTCGCCGTGGCGCAGAGATTCGAGGGCTTCGAAGTAGCTCCAACGGATCCCGGTGGTATTTGAATAACGGCCACCGTAGCCAACTCGGGCCGAGATCCCGGCAGCTTCTAGGTACTCATCAAGATGTTTGATGGACAGCTGAACTTTGCTGTGCGCGACAATCACCGCCAAGCGGCCTTCCATGATGGCCGAAACCTGCGAGGAAAGGTCAGCGGGAAGCGGCAGAGTCTGTAGGCGCTCGGCTTGGGAAGAAGCCTGCACCAAAATTACTGAGTGCTCGCGTTGCGGATTTAGTCCCAGCGCACCAAGTCGTCCAGCAGCGTCGGCGCCGACCAGGGTGCCCGCCGCGAGGTCGGCGAGAACCTGCCCATTGGCTTGGCGCTGTGAGGCGCGCAGCCGGGATTTGTTGGCCATTTCCAGACCAATCAGTGATTGCGCGTAGTCCACCACGGGGTCATGAACGTAGGGCTCGGCTAGGTGCAGGATGCATTTATCCCGTAGTCCGGTGGCTACCGGTAGCTCGTGCCAGGTGCCCTCAGGTTCATAGTCTCCGCTGATCACTTCACCGTGAAGACTCAGGGCGACGCTGGTACCGAGCATTCGAGAAAGCTCGTCGAGCATGCTGTCCAAATCCGAGGAGAGCAAAGAACGAGCCAGCTTTTGGTGTGACTTGAGTAGATTTTCCACCCGCTTAAGGTGGTCTGCATTCATGGCTTCGGCGATGAGTCGAGTGATGGCAGCAAAAGGGATTTGGTAGGGGACCTCAAAGACCGGTAGCCCAACTTCGCGGGCTGCAGTGATGGTGGCTTCGGGAACCGAAGCATGCTCCAGGCCGGTACCAAAACCTAGGGCTACCGCGTCATTGGCGGCCAAAACGCGGACAAATTCTCGTTGTGCAGCTTTAGTTTTTTGGCGAACCCCGGTAGTCAGTACGATTTCTCGTCCAGTAAGGAATTTTGAGGGATCCAGGAGCTCGGTAATGGCTGACCAAGTGATAACCATGTCATCGCGATGTGCATGTTCGGTCATCGGACGAAGGTCGAGCTCGTCATGCTCTAAGAGCCCGCGTAAACTAATTGCCATGGAGCCATTCTAGTTGGCAGACGGAAAGTTCCCATTTCAGCAAAATGCTCAAATACTGGACACGCTTTACCGAAAATTGACCATAATGTGAACTTTTTGCAGTAGCTTAGACACATGAGCTCTCCATCTTCAAAACAGGGCGCTCCACTCGCATCTGAAAAGCGTGAGACTTTCAATTCACGAAAGCTCTTCATTCTTTCTGCGGTTGGTTCAGCTGTTGGACTGGGAAATATTTGGCGTTTCCCCTATGTCGCCTACGAAAACGGTGGCGGTGCATTCCTCATCCCGTACCTCGTAGCCATTCTTTGCGCAGGTATCCCGCTACTCTTCCTCGACTACGCGATCGGTCATCGCTATCGCGGCTCGGCACCGTTGGCCTACCGACGTGCTAACCGCAAGGCTGAGGTACTCGGTTGGTGGCAGGTACTGATCTGCTTCGTCATCGCTATTTACTATGCAGCCATCATTGCGTGGGCTGCCATGTACTGCTGGTTCTCCATCACCAAGGCTTGGGAGTCCAACCCTGAAGGCGCCTCCGGCTTCTTCATGCAGGACTTCCTCAAGGTTTCGGATGACGTCAACGTCTCCTTCGACTTTGTTGGCCGAATCTTCGTACCAATGCTGATTGTTTGGCTGATCACCGTGATCATCATGGTTGCCGGTGTGAACAAGGGTATTTCCCGTGCCAACGCCGTGTTCATGCCACTGCTGATCGTGATGTTCGTGATCCTCGTTGTTCAGTCGGTCTTCCTGCCTGGTGCAATTGATGGCTTGAATGCCTTCTTCACACCGAACTTTGAAGCACTACAGAATCCTGCAGTGTGGGCGGCGGCCTTTGGACATATCTTCTTCTCACTATCCGTGGCCTTCGGCATCATGGTCACCTACTCTTCCTACATGAAGCGTAAGAGTGACCTGACCGGCTCGGGCTACGTTGTAGCCTTCGCGAACTCTGGCTTTGAGCTGCTGGCCGGTATTGGTGTCTTCGCTGCCTTGGGCTTCATGGCACAAAATGCAGGATCAAGTGTTGACGAAGTGGCCACCAGCGGTATTGGTCTGGCCTTCATCGCTTTCCCAACCATTGTCTCGCAGGCAACGTTGGGCGGATTGATCGGCGTACTATTCTTCGGTTCTCTGGTCTTCGCTGGTCTGACTTCGTTGATCTCCATCCTCGAGGTCATCGTGGCGGCGTTCCAGGACAAGCTGGGTTGGAAGCGTACCCCGGCCACCTTGGTGGTTGTGCTTCCTGTGGCGTGTATTTCATTGATCCTTTTCCCAACCACCACGGGCCTCTACTTGTTGGACACTATGGATGCCTTCGTCAACCAGTTCGGCATCCTGGCATGTGCACTGGTATTGGTGATCGTCTTTGGTGCAGGCCTTGGCATGCTGCCGAAGCTGGCCAAGCACCTGAACCGTCACAGCTCCATCAAGCTGGGTACTGGTTGGAAGGTCTTGGTTGGTGGCATCGGCCCAGCAGCGTTGGGTTACATGCTGATCAACGAAGTCCAATCGAAGATCAACGAGTCATACTCTGGCTACCCACTGTGGTTCAACGGAGTCTTCGGATGGGGTATGGCAGGTGCCCTCATTGTCGGGGCAGTGATACTGTCCTTTGTTCCGTGGAGCAAGAACTCGAAGATCAATGACCCTGAGTTCGAAGAGCATCAGCGGAACGTTGAGGCCGAAGAACTTCCGGATCCAGTCGGAAAGGAATACTAGCCATGAGCGGCGTTGCTATTGTCTTCATGATCATTTCTATGCTGACCATCTGGGGCGGTCTCGTCCTAGCCTTGATCAACCTCTCGCGTCACCCTGAAAAAGACGACGATGACGTTATAGAAACCGCTGGCGCTACAGGAAATAACAGTCTGTAATATTGGTGCCTAGCTACAAATACCTCCTCGCCTCGGGTAGCCCCGGAGCGAGGAGGTATTTTTCTGTGCAGATGCACTACGGACCCCGGAAGTGGTTGTGCCACTTCTGGTAGTGGCCACGGGCCGTGAAGAATATTCTTCTAGTAAGAACACGTCGAGCCGCGTGCTCGTAAAACATCAATGAAAGGACAAGCAGGTGGACGTTAGCTACCGCATTGAACAGAAGCGTAAAATCAACGGGCCATTCCCCGGCCCAAAGTCGGAAGAACTTGCCGCACGCCGCGCCAAGGCAGTGGCCGCTGGCGTAGCTTCCAGCCTGCCAGTCTATGCAGCAGACGTTGACGGCGGCATCATCGTCGATGTTGACGGTAACCAGCTCATCGACCTCGGCTCGGGCATTGCAGTGACCACCGTTGGTGCCTCCAACGCAGCAGTCGCTAAGGCCGTCGCCGAGCAGGCACAGCGCTTCACCCACACCTGCTTCATGGTTGCTCCTTACGAGAGCTACGTAGCACTGGCTGAGAAGCTTGCCTCGATCACCCCAGGTAACTTTGAGAAGCGTGCAGTCTTCTTCAACTCGGGCTCTGAAGCAGTAGAGAACGCCATCAAGGTTGCTCGTATTGCCACCGGCCGTCAGGCAGTTGTGGCCTTCGATCACGCATACCACGGCCGCACCAACCTGACCATGGGTCTGACCGCTAAGGCAGCCCCATACAAGCGCGGCTTCGGCCCACTGGCACCGGAGATCTACCGCATGCCAATGAGCTACCCATTCCGTGAAGAGAACCCAAACATCTCCGGTAAGGAAGCTGCAGAGCGCGCCATCTTGGCCATGGAGAAGCAGATCGGTGGCGATCAGATCGCTGCGATCATCATCGAGCCAATTCAGGGCGAGGGCGGTTTCATCGTTCCTGCCACCGGCTTCCTGCCACGCATCGCCGAATGGGCCAAGGAAAACGGCATTGTCTTCGTTGCTGACGAAGTTCAGGCCGGCTTCGCACGTTCCGGTGCATGGTTCGCTTCGGACATCGAACAGATCGAACCAGATATCATCACCGTCGCTAAGGGCATCGCCGGTGGTATGCCACTGTCGGGCATCGTCGGCCGTGCAGAGCTGCTGGACTCGGTACACGGTGGCGGCCTGGGTGGCACCTACGGTGGTAACCCAGTGGCTGTTGCTGCTGCCTTGGAAACCATCAAGTTCATGGAAGAGCAGGATCTGCCAGCTCGTGCCCGCGAGATCGAAGAGAAGTTCTTCGCTCGTTTCACCGCGTTGCAGTCCGCTTTCCCAGCCATCGGTGAAGTTCGTGGCCGCGGTGCCATGATTGCCCTTGAGTTCGTCAAAGCTGGCGGCAAGGAGCCAGATGCTGATCTGACCAAGGCTATCGCTGCCGAATGCTTGGCTCAGGGTGTTGTCATCCTGACCTGCGGTACCTACGGCAACGTTATTCGCCTGCTGCCACCATT
Source organism: Glutamicibacter sp. B1 (assembly GCF_039602135.1). Lineage (NCBI taxonomy): Bacteria > Bacillati > Actinomycetota > Actinomycetes > Micrococcales > Micrococcaceae > Glutamicibacter > Glutamicibacter ectropisis. Next base: position 2,537,502 of record NZ_CP125942.1, on the reverse strand, counting down.
GGTCATCGGCGACGAGCTGCTCAACGATGCATTCGACGTTCTCGAATCTGCCATCCGCAAGCTGGCTGCCTAGTATCTAGGCCCTGATCCCCAGAATAAGTAAAGCTTCGGTTTCTCACTGATTCAGTGAGAAACCGAAGCTTTACTCGTTAATGCCTGACCTCTTCGAGGTCACTAACCAACTTTTTTCGGCTCCGGAATACGTCCTGCCCTGGGAGCGCGAAGCATGTCAATCAGGACAAAGATCACCGCGATCCAGACCAAGATGAAGCCCACCCAACGTTCAAAGGGCATGTGCTCGCCAAAGACTAGGATCCCAAGGATGAACTGGAGCAGGGGAGCGATGAACTGTAAGGAACCGACGGTGCTCAATGGCAGGCGACGGGCCGCACCGCCAAAGAGCAAGAGTGGGACAGCGGTGATAATGCCACTGGAAGCCAGCAACAGGATGCCAGCCCAATTGCTATTGAATAGGGTGGATCCGGTGGTCTGCGAGAGCCAAATGAGGTAGATAATCGCCAGCGGAGTCAACCAAAGGGTCTCAATGGTCAACGCACCGAGGGCGCTGCCTTTTGAACCGACCTTATTCTTGACCAGTCCGTAGAACCCAAAGGAGAAGGCCAAGCCCAATGAAATCCATGGCACTCGTCCTAGTCCCACGGTCAGCACAATCACTGCGACAGTAGCTAGTGCGACAGCGGCCCACTGCAACGGGCGCAGTTTCTCCTTGAGCACGATGACACCGAGCAAAATGGCAACGATGGGATTAATGAAGTAACCCAGGGAGGCTTCAAGCACGTGCCCGGTCAACACCGCTAACGCGTACAAGACCCAGTTGCCGGCGATCAGGATGCTTGCCAACGCCAACTGTCCCATGGTTTTGGTATCACGGAACATCGCTGCAAACGCGCGGATCTGTGAGGTGGCAGCAAGCAAGATGAAACAGAAGATCAGAGAGAAAAGAACGCGTACGGCAACGAACTCAACGGCAGAGATCTTCGGAAGCAACAGGAAATAGGCTGGCAGCAAACCCCAAATGAGGTAGGCCGAGGTGCCTTGGATGAGACCATAGCTGTGTTCAGAGCGGACGGGTGTGGCGGTGCTTGATGACATTCAGAATGTACGCTTTCGAGCTAAAATGATTCGAAAAGATGGTCCATGGGTGCAAAAATTGCACTTTGCAACTAATAGCTACAACGTCGCAGTCAGCGCATTATTCCCCGCTGAGCTTAAAGTTCACGATGCGTTCAGTTCCTTACATCACAGTGAGAATTTGAACTTTAGAAAGTCGGAACCCACGGTGACTTCCATACGTTGACTAGACTAGGAATCACCATCGTGGTCATTGTCATTTAGGGGAGTGCGTTCAGGTGCATGGACATAACAACGGACTGAAAACAGCATTGTTGCTCGGCGGTATGTTCGCCTTGCTCTTGGCTATCGGTTCGCTACTTTCTGCCGGAACCGGCCGGTCAATGTTCATCTGGGTTTTCGCACTGATTGGTCTAGGAACCACCGCATACGGTTACTGGAACAGTGACAAACTCGCGTTGCGTTCCATGCATGCCTACCCGGTGAGTGAAGCCGAGAATCCCATGATGTACCGCATTGTGCGTGAGCTGTCGATGAACGCTCAGCAACCGATGCCACGCCTGTACATTTCTCCAACGTCCTCACCCAATGCCTTTGCTACCGGACGTAACCCCCAGAACTCTGCAGTGTGCTGTACCGAAGGTATTTTGCAGCTGCTGAATGAACGCGAATTACGTGGGGTACTGGGCCATGAACTGATGCACGTATATAACCGTGACATCCTGACCTCATCGGTAGCCGCGGCCATTGCCGGTGTCATCACGTCCATTGCCCAGTTCTTGATGTTCTTCGGCGGCGGTGGAAACAACGACAACCGCAACGTGAACCCCATCGCGCTGATCGCCTTGTCGTTGTTGGCACCTTTTGCGGCCTCCGTTATCCAGATGGCTGTAAGCCGTACCCGTGAATACGATGCTGATGAAGATGGCGCCAAGCTGACTAACGATCCTTTGGCCCTGGCTAGTGCACTGCGCAAACTAGAATCGGGAATTTCGCAGGCACCTTTGGCTTCGAACGACCAGAAGCTGGTCAACAGCTCGCACCTGATGATCGCCAACCCATTCGGTTCGCGACTGAAGCAGATGTTCTCCACCCACCCGCCAATGGACCAGCGAATCGCCCGACTGGAAGCTATGGCTGGCGGACGCGGATACTAAGCCAATAAGGCGTCCGCACTTCGTAGAAATCGAGGTGTGGACACCTAAAAGACAGTCGAGGCGGCTTTCCCATCACTGGGAAAGCCGCCTCGACTGTTATTGGCATAAAAGATGCCGATCTTACTTCTAGCGGAAGTTCACAAACTGGAGATCTGCTTCTTCGAAGTCACGCAGCAGAGCCATCGTGGCCTGCAGGTCATCGCGGGACTTGGAAGAGACGCGTAGTTCGTCGCCCTGAATGGTGGACTTAACGCCCTTGGGAGCTTCGTCGCGGATCAACTTGTTGATCTTCTTTGCGACATCCTGTGCGATGCCTTCCTTGATGCTCGCCTCAATGCGGTATTCCTTGCCGGAAGCAAATGGCTCGCCAGCGTCCAAGGACTTCAGTGAAACGCCACGCTTGATTAGCTTGGACTGGAAGACGTCCAGAACAGCGTTGACGCGTTCTTCCGAGTTCGCCTTCATCAAGATTTTTTCACCGCTGAAATCGATCTCAGCGCCGACGCCCTTGAAATCGTAACGCTGGGCGATTTCCTTCTGAGACTGGTTCATCGCGTTCGCGACTTCCTGGCTATCAACTTTGCTGACAACGTCGAATGTGGAATCACTAGCCATGTGAATACTCCTAGCTGTAACGGTTCTGATTCGCTACATAGCCTACCGGTTTTAAGCCCTAAAATCGGGCTGTGATCAGGCTTACAGCAAAAAGAGCCTCCTCGATTTCACTTCACTGTAAATCTCCTGTAGAGTTATTTCTCGTTCCGACAAGAACAAATGTTCTTGAAAGAGCAAACTCGGCAGATTACCCGAGTGGCCAAAGGGGGCTGACTGTAAATCAGCTGGCTATGCCTTCACTGGTTCGAATCCAGTATCTGCCACAAATAACTCCCGGATCTTTGATCCGGGAGTTTTTTGCATCTCGGAAGTAGTTTCATTGTGATTCGGATCTATTCCCACTGCCAATGAAGATCACCTTTCTACGTATTTCATCTGAAATTCGGCTACCGTATAGGCATGGCAACTAGAAATGTGAGCGAAGACGACTTCGCGAAGTTGATTGAAGACAATGACATCGTCCTCGTGGACTTCTGGGCTGATTGGTGTGGACCGTGCAAGCAGTTTGCTCCGGTTTATGATCAGACTTCGGACAAGTTCACCGATGTTGTTTTTGCCAAGGTAGATACCGAAGCCGAGCAGGGCTTGGCACGTGCAGCCAACGTTACCTCGATTCCTACCATCATGGCATTCCGTGAACAGGTTCTTGTTTTTTCGCAGGCTGGTGCCTTGAACCAGTCACAGCTCGAAGACTTGGTCACCGCAGTCAAGGGTATTGATATGAGTGAAGTACACAAGCAGATCGCTGAGGAAGCCGCACAGGCAAACTCCTAAGATCACTTGTGGGCTTCGGGCCCTACCTCTGCCGATGATCCAGCGGAGCGTAGCGGGGCCCGAAGCTCTGTTTCTTTTCTCCCGAAAGTCCCAAAAGTCGGATCACCCGCTGCCGGTGCGGGGCAAAAGGAGCCATGAGCTCCAACATCTGATGATCGGTAATTCGACGCCCCGTCAGTACTTGGCCGACAAAATCCGCCAAATGGAAATCACCCACTGAAATGTGGTCCGTTGAGCCATGAGAACGCTGTAGCGTTTCGGCAATAGTCCACGGACCAATCCCAGGGATAGAGCCCATCGCCGCTTCAAGGGTTCCCGGCGCCATCGCTGCCGGTTTTACCTGATCCAAGTCCTTGTCCGCCCACCAGTTGAGGGCACCGGCGACCTGGACAAATCTTCTGATAGTTTCAGCGCGCTGTCCTTCAACGCGGGCAGCCTGCCAATCCCAGCGGCGCAATTGAGCAAGCTGATGCGCCGTAGGAAAAATTCTCAATCCCTCTGGCGCCGGTCCCGGGGCAGGTTGTCCATGGTGCCGGATCAGCCAACGCCATGCATAGTTCGCTTCAATGCCAGTGACCCGTTGTTCCAAAATGGCGCCCAGAGCGTGTTCAAAGATCCTCCCCGTTTTTGGAAAAACGAGATCTGGATTTTCGGAACGGGCACGCACGATGATTTCTGGAAATACTCCGGCGCGTAACTTCTCGTCGAACTCCGTCCAGTCATCGTCGGCTCCCAACAAATTAGGTGCGTGATCAAGGGCCCATTGTCCGCCCAAACCCCACGCCTCTAGTTGTATTGCTCCGTCGCTCTGCTGTTTCAAAATGTGCAAGGTTGCCGGCCCGTCCACTGTAGTGAAAGCGAACCAGGCTTCGGTGGCTGTAAGCCGGATCGTTGGATCGCCTAGGCCGCGTCGCAAGATCCCCAATGACTTCATCAGTGACACTGGTCGTTGCGGGCGGTAGCTGGCGCTCCAAGATTTCTGCATATTTCGCATCCTATAGCTCGGCCCCGACATGAACGTAGCGGTGAGCCTTTATCATCGTTGAAAAGATCACGTCCACTGCATGACGTTTCGCTACGTTCCAGAACGACATGTATGACGTACGCCGGTAAAGTTCTTGACATGAAGTATGCGTCCACAGTTTTAGATCTGATCGGCAATACCCCGCTGGTGAAGCTCAACCGCGTTACCGATGGGGTCAAAGCCACGGTACTGCTCAAACTTGAATACCTGAACCCCGGTGGTTCCATCAAAGACCGCATTGCGTTGAAGATGATTGAGCGCGCTGAAGAAAGCGGTCAGCTCAAGCCTGGGGGAACCATCGTGGAACCAACCAGCGGTAACACCGGTGTTGGTTTGGCCATGGTCGGTCAGCTCAAAGGCTACAAGACGATTTTTGTCACCCCGGATAAAGTCGGCGAAGAAAAACGAGACGTGCTTCGTGCATACGGTGCGAAGGTTGTTGTCACACCGACAGCCGTCGCACCTGATTCTCCGGAGTCCTACTACGGGGTCTCCGACCGACTAGTCACCGAAATTGATGGTGCCTACAAGCCTGATCAGTTCTCCAACCCTGGCGCACCAGACAGCCACTTTGAAACCACCGGACCAGAAATCTGGAACGACACCGACGGCAAGATCACCCACGCAGTGATTAGCGCCGGTACCGGTGGAACCATCACGGGCACGGGCCGTTACCTTAAGCAAATTTCTGCTGACCGCGCTTCAGGACCAGTGAAAATCATTGCTGCCGACCCAGATGGTTCGGTCTACTCAGGTGGTACCGGACGCCCATACTTTGTTGAGGGCGTCGGCGAAGATATGTGGCCAGGCAACTACGATCCATCGGTGCCTGACCAGGTTGAGGCCGTCACCGATGCTGAAGCCTTCGAGATGACCCGTCGCCTGGCCAACGAGGAAGGCCTACTACTTGGCGGATCCTCGGGCATGGCAGTGGTCGCGGCCCTGCGTGCAGCGCGTGATCTGAGCGAAGATGACGTAGTAGTAGTCATTGCACCAGATGGTGGACGCGGATACCTTGCAAAGATCTTCAACGATAGCTGGATGCTGCAGCAGGGCTTCACCACCGATGACTACTCCGCCTTGGACTTCATTGGTTCAGCCTTGTCCAAACAGGGCCCGGAAACCATCAGCGAAGATGCCACCCTGCTTCAGGCAGCGAAGGCATTGCGTGAGCAGGGTGCCGATGCGCTGGTTGTTTCAGCGGTCACCCTTCCGGCACGTATCGGTGAGGTACGCGGTGTTATTGGTGCTAACACTTTGACTGACGCATTGCTCTCCGGCGCCGAGCCAACCACCACGATCAAAGAACTCGGGAGCCTGCCCATGCCCCTGATTGGTGTGGCTGACACCCTTGATAATGCTCAAGAATTGCTTAAGTCTCATCCTGCGGTATTGGTGACCAAGGCCGGCGAAGTTATTGCCGCCGCCACCGCAGCTGATTTGCTGGCCTACTCAACTCGCTAAAGAATTCAATTAAGGACTGATTTTGATGACTGAAAACGCTCAGGGATCTAACACTCGATTTGTCCACGCTGGACAGGAATTTGAGCCACGCACCGGTGCTGTGGTGCCACCATTGCACTTCTCATCGACCTACGCGCAGGACGGCATTGGCAACCTGCGTAGCGGCTACGAGTACGGACGCGGTGGCAACCCAACCCGTGATGCCTTGCAGGCTCAGCTGGCCGGTGCCGAATTCGGCACTCACGCATTCTCTTTCGGCTCGGGCCTTGCCGCCGAAGACTCCCTGATCCGTGCCATCCTGCGTCCGGGGGACCACATTGTCCTAGGAAACGACGCCTACGGTGGAACCTTCCGCCTGATTGATCGCGTGCTCGGGGACTGGGGCATCGGCAATACTCCGGTGAACATGGCTGATGAAGCCGCTTTGGCTGCCGCCATTGAGAAAAACAAGGCCAAGCTGGTTTGGGTGGAGACTCCGTCGAACCCAATGATGACCATTACCGACATTGCTAAGGTTGCTCAGATCGCTCACGCGGCCGGAGCCCTGCTGGTAGTTGATAACACCTTCGCTAGCCCATTCCTGCAGCAGCCCCTGACCTTGGGTGCAGACATCGTGGTGCATTCAACCACCAAGTACATCGGTGGACACTCGGATGTGGTTGGCGGCGCCGTGATCGTCAAGGACGAGGCTCTGGCTGAGAAGATCGGTTTCATCCAGTTTGCTGTGGGTGCGGTTTCCGGCCCGATGGATGCCTTCTTGACCACTCGTGGTCTGAAGACCCTGGGCGTACGCATGCGGGCTCACTCGGAAAACGCTGCGCAGGTGGCTCAGTGGCTGCGTGAACGCAGCGAGGTTGAGCGTGTGCTGTACCCAGGTTTCGAAGATCACCCAGGCCACGACATCGCTAAGAACCAGATGAGCGGTTTTGGCGGTATGGTCTCGGTGCAGTTCAAGGGCGGTGAAGCAGCGGCCCGCAAGATCGCTGAAAGCACCAAGCTGTTCACCCTGGCTGAATCTTTGGGCGGTATTGAATCCTTGATGAACTACCCATCGGAAATGACCCACGCATCGGTGAAGGGTACCGAGCTGGCAGTTCCAGTGAACCTGTTGCGCCTCTCGGTAGGCATCGAAGATCCTGCAGATCTGATCGAAGACCTGGATAAGGCCTTCGCCAACCTCTAAGGGGTTGAACTAAAAGGACGTGGGGAGCAGTTCATATGAACTGCTCCCCACGTCCTTTGTTTCTTTGCGAAATCTCCGCCAGTGTTATCGGCGACGGGTTTTTGCCGGCTTGGGCGAGACCACTTTGAAGTAGCGATTGCTGCTCGGTGTCCACATGAGGACCACGCTGAACATGACGATGGCTGCCAGCAAGGAGTAACGCCCAAAACGCAGCAGCAACGGTAGAGCCATGATCACACCGAGCCAGGTGAGGTTGGTGCGGGCCGAGCGTTCACCAATGAACAGGCGGTAACCGAGCACCGCGCAGGCGCAGCCAGCCACCGCAAAAAGCAGTGCCAAAGCGATAGCGCCAAAGTTTAGTGATGCGTCGCCACTGTGCTCATAAATGAGGAAACCTCCAAAGCCGAGAAATAGCACTCCGGCTAGGAGCCAAAGGAACTGGGCAATGAGCAGTCCACCGGGAACCGTCTCATCGGGGCGTCGCGCCAAAAGAGGTTTTTTCACATCATTAACACTACGTGCTCTGTCGCGGTGCCCGATCTCACACGGCCTGAGCACTGACAATTACAGGGGTTACACGTTAGTGTTAAGTGTTCGCGAACATCAGGGTATCCCTTGCATCCAGCCCAATTTTTGAGGCCGGAGCCTTCTCGTGTTGTATTTCCGCAAAGTGTGTGCGGTTTCTTATGTCATAGGGGAGCGCTGGGTGAGCGTGACTTGTATCTGACTGTGCAGCCTATACGTCGTTTCTTTGGGGACGGCCAAGGCCCTTCCCCAACGAATGAGGTAATTCTTCGTGTCTTCTGACATGCCCGTAAACACTAACGACAACCAGAACCCAGAAGAACCAACGGTTCTTTTCAGCGAACTTGGTCTGGATGCCCGTGTGCTTGCTGCTCTAGCTGACCTGGGCTACGAAAAGCCATCGCCAATTCAGGCAGCTACCATCCCAATGCTTCTCGAAGGCCGCGACGTGGTTGGTCTGGCTCAGACCGGTACCGGTAAAACCGCTGCTTTCGCACTTCCTGCCCTCTCCCGCATGGCAGAGCTGGCTGACACCAATGGTCCAGCCCGCACCCCACAGATCCTGGTCCTTGCTCCAACTCGCGAGTTGGCACTCCAGGTAGCTGAGGCTTTCACTTCCTACGCTAAGTACCTGCCGGACTTCACCGTTCTTCCGGTCTACGGTGGTTCCCCTTACGGCCCACAGCTCAACGGTCTGCGCCGCGGTGCTCAAGTTGTTGTTGGTACCCCAGGTCGCGTTATCGACCACATCAACAAGGGTTCTTTGGACCTGTCCAACCTGCAGTACGTTGTCCTCGACGAGGCCGACGAAATGCTGCGCATGGGCTTCGCAGAAGAGGTCGACAAGATCTTGGAAGCAACCCCAGAAGAGAAGCAGGTTGCCCTGTTCTCGGCCACCATGCCACGCACCATCCGTCGCATTGCCTCGGAATACCTGCGTGATCCGCAGGAAGTTGCTGTTAAGTCCAAGCAGTCCACCGGCACCAACATCACCCAGCGTTACCTGCAGGTGATGGGTGCCCACAAGCTGGACGCTATGACTCGCATCCTCGAATCCGAAGAATTCGACGGCGTGATCACCTTCGTACGTACCAAGATGGCTACCGAAGACTTGGCTGACAAGCTGAAGGCTCGTGGCTTTACCGCCGCTGCCATCAACGGTGACATCCCACAGCAGCAGCGTGAACGCACCGTTGAGAACCTGCGTTCGGGCAAGATCGATATCTTGGTTGCTACTGACGTGGCAGCCCGTGGTTTGGACGTGGAGCGTATCAGCCACGTTATTAACTTCGATATCCCACATGACACCGAGTCCTACGTGCACCGTATCGGCCGTACCGGCCGTGCAGGTCGTTCGGGTGACGCGATCTTGTTCATGACCCCACGCGAAAAGTACTTGCTGCGTGCCATCGAAAAGGCAACCCGCCAGCCGGTGACCCAGATGCAGCTTCCTTCCTTGGATTCGGTCAACAACCGTCGTATCCAGAAGTTCACCGATCGCATCGATCAGACCATCAGCGGTCAGGACCTGACTACCTTCCGCGAAATCGTCGAGAAGTTTGCAGCTGACCACGAAGACCTGGACCAGCTGGAAATTGCTGCTGCTCTTGCCTTGATGGCTCAGGGTGGACGCCCACTGCTGATGACCGAACCAGTGATCCCTCCTTCGAAGAAGGCTCGCATGGATCGCGACCGTGCAGATCGTGGCGAGCGTGGCGAACGCGGTCCTCGTGCTCGCAAGACCGCTGCTGAAGGCAACGCTATGTACCGTCTGGCCATTGGCCGTCGTAACCGCGTACAGCCAGGCTCGATCGTTGGCGCTTTGGCTAACGAAGGTGGCTTCAACTCCTCCGAAATCGGTGGCATTGAAATCCGCTCGGATCACACCTTGGTTGAATTGCCAGCAGAGCTGAGCAAGGACCAGTGGCGTGCACTGTCCAAGACCCGCATCGGCGGCGAACTGATCAGCATGGAGCTGGACTCCGGCCGCAAGCCACGTCGTGACGACGATGGCGACCGCGGTGGTTACCGTGGTGGACGCGGTGGCGATCGTGGAGGCTTCCGTGGTGGCCGCGGTGGTGGCTTCAACGACCGTCGTGGTGGCGGCGAGAAGCGCTTCAGTGGACGTGGTGGCAAGGATCGCTTCAGCGATTCGGGTCGCAGCGGTGGCCGTCGCGACTACTAAGTCAATGGCTTACGCAACTAACTAGTTTGCGCAGCACAACGCCCCTGGCTCAAGCTTTTCAGCTTGAACCAGGGGCGTTGTTTGCGCTTAGGGCTGGTGGAGCCCTAACGCTCCTACGGGGCCGTGCTGCCTACCGGAATCTCGTCTCCGAGATATACTTTTCCGCCGCTTTCAATAAACTCTCGGCTCTTCTGTGCCATCCCTGCGAGAGCGGCCTGAGCTTCCGCTGACCCATACTCATCACGAATGTCTTGCGAGATGCGCATTGAGCAGAACTTAGGACCACACATGGAGCAGAAGTGTGCCGTTTTGGCTGGTTCTGCAGGCAACGTCTCGTCATGGAATTCCTGCGCAGTCACAGGATCCAGACTCAATGAGAATTGATCATTCCAGCGGAACTCGAAACGTGCTTTGCTCAGAGCATCATCACGGGCACTAGCCCCGGGGTGGCCCTTGGCTAGATCTGCCGCATGAGCCGCGATCTTGTAGGTGATCACACCGGTTTTGACATCGTCGCGGTTGGGCAATCCAAGATGTTCTTTAGGAGTGACATAACACAGCATGGCCGTGCCATACCGAGCGATCTCTGTGGCTCCAATGGCGCTGGTGATGTGGTCATAGCCCGGAGCAACGTCGGTGACTAGGGGACCCAGCGTATAGAACGGCGCCCCGTCACACAGCTCCTGCTGACGCTCTACATTCTCTCGGACCAAGTGGAAAGGAATGTGCCCAGGTCCTTCGACCATGACCTGCACGTCGTACTTCCACGCACGCTTCGTCAATTCAGCAAGGGTATCTAGCTCAGCGAATTGCGCCGCATCATTGGCATCCGCGATAGATCCTGGGCGTAGTCCGTCGCCTAAGGAGAAAGCGACATCGTACTGGGCAAAAATTTCACACAGTTCATCAAAGTGCGTGTAGAGAAAATTCTCTTGATGGTGAGCTAAGCACCATCCGGCCATAATCGATCCACCGCGCGAAACGATGCCGGTAACTCGGTTGGCGGTCAGCGGGACATAACGCAAGAGCACCCCGGCATGGATGGTCATATAGTCCACGCCCTGTTCGCACTGCTCGATGACGGTGTCGCGGAAAATCTCCCAGGTCAGTGCGTTTGCTTCACCATCGACTTTTTCCAGAGCCTGGTAGATCGGTACGGTGCCGATCGGCACTGGAGAGTTACGGATAATCCATTCGCGAGTGGTGTGGATGTCATCTCCGGTAGATAGATCCATGACCGTGTCTGCGCCCCATTTGGTGGCCCACTGCAATTTGGAGACTTCTTCGGCAATCGAGCTCGTCACCGCCGAGTTACCGATGTTCGCGTTGATCTTTACCAAGAACGCTTTGCCAATGATCATTGGCTCGGACTCCGGATGATTGATATTCGAAGGAATAATCGCTCTTCCGGCAGCGAGTTCGCTACGCACCAGTTCCACATCGCATTCTTCGCGCAGTGCAACGTAACGCATTTCGGGCGTGATGATGCCAGCACGTGCGTAGTGCATTTGAGTCACCGTAGCCCCATTAGCGGCCCGGAACGGGGGAGCGGCTCTTCCAGCCCATTCCTCGCTTGCGGTACCGCGACGGACCGCTGAGCGACCGTCGTCATGCAGGTTTCGTTCGCGCCCCGCATAGGTTTCAACATCGCCTCGGTCAAGAATCCAAGATTCTCGAAAAGGTCTCAGCCCCTGTGTTGGTTCGCTGCCCGGCCCACTGGTGCGATATACCTGCACCGGTTCGTTGGGCTGGCCGTTGGGGGAGTCCGCAAGAGAAATTTGCGTGACCGGAACTGAAATACCCTCGGATTCGCGGAACGCGAGAGAGTGGGCAGAATGCTGTTCAAATTGTTCCATTAAGAAACTCACTTCCTTCGCCGGCATTATCCGGACAGGTTCAACGGTCGCGGACGGCTGCAGTCCGATCTCAGCCCCTGCCAAGGGGCTCCCGTGTGGTCGCAGACGACACTAGCATGAAAATTTCTGCCTGAGTCAAACGCCCGTCCCAAAATGACGAACGCTCTGCGAAGAGTATCTTGTGAAAAATGAAGAAAATCCGCTCAGATGCGGGAAAGAATAATGGCTTCGTGAAAACGAAAAGAGAGACAACCTGAATTCAGATTGTCTCTCTTATTTCGAGCCCCCTGCCGGAATCGATCCGGCGACCTCGTTCTTACCAAGAACGCGCTCTACCACTGAGCTAAGGGGGCAACGAGTAAATACTCTACACAGGTTTTTGGAGTTTTCAAAATCCTGAAAGCGTTTGTTGTTGAGGTCACAAGATTCCTACTCAAGTCCAGAATAAATAGTGAGGTGTGGCCTAGTTTCGGGGTTGCATGAGTGGGCCTCGTGGAGGGGGAAAATTGTTGTTCATGAATTGGCAATGACGAAACCAAAAGTGTTGGACCGCGCGAGATGCCTGGTGTCATTTGTTGGCCAGGTTCAGGGGAGCTAAGTAGTGGTCTTGAAGGATTGACTGGCTAGAGCGCAGTGAATGCGGGGAAAATTTAGTCATGAATTGAAAGCAGTAATAATCGTGGATTGACCAGTAAATTCCCATCAGTGAGCATCGTCACCAAAGCACTTTTGTGCCACTGATCGTCCCGCATGGGATTAGAAGATGCCGGTAGTGGCATTTGACTAGGTATTATTCGATTTTCGCGTGTTGATCTGAGCCCTGCAGTGCCGATTTTTGTTTGCGCGTGAATCCGTGTAGAGTATTTACTCGTTGCCCCCTTAGCTCAGTGGTAGAGCGCGTTCTTGGTAAGAACGAGGTCGCCGGATCGATTCCGGCAGGGGGCTCTGAGTGAGAAGCCTTCTTGGCTTCTACTGGATAGCTTCTCACTTGTGGCGGCGTAGCTCAGCTGGTTAGAGCGCACGACTCATAATCGTGAGGTCCCGGGATCGAGTCCCGGCGCCGCTACAGATTCAGTCCCGAAATCCTTACGGATTTCGGGACTTTTTCATTTTCAAAAGTATGTCGAATGAAGACAGCCTCCGAGCACGTTGATGTGATGCTCAGAGGCTGTTTGCGGATTAAACCCAGGGCTTACTTCGACTCATTTTTCTCGTGATGATCCTTGCCTGAGGATGCCTCCTTGGCGAGCATGAAGAGTCCTTGAATGATATCGGCATCTACTTCTTGACCGTGAGCGTTTTCGTGATTGGCGTCGTGGCCGTGCACTTCGGTGTGTAGGCGTTGCATTTGCATATCAAGCTTGGTGGCAACCGCTGCTGCCTCAGCCAGTTCCGAAGCCAAGTGCGCTGGAACTTCGCCCTCATACTTGTAGAAAATCTTGTGTTCCAAGCTGGCCCAAAAGTCTTGAGCAATAGTACGAATCTGTAGCTCAACAACGACATTTACCGGTCCATCTGAGAGGAAGACCGGGATTTCAACGATGGCATGCACACTCTTGTAACCGCTGGGTTTCGGATTCTTGATGTAATCCTTGATCTGGATAACGCGGATGTCATTCTGCGCCGTCAAAGTATTGAGAACTTTGTAGATATCCTTCACAAAACTACAAGTAATGCGAACACCAGCGATATCACTGATGTTCTCCCTAATGGCTGTGAGTGACGGATGGATATTTCTCTGGCTCATCTTGCGCATGATGCTCTCCGGAGTCTTCACTCGGGAGGTGATGTGCTCAATGGGATTGTATTTGTGTAAGTAGAGAAACTCTTCGCGAAGAATTGAGACCTTCGTCAGAATCTCGTCGACGGCAAACTGATATTCCATCATGAATCGCTGGAACTCAAGTCTGAATGCCTGAGTCATTTCTTGTAGTTCGGCTGGACTCAGATTTGCCGCAGACGGTAGTGGGATAACACCACTGTTGTCTTCTGGATATGGAATAGAAATCCTAAATCACCTCTACAGGTTGGGGCGATGTCAACAGACATGATCGCTCTATAAATTTTAGAGTAGGTCATCCGGCTAAGAATTAGGTCAGAACAAGACGTGAATCCATCGGGTAAAACACAAACCGTCCTAGTTGACCACTCTGAACAGCTGACTTCGCACCGCACATTTCTTCAATACAGAACGGAACAGTACGGGAAGTGCGCTCAGTAGCGATATGCCGATCGTCTATGGTTGGAAGGGAAACTTCAGGAAGGCATTGATGGATCTCGCTAGCGTTTCTCGGCAACTCTGCCACGGCATCAGCTTCTCACAACACGAGCCAGCGCCAATGCTCCGGCTACGCACAGGGGAGAACTGGAATACCGAATACCTAGAGCTGAATCGCAGCCTGAACTTAGAAGTCGGCGACCTAAAGTTCTGCCTGGGCTACATCACCATGAACCGCGATGGTTCACGCAACGTATTGCCATGCCCCAAAAACAAGGCCTTACGCACCGGAACCCAGTGTGAGAGTTGTCGTAGGCTGGACCATTCCAAATTCATGCATCACTTCCACAAGACCGGTGAAGCACCTGAAGGTATGCGTAAGTATTTGGAGCAGCCACACTTCTTGTACATTGCCAGCTTCGCCCACGGCGCCACCAAGGTAGGAACCACCTCAACGCAAAGCCAATGGACCCGACTTGCACAACAAGGAGCGGTTATTGCCCGCTACATTGCTCGCGCGAATGATGGTACGGCCATCCGCGTACTGGAAGATTTAGTCACCGAGCATGTTGGACTCAGCCAGCAGGTGCGACAAAAATCTAAGATCAAGGGACTAGTGGGCTGGGAATTGGATCACCAGCAACTAGATACCATCAACGAACAGGCAGCCAATCAGGCACGCGATTTTTTGGCCACCCAACGAGGCCTGGAAAACTATGGTGTTCAGCTACTTGATCAGCTCTGGGAACAACCAAGCTTCGCCCGCCCAGTCATCGAGGCATGGGATACCCGCAGCCTGCATGCTTGGTCCTCGACCGTGCCTGGATCTCGACACACGTTGCGTATTCGCGGCGTGCTAGGGCAAAGCATCATGGCCGATAGCGGGGAAGGTACGACCTTGCGCCTGCTTGATGCCGCCGAGCTTAAAACCCGCGAAGTAGACCTGAGTGAAGAACACGGTGAGTTTCAGGAAGAACAATCCGCGTTGTTCTAGAAAGCGTGGGTGTGCTGTCGGTCGAGTCACGAGGAAATACCGCTTCAGCAATGAGCCCAAAAGCAGTAGCTGAACTAGACTTGATCTATGACCAACACTCCTTGGGAAGCTGCCTCACCACGCTATAAGAAGCTCGTCTTCACGGCCATGGCCATCATGGGAACCGGCATTATTCTGGCGATCATTGGCGCCAACATCCCGTCCCTACCCACGGTTTACACCGCCATCGGCATCATGATTGTCGGCATGCTTTGCCACATCGCCGGCATGGTGGTTCGGGCCAAGGACGCTCGCCAGTGGCGCATTGACAACGGGCTCGCAGCCCCACGTGCGCCGAAGCGTTCAGGCAACGACGCACAGTAAGTACTAGCTAGAACAACACAGCAGATGGCGTCTTGGATAAGTGGCTCTTGGAGCACCGCGTCATTTTCAGTTACATCAACGTTCAGGAGAATCAATGGGCATCAATCCCGAACTGGTAGGGCGCGTATTCCCTGCCAACCAGTCCTACCAAGTAGGACGCGAGAAGATCCGCGAATTCGCTCAGGCAACCAAAGCCACCTCGCCAGCTCACTTCGACGTACAGGCAGCCAAAGAGCTTGGATACAGTGACGTGGTGGCACCGCCAACCTTCGCCATAATTGTCGCTCAGCGAGCCGACGCACAGCTCATCGCCGACCCAGCTTCTGGCATCGATTTCTCCCGCGTGGTCCACGCCGACCAGCGCTTCACCCACCACCGTCCGATTGTGGCAGGCGACGAACTAGTGGCCGAATTACATGTGGATCAGGTTCGCGAAATGGGTGCCGGTGCCATGATCACCACCCGCGCAGAAATTGCTACCGTGGACGGCGAAAAGGTCGCCACCACCATTTCATCGTTACTGGTAAGGGCTGAGGACTAAACATGATCGATTTCGAGACACTTGAAAAGGGAACTGTCATCGGTTCCCACACGGTTCAGGTCAACCGTGCAGACCTTGTCCGATACGCTGGCGCATCAGGGGACTTCAACCCTATTCACTGGAATGAGCGCTTCGCCAAGGAAGTAGAACTTCCTTCAGTGATCGCCCACGGCATGTTCACCATGGGCTCTGTCATTGACTTGGTTTCTACCTGGGTAGGCAACCCTGGGGCCGTCATCGACTATCAGACCCGCTTCACCAAGCCCGTCGTTGTAGAAGACCCTGAAGGTAGCAATCCCAGTGAGGCTGAAGGCACCAGCATCTTTGTTGAAGGCAAAGTTGGAGCACTAGACAGCGAAAAGCGTACCGCTCGCATTGACTTGGCTGTCACCGCCAATGACAGCAAGGTATTGCTCAAGTGCCAGGCAGTGGTGCAACTCTAACGATGCAGCCTACCGGTAATGCGCAACCGTCAGTAATCCACTGGCGCAACGCGTTGATGGCTGCCTATCTGGCCAGCGGTCTACTGATTTCCGCGTTGGTCTCGCGCCTGCCCGCGGTGCGCGACGCACTTGAACTAGACCATGCGAAGGTAGGTTTACTCCTACTGTGTATGAGCGCAGGTTCTTTCCTGTCGGTCTCCATCTCGGGCCAATTGGTGTTGCGTCTGGGCGCAGCAAACGTGATGCGCATTGCCGCAACCATTGGTGGTGGCTCCTTACTCCTGGTTGGAGTCAGCACCGGGCTTCTGGGTAATACCCTCGCCTGCGGAATCTTCTTGTTTACTCAAGGACTAGGGACAGCTTCTTGGAACGTGGCATCTAACGTTCAGGGAGCGGCCATGGAACGCGCGTTAGGCAAGAGCATCATGCCGGCTCTCCACGGATTCTTTTCCATAGGAACTGTCATTGGCGCGGGTATTGGAGCACTGGCAGCAGGCATTGGCCTGCCGTTGCAGTACCATTATGGGCTCGTCGGTCTAATCATCATCGGTACCGTGCTTTATAGTTCTCGTTACTTCGGTGAAGACTTCAGCCGCACCTCCAGTAACTCTCGCACGTCCAATGGCCCATCACTTAAGCGTGCCTGGACCGAACCACAGACAGTGCTCCTCGGTGTGCTGGTCTTGGGCATGGCGCTCGCCGAAGGAGCAGCAGGGGACTGGGTCGCCTTGGCCCTGGCAGACGGTTATCAGACCACCGAAGCTACCGGCGCTATTGGTTATGGCGTATTTGTCACTGCCATGACCCTGACGAGGTTGCTCTCTGGAGATCTGATTTTGCGTCTGGGTCGGGTGACCATGATCCGCGCCAGTGCGATTTCTGCTTTTATCGGTGTCTTGCTCTTTGCCTTTGGCCACAGTTTGCCACTGGCCTTCGTTGCACTAGCAATTTGGGGTATGGGTGTTGCTTTGACCTTCCCGCTAGCCATGAGCGCTGCCTCCGATGATCCAATTCATGCCGCTACACGAGTAGCCGTGGTTTCTACCATTGGTTACGGAGCGTTCTTGGGCGGGCCACCATTATTAGGGCTGTTAGCTCAAGCGATTGGTCTACTGCCGGCTCTGGGATCAATTTCTTTGCTGATCGTCTTAGCGTTTATTCTTTCGTCGAATACCGCTGGCTATCCGCAAGACGAGCAACCTAACGAAAACTAAACTGTTGACCTGGCTGAACGCTATGGCCTCGACACTGAAAGTATCTTGAAATAATGCTGAAGAATCTGACGACAACCCGAGTTGGTGGCCCAGCGCAGCAGCTGATCACCGCAACGAGCGAAGCCGAGCTGGCCCAAGCGGTCGCTTCCGCAGATCAAAACGGCCAGAATGTTCTGCTCATCGGCGGTGGCTCCAACTTGGTGATCAACGATGAGGGATATCCAGGGGTAGCCATCCAAATCGCTACTCGTGGACTACACCTAAGCGAACAGCCCTCCGGCAGTGTCTTGCTTCGGGCAGCAGCCGGGGAAAGCTGGGACAGTACCGTTGAATTCAGCCTCGTTCAGGGCCTGAGTGGCCTTGAAGCCCTCTCCGGCATCCCCGGGTGCACCGGTGCAACGCCAGTACAGAACGTGGGCGCTTATGGGGCAGATGTTTCCCAGAGTTTGGCATGGGTGCGGGTCTATGACCGACAAACCAGCCAGGTACTCAAAATGGATAACGCGCAATTGGAATTCGCTTACCGCGATTCGATCATCAAACGAACCAGCCCCAACGGTTCACCGCGCTATGTGGTGCTGGAGGTAGCTTTCCTCCTTGAACGCGATAGCCTGTCTGCGCCGATCCGTTACGCGGAACTTGCCCGACGCTTAGGAGTGGAAGCTGGAGAACGCGCCGATGCGCACCTGGTTCGACAGAACGTGCTTGATCTTCGCCGCTCCAAGGGCATGGTGTTTGATCCGAAGGATGCCGACTCGCATTCCACTGGTTCTTTCTTCACCAACCCGATCGTTGAGGCCTCGGTACTTGAGCGCCTCCCGGAAAATGCTCCAAACTACCCGGTGGCTCAAGAAGGCATGGTGAAGCTGTCTGCCGCCTGGCTCATTGATCAAGCAGGATTCGGCAAGGGCTACGGTCTTGAAGGCACCGCTGGCTACGAAGTGGCAGAGGGCCGTGCTTCACTGTCCACCAAGCACACCCTGGCTATTACTAATCGCGGTGATGCCACGGCTGATGATATCGTCGCGATTGCTCGCGCGGTGCGCGCCGGAGTGCAGGAACGCTTTGGAATTACACTGGTCAACGAGCCGCTCTTGATCGGCCTTTCGCTCTAGGAACGCAGCTTTATGGAAGTCCGTTTGCAGAAAGGGTAAGGACGATGCAAGAACTCTCCCTACACAAATTGCGTCACTCGGACATCGACTTATTCGAGGAAAATTTCCAGTCACGCGCTGGCGCCAGCGAATACCAATGGTTCGGGTTTTGGGATACCAACAAATTACGCACGCGTCTGGAGCAGGACCAATTCATTGGAAGCCATGATGGGGCCTTGGCCGTACGCCTAGGGGAGCGGACCATCGGCAAAGTTGACTGGTTTACCGTGAACAGCTGGGGACGCCCGAACACCTCGGCCTGCTGGGAAATTGCCATAGGACTCTTTGCGAAGTATCGCGGTCAAGGCTATGGGACTGTGGCTCAGCGGCTACTGGTTGAATACCTTTTTACGCACTACCCCCGCCATCGGTTACAGGCTACGACAGCGGCAGAAAACTTGGCCGAACAGCGCGTTTTGGAGAAACTCGGATTCACTCGCGAGGGAGTGATCAGGCAGTCACAGTGGCGTGGTGGTGCATGGCATGATCAAGTCATCTACTCGTTACTTCGCCACGAATTCTCCGATGAGATGTAATCACATACTTTGACGCATACTGTGACAAAGAAAAAGCTCGGCCCGGAACAGAAATCTGTTCCGGGCCGAGCATTTACCTTGGGCACTGACTGATGTTTAGAGGCGGCCCTGTGCGATAGCCAGCATGCGGCGTAGCGGCTCAGCAGCTCCCCACAACAGCTGGTCTCCCACAGTGAAAGCGGAGATGTATTCTGGGCCCATTTCGAGCTTGCGGATGCGGCCTACCGGGATGTCCAGGGTGCCGGAAGCAGCAACCGGAGTCAGCTGATCCATGGTCGCTTCCTTCTCGTTAGGAATGACCTTGGCCCACTCGTTATCGGAGGCAAGAATCGACTCAATCTCCGAAACAGGCAAAACTTCCTTCAACTTAAGAGTCAAAGCCTGAGAGTGCGAGCGCATGGCACCGATACGGACACACAGACCATCCATGATGATGTGGTTCTCGCCGGAAGTCTGCAGGATCTTGTTGGTCTCCATTCCAGCCTTCCACTCTTCGCGGGACTGGCCATTGCCTAGGTCTGCATCGATCCATGGGATCAACGAACCGCCGAGAGGAACACCGAACTGCGTGGCATCGAGGTTTCCGCGCTGAGTTTCAAGCACCTTGCGATCAATGTCCAAGATGGCGCTGGCAGGATCAGCTAGTTCGGAAGCTACAGAAGCATTGATGTCGCCAAACTGGGTGAGCAGCTCACGCATGTGGCGTGCTCCGCCACCGGAAGCAGCCTGATAAGTCATGGCGGTGCCCCACTCGATCAGGTTGTTCTTGAACAACCCTCCCAGACCCATAAGCATGCATGAAACGGTGCAGTTACCGCCGACAAAGTCTTTGACTCCAGATTCAAGGGACTGATCGATAACATTGCGGTTCACTGGGTCTAGAACGATAACCGAGTCATCGTTCATGCGTAGCGTGGAAGCCGCATCGATCCATAGGCCATCCCAGCCGGACTTACGAAGTTCTGAATGAACCTTGGTGGTGTAGTCTCCGCCCTGAGCGGTAACGATAATAGGCAGCTTGGACAGCGTTTGGATGTCATAAGCATCCTCTAGAGCGCCAGCGCCCTGCGCGAAAGAAGGGGCCTGTCCGCCCGCATTCGAAGTGGAGAAAAATACCGGATCGATCTGCGCAAAATCGCCCTCGTCGAGCATTCGCTGCATTAGCACGGAGCCAACCATGCCACGGTAACCTACAAAACCAACAGATGAAGTCATATTTCCATGGTAGGGGCGAACCGGGCGTGAAGCCCGGTTCGTTACAGCAGTTAAAGCAGAATCACACCCAAGCCCCAGCAGGGCTCAGGTGTGATTCGATACAGCGCAAGTTTTACTTTTCCTCAAGCAGTCGCTTGCGGTTGTTAATGGCCCACACCGCGGCAAAGATGAAGATCTGGGCGGGGACCAAGAGCAGGATCAAACCGAAGATCTTGTGCCCACCGAGCACCATGAAGAACCCGAGGACAGCGACAGCTAACGCGAGCAATGGAAAAAGCATGTAGCCGAGCACGAAGAGTGCCTCTGGATGCTCCTTGAGCTCACCGATGTATTTTTTCATGTTCGTATTAGTCCTTTTGGCGCAGCCAGGTTTCAAAACGGTAGCGAGTACCAGTGGAAGAGACATGCCAATCGGCATCATCTGAATCTAGTGAAGGATCAGTTGCACCGATAACGAAGTCTTCAGACAGTTGCGGCGCAGACGTGTCCCCGGCAGGTTCCAGATCCAATTTGGTGATCACGGCGACGTCCAGCAAATCCAGCGCTTGCGCGTAAACCTTGCCACCACCGATGATCCAGACCTCTTCGCCGCCATCAGCCTTGCGCGCCAAGGCTAGTGCTTCGTCCAAAGTTGACGCCGGAACCGCGCCGTCCTTGCGCAACTGATCGTGGAGATCAGACTGGGCGGTGAGCACCACATTGGTACGTCCTGGAAGGGGGCGGAACTTTTCCGGGAAGGAATTCCATGTAGCGCGTCCCATAATGACAGGATGGCCCGCGGTGATGCGCTTGAAGTGAGCCAAGTCTTCGGGGACATGCCATGGCATAGAGCCTTGGGCACCGATGATTCCGTTGTTCGCCTGAGCCCAAATGGCTCCGAGTAGCGGTTCTAGCCGCTCGGCATGGCGCGGTGCTTCGGTCATACGGCGACAGTTCCCTTGATGGTTGGGTGATGCTGGTAATCATTGATGCTGAAGTCTTCTAGCGTGTAGTCAAAGATTGACTCAGGCTTGGACGTGAAGCTCAACGTTGGGTACGGGTAAGGATCGCGGCTGAGCTGTTCCTTAACCTGTTCTAGGTGGTTGGTGTAGATGTGCACGTCGCCGCCGGTCCAAATGAATTCACCGGGCTCAAGATCCAGCTGTTGTGCCAGCATCATGGTCAGCAGAGCGTAGGAAGCGATGTTGAAAGGCACACCCAGGAACATGTCTGCGCTGCGCTGATAAAGCTGGCAGGAGAGTTTGCCATCGGCTACATAAAACTGGAAGAAAACGTGGCATGGGGGCAAAGCCATGTTTTGAATTTCCGAGACATTCCAGGCCGAGACGATGTGACGACGGGAGTCGGGGTTATTTTTGAGGGACTCAACCAGCTGAGAAATCTGATCGATGTGGCCACCGTCTGGGGTTGGCCAGCTACGCCACTGCACGCCGTAGACGGGGCCGAGTTCTCCGTCTTCATCGGCCCACTCATTCCAGATACGCACGCCCTGATCCTGCAGCCACTTCACATTGGATTCACCACGCAAGAACCACAGCAGTTCAGCCGCGACCGACTTAAAATGCACTCGCTTGGTGGTGATCAGAGGGAAGGAATCTTGAAGATCAAAGCGGATTTGGCGACCAAAAACGGAGATAGTTCCGGTTCCGGTGCGGTCTTCTTTGGAAGTACCGTTTTCCAGCACATCCTTGAGCAAGTCTTCATAAGGCGTCGCAATGTTCACGCAACCAAGTTTAGTTCACCCGCACTTTGCACAGAACACCTGATCGAGATGACTCTTCTCGCATGAAACGAATTTAGTTGGGTTTGACGACCATGGAGTTGTATTCAGGATAGCGACGCAGATAATCCTGAACATAGCTGCATTCAGGAATGATCTTCAGTCCTTCATTATTAAAGCGATCCAGTACCAGCGTCACCAGGGCGCGTGCGTAGCCACGGCGGCCAAATTCTTCATTGATGATGGTGTGCTGGATCGTTACCACGTCGCCTTCTTGGTAGTAACCCAAGAAACCGACAAATGTAGAACCATGCCACAGCGAAAAGCGTCCACGACTTTCATCATGGTCAAGGCGCAGACCCTGGTGCACAACTTTATCCACTGGTTGATGCGGTTGTTGGGCATTCATGGCTTTACCTCGATTGACGATCGATAACATCTGTTGAATACAGTCTTATCCCTAATCGGAGCCGAATGCAACGGGTATGGACAGTTCAGGAGGATAAAGCAAGACCCCGCTGTGAGGCGGGGTCTTGCCGGTGATTAGTCGTGGAATGGGGCGTGGACTTCAAAGGAAACAATCCGAGGTTTTGCACCTTGAACTTGCTGCGCGACAATTAGCGAACCGGGTTCAAGGTAGGGGTCTACCTTAGGTAAGCAATCGGCTAATTTAGGCGAGGAGTTTTTCGCCAGAACTTCCAGTACCAAGGGGAGGACTGGTCGGTGTGTACAGATGGCCTGGGAACGATATTTATCAAAAAGCTTCTGAACGGCGCGACGGGCTCTCTCCGGATGCCTCATGGCCGAATGCTCGGTGATTGCCCTGACATTCTTCATTTTCATGGCATGCAAATTGGCATAAGGCGCCAAAGTCTGGACACAACGCAACCACGGGGATGAAGCGATATGGGCCGGTTGCCATGCTTCGAGCATCCGTGAAACTGCCTGCGCCTGACGACGTCCGGTAGCTGCCAAAGGACGCTCGCCCTCGGCACGAGTCCAATTGCCACGTGGCTTCGCCTTGGCATGCCGGACAATCAAAACCGGAACTGCATCAAGCGTCCCATTCTTGTGTGCCTTGATGAGGTCCGCAAGAGGCTGTGCATCGGTGGGGTTGGTTAAGAGCTGGCCAGCCTTTTTGGCACTCACCCACTGTGTGGTGTCGCATTCTGCGCCATCTGGGTCAATCTGCGTACGATGGTCGGTTTTGGCCGCCCAGTAGTACACCACCTTGGACTTTTGCTTGACCGAATAAGCTGTCGCCGAGAGTGGGATGCCGAGCGTAATGCGCAATCCTACTTCTTCACGCACTTCACGCACTGCGCACTCTGCGATGGACTCTCCAGGATCGAGCTTGCCCTTAGGCCATGACCAATCGTCATACTTTGGACGATGAATCAACAGAACTTGCAATTTGTTGTCAATAATCCGCCATGGGATGGCGCCAGCTGCGATGATGTCGAAGTCACCAAGGGTGATTTCCTCGGCATCTACCGAGCGAACGATTTCACGAACTCGCAAAGCGGCTTCGTGTAGTTGAGACTCTGACACTAGCTGTTACGTCCACTGTTTCGTCGGCGGGCATGGTCATCGATGAGCCAGAACTGAATGTCGGTGAGCGGATTACCTTCTTCGTCCTGGGAGTGGCGAGTCCATTCCCCATCCGAGTTCAGATGCCAAGAAGCGGTGGTATCAGCCATGTACAGATTCAACTGCTTGATCATGTCCTCAACGTCCTCAGGATTACGCAAGGAGACCAGTGCTTCAACTCGACGGTCCAAGTTACGGTGCATCATGTCCGCAGAGCCAATGTAAACCAGCGGTTCCCCACCGTTGGCAAACAGGAACACGCGACTGTGTTCCAAGAAACGACCCAAGATTGAACGAACTTCGATATTGTCGCTCAGCCCTGGTACTCCCGGACGCAGTGCACAGATACCGCGGACGATGACCTCAACCTTGACGCCTGCCTGGCTAGCTCGATACAAAGCATCGATGATTGCTTCATCAACGATGGAGTTGACCTTGATGACGACCTTGGCTTCGATACCGGATTTTGCGTTGGCAATTTCCTTCTCGATATGTGCCAACAAGCCCGTGCGTACCGAACGGGGTGCAACAAGCAGACGGCTGTAAGTTGAGCGTGGAGCATAACCGGAAAGCTGGTTAAAGAGCTTGGAAACATCCTCGCCAACGGTGTCATCGCAAGTGAGCAAACCGAAGTCTTCGTAGTACCGTGCGGTACGTGGGTGGTAGTTACCAGTACCGATGTGGCAGTATCGGCGCAACTTATCGCCTTCGCGGCGGACCACCAATGACAGCTTGGAGTGCGTCTTGAGGCCGACGATGCCATAGACCACGTGGACGCCGGCCTGCTCCAGTTTCCTAGCCCAAGAGATATTGGCCTGCTCATCAAAGCGTGCCTTGATTTCGACGAGTGCCAAAACCTGCTTGCCTGCCTCAGCAGCATCAATCAGAGCATCAACAATCGGGGAGTCACCACTGGTGCGGTACAGGGTCTGCTTGATTGCCATGACCTTAGGGTCAGCAGCAGCCTGCTCTAAGAACGCCTGAACGCTCGTTGAGAACGAATCGTAGGGGTGATGCAACAAGATGTCGCGGCGACGAACTGCAGCAAAGACGTTGGCGGCCTTAGCAGTTTCCGATTCGTTCAGGTGGCTTGAAGTGTGGCCGACATGCTTTGGATAGTGCAACTCCGCACGGTCCAAGGAAGCGATGACACCCAGGCCTCGCAGATCCAGCGGTGCTGGGAGCTTGAAGACTTCGTCTTCGTCTACGCCCAGTTCCCTGGTGAGCAGATCCATGATTTCAGGATTGATGTCATCAGCAACTTCAAGACGCACCGGAGGGCCAAAGCGACGACGCAACAGTTCCTTCTCCAGAGCCTGAAGCAGGTTTTCTGCGTCGTCTTCTTCTACTTCCAAGTCCTCGTTACGGGTAACGCGGAAGAAGTGGTGTTCAACGATTTCCATGCCTGGGAACAGCAACTCAAGGTGTACTGCGATCAGTGCTTCAAGAGGAATGAAACGTGCGGTGCGATGTGAAGAATGCGCAGCTCGCGTTCCATCGATGCTGATCAGGCGAGCAATGGTATCGGGCACCTTGAGTCGAGCAAAGAGTTGCTTGCCGGTCAGTGGGTTGCGGACAACAACCGCTAGGTTCAGAGACAAACCTGAGATGTATGGGAATGGGTGTGCCGGATCTACGGCAAGTGGAGTGAGTACTGGGAAGACCTGTGCAACAAACCACTTGGAAAGCACATCGCGTTCGCTGGCTGAGAGGTCTTCCCAAGTTGTAATACGGATACCCTGTTCGGCTAGGTCAGGGGCAACCGATTCGGAAAAGACGTTTGCGTGTCGGGTCTGCAAAGAGTGAGCCGAAGACAGTAGCAGTTCCAGCTGATCCACCGGGTTCATCCCGTTGGCCGCTGGAACCGCCAAGCCGGCGGCGATACGCCGCTTAAGCCCCGCAACTCGAACCATGAAGAATTCGTCGAGGTTCGAAGCGAAAATTGATAAGAAGTTCACACGTTCCAGTAATGGAAGGTTAGTGTCTTCGGCTAGTTCGAGAACACGAGCGTTAAAGTGCAACCAGCTCAGTTCACGATCGA
The DNA here is from genome assembly GCF_039602135.1 of Glutamicibacter sp. B1. Taxonomy (NCBI): domain Bacteria; kingdom Bacillati; phylum Actinomycetota; class Actinomycetes; order Micrococcales; family Micrococcaceae; genus Glutamicibacter; species Glutamicibacter ectropisis. The sequence goes on along the minus strand of NZ_CP125942.1, from coordinate 2,511,598 downwards.
GAAAACGTTCGTTTTGAAATTCTCCCTCAGGATGTAAATCCGGGAGTGAATCAGCAGGCTCTATTCTGTCTTCATTGACTTTAGAAGAGGGAACGTCGCGTAATTGAGAAGTAGTTTCCTGGGGGGAGCTAGTCATCTGCTGAACTCATTTCTTCCTGCGAGGAGATGCCAAAACACCTCGTGAGCGCGGTCCTATTAGTACATGAAACCGCTGATACTTCTAGTCTATCGTTTTCGGACCATACATAATGTCAGCGTCCCAAAGTGTGAAGCCCAATGAACGATAGAGCTTGACAGCGGGTTCGTTCTCGGCATCGACATAGAGGATGACGGGGTCGACTCCGAGCTCCAACAGGTAGTTGACACCAGTGATAGTCAACGACCGACCCAAGCCCAATCCCTGTGCCTCGGGAACAACACCAACTACATAGACTTCACCGCTGGGGCGAACAGCATCACCGGAAGCTGGGTGAATCTTGGTCCAGTGGTAGGCCAACAGGTTTTGCTCGGCATCAAAGGCCAGGAAGAAACCTGAGGGGTCAAACCAGTCCTCGGCCATACGGGAATCGAGATCAGAGAGGGTCAGGGAACCCTGCTCTGGATGGTGTGCAAAGGCCTTGGCGTTAGCCTCAAGCCAAGCAGGCTCGTCTTCGCCCACACGGAAACTGCGGACCGAGATACGGCGATCTGCCGGAGCTTCCTCAATGTAGTCGGTACCTTCACGACGCATCCGGTATAGCTCACGGACACGGCTTAGACCAGTCTTCTCGGCGAGCTTCTTGGCTGCTTCGTGGTCACCGTGTGCCCACGCCTGAACTTTGGTTAGATCAACAATCTCATTGAGCTTGGTCAGCAGTGCGCGGCCAATACCGGCCTGTCGGTGGTTGGGGTGAACCACGAGTTCCAGTACCCATGGCTGATCTTGTGCCTCGCGCACAAGAACTGCGATGCCTGCCAGAACGGCATCGGAGCCTTCACCAACTTCAGCGAGCAACGTGATGATGTTCTCATCTGTTTCATCGGCTGCTAAAGCGACCAGCGTTTGGTCGCTCAGTGGGGGATTACCGTCGACATCCTGGGCTTGTGTAGCTAAGCGACGGACATCGCTCAGGGTGCGCTCATCAAGCTCCGCGGGCACGTGGTGAATCGATACTGTGGTCTGTGGCAGTTCACTCATGTCTTTCACGATAGTGGGTGAATGAATGAACTGGCCATAAATTAGCTGAAAGTTATGCTTCGGTATGGAAACGGTAACCGACGTTACGAACTGTTCCGATGAGTTGTTCGTGGTCAGTGCCTAGCTTGGCGCGTAAACGACGGACGTGAACATCAACGGTGCGAGTGCCACCGTAATAGTCGTAACCCCAGACTTCATGCAATAACTGTTCACGGGTGAACACTCGACCTGGGAACTGAGCTAGATACTTTAGAAGCTCAAATTCTTTGTAGGTAAGATCCAGCATGCGGCTATCAATGCGAGCGGTGTAGCTCAGTTCATCGATACGCAATCCTGAAGTGTTCTCTGCTGGTTCTGGAGTAGGCGCAACGACGGGGCTAGCTGCGAGCATCAAACGAATACGCGCGTCAAGTTCTGCCGGTATCGCTGAGGGCAAGAGAAAGTCAGCTGCGTGCCACTCAGAATTTAGAATCCCCAACGCGCCTTCGCTAACAACTAGCAATAGCGGCAAGTTAAGATTCGTGTGGAGGATTTGTGCCAAAGACCGAGCTGGAATTAAGTCCGTACGCGCATCTAGGATGATGGCGTCACATTCAGGAACCTGATTCAGCGATTCGGTGCTGGCCGGGAGAAAAGAAATCTCATGCAGTAGTAATTCGAGTGCTGGAAGAACTTCGGCAGCGTTTTCGGCATGATTGCTAAGTAGCAGTAGGTGGGCCAATAGCTCGTCCTCCTGCCAAGTGGTTGCGAATTAATCATCTTTACGTGTCACAGTATAAGGAATGAATTCGTTGAATCATGCATGTGAACACGCAGATGCAGACACATTACCGTCAGGAAACATAGATTGAGAATCAAAGTTTTATTGTGCGGGCTAGTTGCTGTCGCCCTATTAACCGGGGCTGCAAGCCTCTCAGAACTGACATGGCCCATGGGCATGGTCACCGCAATATTACAGCTGGTTTTTGCCTACACTTGGCCGCGAATGGTCCGCTCTGATGCCCCATGGCCAATCACCATTATTCTGGCCCTAAGCTCACTAGCTGCAACTGCCGCAACAGTATTTATGCCCGGTTCCTCGGTCATGTCACATAGCGTAGAAGTTATCGCCGTCGGAGTGCTGTTGGTATTCATCTCGCAAGTTTTGCGCGGAGCTGCAGCAGAAGGTCGACTGGCCGGAGTCGTCTCTGGCGTTACCGGTATGGTGTTGGCCGTCTTAGGTTCAGCATGGGCCGCCAGCGCGCAAGTCGGCTACGGGTTTGGGCTCACCGTCACCACAGTTATTTCTTTGCTTGGTGCCGGGGCAGTCGTTGTTACCCGCTTGCCCAACAGAATGACCATGATCTTGGCACCACTTATAGCTGTTGCTTTAGGCGCGGCCGCCAGTGCATTGCCCATAGATATCCTGTGGTTCCAGGGTGCAGTCATTGGCCTGCTTGTTGGGCTACTTGTCGGGTCATTACGCGCCCTGGCACTGGCTAGCCGAAGCGTTCGGAATATCAGCGGAATTCTTGGTCTTTCCTGCGGAATTATTCTGATCAGCGGTGCCGCCAGCTGGTATGCCATGGAGGTTCTGGCGTTCATTTAGCGCAACATGATGCGCGGTACGTCACGTGTGTCGAAGTTATGCTTCGTCTCGCGCTAAGATGAAGCCATGAATGAAAATTATCTTGCACTCGAAATTTTCTTCCAGGCACTAGTTGTTATCGCCGGTCTAGGCATGGCGGGCTTCGCAGGCTTGGTAGTCAAGCGCCTCTTCCAAGGTCAGAAGTAAAAACAGCGCACACAACAACGTGTGCGCTGTTTTCATTTCTCTACTGACGAATTTAGGAGCGAGCAGTCCATGGCATTTGATCTCCCTACGGACCTCACCCCGGAACTAGTACCTTTCGCATGGCTCATCGGCACTTGGGAAGGTGCTGGTCGACTTGGCGAAGGCGAAGCCGAGGACGAGTACTTTTGGCAACAAGTCACTTTCCGTGACGTTGGCGGCCCTTATCTTGAATACCGCAGCGAAGCGTGGCTTACCGAGGCCGACGGAACGAAGTTGCGGATCCTTGCCGTTGAAAACGGTTTCTGGTCTCTAGACCGACAACAACAAGACGCTGACGCTGGCCCGGGTATGACTCCGGGCGATATCTTCCCGGTACTGCGTTCAGCTGACGATGTGCAGAAGCTTCACACCGATGAAGGTTTTAAGATTCAGGCGCACATCGTCCATCCTGGCGGCCTGTCTGAGCTCTATTACGGACTGATTGACGGTCCACGAATCCAGTTAGCAACTGAAGGCCTGTTACGCAGTAAAAATGCGAAAGCATATGCTTCCTCAACCCGTATTTACGGTTTGGTCAACGGTGAACTGTTCTGGCGTTGGGATGTTTCCCAAGGCAACCTCGATCTGCAAGCACACGCCTCAGCTGCGCTTAAGCGAGTCGTCGCCGAAGACTCGGTGAACTAACCATGAGCACTGGTTACCATTCGCCGCTTTTACAGCGTGCAGGCGCAGTGGAAGCTGGCGGCGTTGATGCTGGCGTGGCCGCGCACTACGGTGCCCCGACTCGTGAGGCACGGAAACTGGCTGAAGGTCAGGCCATTGCGGACTTGAGCCATTTCGATGTACTGGAGATCCGTGGTGATGATCGCCAGAGCTGGCTTGATACGCTGAGCACCCAACGCATAAATACGCTGAAGCCTTCACAGAGCACACAAACGTTGTTGCTCTCGGTCCAAGGTCGCATCGAGCACGAGATGAAGGTGCTTGTTGATGAAGACCGCCTAGTTCTCATCGTGGAACCAGGTGCGGCAGCTGCACTGGAAGAGTTCTTGAACTCCATGCGTTTCATGTTGCGCGTCGAGGTCAACAACTTGTCTCAGACTCATGGAGTGTTGGCGGCAACCCGCCCCATTCCAAGCGCCGGAACATTGATCTGGACCGATCCATGGCCGGGCGTCACCCCAGGCGGGTGGGCTTATTCGCGTGAAGATCACCCAGGTTCGGAACGTCCTTGGTTATTGCATGTGGTGGCACTAGATGATCTGGTCTCCGCCGTAGCTGACGAAGAACTCGCCGGAATGATGGCAGTTGAAGCGTTGCGTATTGCCGCGTGGGAACCACGCTTCGGCGCGGAAATCGACGAGAAGACCATCCCACATGAGCTGGACTGGTTGCGTACCGCAGTGCATCTGGAAAAGGGCTGCTATAAGGGTCAGGAAACGATTGCTCGTGTGCACAACATCGGGCATCCGCCTCGCCGGGTAGTGTTCCTCGACCTAGATGGTTCAATGCACACCCTCCCTGCTCCTGGCTCAGAAGTTAAGTTGGGGGAGCGGACAGTTGGCCGTGTCACTTCAGCAACGCTGCACTATGAAGCTGGACCGATCGCCTTGGCCGTGGTCAAACGCAATGTTGATCCAGAAGCTGTTTTGAGTGTTGTCGACGGTGAAACCAGCTACCCTGCGTCGCAGGAAGTCATCGTCGCACCCGACGCTGGTCAGGTTGCAGGACGCTTTACTGGATTCCTTCGTACGCCGCCTCAAGGCTAGGGCAACGCGCCGAAGGTATCGTTCAATGAACTAAGGGGTGGGCTGGCAATGCTAAGCATTGCCAGCCCACCCCTTAGCTCGTTTCAAGATTATCCGAAGAGAATCGCAGCTTCCTCGTAGCGGTCCATCGGAACACGCTTAAGGTTATTGAGCGCGGCGCGCAACGGAACCCGCAAAACCTTGGTTCCGTGCAGGGCCACCATCGTGCCCCAAGCGTTTTCGTTAACCGAGTTCACGGCGGCCATACCCAAACGGGTGGCCAATACACGGTCGAAAGCAGTCGGAACGCCGCCACGCTGGATATGTCCCAGCACGGTTGCACGAGTCTCAATGCCGGTGCGCTCTTCAAGAAGTGGAGCGAGCATTTCACCAATGCCACCGAGTCGTGCACGACCAAAGGTATCCACGCCACGTACCGAGAACGCTTCTTCCATACCCTCAGGGACAAAGCCCTCGGCTACGACTACCAATGGTGCACGACCACGCTCATGCGCTTCGGTGACCCACTCGCAGATCTGTTCCATGGGGGTGGACACCTCTGGGATCAAGATTGCGTGGGCGCCTGAGGCCATGCCAGCGTGCATGGCAATCCAGCCAACGTGTCGACCCATGACTTCGGCAACCATGCAACGGTGATGCGAGTCGCCAGTGGTGCGCAGGCGGTCGATGGCTTCCACAGCAATTTGGTTGGCCGTGTCGAACCCGAAGGTGTAATCGGTAGCGTCAAGGTCATTGTCAATGGTCTTGGGAACACCAACGATCGGCAGCCCCTCGGCACACAAACGCTGCGCACCAGCCAGGGTACCTTCTCCACCAATGGCAATCAGCGCGTCAATGTTGTTGTCCTTCAGGACACGGGAGATGTTTTCTGCGCCGCCGAGCTCACCTTCAAAGGCGTTGGTACGCGAGGTACCAAGAATAGTTCCACCCTGCTTAGCGATGCCTCGAACAGCGGTACGTGGCAGGTCAAAGAAGTCTCCTTCTTTGACGCCCCGCCAACCGTCACGGAAGCCGACGAATTCGTAGTCGTAGCTCTTGATGCCGTTCAGGACGGCTCCTCGGATGACGGCATTCAGGCCTGGGCAGTCTCCGCCTGAGGTCATGATTCCAACGCGCATTGGGCCTCGCTTTGTAAACGTGGAAAGCCTCGTGCAGTAGAGAAGGTGCAATTTTCATGGCAACAGCACTAGTGCGACGAAGATTTCCATTCGGATGTCAATTAATTTCCGCGCGCCATTGAGCATCAATTCTGCATGACAGTCTACGTGCTTAAAGCCACAAGGGCGAGTTGCAGGCCACTGAAGTAACCGCATCTCGCCCTGTATTGGGAACTAGCTTGGTGAATTCCGCGAAACATTACGGAAATCTTGAGATCCTAAAACTTTCGAATCCAGTCCTGCAAAATGATGCTGTTGTCCTGAGCTGGAATCAGAATCCAAGCAACGATGTAGGCACCGATTCCGAAGACTGGAAGTAAGAAGGAAAGTAGCAACGCAATACGGACAATGGTGACATCCCAACCGAACTTGTCGGCGATGCCTCCAGCGACTCCGCCAGCAATACGAGCTGGCCCGCGACGGAGTGGCATTTTACGTAGGGAGTTGAAGAACTGGTCCATGGTGAATCTCCTTGTGCTTGAGGTAGCTAATAGTTGGGGATTAGAGGTTAGGGTCGGTGGGGGCTGGGATTTCCGACTCGCTTCGGCGGCGTTTGCCGGCTGCGGAAAGTCCGGAGATGATCATTGCTACGCCTGCAAAGGCGACAACAATGATCAAAAACAGCGGCATGTCAAAGCTCCAATGGAAGATGGTCCGGCTCAGCGTAGCCAGTGACACCACAATCAGGATGAGGCCGAATACCAACGTTCCGGTAGGGAACTTTTTGGGTTGTAGAGAATCATGGTTCATGGTGCTCAGTCCTTAGAATTCCGGGGTGATTACGGCAGGGGTGCTGGTACTGGCTACCTCGGTCCCGAAGGAGGAGAAGAGGCCATCAACTTTGATCGTCAGCAGCGGTGTGTTCTCAGGTACCTGTCCTTGATCCTGTGGCAGCTCAAGATCCGACTGGGAGTTGAAGACACCGTCGGTGATTACCTTGACTGGCACATTCGGCGGGAGTTTGAGGTCCAACCGGGAGAAGACTGAATCAACTTCCACTGTAGTCGGCGTTGAGATCGAGTTGAGGTAGGTCAGATCGATAGTCGAGCGACTGAAGACAGCGCTGTAAGCATTAGCATCTGACTCGGAACGGACAACCTGACGGTCTTGGGTTCCCAATGAACTGCCGGAGAAAATCAGCGTCAGGACAAGCAAGGGAATTCCTAAGCCCAACAACCCACCACTGGTGCGCCGTACCAGGGACGCCAGCACAATGGCCACCCCAGTGACAAGTAGTCCGGCTGCCAGGGCGACGCTCCAACCAGCTCCGGGCAAATCGAGAATGTGAAGGTAGTCGGCACACAATACTGCGGCCATCACCAGAACACTCAAACCGACGATTGTTGTGGCCAGCCACCCTGGAACGGGTTCGCCTAACTGAGCCTTTCGGGAAGCCTTGCTCTGATAGGCATCTTTGTCATAAGGCCGTGTGTATTTGGGATCAGGAGTATACGAGTAGTCGTAACCGCTGCTCTGTTGCCTTGGATCTGGTCCTTGCGAAGCCATGGTTTCCTCCTGATCAAAGTAGTTCGTACTGGACGTCGGTGATTTTGGGGGAACGCTGGAGCTAAAGCTCGAAGTATCTTTGCGCCAGGTTTTTTCCATCGCTGTGCTGTGAGTCGTATTGTCAGTTTTGCTTGCAGCCGTCGGTGTGTCCTTATAAGGCTTGGCCGCACGAGGCCTTTCGAACTTGGTGTTCTTCCGGCTGAAAACAATGAAGAGGACCGCTGCCACGATGGCTATTGGCCACAGCACCGGAGCCACCGAATCCAAGATCCATTGGGCCGGGAAGATGCCCAAGAAAACGAGCAGTACCGATCCGGTCATCCCGCTGGTCCACTCTTTGTTCAGTGCACGTTCCAGATGGATACGTCCTTGTTCGTCAGGCAGTAGTGCCCACGCCAGACCGTAAAGAATGAGACCTAAGCCGCCGAGAAAGCTCAGTACGACAACAATGCCACGCGCCAGAATTACGTCGATCTTGAAATAATCGGCGATACCTGTGGCAACACCACCAAGCCACCGCGACTCTTTGCGGATGATTGGTGATTTGCTTAGTTGAAGGAAAAAGCCTCGACGCTCGGCCCGTGAAGTGTTCATGCTTCAATGTTCTCGTGAATATGGGTGCCACCGCTATGAGGGGATACCCTGAACTTCCCCTAGGGGTGCCCCTAGAAGTAGTGATCAAGCACCAAAAATTCTTCATAACGTGTTTGACTTAGAAGCATGGAAAGCCCTGAACGAAGCCTCTTGGTGCGCAGCGAACATCGTATGATCGCCGGCGTCAGTGGCGGTTTGGCTGCGCATCTGGGAATCCCGCTGAATTATGTACGTCTAGGCTTCATCGCGTTGAGCGCCCTCGGCGGCATCGGCATCCTGCTGTATGCGTGGCTCTGGGTCTTTGTTCCTAGCGCGGAAGAAGCCCAGGCGGATGAAATCCGATCTTGGGGCACTCGGACGCGTAGCCTTGCCGAAGAGATGAATCGGGTTCAGCAAGGTTTTTTCCGATCTCGTGAAGGCTGGGAGAAGAACTCCTCTTGGCGTGAAATGCTGATCGGTTGTGGACTGTTAGTTCTCGCCGTCCTAGCCTTGGCGCAATGGGCCGGGTGGAATATTCGCTGGGATCTTATCTGGCCCTCCGTAGGGATCCTCGCCGGCATCCTCGTGGCGTGGCTGCAACTAGACGCTCAAGTCATCAAACCGGGGGCGAAGAAATCGGCGCCACTACTGATTCGCCTTGGACTAGGACTTGTCTTGGTTATTGGCGGTCTACTGGCCATCCTCAGCGGTTCCGTGGGAGTGGCAGATCTTCTCGGTGGCATGTGGGCTGCCCTAGCGATCATTGTCGGCGCCGTGGTAGTTCTACTGCCTTGGGGTACCAGACTATGGCGCGACTTCCTCGCCGAGCGTAGCTCTAGACAAGCAGCGGCCCAACGCGCAGAGTTCGCCGCACACCTTCACGACTCGGTCTTGCAGACTTTAGCCGTCATACAAAAACGAAGTGAAGACCCAGCGGCCGTGCGGACCCTGGCCCGCATTCAAGAGCGAGAGTTGCGTCAGTGGCTCTATGGGAATCAAGACCTAGACGATGAAGATGTAGTTGTTGAGGTGCAACGTGAGGCCAGCGACATAGAGCAATTGCTCCTAAAGAACGTAGAAGTCATTGCGGTGGGGAATGCCCAAGGATTTGACGGTCAGCAGGCATTGGTCGCCGCCACTAGGGAAGCGATGATGAATGCTGCAAAACATGCGCCGGGCAAAATTTCTGTTTATCTTGAATGCTCTGAGGATGTCGTAGAAGTTTTCGTCCGTGACCGTGGGACTGGTTTTGAGCTCGCGGATATCCCAGAAGACCGGCATGGTGTGCGGGAATCGATTATTGGGCGCATGCAGCGAGCTGGTGGGAAGGCCGAGATTAGAAGCAGCGAAACCGGCACCGAAATACAGCTGAGCATGCCTCGAATTACAACGCAGGAAGAGACACATTCGTGAGTACTGAAAATAATGTCCAAAGCTATCGTGTAGTCCTGGTTGATGACCATGCGATTTTTCGTTCCGGCCTCAAAGCGGATCTGGCTAGCGACATGCATATTGTGGGGGAGGCTGGGACCGTTGAAGAAGCTACCGCGGTAATTACCGAGCAAAAACCCGATGTGGTGTTGCTCGACGTGCACTTGCCAGGTGGTCGGGCCGGCGGCGGCGCAGAAGTATTGAAGAACTGCACCCAGTTGTTGGGTTCAACTAAATTCTTGGCGCTGAGCGTTTCTGACGCAGCACAAGACGTGGTCACGGTGATTCGTGCCGGGGCACGCGGATATGTCACCAAGAGCATTTCCGGCGAGGAAATTTCAGATGCTGTACGTCGAGTGGCAGCCGGCGATGCGGTATTTTCACCGCGCCTTGCAGGATTTGTGCTTGATGCTTTCGGTGGAAGTAGCGCTGTCTCGGAGATTGATGAAGAACTAGATTTGCTCTCAGACCGCGAATTGCAGGTCATGCGACTGATTGCCCGTGGCTACAGTTACAAGGAAGTAGCTTCAGAGTTGTTCATCTCGGTGAAGACTGTGGAATCTCACGTCTCAAACGTCTTACGTAAACTTCAATTATCTAATCGCCATGAGCTCACCCGGTGGGCCGTTGACCGCAAGATCCTCTAAGTATTTCAATGCATAAAAGCCTGCGGGTGACCCAAGAAAATTCTTGGGTCACCCGCAGGCTTTTTAGAACCTCGACTACTTTGCTTCGCCAAGCAAATTAGCGATACGAGCTACGCCCTCTGCAAGATCAGCATCGCCCAGTGCATAGGACATGCGGATGTAGCCGGATGGACCGAAAGCTTCACCAGGAACAACGGCTACCTCAGCCTGCTCCAGGATGAAAGCAGCCAGCTCTGCGCTGGTGTTGTTCACGACGCCACGGAATTCACGTCCGAGCAGGCCGCGCACATCCGAGTAGGCGTAGAAGGCGCCCTCTGGGGTAGGGCAGTGCAGACCATCAATGGCGTTCAGGCCCTCAACGATTGCTAGGCGTCGACGGTTGAAAGCGGTCTTCATCTCGTTCACCGCATCTAGAGGCCCTGCAACGGCAGCTAAAGCGGCTCGCTGGGAAACATTGGCAACGTTCGAGGTGGCATGCGATTGCAGGTTGGTAGCCGCCTTGATGACATCGGCAGGTCCAGCCATCCATCCCACACGCCAGCCGGTCATGGCGTAGGTCTTGGCTACACCGTTGAGCACAACGACGCGGTCTTCGAGTTCTGGAGCCAGGGTAGCGATGGAACTGAAGGAAGCATCACCATAAGTTAGGTGTTCGTAGATCTCGTCGGTGACAACCCAGAGGCCCTTAGAAGCAGCCCACTGGCCAATTTCGCGAACCTGTTCTGGTGAGTACACGGCTCCGGTGGGGTTGGAAGGGGAGACAAACAGCAAAATCTTGGTGCGTTCGGTCAGCACCGATTCGAGCTGCTCCACGGTGACCTTGTAGCCCTGTTCTGGGCCAGCAAAGATTGAAACTGGCTTGCCACCAGCCAACTGAATGGCTTCAGGATAGGTGGTCCAATAAGGTGCAGGAACGATGACCTCGTCGCCTGGATCAAGCAAGGTGGCGAAGGTGTTGTAAACAGCCTGCTTGCCACCGTTAGTGACCAAGACCTGGGAAGCAGAAATCTCATAGCCAGAATCGCGCAAGGTTTTCTCTGCAATGGCTTCACGCAGTTCTGGAAGGCCGGCGGCAGGGGAGTAGCGGTGATTCTTTGGATCGCGGGCAGCTTCAAGCGCAGCCTCAACAATGTAGTCAGGCGTTGGGAAATCAGGCTCACCGGCACCGAACCCGATGACTGGGCGACCTGCGGCTTTCAGAGCCTTAGCCTTGGCGTCGACTGCGAGAGTGGCGGATTCGGAAATTGCGCCGATACGGCGAGAAATTCGAGACATGTGAGAATTCGTCCTGAAGTTTGTGGGGACAGCTGTTAGTTCTCAGTTTAGTTCCCAGTCCACTAGAACACCTGAGGATGAGTAAAAATGACATCAACGAGGCCAAAAATGAGCTGAACTATGCGTTCTGCGCCACACCATGGGTTGTCAGTTCGACAATTGCCATTTCGTTGCGTACAGTTATTTCTCGTTGCCGAGACATCGCAACGGAAGAAACTTCAAGTCTTCATCCGCTAAGATGTTCTAGGTGGGAGCGAAAAATGCTCCGAAGGGTAGTGGCGCAATTGGTAGCGCAGCGGTCTCCAAAACCGCAGGTTGCAGGTTCGAGTCCTGTCTGCCCTGCGCAGTAGCGATTTATCGCTTAGCGAATTATCTTACGTCACGGTGTGTTGTTGTCGATCAGGCTACGACGCACCGTGATTGTTTCAACTGGCCAAAAAAATTGAAACGAGGAAGATCATGACCGAGTCTGCTCTTAGCTCTGGCAAGGGTAAGCAGAAGAAGGGCTTTTTTGCCCAGATCATGCTATTTTTCCGTCAGGTAATCGCGGAACTTAAAAAGGTAGTCACCCCGACCCGAAGCGAACTGATCAACTACTTCTTAGTAGTCGTCGGATTTGTTGTCGTGGTGATGCTGATCGTGACAGCCCTAGATTTTGTCTTCGGACAGGGTTCGATCCTCCTGTTCACCAAACAGGTAGAACAGTAAGTTTAGTTGCCTCGGAGGTATAATCTCTCCGAGGCAATTTCAGTGTCATTCAGTCAAAGAGAGCAGGAGCTGCAGTGTCCGACAAGGAACTCGAACCGCAGATTAATGACGAGGTCGAAAACGAGTTCGTTGAAGCCGACAGCGATCAGGTAGATGCAGCCGTTGAGGCTGACGTCGACTCGAACGAAGCCCCAGCCGTAGAAGCTGAAGATGCTCAGGTTGCTGAAGCCGAAGCCGAGGTTGAAGAAACCGAAGCTGAGGTTGCGCAGGACGAAGCCGAGGAATCTGGCGAGGACAAGGTTGCTCGCCTCAAGGAAGAATTCCGTTCCAATCTACGTCGCCTTCCAGGTGACTGGTTTGTCATTCACACTTACGCCGGCTACGAAAACCGCGTCAAGGTGAACCTCGAAACCCGTATCCAGACTCAGGATATGGAAGAGTTCATCTACGACATTCAGGTGCCGATGGAAGAAGTCGTTGAGGTCAAGAACACTCAGCGTAAGATCGTTCGCCGCGTGCGCATTCCAGGCTACGTTCTGGTTCGCATGGAACTCACCGACGCTTCATGGGGTGTTGTTCGACACACTCCAGGTGTCACCGGATTCGTCGGAAACGCCCACGATCCAAACCCACTGAACCTTGACGAAGTGTTCTCCATGCTGGAGCACACTGTCGTAGACCCAGTAGAGCAGCCATCGGCTTCGAAGCCAGGTCGCGCACCAATTACTGAGGTCACCGTGGACTTTGAAGTTGGAGAATCGGTCATCGTCAACGATGGTCCATTCGAAACGATGCCTGCGACTATCTCCGAAATTAAGCTGGAAGCAGCTCAGCTGGTGGTACTGGTTTCCATCTTCGAGCGCGAAACCCCAGTGACCTTGAACTTCAACCAGGTCACCAAGATCCAGTAGTATTAAGTCTTCGTGCCCCATATCGATCGCTTATCGGTGTGAGGGCGCGTTTGGCTGTCGCGCCACGATAGCCAGATCCCCGTACCACGCTCCTGTGCTGCGGGAACCGCAAGAGTAAGAAGGACCCGACATGGCCCCAAAGAAAAAGGTCACCGGACTCATCAAGCTGCAGATTCAGGCAGGTGCTGCTAACCCAGCTCCTCCAATTGGTCCAGCGCTTGGTCAGCACGGCGTCAACATCATGGAATTCTGCAAGGCTTACAACGCAGCGACCGAGTCGCAGCGCGGTAACGTGATTCCAGTTGAAATCACCGTTTACGAAGACCGTTCGTTCACTTTCATCACCAAGACTCCTCCTGCAGCTGAGCTGATCAAGAAGGCTGCTGGCGTTGCAAAGGGTTCGGGCACCCCTCAGTCCCTGAAGGTTGCAAACCTGACCCAGGCACAGGTTGAGGAAATCGCCACCGCTAAGATGGCTGACCTGAACGCTAACGATCTTGCTGCTGCAGCAAAGATCATCGCCGGTACCGCTCGTTCCATGGGTGTCACCGTAGAAGGCTAATTCCGCCTTCCGCTGTTCACCTAGTGAAGAGCACCAAAGAATTTAATCTAAGACGAAACGATCACCTGATCGATTCGCCCGTGGCAGGACCGCGCGCGGTCCATATGACCACGACTGCATAAGGAGAAAACGCAGATGGCAAAGCGCAGCAAAGCATACGTAGCCGCCGCGGCTAAGATCGATGCCGACAACAACGTCTACACTCCTGCCCAGGCAATCGCCTTGGCAAAGGAGACCGCAGGCGAGAAGACCAACTCGACCGTTGAGGTTGCTTTCCGCTTGGGTGTTGACCCACGTAAGGCTGACCAGATGGTTCGCGGTACCGTAAACCTTCCACACGGCACCGGTAAGACCGCTCGTGTTGTTGTTTTCGCTAACGGTGACAAGGCAGAAGCAGCTCGTGAAGCTGGCGCCGACTTCGTTGGCTCGGACGACCTGATCGAAAAGATCCAGGGCGGCTGGACCGACTTCGACGCAGCAGTTGCAACCCCTGACCTGATGGGTAAGGTTGGCCGCTTGGGTAAGGTACTGGGTCCACGTAACCTGATGCCAAACCCTAAGACCGGCACCGTAACCATGGATGTTGCTAAGGCTGTTAACGACATCAAGGGCGGCAAGATCGACTTCCGCGTCGACAAGCACTCGAACCTGCACTTCATCATTGGCAAGGTTTCGTTCGATGCTAAGCAGCTGACCGAGAACTACGCAGCAGCACTTGACGAGGTATTGCGCCTGAAGCCTTCGGCTTCGAAGGGTCGCTACATCTCGAAGGCTACCCTCGCAACCACCTTCGGTCCAGGCATCCCTGTTGACCCGAACGTAACTCGCGTCGAGGCCTAAGCTTAGTAGCTTAACTAATTGAGGGAGCATACCGATCATCGGTATGCTCCCTCAATTTTTAACCTTAAATTGGCAAGAGATCCTATAAAAAGTGTCTGCGGGTAGGAAACTATTATTGCCGGTGATAGGCTTTGAATGCCGAGTTTCTCGGTCATCTGTGTATGGAACCCCCAAGTTCATACACCGATGAAGTTAAGAAGTTCCCCAAGCTTCTTAACTCGGCGGGACTTTTTGCCAGTGTTCCCCAAGCGCCGGTAAAAAGTACCGCCACCCTAAACTTTCTTACGTGATCAGTATCATGAGAAGTTTGCATGGCTTCGATTTGCTGTGCCCTGCTGATCTAACTTAGACTAGAAATACCGAAGACCGTCGGTTGAACATCTGGTTTCCAAATGTTCCTAAAGGTCCGCAAGGACAACCAACGCAGGTTACATAGATTTGCTTTGACTTGAATGAGTTGAACTGCCCTGTGCTCCTGCGCGGGGCTATTTTTATGGCCTCGCCGGTTTTGAAACGGTACCGAACAAATCCCCGGAAGGAGTGTTATGGCAACCCCGAGCAAGACTGCAGCGATTGAAGAAATCACTGCGGACTTTAACGAATCAACCGCGGCTGTCTTGACCGAATACCGTGGGCTTACCGTTGCACAGCTCAAGGATCTACGCCGCTCGCTTGGTCAGGAGACCAAGTACGCAGTTGTGAAGAACACCTTGACCGCAATCGCAGCTAAGAACGCTGGCATCGATGCATTCGATGAGCAGCTTTCCGGCCCAACCGCTATCGCCTTTGTTAAGGGCGACGCTGTTGCAGCTGCTAAGAGCCTCACGGAATTCGCCAAGACTAACGACAAGCTGGTTATCAAGACCGGCTGGTTCGAAGGTAAGGCGCTGGATCAGAGTGGCATCGCTGCTCTGGCCGCACTGGAATCCCGCGAAACCCAGCTCGCTCGCGTTGCTGCAGTACTGCAGGCTCCGGCCTCCGCTGCTGCTCGCGTGGTCGATGCACTGCGTGCAAAGCTCGAAGAGAACGGTGGCGCAGCTGCCGAGGAAGCTCCGGCAGAAGCCTAAGCTTTCGCGATCTCTCGCAACGTAATCCCAAATTCATTAGGCCTTCGGGCCAAAACCGAAAGGACGCCGACCATGGCGAAGCTCAGCAACGAAGAGCTGCTTTCCGCATTCAAGGAAATGACCATCATCGAACTTTCCGAGTTCGTTAAGGAATTCGAAGAGACCTTCGACGTAACCGCTGCTGCTGTTGCAGTTGCCGGTCCTGCAGGCGGCGGCGAAGCTGCTGCTGAAGAGAAGACCGAATTCGACGTTATCCTTGAGTCGGCTGGCGACAAGAAGATCGCAGTGATCAAGGAAGTTCGTGGCATCACCTCCCTGGGTCTGAAGGAAGCTAAGGAGCTCGTTGACGGCGCTCCAAAGGCTCTGCTTGAGGGTGTTGCAAAGGACGCTGCCGAGAAGGCTAAGGAAGCTCTGGAAGCTGCCGGCGCTACCGTCACCGTTAAGTAAGTTCCGCGGTCACTCGCAACTTATTGTTAAGGGGTTCACAGGCGAAAGCCTGTGGGCCCCTTAGCCGTTAACTGGTACTTTCATCTGAATTGTTTTATAACGTTTCTATTAACAGCGTTTATTCAAGTTCATTGCATACGCTAATTGGGTGTCGAATTCATTAGCTCCACGGACCCCCGCATCTGCGCCGAGACTTGGTCTATTAGACGCGTTGCGTATCACCGCCGCTCTCTTGGTGGTGTTCTATCACTACACGGCCTGGGGGCATGACCACTGGGGGAGTAAGGCTCCTGAATTCTGGCCAGTGCTTTCTGAATTTACCCGGTACGGGCAATTAGGCGTGCAGCTATTCTTCCTGATTTCAGGGTTCGTCATCCTCATGTCCCTGCAAGGGAAAAACATCATCGGCTTTATCGGATCACGAGTTGGCCGGCTCTATCCAGCCTATTGGGTCGCCGTTATTGCCGCTGCCGTTCTGTCGTTGGTGATTTGGCCCGAAGGTAATGGTGGGCGTGCAGCCAGCGATATCCTTCCGAACCTCACCATGTTCCAGGGCGCCTTCGGTGTCCAGAACCTCGACGGGGTCTATTGGACCCTGTGGGTAGAGCTACGGTTCTATCTCTTATTGGGACTGCTTCTTGCCTTGAAACTGACCAAGGTCAAGCACATCATGGTGCTCTGCACACTCTGGCCAGCTCTTGGCCTCTACTTACACTTCACCAATCTTAACCAGCTGCAGGACAAGGTGGCCGGTGAGTACGCCGCACTCTTCGCCGCAGGCATGATGTTGTACCTGATCTACCAAAACGGTCATACCCTGATGCGTTGGATCTTAGTCGCAGGTAATACTGCTGTCGCAGCATTCTTTACCGGGATCAAGGGACAACAGGATGCCAGCGAATTATCTGGCCTTGATGTCCCAGCCTGGCATTTTCAAGCCCTGGTAGTACTTTGCGTTGTGCTCTTGGCAGTGTGCACACTGACCCCGCTTAAGCACATTCAAGCCAAATGGCTGGCTGTCGCCGGCTCTTTGACCTTTCCGCTGTACCTATTCCACCAACTGTGGGGCTGGTGGATTATTGAAGAACTGCACGGCGTTGTAAACAAATACGTGCTGCTCTTCGGACTGATTGCTGCGATGCTCGGATTCGCTTATCTGGTGGCACGCTTTGTAGAGAAGCCGCTGGGCTTGCCACTGCGAAACGCCACCATCAAGACCCTCACCGTCTCCACAGCGTGGGTCAAGAAGGTGATGAGCCGCCCAGTGCCAGCTATATCGAAGCCGAAATATCAGCAATCGTGGCATCAAACCCGGTAACTAGATCCTGCGGGCGGACCAATAAGCCGTGTCCTCGATCGCCACTTCCCAGGCCGATATGCTCGGGTACCGGTTCATCGAATACGCTGGCATCGATAAACACGGGCAACACAGTGTGCGAGCCAAATGGTGTGATCGTTCCACTCTCGTAGTGAGTGACATCCCAAGCGATATCTGCATCTGGTAGAGAGAGCTTGTTGACGCCTAATTGGCCTCGCAACTTGGCCCAGTCCAGCTTGCGCCCACCGGGAATCAGCGCGAAAACGAAAGTGTCATCGGACTTCTTAATTACTAAAGACTTGAGCAGGTGCGCGGGTTTGATCCCTAAAGCCTCGGCTGCTTCTTCCAGAGAGTTCACCTTGTCTCGGGGCACCAGCTCGATGGGGATATTTCGGCGAGACGCGTCGAGGGTAACGCGGGTCAATGCTTCATCAGACTGCAACTTGTTCACTTGATCTCCGTTCCTTCGATGTTTGCCCCAGCATAGTCACAAGGACATGAAGTTTCCATGAAGCAACCTGCAACCATAGACACGAATTTGGAAGGCTGAAGAATCAAAAGTGGGGGAATAGATCTTCTGCGCGCAGTGTTCTGATGGACAGGGAATTCTTTTGAAGGAAGTTTCTTCTCGGAGTACCAAGACCTTATTTGACGAGAAAACTTAGTCGGTGTGACAAAACGCATAGGCGTTCATATTTGCACATACAAACGTCAGCCGCTGGTTGTAGCTTCGATGTCGCACTGAACGCGATATTCCGGAAAATAGTGGTGTCAATAGGCCAATTGCATAGCGGAGCGGAAGGGTTCGAAAGCTCTGAGTCAGTGCGTGAAAACAGTCGGACTCTGCATTCAGAATTCAGGGGTCGAAAACTATAGCACGAATTTGGGCACCGAGTATCGACAACCGCAAATTCCTCCGGTAGAGTAGAAATTTGCGCCTTACTGTATGCGCGCGCGACCTTCATATAGCGGTGGGTTCGCGCGGTCCAAAAAGAGGAACTGTCCTACGGCAGGTACCTTAGCACGGTAAGCGTTCGGAAACCTGACGGTCTTTGGAAGGATCCATCTTGGTCGCCTCGAGCAACCCTAACAACCAAACCGCTAGTTCGGCTCGCGATGCTGCATACGCTGGCCGACTTTCTTTTGCAAAGATTCACGAACCACTTGAAGTGCCTAACCTGTTGGCATTGCAGACCGAGAGCTTTGACCGCCTCGTCGGCAATCAGAACTGGGTAGAGCGTCTTGCCAAGGCTGAAGCCGCTGGTGACACCAGCGTGCCAAACACCTCGGGCTTGGCTGAAATCTTCGAGGAAATCTCCCCAATTGAGGACTTCCAGGACACCATGTCCTTGAGCTTCTCGGAGCCGGAGTTCGCTGATCCTAAGTACTCAATCGCAGAGTGCAAGGACCGCGACGCCACTTACGCGGCACCGCTGTACGTCAAGGCCGAATTCATGAACAATGAAACCGGCGAAATCAAGCAGCAGACCGTGTTCATGGGCGATTTCCCGCTGATGACCGAAAAGGGCACCTTCATCATCAACGGCACCGAGCGTGTCGTTGTTTCCCAGCTGGTGCGCTCCCCAGGTGCATACTTCGAGTCCGCACCGGACAAGACCAGTGACAAGACGATCTACTCGGCACGTATCATCCCATCGCGTGGTGCATGGTTCGAGCTGGAAATCGACAAGCGTGACCAGATCGGCGTACGCCTTGACCGTAAGCGTAAGCAGTCGGTCACCGTGCTGCTTAAGGCTCTGGGCTGGAGCGAAGAGCAGATCCTGTCTGAATTCGGCCAGTACGATTCGATGCGCGCTACCTTGGAAAAGGACAGCATCAAGGATCAGGACGAAGCGCTGCTGGATATCTACCGCAAGCTGCGTCCAGGCGAGCCTCCAACGGTTGAAGCTGCTCAGGCACTGTTGAAGAACATGTACTTTGAGCCTAAGCGTTACGACCTGGCGAAGGTTGGCCGCTACAAGCTGAACCGCAAGCTCGGTGTCGAGACTCCGGTTAACGCTGAGAACGCTTCGGTACTGGCACTCGATGACCTCGTTGCCATGATCCGTTACCTCGTTGCACTGCACGCAGGCGAGAAGACCGTTCAGGGTACCCGCAAGGGCGAGATCGTTGACATCCCAGTGAACATCGACGATATCGACCACTTCGGTAACCGTCGTATCCGTGCTGTTGGCGAACTGATTGAGAACCAGGTCCGCACCGGTCTGTCCCGTATGGAGCGTGTTGTGCGTGAACGCATGACCACCCAGGACGTCGAGGCCATCACCCCGCAGACCCTGATCAACATCCGCCCTGTGGTTGCTGCCATCAAGGAGTTCTTCGGAACCTCGCAGCTCTCGCAGTTCATGGACCAGAACAACCCACTGGCAGGTCTGACCCACAAGCGTCGTCTTTCGGCGCTGGGCCCAGGTGGTTTGTCCCGTGACCGTGCAGGCATGGAAGTTCGAGACGTTCACCCGTCGCACTACGGACGTATGTGCCCGATTGAAACTCCCGAAGGTCCAAACATTGGTCTGATCGGTTCGTTGGCAACCTATGGTCGTATCAACGCCTTTGGTTTCATCGAAACCCCATACCGTCGTGTGTCCAACGGTGTGTCGTCTCCAACGAGGTTGACTACCTGACCGCAGACGACGAGCTGCAGCACTACATCGCTCAGGCTAACGCGCCTTTGGATGAGAACGGTCGCTTCGTTGAAGACACCGTACTGGTCCGTGAAAAGGGCGGTGGCGGTGAGCCTGTAATCGTGGACGCCGATGAAGTAACCTTCATGGACGTTTCGCCTCGCCAGATGGTGTCGGTGGCAACCGCCCTGATTCCATTCCTGGAGCACGACGATGCTAACCGAGCACTGATGGGTGCTAACATGCAGCGCCAGGCTGTGCCACTGCTCAAGAGTGAGCGCCCATTGGTTGGTACCGGCATGGAGAAGTTCGCGGCAGTTGACGCCGGCGACTCCGTGGTTGCTTCCAAGCCAGGTGTGGTCACCGAGGTTTCCGCCGACCTGGTGGTTGTCATGAACGATGACGGCACCGAGTCGATGTACCCAATCATGAAGTTCGCTCGCTCGAACCAGGGTAACGCTTACAACCAGCGCGTGCGCGTCTCAGAAGGCGATCGTCTGGAATACCAGTCGATCATCGCCGACGGTCCGTCCACCGACTCCGGTGAGCTGTCCCTGGGTAAGAACCTGCTGGTGGCCTTCATGTCTTGGGAAGGTTACAACTACGAGGATGCGATCATCCTTTCCCAGCGCATGATCTTCGACGACGTGCTCACCTCGATTCACATCGAAGAGCACGAAGTTGATGCCCGCGACACCAAGCTTGGTGCCGAGGAAATCACCCGCGACATCCCGAATGTTTCGGAAGACATCCTCTCCCAGCTTGATGACCGTGGCATCGTCTACATCGGTGCTGAAGTTGAAGCCGGCGACGTACTGGTAGGCCGTGTCACCCCTAAGGGTGAAACCGAGCTGACCCCAGAAGAGCGCCTGCTGCGTGCCATTTTCGGTGAGAAGTCCCGCGAAGTTCGCGATACCTCGCTGAAGGTTCCACACGGCGAGTCCGGCACTGTGATCGGTGTTCGTATCTTCGACCGCGACAACGACGATGATCTGTCCCCTGGTGTCAACCAGCTGGTGCGCGTGTACGTTGCCCAGAAGCGTAAGATCTCGATCGGTGACAAGCTTGCAGGCCGTCACGGTAACAAGGGTGTCATCTCGCGCATTATGCCGTTAGAAGATATGCCATTCCTGGAAGACGGTACCCCGCTGGACGTCATCCTGAACCCACTGGGTGTGCCAGGCCGTATGAACGTCGGTCAGGTTATGGAAATCCACCTGGGTTGGGCTGCTAAGCAGGGTTGGAAGATCGAGGGTGAGCCTGAATGGGTTCGCGATCTGCCTAACCTGCCTCGCGAAACCGGTTCCACCACCGTGGCAACCCCAGTGTTTGACGGTGCTTCGGAAGAAGAAATCCGCGGCATCCTGGATTCGACCAACAAGACTCGTGACGGTGTGCGCCTGATTGGCAACTCCGGTAAGGCGAAACTGTTTGACGGTCGTTCCGGCGATCCGTTGCCAGATCCAGTCTCCGTGGGCTACATGTACATCTTGAAGCTTCACCACCTGGTGGACGACAAGATTCACGCCCGTTCCACCGGTCCATACTCCATGATCACCCAGCAGCCACTGGGTGGTAAGGCCCAGTTCGGTGGCCAGCGCTTCGGTGAAATGGAAGTTTGGGCACTGGAAGCATACGGTGCCGCTTACACGCTGCAGGAAATCTTGACCATCAAGTCGGATGATATCCACGGTCGCGTGAAGGTCTACGAAGCAATCGTCAAGGGCGAGAACGTTCCAGAACCTGGTGTTCCAGAATCGTTCAAGGTGCTTATCAAGGAAATGCAGTCGCTGTGCTTGAACGTTGAGGTACTTGGTACCGACGGCAACACAATCGAAATGCGTGAGTCGGACGAGGAATCGTTCCGCGCCGCTGAAGAGCTGGGCATCGACCTTTCCCGGTCGGAGCCAAACTCCGTAGAGGAAGTTTAATTTGACGCCCTGCCTGCAGTAGCCCTGCAGGCAGGGGCCGAAAATTCAACCCTCATTCGTATCGACTTCAGACACCACAGAAGAGAGAAAAGGACCATATGTCCAGCGATTCCTCATTCGGCCTTATGCGAATCAACCTCGCCACCGCGGAAGAAATCCGTGGATGGAGCTACGGCGAGGTCAAGAAGCCGGAAACCATTAACTACCGCACCCTCAAGCCGGAGAAGGACGGTCTTTTCTGCGAAAAGATCTTCGGCCCTTCCCGCGACTGGGAATGCTACTGCGGTAAGTACAAGCGCGTGCGCTTCAAGGGCATCATCTGCGAGCGTTGTGGCGTTGAGGTGACCCGTGCGAACGTTCGTCGTGAGCGCATGGGCCACATCGAGCTTGCTGCTCCAGTGACCCACATCTGGTACTTCAAGGGCGTTCCTTCGCGCTTGGGCTACCTGCTTGATCTGGCTCCGAAGGACCTGGAAAAGGTCATCTACTTCGCTGCCTACATGATCACCAGCGTGAACGAAGACCGTCGCCACGCTGAAATGCCTAACCTGCAGGCCCAGCACGATCTGGAACTGCGCCAGTTGGCTACCAACGCCGAAGCTGACAAGAAGGCTGTTGCAGCCGAATTGGAAGCAGAGCTGGAGAAGCTGGAAGCAGACGGCGCGAAGAACGCCGAGCTGAACAAGGCTCGTACCTTGGCCGAGAAGACCGTGCTGCAGATCGACAAGCGTGCCAAGGCTGAAGCTGAGCGCCTGCGTGCAGTGTGGGAACGCTTCAAGAACCTGAAGGTCGCTGACCTCGAAGGTGATGAAGGCCTGTACCGCACCATGCGTGAGAAGTACGGACTGTACTTCGAAGGCTCCATGGGTGCAGAAGCAATCCAGAAGCGTCTGGAAAACTTCGATCTGGCGGCCGAAGCTGAAGAGCTGAAGACCGTCATTGAGAACGGCAAGGGCCAGAAGAAGGCTCGTGCACTCAAGCGCCTGAAGGTTGTTAACGCATTCTTGGCCAATGGCAACTCGCCAAAGGGCATGGTGCTCGACGCCGTTCCAGTGATCCCGCCAGAACTGCGCCCAATGGTTCAGCTCGACGGTGGCCGTTTCGCTACCTCGGACCTGAACGACCTGTACCGTCGCGTGATCAACCGCAACAACCGCCTGAAGCGTCTGCTTGATCTTGGTGCACCTGAGATCATCGTGAACAACGAAAAGCGCATGATGCAGGAAGCTGTTGACTCGCTGTTCGACAACGGCCGCCGTGGCCGTCCGGTCACCGGTCCAGGTAACCGTCCACTGAAGTCCCTGAGCGACATGCTCAAGGGTAAGCAGGGTCGTTTCCGTCAGAACCTGCTCGGTAAGCGCGTTGACTACTCGGGCCGTTCGGTCATCGTGGTTGGCCCGCAGCTGAAGCTGCACCAGTGTGGTCTGCCTAAGCAGATGGCTCTGGAGCTCTTCAAGCCTTTCGTGATGAAGCGCCTGGTTGACCTCAACCACGCACAGAACATCAAGTCGGCTAAGCGTATGGTCGAGCGTTACCGTCCACAGGTTTGGGACGTTCTCGAAGAGATCATCACCGAGCACCCGGTACTGCTCAACCGTGCACCAACCCTGCACCGTTTGGGTATCCAGGCCTTCGAACCACAGCTCATTGAAGGTAAGGCTCTGCAGCTGCACCCATTGGTTTGTGGCGCGTTCAACGCTGACTTCGACGGTGACCAGATGGCAGTACACCTGCCGCTGAGCCCAGAAGCACAGGCTGAAGCTCGCATCTTGATGCTGTCCTCGCACAACATCTTGAAGCCTTCCGATGGTCGCCCGGTGGCACAGCCTTCGCAGGATATGATCATCGGTCTGCACCACTTGACCACCAAACGTGCTCATGAGGTTGGCGCTGGCCGCGTGTTCTCGACCGTTTCCGAAGCCATCATGGCCAAGGATCTGGGCGAACTGCACCTGAACGCACCGATCAAGGTCCGCGTGGAGAACTTTGTTCCTTCCGCAGACCAGCCAGCCCCTGAGGGCTGGGAGCCAGGTACCCCAGCACTGCTGGAGACCTCGCTGGGTCAGGTACTGTTCAACGACACCCTGCCTGCGGACTACCCATGGGTAGCCACCGTTGCCGGTAAGGATGCACTCTCGGAGATCGTCAACGATCTGGCAGAGCGCTACCCGAAGGTCATTGCTGCAGCTACCTTGGATAACCTGAAGGACGCCGGTTTCTACTGGTCGACACGCTCGGGTGTCACCGTGGCAATCTCGGACATTACCTCGAACATGGACAAGGCCGCGATCCTTGCACCATACGAGGAACGTGCCGCGAAGGTCCAGGCTTCCTACGACAAGGGTCTGATTGCAGATACCGAACGTCGTCAGGACCTGATCGACATTTGGACCAAGGCTACCGACGAGGTTGCCGAGGCCATGAAGAACGGCATGGAAGAACTGAACACCATTAACCGAATGGTGACTTCCAAGGCTCGTGGTAACTACCTGCAATTGCGTCAGATTGCCGGTATTCGTGGTCTGGTGTCCAACCCTAAGGGTGAAATTATTCCTCGCCCGATTAAGTCTTCCTACCGTGAAGGCCTGTCGGTTCTGGAGTACTTCATCGCTACCCACGGTGCCCGTAAGGGTCTGGCCGATACCGCACTGAAGACCGCAAACTCGGGTTACCTGACCCGACGTCTGGTTGACGTTTCGCAGGACGTTATCGTCCGCGAAGAGGACTGCGGTACCAAGCGCGGCTTGACCGTTGCCATTGCTGATAACTCAGCTGGCATCCGTGTGAAGCACGAAACCGTTGAGAACTCGGCTTACACCCGTACGCTGGCTGCAGACGTGAAGAACGCTGAAGGCACCGTATTGGCTACCGCCGGTTCGGATGTAGGCGACGTACTGATCGACGAACTGTACGCTGCAGGCGTGGATGAAATCCGCGTTCGCTCCGTACTGACCTGTGACTCGGCAGTGGGAACCTGTGCACTGTGCTACGGCCGTTCGTTGGCCAGCGGCAAGACCGTGGACATTGGTGAGGCTGTTGGCATTATCGCTGCACAGTCCATCGGTGAGCCTGGTACCCAGCTGACCATGCGTACCTTCCACACCGGTGGTGTGGCATCGGCTGACGATATCACCCAGGGTCTGCCTCGTATTCAGGAACTTTTCGAAGCCCGTACCCCTAAGGGTGTGGCTCCGATGTCCGAGGTCACCGGTCGCGTGTCGATCGAGGACGACGAGAAGCAGTTGCGCGTTGTGGTTACCCCAGACAACGGCGACGAGAAGCAGGCCTACCCGGTTCTGCGTCGTGCTCGCCTGTTGGTTGAGGAAGGCCAGAACATCGTTGCCGGTACCCAGCTCACCTCCGGTACCTTGGATCCGAAGCAGGTTCTTCGAGTCCTCGGCCCACGTGAAGCACAGAAGTTCCTGGTCCGCGAGGTTCAGGATGTGTACCAGTCTCAGGGTGTAGGCATCCACGATAAGCACGTGGAAGTTATCGTCCGCCAGATGCTGCGTCGCGTCACCGTGATCGAGTCCGGCGAAACTGACTTGCTGCCAGGCGAGTTGGCTGACCGTTCGCGCTTCACCGCTGCGAACCG
This sequence comes from Glutamicibacter sp. B1, assembly GCF_039602135.1. Lineage (NCBI taxonomy): Bacteria > Bacillati > Actinomycetota > Actinomycetes > Micrococcales > Micrococcaceae > Glutamicibacter > Glutamicibacter ectropisis. Next base: position 2,486,265 of record NZ_CP125942.1, on the reverse strand, counting down.
TAAGGCTGTCTCGGAAGGCAAGCGTCCAGCTGCCGGCCGTGACGAAATGATGGGTATTACCAAGGCCTCGCTGGCTACCGATTCATGGCTGTCGGCTGCTTCCTTCCAGGAAACCACCCGCGTCCTGACTCAGGCTGCGATGGAAGGTAAGGAAGATCCGCTGCGCGGTCTGAAGGAGAACGTGATCATCGGTAAGCTGATCCCGGCCGGTACCGGTCTGGACCGCTACACCCAGGTCGCCGTCGAGCCAACCGATGAAGCAAAGGCAACTTTGTTCACCGGCACCTCGGCCTTCTCCTCGGGTCTGTACGACGATGCACTGGAAGGTGGGCTTTCGCCTGAATTCCGTGCCATCTCGATGGACGACTACGACCACGGTTCGGACTTCCGCTAAAACCGGAACGAACGCCGTTAGGTAGTTGACCCAACGCCTGCCCACACAATCGTGTGGGCAGGCGTTGGGCGTTTAACCACCAACCCGCCGCATGATCATTACTAGATGAATACTCTCCTGAGAGATAAAACAACTAGAGGCTTAGTCGTGATCATTATGTACGTTGGGGGAGTGGCGCCACCCCACAGGTTCAGGTGCCAGTCATCTTAGTGTTGGGCCCCGTTCAGCAATGCGCGATAGCGTCAAAGGGCGAGATCGTTTAGCCAACGTCGCGAAGGGTAAGCCCGGGCATCAACGGTGATTTCGGTTACTGGAGATGGTGGGTCGGCGGATTAATGCTAGACTGAAAGTAATTGTTTTATGTGTGGCAAAATGGACACAGTCCGGGTTGCGGGTAGGTTGCGCAACGAATGCCACACTTTCGCACGCCTAGGGACTTTTAGATTCTAGTTGAGCGGTAAAGCAAGCAGCTAGCTCCATGATCGAAGCACCGAAACTCTACTAGGCAACAGTGCTTATGACGTGGTGCCGACAAACTTAGACAATGGAAGGACACGAAAGTGCCTACTATTCAGCAGCTGGTCCGTAAGGGCCGCTCGCCTAAGGTCGTCAAGACCAAGGCCCCTGCCCTGAAGGGCAACCCAATGCGCCGTGGCGTATGCACCCGTGTGTACACCACCACCCCAAAGAAGCCAAACTCGGCTCTGCGTAAGGTCGCACGTGTGCGCCTTGCCGGTGGCGTCGAAGTTACCGCTTACATTCCAGGTGTCGGACACAACCTGCAGGAACACTCCATCGTGCTCGTTCGCGGTGGTCGTGTAAAGGACCTTCCAGGTGTTCGCTACAAGATTGTACGTGGTGCTCTGGATACCCAGGGTGTGAAGGATCGTAAGCAGGCTCGTTCCCGCTACGGTGCAAAGAAGGATGGTAAGTAATGCCTCGTAAGGGTCCGGCGCCAAAGCGCCCACTAGTTTCTGATCCAGTCTTCGAATCCCCATTGGTCACCCAGCTGATCAACAAGGTTCTCGTCGACGGCAAGAAGTCCACTGCAGAGCGCATTGTTTACGGTGCACTCGAAGGTGCCGCTGCAAAGTCCGGTACCGACGCTGTTTCGACTCTCAAGAAGGCTATGGATAACATCCGCCCAGCCCTTGAGGTTCGTTCCCGCCGTGTCGGTGGCGCGACCTACCAGGTTCCTGTAGAGGTAAAGCCAGGCCGTGCAACCGCACTGGCTCTGCGCTGGTTGGTTGGCTACTCGAAGGCTCGCCGCGAGAAGACCATGATCGAACGTTTGATGAACGAGATCTTGGATGCATCGAACGGTCTGGGTGCCGCTGTGAAGCGTCGCGAAGACACTCACAAGATGGCCGAGTCCAACAAGGCCTTCGCACACTACCGCTGGTAAGAAATGCTTGAACGTGCTGGGCATCAACCGATGCCCAGCAGTTCTCGCCTCACCTTTTAGGGAGACAACGTGGCACAGGACGTGCTTACTGACCTGAACAAGGTCCGCAATATCGGCATCATGGCCCACATCGATGCCGGTAAGACCACTACTACTGAGCGCATCCTTTTCTACACGGGTGTGAACCACAAGCTCGGTGAGACCCACGACGGTGCGTCGACCACCGACTGGATGGAGCAGGAAAAGGAACGCGGTATCACCATTACCTCCGCGGCCGTGACTTGCTTCTGGAACAAGAACCAGATCAACATCATCGATACCCCAGGCCACGTTGACTTCACCGTTGAGGTGGAGCGCTCGCTGCGCGTGCTCGATGGCGCCGTTGCCGTGTTCGATGGCAAGGAAGGCGTTGAGCCTCAGTCTGAGACCGTTTGGCGCCAGGCTGACAAGTACAACGTTCCACGTATCTGCTTCGTGAACAAGATGGACAAGCTGGGTGCTGATTTCTACTTCACCGTAGACACCATCATCAAGCGTCTGGGTGCCAAGCCGCTGGTTATGCAGCTGCCAATCGGCTCCGAGTCCGAGTTCACCGGCGTTGTGGACCTGCTGAGCATGAAGGCATTCGTTTGGGAAGGCGACGCCAAGGGCGACGTCACCATGGGTGCTGCTTACGAAACCCGCGAGATCCCTGCTGACTTGGTTGAGCGTGCTGAAGAGTACCGCGCCAAGCTGGTTGAGGATGTTGCTGAGGCTTCCGAAGAGCTCATGGAAAAGTACCTCGAAGGTGAAGAACTCTCCATCGAGGAACTCAAGGCTGGCATCCGCAAGCTGACCGTGAACTCCGAAGCTTACCCAGTATTCTGTGGTTCGGCCTTCAAGAACCGCGGCGTGCAGCCAATGCTCGACGCTGTTATCGATTTCCTGCCATCCCCACTGGACGTTGGCGCAATGGTCGGTCACGATCCAAAGAACGAAGAAATCGAGCTCACCCGTGAGCCTTCCGAGGATGCACCATTCTCGGCACTGGCTTTCAAGATTGCTGCTCACCCATTCTTCGGTCAGCTCAACTTCATCCGCGTTTACTCCGGCAAGGTAGAGTCCGGTGCTCAGCTGCTGAACTCCACCAAGCAGAAGAAGGAACGTGTTGGCAAGCTCTTCCAGATGCACTCCAACAAGGAGAATCCGGTAGACGAGATCCACGCAGGTCACATCTACGCTGTGATCGGCCTGAAGGATACCACCACCGGTGATACCCTTTGCGATCCAGCTAACCCAATCGTTCTTGAGTCGATGACCTTCCCGGATCCCGTGATCTTCGTGGCCATCGAACCTAAGACCAAGGGTGACCAGGAGAAGCTGTCGACCGCTATCCAGAAGCTGTCCGCAGAAGATCCAACCTTTACCGTTTCGTTGAACGAAGACACCGGCCAGACCGAAATCGGCGGCATGGGCGAGCTTCACCTCGACATCCTGGTTGACCGCATGAAGCGCGAATTCCGCGTGGAAGCAAACGTTGGTAAGCCACAGGTTGCATACCGCGAAACCATCAAGAAGGCTGTGGAGAAGGTTGACTTCACCCACAAGAAGCAGACCGGTGGTTCGGGTCAGTTCGCAAAGGTCCAGGTCTCCTTTGAGCCTCTGGAAGTTGTCGATGGCGTAACCTACGAGTTCAAGAACGCCGTTACCGGTGGTCGTGTGCCTCGTGAATACATCCCATCCGTTGACGCTGGTATCCAGGAAGCAATGCAGTACGGCATCTTGGCTGGCTACCCACTGGTTGGTGTGAAGGCTACCCTCATCGATGGTGCATACCACGATGTTGACTCCTCGGAAATGGCGTTCAAGATCGCTGGTTCGCAGGTATTCAAGGAAGGCGCACGCCGCGCTAACCCTGTTCTGCTCGAACCACTGATGAGCGTTGAAGTTCGTACCCCGGAAGAGTACATGGGCGACGTTATCGGCGACCTGAACTCCCGCCGTGGCTCGATCACCGAGATGTCCGACGCTGCAGGCGTCAAGGTCATCAAGGCTGGCGTTCCACTGTCTGAGATGTTCGGTTACATTGGTGACCTGCGTTCGAAGACCCAGGGTCGTGCAGTTTACTCGATGACCTTCGACAGCTACTCTGAGGTCCCGAAGGCTGTTGCCGACGAGATCGTTCAGAAGTCCCGCGGCGAGTAACCGTCTCGGAACCAAAACTTGGCCGTGACCCCCATTGTGGGGAAGTGGCCGATCGCGGAGCCGGCTTCAACGCCATTGAGGCCGGCCCCGCAAACGGCCAACGAGGGATTTGCATCACATGCAGGGCCCGCAGAGGACCGAAATTTCCAAAATTATCAACGCCCCCAGTAGACTGTTTGAAGTTCGTTTGCGAACCGCGCAGACGAAAAAAGTCTTCTGTAAATGTTTCTAGGAGGAACTTGTGGCAAAGGCAAAGTTCGAGCGCAACAAGCCGCACGTCAACATTGGTACCATCGGTCACGTTGACCACGGTAAGACCACTCTGACCGCAGCTATCTCCAAGGTTCTGGCTGACAAGTACCCAGACCTGAACGAAAAGCGCGACTTCGCTAACATCGACTCGGCTCCAGAAGAGCGCCAGCGCGGTATTACCATCAATATCTCGCACATCGAGTACCAGACTGAAAAGCGTCACTACGCACACGTTGACGCTCCAGGCCACGCTGACTATGTCAAGAACATGATCACCGGTGCTGCTCAGATGGACGGCGCAATCCTCGTGGTTGCTGCTACCGATGGTCCAATGGCTCAGACCCGCGAGCACGTTCTGCTGGCCCGCCAGGTTGGTGTTCCTACCCTGATGGTCGCACTGAACAAGTCCGACATGGTTGACGACGAAGAGCTGCTCGAGCTCGTGGAGATGGAAGTTCGCGAACTTCTGTCCTCCCAGGGCTTCGATGGCGACGACGCACCAGTGATCCGCGTTTCGGGCCTGAAGGCTCTGGAAGGCGACGCAAAGTGGGTTGCAGCTGTTGAGGAACTGATGGACGCTGCTGACAGCTTCATCCCAGATCCAGTTCGTGACCGTGACAAGCCATTCTTGATGCCAATCGAGGACGTCTTCACCATCACCGGTCGCGGTACCGTTGTTACCGGTCGCGCCGAGCGTGGCACCCTTGCCATCAACTCGGAAGTTGAGATTGTTGGTATCCGCCCAATCCAGAAGACCACCGTTACCGGTATCGAGATGTTCCACAAGCAGCTCGACGAAGCATGGGCAGGCGAGAACTGTGGTCTGCTGCTTCGCGGTCTGAAGCGCGACGACGTTGAGCGTGGCCAGGTTGTTGTAGCCCCAGGCTCCATCACCCCACACACCAACTTCGAAGCTAACGTCTACATCCTGTCGAAGGACGAAGGCGGACGTCACAACCCGTTCTACTCGAACTACCGTCCGCAGTTCTACTTCCGCACCACCGACGTTACCGGCGTTATCACCCTCCCAGAGGGCACCGAAATGGTTATGCCAGGCGACAACACCGAAATGTCGGTTGAGCTGATCCAGCCAATCGCTATGGAAGAGGGCCTCGGCTTCGCAATTCGCGAAGGCGGCCGCACCGTTGGTTCGGGCAAGGTCACCTCGATCACCAAGTAGTCATTACTTGATGATTTAGATCCGTAGAGATCAAAGAATTCCCCCAGCACTTATGTGCTGGGGGAATTTTTTTGCTTAATAACGAACTTGAACTAGTGAATATTTCTAGAAGCTGGTCTAATTGGAGGGCGCACTAAAAATTCATTAGGGGAGTGGGCTCAATGATCGGTTGGATTGTGCTGGTAATCGTACTGGCCCTTGCTGGATACTTCTTTGGACGCTCCCGCGGACGCAAACTCGCACAAGACCAGGCAGAACCAACGGCACAACGCTTGCGCGAAGCATGGCAAGAAGGCTACGAAGCGGCCAACGACTATTTACGTCGCACCGGCCAACTGACGCACGCTCCACCCGGCGAGCTAGCGCCGGTACCACTTCAAGAATCATCCGGACCCGGCACCAGCGGTATCCTCACACCACTACCGGTACAGCCTCAAGGCACTGGCGTGCCACAACAAGTCAGTCCGGCACCGCGCGCCGAAGTTCAAGCGAAACCAGTCAAGGTACTGACCAAGCGCGAACGCGAACTACGCAATATCAACATCACTCTCTACGTAGCAGCCTTGATGATCGTTGCCGCAGGGGCACTCTTCTTGAGCTTCGCGCTACCACCGGTGGCCAAGCTGATAGCGTTCTTCCTCCTTGCCGTGGCCTTCTACCTCGGCGGTCTAATTACCTACGCGGTGAAGCCATCCCTGAGGCCGGCCGGAGCAGCCTTTGCCGGTACCGGCCTAGCTCTACTGCCACTGTGCGCCATCGCTACCTACAACACCTTGAACATCTCTGGGCCAAGCACTTGGCTGATCTTCTCCGTCATCGGGACGGTGGCCGTCGGCTATGCCACCGTCAAACTGAAATCTCGAGTCCTGTCTTGGGTGGCTGTGTTGATTTTGGTCAGTACAGGCATGGCATCCGCGGCCGCGATGCAGCGCGGAGTCTTGAACTACATGCTGGTCTTGCTCCTACTCTCCGTTGTGCTCATGCTCTTGGCAGTGCGAAGCAAGAAAATCCAAGACTCGATTTTCTTCCAGGCTATTCTCGGCACCGCACAATTGCTGCCCGCTTTTGTCGTAGTTCTTTCGTTGATACTTTTTGAGTCTCTGCGAAGCCGCGACTACTTTTGGATCTTCGCATTACTCACCGCTCAGCTCTTGCTCACCCTGAGGCTATTGAGCAATCTACGGCTACTGCGATTCTTCGCGGCCCGCCTCACCTTCTTACTTATGGTGTTAGCGGCCTGCAACTACCTCGCATTGTCTAACACCACGACCGCACTGATCTTCGCTTTCATCTTCGGATTGCAGGCGGTCGCCGTGATGCTCTATTCCGAGGGCTATCGGAAACGGATGCCATTGACGCGAGGACACCTGCAGCTAGAGCGTTCAGTGCTCTGGGGCTTGGCACTAGTCTCCGTGGTTATCGCCTGCTTCTTCGCTAACGAAACCACGTCAACTGTCCTGCGATTACTCGTGCTTCCTACTTTTGCCTTGCTGTGCCTGCCTGGGCTCCTACGCGTTGCCAAGGCAGAAATGGCGGTGATCGCAGCCCTCCCATTGGTGGTTCTGGTCGGCAGGGAGCAGCACGGCTGGCAGCCTTTGGCACTCTTTCTCATGGCGATCATTGGACTGAGCCTTGCGCATCACCGCACTGAAGGCCTGACACGGCAGATCTGCGGACATATCCGTTGGGTATTGCTGTTGATTACCGCCGGCATGCTCGGTGGGGCAATCCATGAGTCGTTCCCGGCATTGTCCACGGGTAGCGAGTTGGGCGCACGACTGATCACGGTTCTGCTGGTACTACAGTTCCTGTGGGTCATTGCCCTGCTGAACTCCAGCACGGCCAACGACGGGGTGAAACGGATTCATACGTTGTGGCGGATCGCCGCCTCGGTCGTGATAGCCCTTGGGATCGTGGGATACCTGCAGTTCTCGGTCATCGCGGCGCGCGGCACCTATGATCGCCTCGGTTACCTGACGCTGAACTCCCTACCGTGGTTTGTCATCACGCTGAGCATCACGACCTTGTTGATGATCCTCAGTGGGTGGCGTCTTCACTCTCCCGAGCATCAGTCTGGGCGCACCGCGCAGAGTGTCAAGGTGGTCGAAGCATCGGCGCTGTTGGTACTTTATGCGCTCAGCTTTGAAAAAGATGCATGGGTGCTTGCGTTAGTTATTGGTACTGGCACGCTCGCGCATTTCTTGGTTCATGTGCGACGAAGCAATGATCAGAGTTGGAAGATCATTTACGCGAGCCTTGCTCAGGTGCTCTTTAGCTCGATGATGTGGTGGTTTGCGCGGTCCATGGACTTTGACATTCACGGACGCTTCGCCTTACTGGTGGTCTCATTGAGCATTCCTCAGCTGACTCGACTGCTCATCAATATTCGCCATCACAAACCTCTACGACAAGAACTGCGCTGGGTCGCTATCGGACTGTTGATCGGTATCCCTGTTGCAGTGTTGGGCTACGGATGGCTTGCCGGCGGGGCTGACCGCGGTGTGATTCTCTTAGCTGCCGTGTGCGTCGGCACTCACGGGTGCGCAGCTTTCATTGCGGAGCGGACAGGTCTGTCACACCGGGCGCAGTATTATCTCTTCGCACCGATCGTGGCGATCATCGTGGTGATTACCGTGCAAGCATCGGTAATGTCGGATCAGAGCGGATGGCTGCGATCTCGTTGGTGGAACGAACAAGTGGCCGCAGTGCTTCTGCTGGTGATGGCGCTTCTCGCAATCGCGGCCGAATGGCGCTGGCGTTCTCAGCGGCACATCTCTAGTGCCATTGCCCTGGCCATCTTCCTGCCAGCGCTGGTCGTGGGTTGGTGGCAGATAGACACTTGGTGGGCCGTGGCGGCCAACACTGTCCTGGCCGTTGCTTTGACGCTGCTGGTGATCACTCGCAAGAGTGCATGGTACGCTCTCGGCTCTGTCATCATGCTCACCGTGACTATCGTTCAAGCGGTGATCAAGATTCGCGGTGTTGGTTCACTGCGTGTACTGGATTCCATGGATATCTCGTGGGCACTTATCGCTACAGGCGCTGTGCTCTACTTGTTGGCCATGGCTCATGGGCGCATGAAAGAACCAGCCCCTGACTATCCGCCAGCGAGCTACCGACATGCTGATCCACTCGGCGCCGCGTCAAGGATCTACTTCGCCGACATGCTCTTGGCTTTGCTGATCGCCGGTGGCCTAGCGCACCTAGATGGTGTTGCCAGCTGGAGCATTATTGGGGGAGCGGTCCTGATCTTTGGTGTGGGGGTACTGGTGTGCTTCTTCGAACTACCGGACGGTGCCAAAGCCTATATGGTGGACGGGCTGATTGTGCTGGGCGCCGTGCTGGCTCTCAGCTCTTATTCGTGGATCAGAGGTACACCAGAATTTAGCGGCATCATGGCCTATTTGTCCTTGGTTGCGGTAGTGCTGGTCATCTGGCGCACCTTCAAGGCTCATCCTGCGTTGGAGCGGGCGTATCTCATCGCAGGATCCATCGCGGCCAGCATGACGCTCTTTGCTGCCCTGGCCGAATCCAACACCATCGCGCAGATCATCGGGTTGCTCTTCTTTGGATGCCTGATCGCCTGGGGACTGAAATTAGGGCAGCGGCTGTTCATCTGGTGGGGTGCCATTGCCCTGACCCTGAGCGTGATGTGGTTCTTGCGTGAATTGGTGTTCTTGTGGCTGGTCCTGATTGGTCTGGGGCTGATCATTGCAGCCGTCTACAAACTGGTGAAGGTTGATCGGGCGGGCCCATCAACCGCGCAACCACCAGTTGATCAATCAACGGCTAACTTGCCATCTGCGCCACGATTGCCTTGGGGCCAGCCTGCGCAGCATCCTGCACAGGGTCCCGATTCCGCCGAGGATTCAGGAGCGCAGGATCCTGAACAGCGGTAGAAGTGGGACCATTGCAGGCGGTGAGGTCAAGATCACGGGGCTAGAAGGCCATAAAAGATTTGCGCGATCGTTGCCAACCTGTCAGACTAGATAAGTTGCTTGAGTGCAACTCGATCCCCATTGTTGGGGTAATCGATACTGATTTGAACAACCGGGATCGGCTCTCACGCAGGATAATGCCTGTGGTTCGGGAACGATACAACTGTTTCAAATTATCAGGCCCTCGATAAAGTGAAAACTTAGCGGTCTTGTCGTGACTGAAAATTTTACGACACGCCCGAGTTCGGGGGTCGGAGCCTCCTGCGGGTGAGGAACCCGGATCTGATCCGGATTCAGTCGCAGAGTAAGGCGTGCCGGTTCGCAAGAACCCGTATATAGGCACAGCAATTTTAGATAGTGCTAACAGAAAGAGGCATGACGCCATGGCGGGACAGAAAATCCGCATCCGGCTGAAGTCGTATGACCACGAGGTCATTGACGTTTCGGCCCGGAAGATCGTTGAGACGGTCACGCGCGCAGGCGCAACCGTAGTCGGCCCAGTGCCGCTGCCAACGGAGAAGAACGTGTACTGCGTTATCCGTTCGCCACACAAGTACAAGGACAGCCGCGAGCACTTCGAAATGCGCACGCACAAGCGTCTGATCGACATTGTTGATCCGACCCCGAAGGCCGTTGATTCGCTGATGCGTCTCGACCTGCCAGCGGATGTCAACATCGAAATCAAGCTTTAAGGGGAGGTGGCGAGAAAACTATGACCGCAACCCGTAATTTCAAGGGCCTGTTGGGCACGAAGCTCGGCATGACCCAGGTTTGGGATTCGAACAACAACCTGATCCCTGTCACCGTCGTGCAGGCTGATAGCAACGTTGTCACCAAGCTCATCAACGAAGAGCGCGATGGCTACACCGCAGTTCAGATCGGCTACGGCCAGATCGATCCTCGCAAGGTCACCAAGCCACTGGCTGGTCACTTCGAGGCTGCAGGCGTCACCCCACGTCGTCACTTGGTAGAACTGCGCACCGCAGACGCTGCTGAGTACACCCCGGGCCAGGAACTTTCCGTGGAGCTCTTCGAAGCCGGCCAGAAGGTCGACGTCGTTGGCACCTCCAAGGGTAAGGGCTTCGCCGGTACCATGAAGCGCCACAACTTCTCTGGTGTTGGCGCATCGCACGGTGCTCACAAGAACCACCGTAAGCCAGGTTCCATCGGCGGCGCATCGACCCCAGGTCGCGTTTTCCGTGGACAGAAGATGGCTGGTCGTATGGGTGCTGAGCGTGTAACCACTCAGAACCTGACCATTCACGCTATCGACGTTGAGAAGAACCTCCTGCTGATCAAGGGTGCCGTTCCAGGTGCCCGCGGCCGCGTCGTTCTCGTACGCAACGCCGTGAAGGGAGCATAAGTAAATGACTAAGGCACTTAACGTCGAACTGCCTGCAGCAATCTTCGACGTACAGACCAACGTCCCGCTGCTGCACCAGGTTGTCGTTGCACAGCTTGCTGCTGCCCGCCAGGGTACCCACAAGACCAAGGACCGCTCCGAGGTTTCGGGTGCAGGTCGCAAGCCGTTCAAGCAGAAGGGTACCGGCCGCGCTCGTCAGGGTTCGATCCGTGCTCCTCACATGACCGGCGGTGGCATTGTCCACGGTCCAACCCCACGTGATTACGCACAGCGTACCCCGAAGAAGATGAAGGCTGCTGCACTGCGCGGCGCTTTGTCTGATCGTGCACGCTTCGGTCGCGTCCACGTGATTGAGAACTTGGTTGCAGGGGAAACCCCATCGACCAAGGAAGCTCTGGCTACCTTGCGTTCGCTCACCGAGCGCAAGAACCTGCTTGTCGTCATCGAGCGCGCCAACGATGTTGCAGCCCTTTCGGTTCGCAACCTCGACGCTGTGCACGTTCTGTACGTCGACCAGCTGAACACCTACGATGTTCTGGTTTCGGATGACGTAGTCTTCACCAAGGCTGCCTTCGATGCCCTGGTCCAGAAGGAGGAAGCCAAGTGAGCATCAACTCCAAGGCTCCACACGACGTGGTCATCGCACCAGTCGTATCGGAAAAGAGCTACGGTCTGATCGACCAAGGTCAGTACACCTTCGAGGTGGCACCAAGCTCCAACAAGACGGAAATCAAGTACGCCGTTGAAGCTATCTTCAACGTCAAGGTTGACTCCGTAAACACCATCAACCGAGCCGGTAAGCGCAAGCGCACCCGCTTCGGGTGGGGTGCACGCAAGAACACCAAGCGTGCCATCATCACCCTGAAGGAAGGCTCGATTGACATCTTCGGCGGTCCGCTTTCCTAAGCGGAGACCACTTTAACGAGGAATATAAATAATGGGAATTCGTAAGTACAAGCCGACTACCCCGGGCCTTCGCGGCTCGTCGGTAGCCGACTTCGCAGAAATCACCCGATCGACTCCGGAAAAGTCGCTGGTTCGTCCACTCACCAAGACTGGCGGCCGTAACAACTCCGGTAAGATCACCACCCGACACAAGGGTGGCGGACACAAGCGCGCTTACCGTGTTGTCGACTTCCGTCGTCACGATAAGGACGGCGTTCCGGCAAAGGTCGCTCACATTGAGTACGACCCAAACCGTACCGCTCGTATCGCTCTGCTCCACTACGTGGACGGCACCAAGCGCTACATCATCGCACCGAACAACCTCAAGCAGGGTGACCAGATTGAGGCCGGCGCAAACGCTGACATCAAGCCAGGTAACAACCTGCCACTGCGTAACATCCCGGTTGGTACCGTGATCCACGCTGTGGAGCTTCGCCCAGGTGGCGGCGCTAAGATGGCTCGTTCCGCAGGTGCTTCGATCCAGCTGGTAGCCCGTGAGGGTCGCTTCGCTCAGCTGCGTTTGCCTTCGGGCGAAATCCGCAACGTTGATGTGCGCTGCCGCGCAACCATCGGCGAAGTTGGTAACGCTGAGCAGATCAACATCAACTGGGGTAAGGCCGGCCGTATGCGCTGGAAGGGCGTTCGCCCAACCGTTCGTGGCGTTGTCATGAACCCAGTTGACCACCCACACGGTGGTGGTGAAGGTAAGACCTCCGGTGGTCGTCACCCGGTCAACCCTAACGGTAAGCGTGAAGGACGCACCCGTCGTCCGAACAAGGAAAGCGACAAGCTCATTGTGCGTCGTCGCAAGACCGGCAAGAACAAGCGATAGGAGCCTGGAAACATGCCACGCAGCCTGAAGAAAGGCCCCTTCGTCGATCAGCACCTGTTCCTGAAGGTCGTTGCTGAAAACGAAAAGGGCACCAAGAACGTCATCAAGACGTGGTCCCGCCGTTCGATGATCATCCCGGACATGCTGGGACACACCATCGCCGTACACGACGGTCGCAAGCACATTCCTGTGTTCGTTACCGAATCGATGGTTGGACACAAGCTCGGAGAGTTTGCCCCAACCCGTACGTTCCGTGGCCACGTAAAGGACGACAAGAAGGGCAAGCGCCGCTAGGCCCCGCAAGGGAACTAGTATCGCTTAGCACTTCTTCGATAGACGAGAGAAGGATAGCAATGGAAGCCAAGGCAATTGCGCGTCACATCCGCGTAACGCCTATGAAGGCCCGGCGCGTCGTCAACCTTGTTCGTGGTCTGCAGACCAACGAGGCACTGGCCATCTTGAAGTTTGCCCCACAGGCAGCTTCGGAGCCGGTATACAAGGTTGTCGCATCGGCAGTGGCTAACGCCCGTGCCGCCGCGGACCGCGCAGGTGAAGCATTCAATGAGGACGAGCTGATTATCAGCGAAGCGTTTGTTGATGAAGGTCCGACCATGAAGCGGTTCCAGCCGCGTGCACAGGGTCGCGCATTCCAGATCAAGAAGCGCACCAGCCACGTGACTGTGGTTGTTTCAACCCAGAAGGGTGGGGAGAACTAAATGGGACAGAAGGTAAATCCGAACGGTTTCCGTCTCGGCATCACCACTGACCACGTCTCGCACTGGTTCGCTGATTCCAGCAAGCCAGGTCAGCGTTACGCGGATTACGTAAAAGAAGACGTACAGATCCGTGCACTGCTCTCCAAGGGCATGGACCGCGCAGGCATCGCCCGCGTAGAGATCGAACGTACCCGTGACCGCGTACGTGTGGACATCCACACTGCACGTCCAGGTATCGTTATCGGTCGCCGTGGTGCAGAAGCCGACCGCATTCGTGGCGAGCTGGAAAAGCTCACCAAGAAGCAGGTTCAGCTGAACATCCTCGAGGTCAAGAACCCTGACATGGAGGCCCAGTTGGTCGCCCAGGGCATCGCCGAGCAGCTTGCTTCCCGCGTGGCTTTCCGCCGTGCGATGAAGAAGGCAATGCAGTCGGCAATGCGCGCAGGTGCCAAGGGCATCCGCGTTCAGTGCTCCGGTCGTCTTGGCGGTGCAGAAATGTCCCGCAAGGAGTTCTACCGCGAAGGTCGTGTGCCACTGCACACCCTGCGCGCGAACATCGACTTCGGCAAGTTCGAAGCCAAGACCACCTTCGGCCGTATCGGTGTGAAGGTTTGGATCTACAAGGGTGACGTCACCGCCAAGGAACTGGCTGCACAGCAGGCTGCTGCTGCTCCAGCTCGTGGCGGCCGCGGCGGCAACGATCGTCCACGTGGTGGCGAGCGTCGTCGTCGTAACGACCGTAACAAGGGCGCTGCAGCTCCGGCTGCGGAAGGAGGAGAGGCTTAAATGCTTATCCCACGTCGAGTTAAGTTCCGTAAGCAGCACCACCCAAAGCGTTCGGGTGCTGCCAAGGGCGGAACCACCGTTGCATTCGGTGAGTTCGGTATTCAGGCGTTGACCCCGGCTTACGTGACTAACCGTCAGATCGAAGCCGCTCGTATCGCTATGACCCGTTACATCAAGCGTGGCGGTAAGGTGTGGATCAACATCTACCCAGACCGTCCGCTGACCAAGAAGCCTGCTGAAACCCGTATGGGTTCCGGTAAGGGTTCACCTGAATGGTGGGTCGCCAACGTCAAGCCAGGACGAGTCATGTTTGAACTCGGTGGCGTCAGTGAAGAGGTAGCTAAAGAGGCATTGCGTCTTGCAATCCACAAGCTGCCAATGAAGGCACGCATCGTGCGTCGTGAAGGTGGTGAATAGGGATGTCTATCGGTTCTAAGGACCTTAGCATTGAGTCCCTGGACGGCTTCGATACCGCTCGTTTGAACGAGGAATTGAAGAAGGCCAAGGCAGAACTGTTCAACCTGCGTTTCCAGTCGGCTACCGGCCAGCTGGAGAGCAACGCGAACCTGAAGGCAATCAAGCGCGATATCGCCCGCATCTACACTGTGCTGCGCGAGCGCGAGCTGGGCATTCGTCAGGATGTCGTCGTTCCGGTTGAAGAAACCAAGAAGGAATCCAAGTAATGAGCGAGAAGGAGAACGGTGTGGATAACGCTACCGAGCGTAACTACCGCAAGACCCTCCGTGGTTACGTGGTATCCGACAAGATGCAGAAGACCATCGTCGTTGACGTTGAGGACCGTGTAAAGCACGCTCTCTACGGCAAGGTTATGCGTCGCAACAAGAACGTCAAGGCTCACGATGAGAACAACGAAGCCGGCATCGGCGACTTGGTTGTTATCGCTGAGACCCGCCCGCTGTCTGCTGACAAGCGCTGGCGTCTCGTTGAGATCGTAGAGAAGGCTAAGTAAGCTTTCCCCACGATTTCACGGATCTCGTGATTGAAGAACGCCCCGAACACTTCGAAAGAAGAGTTCGGGGCGTTTCTGCGTTTCGGAACTTTTTGACCATGTAATACGGGCAGCGTCAGTACAAGGCCGGATAGAATATGGGTTCAATGAGAAAACGGCTGTCGCTCCGAGCAGCTGAAAGGTGAGTTTCGGTTTTGAAGAAGCCTGACAAGGTTCTCGTACAACGAGTGGGACTCTACCTCACTATCGCAATTGCTGGACTCGCCTTGTTGCTAGGCGCGTATTGCCTGATCGCCCAGCGTTCGGTTCTTGCGGCAATCCAGAACCTCTGGATAGCGCTGGTATTCGCATTGATTGCTTCGGCTGCAGCAGCTGTGCGTGATCATCGGGCAGATGCTGAATAGAAAATCAGGCGGTCAGTCTTCGCAAGCTCGACAATTAGCGTGGACGCCAACTCGATAGTTTCTGGCAAGCATCTTGGTTGGCCAATCGTCAACAACTTGCGAATCGCCGAAATTTTGGTGCTATCACTGACTAGCGGCTTCGGTAATTGCCGGGGGAGTAGCCGAGAACTTTCTTGAAGTCTGTAGACAAGTGCGCCTGATCTGTGTAGCCAAGCTCCGAAGCAAGCTCGGCCAGTGAAGCTTGTGGATGTTCACGTAGCTGTAGTGCCGCCTCCTGCAGGCGGTAGCGTCGGATCACAGCCAGGGGAGAGAGTCCCAAATATTTTAGGGACAACCGTTGCAAGCTACGTACCGTCAGATGCAAGTGTTTTGCCACCTGGTCGACCCGAAGCGCTGCGCTATTACTGGATACATAATCTAAGAATTCGTTGGCTACGTTCGCTAACCGTGTGATGGGCGGGAGACGTTCCTCAAGCCATAAAGAGAATTGATGAGCGCACCGCTCGTTGAGCTGTCGCCCATCAGTGATCAGATGTTCTTCCTTGAGACGACGGTGGAGGTCTACTGCGTCCAGTGAAACTTCTTGATTCAAAAGCAATTGCGGACTACTGCCGGCATGGGAAGCAAACAAGGGTGCTGCTGCTGGGCGAAGCAGGGCTGCGACTGCCCAGCCGGTACCACGTAGGTTCCTATGCGAGGATCCACTACTTGGTCCGGAGATGGTCACACCTTCTGGTTGCACAACCAGATTCATTAGCGGGAACGGCAAAAGGTGCTGGCGCGAAACTTTGCCTGGCGCAATATCCCAGCGCGAAATCCAATACCAATTTACGTACTGTTGTAAGTACTCCGGCGGCAAAATGCGTTGGAATTCCGGGAGCCTTGAAGGGTAGAGAACGCCTCGACCGTCACGGATATCGGTCATAGGTCAGCACCTCAAATTCGTCGCAAATTTACAAGCTCCAGCATGGCACACGGGCGTAGTCTCTAGTCATGCAAAATGATAACGAAATGGTGCATGGTGTCACCGGAAAGTACACCACCGCTGGCGTTCCACAGGGAGTAACTTCTTTGACTCCTTTTCTTGCGGTACCAAATGCTGCGCAAGCATTGAAATTCTACAAAGACGTGTATGGCGCACGAATCATTGATGCCACAGAAATGGGTGGGATGGTCGTTCATGCAGAGATTGATTTCGGTGAAGGGCACCTGCAAATTGGGGAGCCGAGCCCCGACTACGGGTTGGTGCCACCACCGCAGGCGCCGAACGCTTGCTACTCGCTGGGGCTGTACTGTGCCGATGTGAACGTGGTCTTGGCCAAAGCAATCGAGGCCGGGGCGACGGTGAGGGAACCGGCGACGAATTTTGTTTCAGGAGACAGATTCGCCTCGATCATTGATCCGTTTGGAATCAGATGGACGATCATGAGCAGGGTTGAAGACCTGAGCGAAGAAGAAAGCGCGCAACGGGTGGCGGCCTGGGCTGCCCAGCAGTCCGAGTCCGCATCGAATTGAGCGATGACCTGAAGTTATTGAACTAAGCTAAGGGCATGACGAAGAATCGCCCAAGACCACCTTTTACGTATCTATGGGCGATTCTTATTCTGCTCAGCTGTGCTGTGGGTGCGCTACCTTATATTCCCTGGCTAGCTTCTGGGTGGACCCCACGTCTTCAAGCTTTTCAACCTTGGGCATTAATCGCTGTAGCCTTCGTAGTTATATTTGCACTCATCAGACGGCGCTGGATCGCCGCAGTGATCGTGGCTGTGCTGCTGATTGCAGGTGTCGTGCCGAATCTGGCTATGCCTAGCAAACAACAGGCATCGGCATCAGACACCGGTGCCAGGATCACTGTCTTTTCATTCAACGCACTTAAAGCTGGTGCTGATTCGAAAGAACTGGCGACGAACATCAAGGCGACAAATCCTGATGTGCTGGTTCTTGTTGAAACTAGCGAGTCCTTACATGACCGGTTACGTGCCCAAGGTGCACTTGTCTCGTTGAAATACCGCAGCTCTCAAGTAACAACCGGTGGAGAGCGCGATACCGTGGTTTTTTCGCGCTATCCGCTCAAAGAACGCGATGCGGCGCTTGGTCCGCAGGCCACCGATTGGTACGGGATGCCTGTGGTTGACATTGCTTCGCCGTTGGGGGATTTAACTGTTGTCGGAGTTCACGTCTATCCGCCTTTGGGTAGCGCTACACGCTGGGGCACCGGATTGGATGCCTTAAAGCAGTTTTTGGATCAGCAAACAGGTAAACCGGTGATTTTGGCGGGGGATTACAATTCGACGAGGACGCACCCGCAATTTAGGAAACTCACGTCTGTCATGGACGAAGAGCCTTCGCTGTTTCCTCAATCAACCTGGCCGGCAGACCGGAATGTACCTGCACTCGTCGGTATTGATCACGTTCTGTCCCGTGGCTTTGAGCCATTGGCACAAGAAACGTTGCATATCCAGGGATCTGAACACTTAGCAATTAAAGCAACGCTGGGTCTTGTAGCCGGAGAATGAGTCGGTTCAGTTACTGATTTCTGCGACTATGAAATATTTTCTCAGAATCTGTCCTGCAGACTGGGACGGGAGTGAAATTGGCTCGAGACGTAACTGGCAGTTGGTCGGTAAGGGAACTCGACAATATTGCTAAGCATTGATTTTCCGCGGAAGTTCACGGATGTACATGTGACGAACAACGCCTTATTTGCGCATACCACACCATTTCGGTTTTGCGCCACTCTGCGCTAGACTTAAGAATCTGTGCGCATCGTGTTCGGGGACTATCCACCTTCGGCGCGATGCAGTGCGGTCTAAATCAGTTTAGACGCACAAGTACAGCCTCGATATTTTACGCCTCGGCCCTGCCGCCATTTGGGATCAGCATTCGGTGCGCCCGCGTCGGTGGGGGTAAGCGATACGTATCGTGGAGACCATATCCGTTCCGCAAGGCTCGTTAGAGAACCAGCGAGACGACAGGAGTAAGAAGTGATTCAGCAGGAGTCGCGACTCAAGGTTGCCGATAACACCGGTGCTAAGGAAATCCTTACCATTCGTGTTCTTGGTGGCTCGAAGCGTCGCTACGCAAGCATTGGCGACACCATTGTCGCTACCGTCAAGGATGCAATTCCTGGCGGCAACGTGAAGAAGGGCGACGTCGTAAAGGCAGTCGTCGTTCGCACTAAGAAGGAAATCCGTCGTGCAGACGGTTCCTACATCAAGTTCGACGAGAACGCAGCTGTGATCTTGAAGAACGAAGGTGAACCACGCGGTACCCGTATTTTCGGCCCAGTGGGTCGTGAGCTTCGTGACAAGAAGTTCATGAAGATCGTTTCCCTGGCTCCGGAGGTGCTGTAACCATGGGCGCAAAGATCAAGAAGGGTGACCTGGTTCAGGTCATCTCAGGCAAGGATCGTGGCTTGCAGGGCAAGGTCCTGAAGGTCATCACCGAGTCCAACCGCGTGCTGGTTGAAGGCGTAAACCGCGTCACCAAGCACACCAAGGCTGGTCAGAACGAGAACGGTTCCACCACCGGCGGCATCGAGGTTGTTGAGGCTCCAGTGCACGTTTCTAACGTTGCAGTGGTTGACCCAGAAACCAAGAAGCCAACCCGCGTCGGCTTCCGCGAGGAAACCGTAGAAAAGAACGGCGTGTCCAAGACTGTACGCGTTCGTTTCGCCAAGGCTTCCGGAAAGGATCTGTAATGACTGAAGCAGCCACCAAGATCCAGCCACGTCTGAAGGCAAAGTACAACGCAGAGATCCGCCCTGCATTGCAGGAGCAGTTCAACTACGCAAACCCAATGCAGGTACCATCCCTGACCAAGGTTGTAGTGAACATGGGTGTCGGCGAAGCTGCCAAGGACTCGAAGCTCATTGAGGGTGCCGTCAAGGACCTGACCGCTATTACCGGTCAGAAGCCAGTGATCACCCGTGCTCGCAAGTCCATCGCACAGTTCAAGCTGCGCGAAGGCATGCCAATCGGTACGCACACCACCCTGCGTAACGACCGCATGTGGGAATTCGTTGATCGCCTGATCACCCTGGCACTGCCTCGTATCCGCGACTTCCGCGGCCTGAGCGACCGCCAGTTCGATGGCAATGGTAACTACACCTTCGGTCTGACCGAACAGTCGATGTTCCATGAAATCGATCAGGACAAGATCGATCGCGTGCGCGGTATGGACATCACTGTGGTGACCACCGCCAAGACTGATGACGAAGGCCGTGCCTTGCTTAAGGCTCTGGGCTTCCCATTCAAGACCAACAACTAATCTCACTACGTTACAGGTCCGCTAAGGAAACCGTAACGAGGAAGGGCTGAAGCCCACATGTCTATGACAGATCCAGTCGCAGATATGCTGACTCGTCTGCGTAACGCTAACTCGGCATACCACGACACCGTGTCGATGCCATCGAGCAAGCTCAAGGTACGCATCGCTAACATCCTGAAGGAACAGGGCTACATTGCCTCCTTCGAGGAAGTTGCAGCTGAAGTCGGCAAGACTCTGACTATCACTTTGAAGTACGGCCCAACTCGCGAGCGTTCGATCGCTGGCGTACGTCGTATCTCCAAGCCAGGTCTTCGCGTTTACGCAAAGTCCACCAACCTGCCTCACGTGCTCGGTGGTCTTGGCATCGCGATCCTGTCCACCTCCTCCGGTCTGCTTACTGACCGTCAGGCTGCAAAGAAGGGCGTGGGTGGGGAAGTCCTCGCCTACGTCTGGTAACAGGAAGGAAGAAACAGACAATGTCACGTATTGGACGTCTTCCGATCACCGTTCCTGCCAACGTTGAACTGAACATCGACGGCCAGCAGGTCGCCGTAAAGGGCCCAAAGGGTGAGCTTTCGCTGACCGTTTCGGCTCCGATCACCGTTGCTAAGAACGAGAACGATGTTACCGTCTCCCGTCCGAACGATTCCCGCGAGGCTCGTTCGCTGCACGGTCTGACCCGCACCCTGATCAACAACATGATCATCGGTGTCACCGAGGGTTACGAGAAGAAGCTCGAAATCCACGGTACCGGTTACCGCGTACAGGCCAAGGGCGCTGACCTGGAGCTTGCTCTGGGTTACTCGCACCCAGTGAAGGTTGAAGCTGTAGAAGGCATCACCTACTCGGTCGAGGGCAACAACAAGATCACCGTTGCTGGTATTGATAAGCAGCACGTCGGTGAAGTTGCCGCCAACATCCGCAAGCTGCGTAAGACCGAGCCTTACAAGGGCAAGGGTATCCGTTACGCTGGCGAGATCATCCGCCGCAAGGTCGGAAAGGCTGGTAAGTAATTATGGCTATCGGAATCAAGGGCAAGAGCAAGTCCGCTCAGCGCGGTCGTCGTCACCAGCGTGTGCGCAAGCACATCGTTGGCACCACCGCTCGTCCACGCCTGGTTGTCAACCGCTCGGCTCGCCACATCTTCGTACAGATTGTGGACGACTCGCAGGGTATCACCCTGGCCAGCGCGTCGACCATGGAAGCAGATCTTCGCAATAGCGATGCCGACAAGACCGCAAAGTCCAAGCAGATTGGTCAGCTCGTTGCAGAGCGCGCCAAGGCAGCTGGCATCGAAGCAGTTGTCTTCGACCGCGGTGGCAACAAGTACCACGGTCGCGTGGCCGCTGTTGCTGACGGCGCACGTGAAGGTGGGCTGGCACTGTGAGCGAAGCTACTAACAAGAAGGAAACTCAGGTGTCTGAAGCTACTGAAGCAGTCGAGACTGCATCGGCTCCCGCTACCGAGAACGCTGGATCCCGTCGCGGCGAAGGCCGCGGTCGTGGTGAAGGTCGTGGACGTGGCGAAGGCCGCGGCCGTGGCCGTGACCAGAAGGATAACCGCAACGAAGACAAGGACAAGTTCCTTGAGCGCGTTGTAGCTATCAACCGCGTCTCCAAGGTCGTCAAGGGTGGTCGTCGCTTCAGCTTCACCGCACTTGTCGTTGTTGGTGACGGCAACGGTCTGGTAGGCGTTGGCTACGGTAAGGCCAAGGAAGTTCCTGCTGCTATCGCTAAGGGCGTTGAAGAGGCTAAGAAGTCCTTCTTCCGCGTTCCACGCGTTGGCACCACCATCCCACACCTGGTCAAGGGTGAGGCCGCCGCTGGCGTTGTCTTGCTCCGCCCAGCTGCTCCTGGTACCGGTGTTATCGCCGGTGGTCCAGTGCGCGCCGTGTTGGAATGTGCAGGCATCCACGACATCCTGTCGAAGTCGATGGGTTCGCAGAACCAGATCAACATCGTTCAGGGCACCATTGCTGCACTGAAGGCTCTGGAAGAGCCACAGGCTGTTGCAGCTCGCCGCGGTCTTCCGCTGGACGAGGTTGCACCAGCAGCAATGCTGCGTCACATCCAGAGCCAGAAGGCAGGTGCTTAATCAATGGCTAAGAACATTGTTCCAAGCGACGCCAAGCTGGAAATCACCCAGATCAAGTCCATCATCGGTGGTAACCAGTCCCAGCGCGACGTTGTTCGCTCGTTGGGCCTGAAGCGCATCGGACAGACCGTTGTCCGCTCCGCTGACCCTGTGACTGTTGGTATGGTCAACAAGGTTCCACACCTGTTGAAGGTTGAGGAGGCGAAGTAAAGATGGCTGAAGAAAAAGCACTGAAGATTCACCACCTGCGCCCAGCAGAAGGTGCAAAGACTGCCAAGACCCGCGTTGGTCGTGGTGAAGGTTCTAAGGGTAAGACCGCAGGTCGCGGTACCAAGGGTACCAAGGCTCGTTACCAGGTGAAGGCAGGCTTCGCAGGTGGACAGCTTCCGCTGCACATGCGTCTGCCAAAGCTGCGCGGCTTCAAGAACCCATTCCGCGTCGAGTTCCAGGTTGTAAACCTGGACAAGATCTCGGAATTGTTCCCAGAAGGTGGCGAAGTCACCGTAGAGGCACTGGTTGCCAAGGGCGCTGTTCGCAAGAACCAGCCTGTTAAGGTCCTGGGCACCGGCGAGATCACGGTTAAGGTTGACGTGAAGGTTGACGCCTTCTCGACTTCCGCATCCGAGAAGATCGCTGCTGCTGGCGGCTCGGCAAACACCCTCTAAATCAGGGTTAGCCTTTGAATGGCCCCGGTTCACGTTGAGTCATCAACGTGAACCGGGGCCATTCTGCTCTCGGCGAGAAAACTTTCCAAGAACTTATTCAAAGCTTGGTTGATTAGGTCATAAACATTCCTATCCGTAAATATTTGCGTCTAATTCGTGTGGCGTATTTGGCAGGATAGTACTGTTCACGGCTAGAATCGTTAGGTCATAGGAAGAATCTCTTCCTAGGCTCAAGCACATACTTCAGGAGGACGCTTGTTCAGCGCCATAGCCCGAGTTTTTCGGACGCCTGATCTGCGCAACAAGTTGCTGTTCACGCTTGGGATCATCGCGATCTATCGTGTCGGTGTATTCATTCCCGCTCCGGGCATTGATTACAGCAACGTTCAGCAGTGTCTGGCAATGGGTGAAACCACCGGTGGACTTTATTCTTTCGTGAACCTGTTCAGTGGCGGCGCCCTGTTGCAGGTCTCCATCTTTGCAATGGGAATCATGCCGTACATTACGGCGTCCATCATCACCCAGTTGCTGCGTGTGGTGATCCCGCACTTCGAGACCTTGCATAAGGAAGGCCAAGCCGGCCAGGCGAAGCTCACGCAGTACACGCGTTACCTCACCATCGCCCTTGCTCTCTTGCAGGGCACCACTCTGGTGACCTTGGCTCGTACCGGTAGCTTGTTCCCAAGTTGTTCTCTGCCGCTGGTTCCCGATGATTCACTAATCGTGATCCTGTTGATGGTCATCACCCTCACTGCGGGCACTGGCCTGATCATGTGGATGGGTGAGTTGATCACCGAACGCGGTATCGGCAACGGTATGTCCATCCTGATCTTCATTTCCATTGCTTCGGGCTTCCCATCCGCAATGGGTTCGATCATGCAGGCTCAGGGCATCATGACCTTTATTGGTGTGTTGCTGGTCGGTTTGCTGATTGTGGCCTTGGTGGTCTTTGTGGAGCAGTCCCAGCGTCGTGTTCCAGTGCAGTACGCTAAGCGCACCGTGGGCCGTCGCACCGTCGGTGGTACTTCCACCTACATTCCTTTGAAGCTGAACATGGCGAACGTGATCCCAGTGATCTTCGCCAGCTCCATCTTGGCCCTGCCTCAGATGCTGGTGCAGTTCAACCAGAACGATGATGGCACGTTGCCACAGTGGGCAATGTGGTTGCAGGAGCACTCCTCAACCTCCTCGCCGTGGTACATGCTGGTGTACACGCTGATGATCATCGGCTTCGCTTACTTCTATGTTGCGATTACCTTCAACCCTGTTGAGGTAGCAGACAACATGAAGAAGTACGGTGGATTCATTCCAGGCATTCGCGCTGGACGTCCAACCGCTGAGTACCTTCAGTATGTGATTTCTCGAATTACTTTCCCGGGCGCGCTGTACCTGGCGTTCGTTGCGTTGATCCCACTGATTGCCTTCGTGCTGTTCAACGCTGATCAGAGCTTCCCATTTGGTGGTACATCGATCCTCATTATGGTTGGTGTGGGATTGGAAACCGTCAAACAAATCAATGCTCAAATGCAGCAACGAAACTATGAAGGGCTACTGCGATGAGTCGACTGCTAATTATTGGACCTCCCGGTGCCGGCAAAGGTACCCAGGCCGTAAAGATCTCCGAGCGTCTGAACATTGTTGCCATCTCCACCGGTGACATCTTCCGTGCCAACGTCAAGGGTGGCACCCCGCTAGGAATCGAAGCAAGCAAGTACATTGACAACGGTGACTTTGTACCTGATTCGGTAACCAACAACATGGTCGAAGACCGTCTGAACCAGGACGACGTCGCTCACGGCTTCCTGCTCGACGGCTACCCACGCACCAGCGCACAGGTAGACGCACTGGACGCGATGTTGGCAAACAAGGGCATCGCCCTAGACGCTGTTCTGCAGCTGACCGCCGATGATGATGAACTGGTCGCCCGTCTGCTCAAGCGTGCAGAGATCGAAGGCCGTGCAGATGATACCGAAGAGGTCATCCGTCACCGCCTGAGCCTCTACAACGAGGAGACTCGCGTTGTTGTGGATCGCTACGAGGAGCGCGGTATCGTGCGCAAGGTCGACGGCCTGGGCGCGATTGACGAGGTAACCGAGCGTGTACTGGCAGCGTTGAACGTCAACGCCTAAGGTACAAAGAAGAACATCACGCAGGGATCGTGCGGCAACAATGAACGTTGCAGCTCGGTCCCTGCGTACTTTTCATGGATCGCTCTTTTGACGGATCCACTCTCAAGCTAGGGGAAACACATTGGCTTTTGGACAGCCGAAAATTGAGTACAAATCCAACTCCGAAATCCTGAAGATGCGTCAGGCTGGCCTTGTGCTGGCAGAAGCATTGGACGAAGCAGTGGCCATGGCCCGCCCTGGAGTGACCACCGAAGCAATTAACAAGGTCTTCGGCAAGGTTCTCGAACGCAACAATGCCACCAGCAACTTCTTGGGCTACCACGGCTTCCCAGCGAACATCTGCGCATCGGTGAACCACGAAGTAGTTCACGGCTTCCCATCAGACTATGAACTCAAAGATGGTGACGTGCTCAAGATTGACGGTGGAGCCATCGTTGACGGGTGGCACTCCGACTCAGCACGCACCGTGCTGGTGGGGAAGAACATCGACCCAGCCGACCAACGCCTCAGTGACATCACCGAGCAGGCCATGTGGGCAGGTATCGCTGCCGCTGCCAATGCACGCTTCATCGGACAGATCGGTCAGGCTATCGATGAGTACGTCACCAGCCAGCCAGGTGACGAGCTAGGAATCCTAGAAGACTACTGCGGTCACGGCATCGGTTCGGCCATGCACATGGCGCCGGATGTCTTGAACTACAACTCTGGTCACCGCGGTCCGCGCATCAAGCCGGGCATGGCCCTAGCTATTGAGCCAATGCTGGTCCGTGGCGGTATTGAAACCTCGGTGCTGGAAGATGATTGGACTGTGGTCACCAACGATAAGTCCAATGCTTCGCAGTGGGAACACACCGTAGCTTTCCACCTCGGTGGCATCTGGGTGCTCTCGGCTCACGACGGGGGAGAGGCCGGTCTGGCTCCCTTCGGTGTGACCCCATCACCGATCAAGGCATAACTTAAACTTGAAAATCAATAGATCCAGCACGCACTGAACGAGTTGCGTGCTGGATCTAACATTATTTTGCTCAGTGAACGATTGGCACTCATCGGGTGAATAGCGTATCGTTGACTGTTGGTTCCCGAATTAAGTGTGCCCAAAATTCTATGTTTTGAAATCACTGTTCGAGAACTAGAACCAATTACTTGTTGGTGAAAATTACCAACAAAAAAAGTTAGCGGGGAAAATGGGCAAGAAGGAAGGCGTCATCCAGGTAGAGGGCACCGTCTCGGAGGCACTGCCGAACGCGATGTTCCGCGTGGAGCTGCCAAATGGACACGTAGTGCTCGCCACTATCTCGGGTAAGATGCGTCAGCACTACATTCGAATCCTCCCAGAGGACCGAGTGCAGGTTGAAATGAGCCCATACGATCTCAACCGAGGTCGTATCGTTTACCGCTACAAGTAAATCTGCAGACCTAAGACTTTCTGTGCGAACGATTTGATCGAAAGATCAAGCTGTTCGCTCGATGATTGTCCTTGGACAAGCTTTTTACTGCTCCACATTTAACTGCAACCGCAAGAGGAGTAAACCCTTGAAGGTTAACCCTAGCGTGAAGCCGATCTGCGACAAGTGCAAGGTAATCCGCCGCAATGGTCGCGTCATGGTGATCTGCGAGAACCCACGCCACAAGCAGCGTCAGGGCTAATTCCGTTTTTACGGGATTCCCACGCGTAGTCGAAATAGGCAGTATCAGCTAGGACGTAAGTCCTGGTGTACCCCCGGATTCGGAGGCCGGGGCCGTGAGAAATCACGGATGGTACTGCTCCAGACCTCCGTTCGTTGAAAGGTAGCCACTTGGCTCGTTTAGCAGGCGTGGATATTCCACGCGAGAAGCGCGTAATCATCGCGCTGACTTACATCTACGGCGTGGGCAAGACCCGTGCAGAAGAGACCATCGCAGCGACCGGTATCAACCCGGACACTCGCGTTAAGGATCTCACCGATGATCAGCTCGTGCAGCTGCGCGACTTCGTCGAAGGCACTTACAAGGTAGAAGGTGACCTGCGCCGTGAGGTTCAGGCTGACATCCGCCGTAAGGTCGAGATCGGATCCTACGAAGGTATTCGTCACCGTAAGGGCCTGCCGGTCCGCGGTCAGCGCACCAAGACCAACGCACGTACCCGTAAGGGACCAAAGCGTACCGTCGCCGGTAAGAAGAAGACTCGCTAAATTTTAGCGATCTAACTCAAATACTTTTTTCGTAGGAGAAGAAATGCCCCCAAAGACTCGTGGAGCGGTACGTAAGCCGCGTCGCAAGGACAAAAAGAATATTGCGCAGGGACAGGCGCATATCAAGAGCACCTTCAACAACACCATTGTTTCGATCACCGATCCAACTGGTGCTGTTATCTCGTGGGCTTCGGCTGGCGAGGTAGGCATGAAGGGTTCGCGTAAGTCGACCCCATACGCTGCCCAGATGGCTGCTGAAGCTGCTGCAAAGCGCGCTCAGGAGCACGGCATGCGCAAGGTTGACGTTTTCGTCAAGGGCCCAGGCTCGGGACGCGAAACCGCGATCCGTTCGCTGCAGGCTGCTGGCCTTGAGGTTGGATCCATCCAGGATGTTTCCCCAAGCGCTCACAACGGTTGCCGCCCATCAAAGCGTCGCCGCGTCTAATTGATTCGCTAGGCTAGGCCTAAGAAGTCACCGAAGCATTCGCAAGAGTGCTCCGGTGACTATCTTGGACTCATTCGCCTGCAAAAGACGAACGGCCACCTTTGGCTACCGTCGTTTCCACCCCCGTGAAGCGTCATATAGCGGACGCTCGCTGAAAGGAAATGTAAGTGCTCATTACGCAGCGCCCAACCCTGACCGAAGAAGTAGTTGCCGAAAACCGCTCCCGGTTCGTCATTGAACCACTGGAGCCAGGCTTTGGTTACACCCTAGGTAACTCGCTTCGCCGTACCCTGCTCTCCTCGATCCCTGGTGCATCTGTTACCAGTGTTCGAATTGACGGAGTACTGCACGAGTTCACCACCGTAGCCGGTGTCAAGGAAGACGTTACCGAACTGGTCTTGAACATCAAGAACCTGTCGGTCTCTTCTGAGCACGACGAGCCAGTCGTTGCCTACCTGCGCAAGCAGGGCCCAGGCATCGTTACTGCAGCGGACATCACCCCGCCAGCCGGTGTGGAGTTCCACAACCCTGATCTGCACATCGCCACCTTGAACGCCAATGGCAAGTTCGATATGGAACTGACCATTGAGCGTGGCCGTGGCTACGTGTCGGCAGCTCAGAACAAGAACGCTGATGGCGAGATCGGTCGCATCCCTGTGGATTCGATCTACTCCCCAGTTCTGAAGGTGACCTTCCGCGTGGAGGCTACCCGTGTTGAGCAGCGCACCGACTTCGATCGTTTGATCGTTGACGTGGAGACCAAGGAATCGATCGCCCCGCGTGATGCAGTTGCATCCGCAGGTACCACCCTGGTTGAACTGTTCGGCTTGTTCCGCGAACTGAACACTGCAGCTGAAGGTATCGAAATCGGCCCGTCGCCAACGGACGCAGCTATGGCTGCCGACATGGCACTGCCGATCGAGGATCTGGAACTGACCGTTCGTTCGTACAACTGCTTGAAGCGTGAGGGCATCCACTCTGTGGGTGAACTCGTTACCCGCTCCGAGGCCGACTTGATGGACATCCGTAACTTCGGTGCGAAGTCCATTGACGAAGTCAAGGCCAAGCTGGTTGAACTGGGTCTGGCCCTGAAGGATTCCCCTCCAGGCTTTGATCTGGCCGCTCGTAGCGCCCTCGAAGATGGCGACGAATACGACGAAGGTCTGTAAAGACCCGCGTCTAGCGACACACTACTTCATCCGCCGGCACGAGAAGATCGTTCCGGACGGGTTATTCATCTAGGAGAACCACCATGCCTACCCCTACCAAGGGTCCGCGTCTCGGCGGCAGTGCAGCACATGAGCGACTGATTTTCGCTAACATGTCAGCACAGCTCTTCGAGAACAAGAAGATCACCACCACCCTGACCCGCGCCAAGCGTCTGCGTCCACACGCAGAGCGCCTGATCACCTTCGCAAAGCGCGGAGACCTGGCTTCGCGTCGTCGCGTTCAGGCTGTCATCGCTTCGCGTTCGCGCACCAACAAGTCGATCGTTCACGAACTGTTCGAGAACATCGCACCAGCAATGGCAAACCGCGAGGGTGGCTACACCCGCATCACCAAGATTGGTAACCGCAAGGGCGACAACGCTCCTATGGCAGTTATCGAGCTCGTGATGGAGCCAGTTTCGCCAAAGCAGGCTGTCGTCAAGGAAGCCACCAAGGCTACCGAGAAGGCTGCTGAAGCACCTGAGGCAGAGGCTACCGAAGAGGCATAAGTCCCCTTCGAGCTGAAGCTCTCACCCTAAGCGG
The DNA here is from genome assembly GCF_039602135.1 of Glutamicibacter sp. B1. Classification (NCBI taxonomy): domain Bacteria; kingdom Bacillati; phylum Actinomycetota; class Actinomycetes; order Micrococcales; family Micrococcaceae; genus Glutamicibacter; species Glutamicibacter ectropisis. The sequence goes on along the minus strand of NZ_CP125942.1, from coordinate 2,457,372 downwards.
TGATAAAAAGATTCCCGTTGAATCCGAAAGGATACAACGGGAATCTTTTTGCTTTAAGGAGCTACACCCGGGGGAGTTACGAGCTAAACCAGGGACTAGCTGAAGCTCGCCATATCCGGGCAGGACTCATCCAAATAGGCAGTAGCTTCAGAAGCCTCATCGGTTTCTAGAGCCGCGATCTTCTCAGAGATTTCAGTGACGTTCTCACTCGTACCCTGGGCCATCAGTTCAGCGGCTTCATGGTTCTGCGTAGCAGCCGCATTAAGCGCATCAACGAGCTTTTGATCTTTGCTCCTCGAGGCAGCATCCGTAAGGATCGCCTCGAACTCATTCATGATTCTCGCGTATTCTTTGGTGTCACCGGCGAAAACTTGCTCACTGACATCGTCGGCCTTCTGCTCAAGATTCTTCTCGGCCACCTGACCATTGATGAAGTTGCAGGTTTCTTGGGTAGTTAGCTTCCCCGATGAGCAACTTGCCAGCGATACGGTGAGAAGCGCCAGCACGGCGGTACTGGCCGCAACCTTTTTGAGCATGAATTTCCTTGCGTAGAGATCTTCGGTTGATCATAGGATTTTGATTCCCTTGTCAACGTTGTTTTAAGCCTACACAAGCGAGGTAAACAGCGACTGCGTTTTGGCATTCCACGTTCAACGAGCCGAATAGAGATGGCCCTTACAGAATCAGAAATTCTGTAAGGGCCACAGCCATCAAGTTTGAGCGCTGGCTTAGCTCAGGGCGTCCATATTAGGGCAGGCAGTATCTAGGTAGTCTGTCAGCTCCGTGGTTTCAGCAGTATCAATTTCTTGAACCTTGGTGGTCTTTTCTTCGAGGCTCAAACTGTCATCAGCCATCACGTCAACCATCGTATTGGTCTGTTCGACGGCAGCATTAAGCGCATCAGCGAGCTTGCTATCTTCGGTTTTACCGGCAGCGTCCTTCAATAACGAACTGAACTCGTCAAATACAGTTTCTAAGCCTTGTGTATCTCCGGTGACGACGTTGGTGCTGGCCGTTTGTATCTTTTCCTTCAGGCCCTTTTCCTTGGCCTGTTCATTGATGTAATTACAGGTCTCTTCGGTGGACATCTTGGAAGATCCGCAACCGGTCACAACGGTGGCTGCCAAGATGAGTACTGCCGTGCTTGAAGCGAGCTTCTTGAACATCGGTTTCTCCTTGCGTAGTGATGATGATTGGAGATATCGGTGTACTTGCGATATCAGCCAGTCTTTACTCTACACAACGTAGTTATTGCGGTGCGCACAAATACTCAGTTTCAAGATGCCGAAGTAGCTGTCGTTCAGGAACGATGGGAGTGCTCGGAGCATAAACGAAACGGAGTCGACTCAAGATTCTGTTCGAGTGGACTTCTTTGCCAACTTATTGATCAGCGGTGAAAAGAGTAGGTATCCCAGAGTTGCGGTAACGGACGCGACAAGTGCCGCCCGGTAATCGGTCATGACCAGTCGATAGCAGCCGAGCATGACAACAAAAGATAGAAGGGTCTGTAACATCTGGGTAGCGGCTTGGCTCGCACTATTGAACACCCTGAGTACGAGTCGGTCGGTTATCTTCCCTAGAACAAGGATGATCAGGACAAAAACAACTGTCAGAAATGGCGACCAGAGCAGTATGCCGTTTTTCGGTTCACCGACTTGCGAGAACCATAGAGGCGCGAAAAAACCTAACAAGACTGGTGCGCCCGCTAAAAGAGTGACGAGCGCTAGGTATAGTCCGAATCCGAATTTTTCTGATGGTTTCATTTTGTTTATGCATGCCTATCGCTGATGTTTACTCCTGGCGCTATGAAGCCGAGAACCTGTGGGGCAATCACCGTGGCAGCATCTCGCCCATAGGAAACACTCGCTAACCAATAATGGCAGTGCTCCGCGGGTTTTAGGTTCGGCATTCGAAACTTGCAATACCGCTATGTCATTGGGACCGCATCAAGGCTATTAACTACCGATGGCTCCGGTGCATATTGCTTTTTTCGCATCTGCTCTACACTCTGTGACAAGTCGAACGTTGCGGTGCCAGTATGGATGATCAAGGGCAGGTGGGACTCTTGGCTTGAATTCTGGGGTCCTGTATAAATTCCAGAATTCTGATCCAAAGAGCGACGGTGACCCCGAGGGCGAAGAACAGTGTCTCCTCATATGCCAATGGGAAACCGTGTGGCTGTGACTAGTTGCCCAATTCGTCTAGCTCTGGACAAGCCGTACTCACATAGGCCATTTTCTCGGTATCTTCTGCCGTGTTCGATTGAGTCTTTGAGATCTTGTCGGCCAGGCTCAGATCTTTGTCGGATAAGAGGTCAACCATTTGATTGTTCTGATTAATTGAGACCTGCAGAGCTTCTGCTAGTTTCTGATCCTTCGTTGTATCTGCAGCTTCTTGCAAGAACGCAGTAACCTCATTTATCGCAGCTGTGAAACTCTCGTCATCTCCGGCAAGAATATCCTGTACGGCGCTCTCCGTTTTATTGGCGAGGTCCAGCTCTTTGGCCTTCTCGGTCAGCAATGTACAGGTCTCTTCGGTCGAGAGCTTGCCCGATGAGCAACCTGTCAGCATTGAGAGTCCAAGTGCAAAAACTGCGGCGCTCACGACAATTTTCTTGTGCATGTGTTCCTCATGTAGCGATGATTTCAGGCCAACTTATGTGGACTGCGTTGGTAACTAATCTTTAGTCTACATGCGGTAATTAACAAGGAGGTATGTATTAGCGTTGTTGAGTTGGACATATGTCGGTAGGTTCGATGAGGTAGGCGGCATGGAGTAGCAAATTCTGGGAGCGCCGTGCAGATTTGCCTGCGCTAAGGAGAATTGGCTTAGGCAGTACGCAAGCACGCATAATTGAAGGCATGAGCACGCAGCCTGACATCATCGATCCGCTGGGAACTTCCGCACTAGGAAGTACTGAAACTCCCGCTTGGATCAGGATGCAAATGGTGCTCAGTTACGATGGCGCCGCCTACAGCGGTTGGGCTCGGCAACCGAATGTCATCGGTGTTCAGCAACTGGTTGAAGACGCATTGGAAATGTTGGTTCGCCGTCGAATCCGTGTTGTTGTTGCGGGACGCACCGATGCGGGAGTTCACGCGCGCCGACAGGTGGTGCACTTTGATCTTACTGAAGCTGAGTATGATGGTCTGCCACGTAAAGCGCCCTTAGATCCAGGCCCAGCATTGGTCCGTCGTATCAACGGCATTCTTGGCCGAGAGGACGGAGCCGTATGGGTTCACGAAGCTCACCGCGCACCCGAAGGGTTTGATGCACGTTTCTCGGCACTGGCCCGCCGATACTCATACCGAATTGCTGATGGACAGCATCGTTGGGATCCACTGACCCGCCACTTGACCACGTGGCACCGAGAAGAGCTCGATGTTGAAGCCATGAACCGGGAAGCGCAGACTGTGCTGGGACGCCACGACTTCCTGACCTACTGCAAGCCTCGCCCGCATGCGACAACTATTCGTACACTGCAGGAATTCACCTTCACCCGTGGTGAAGACGGTTTGATCCTTGCGCATCTGAAAGCCGATGCTTTCTGCCACAATATGGTCCGCGCGCTCATCGGCGCAGCGATGATGGTGGGCGATGGTCGGGAGCAGCCCGGATTCATGGCAGCGCGACTGGAAGAAATGGTTCGCGACTCCAAGACCAAGCTTTCACACCCTCGCGCCCTGGTGCTTGAGGAAGTTTATTATCCTGAAGCTGAACAGCTAGCAGCCCGGGCCTTGCAGACGCGCGCGCTGCGTAGCGATGATGAAGTCAAAGACGCCTCTGCGGAAGGCTGAAGGCCCAATAATCCCCGGGATCTTAAGGGTGTTATTGCTCACGACCGTGATGCTTTTTTGGCCGGAAACACTTTAATCCGCTAAACTTTTATGAGTTGTGTATGTCCACGTTCGACACTACACGCCCAAGCGTGACGGCTTAGTTGCATAGTCGCTGGTCTGCTGGGTGTGCGAACACTATATGGACGGCCGGTTATCATCAGTCCTCACCTGACGTACTGGTCTAAACACAAGAACAACACGACAGTGCCTGACACTGAGGGATCTCACCGCCTTCAGCCAAGCAACTGTTTGACCAGAAACGAATCAACGTAAGGCAATTACTGTGCGTACGTACACCCCAAAGCCGGCTGACCAGACTCGTCAGTGGTATGTCATTGACGCCACCGATGTAGTACTCGGCCGTCTCGCCGTCCAGGCCGCAACCCTGCTGCGCGGCAAGCACAAGCCAACCTTCGCTGCACACATGGACATGGGCGACCATGTCATCATCATCAATGCAGAAAAGGTTGCACTGACCGGTAAGAAGCTTGAGAACAAGCGCGCTTACCGCCACTCCGGTTTCCCAGGTGGCTTGAAGAGCGTCAACTATGCAGACCTGCTGGAGAAGAACCCAGTTTTGGCTGTAGAGAAGGCAATCAAGGGCATGCTGCCTAAGAACAAGCTGTCTGCTGCTCAGCTCTCGAAGCTGAAGGTATACCGCGGCGCCGAGCACCCACACGCTGCTCAGTCGCCAAAGGCACTGGAAATCACCCAGGTCGCTCAGTAGTCCTGGCCCCGAGAAGAAATACTTAATAGGAGATTATCGTGGCTCAGAACGCTGAAGAAACCACTGAATTCGAAGGCGAGACCCCTTCGACCTACACCACCGAGACCTCTGCTTCCGCTGCAGTTGCTGAAACCGAACGTGCTCCATTGACCGTTCCAGGTGCAGCAGTTGGCCGTCGCAAGCAGGCTATCGCCCGCGTTCGCCTGGTACCAGGCTCCGGCAAGTGGACCGTTAACGGTCGCGAGCTGGACAACTTCTTCCCAAACAAGCTGCACCAGCAGGATGTTAACGAGCCTTTCAAGGTTCTGGGTCTAGAAGGCGCATACGACGTTATCGCACGCATCAACGGCGGCGGCATCTCCGGTCAGGCTGGCGCACTGCGCCTGGGCATCGCCCGTGCACTGAACGAGATCGACCGCGACGCTAACCGCGCCACCCTGAAGAAGGCCGGTTACCTGACCCGTGACGCACGCGTCATCGAGCGTAAGAAGGCTGGTCTGAAGAAGGCACGTAAGGCTTCGCAGTTCTCGAAGCGCTAAACCTTACTTCAAGGTCTTATCCAAAGGCTCCAACTCCCCGCAAGGGACGTTGGGGCCTTTGGCCTTTAATCTAGAACTTGCCTAAGCCACTATTAATCTTTTCTCATTCCGTACCCTTTACATTGCCTCAACGAGGATAAATCGAAGCAGAGGGCATATGATTGGATGCGATGGCAAGATTATTTGGGACCGATGGGGTCCGAGGAAAAGCAAACGAACTGTTAACTCCCGAGTTAGCGTTGGAACTGGCGCAGGCAGCTTCTGTGGTGCTGGGTCTAAGCCAACCAGAAGATGGGCGTAAGCCTGTCGCAGTGGTGGCCAAGGACCCACGGATCAGTGGCGACTTCCTGTCCGCAGCAATCGAAGCTGGCCTAGCCGCTTCGGGCGTGGACGTCATGGATGCAGGAACGCTGCCAACTCCCGCAGCAGCCTTCCTGGTTGGGGACCTGAACGCCGACTTTGGCGTGATGATCTCCGCGTCGCACAACGCAGCTCCAGATAACGGTATTAAGTTCTTGGCCCGCGGTGGCAAGAAGCTTGATGACTCTCTGGAAGACGCCATTGAAGCGTGTCTGAAGATGCCCAAGCCTCGCCCAACCGGTGGCGAAGTAGGACGCGTGGCACGATTCGCTGACGCCGAAGACCGTTACATCATGCATCTGCTTCAGGCACTGCCTAACCGCCTCGACGGTCTTAAGGTCGTCTTGGACTGCGCTCACGGTGCAGCTTCGGGTTGCTCCCCAGAGGTATTTAAGGCAGCAGGCGCTGAAGCTATAGTCATTGGTGCAGATCCAGATGGCATCAACATCAATGATGGTTATGGATCTACCCACCTTGAGAAGTTGCAGGCTGCCGTGCTGGAGCACAACGCAGACCTAGGCATCGCTCACGACGGTGACGCAGACCGTTGCCTTGCCGTAGACCACGAAGGCACCATCGTCGATGGTGACCAGATCATGGCCATCATGGCACTGGACATGAAGGACCGCGGTGAGCTGAAGGATGACACCCTCGTAGCTACCGTGATGAGCAACCTTGGCTTGAAGCTTGCCATGGAAGCCGCTGGCATCACCTTGAAGCAGACCGGTGTTGGTGACCGTTACGTTCTTGAAGGAATGCACGAAGGAAACTACTCGCTTGGCGGCGAGCAGTCAGGCCACGTGATCTTCTCCAAGCACGCAACCACCGGTGACGGCGTACTTACGGGTCTAATGATCGCAGCCCGTGTGAAAGCTACCGGAAAGTCGTTGAAGGAACTTGCTTCGGTGCTCACGGTCCTGCCACAAGTACTGATCAACGTACGTGGTGTGGACAAGGCTGCCGCACCAGAGTGCGAACCACTGCTAAACGACATCGTTGCTGCGGAAGCACGTCTTGGCTCCACGGGCCGAGTCCTCTTGCGTCCATCGGGCACCGAGCCTGTAGTCCGTGTGATGGTTGAAGCTGCCACGCATGATCAGGCTCAGGCTGAAGCCGAGGCACTGGCCGCCTCGGTCAAGGAACACCTTTCCCTGTAACCCAGCAGTCGTTCAGCAACTAATACGTAAATATCGAGAAAACTCACACCCCCATACGGTGTTCTGCACAAGAACCGCCTATGGGGGTGTGGCATGCTAACTAGTAGAAACTGACATCGGTTCGTGTTCTCGGAGAGAAGGACTTTTGTGACTCTACGCATCAGCGTGATCGGCACCGGCTACCTCGGTGCAACCCATGCCGCCTGCATGGCAGAACTGGGCTATGAAGTCATTGGCGTGGACGTGGACAAGGCAAAGCTAGAGGCCCTGGCGGCTGGCATCCTGCCATTCCACGAACCAGGCCTACCGGAATTATTGCGTAAGCACGTTTCATCCGGACGACTACGCTTCACTGACGACTACGCAGACGTAGCCGCCAATGCAGATATTCACTTTATTACCGTAGGAACGCCTCAGCGCTCGGACTCACAGTCAGCTGACATGTCCTACGTTGACGGTGCCGTTGATTCACTACTGGAACACATCACCGGCGATGCGTTGATTGTTGGTAAGTCGACCGTACCAGTGGGCACAGCACGCCGACTGAGCCAGAAGGTTGCCCAAGATGCTAAGCCAGGAAGCTCAATCGCCCTGGCCTGGAATCCTGAATTCCTACGTGAAGGTTTCGCAGTGAATGACACCCTGCGTCCCGACCGTTTGGTTTATGGCCTAGACAACGAGCGTGGATTGGAACTGTTGCGTGAAGTGTACGCTCCAGTACTTGCCCAAGATGTGCCTGAAATTGTTACGGATCTTGAAACCGCAGAACTGGTCAAGGTCGCAGCGAATGCTTTCCTTGCCACCAAGATCTCTTTCATCAATGCCTTCGCAGAGGTGACGGAAACGGTAGGCGGTGACATCAAGACTCTGGCTGACGCTATCGGTCACGATAAGCGCATTGGACGCCGTTTCCTGAACGCTGGCGTCGGTTTCGGTGGCGGATGCCTACCGAAGGACATCAGAGCCCTCCAGGCGCGTGTGAGCGAGCTTGGCTTGTCTCAGACCATGGGATTCTTGGCAGAAGTTGATCAGATCAATCTTCGCCGCCGGGACCGTGTGGTGTCTTTGGCCTCCAGCATGTTGGGCAATGAGCTGGCCGGAAAGCACATCTGCGTACTCGGTGTAACTTTCAAGCCGGATAGCGATGATGTGCGAGACTCGCCGGCACTAGACATTGCAGTGCGCCTCTATAACGCGGGTGCCGAAGTCTCTGTTTATGACCCAGAGGGCAACGCGAATGCTGCCTTGCGCTTCCCACGTCTGAACTACGTTGATTCCTATAAGGAAGCAGCGCGTAACGCAGACCTGACGCTAGTGCTCACCGAGTGGCAAGAATTCCGTGACCTAGATCCAAACGAGTTGGGCGAAGTAGTAGCATCCAAGATGCTAATCGACGGCCGTAACGTGTTGGACCGTCCGGCCTGGCGTGAACAGGGCTGGGTCATGACAGGCCCAGGCGAGTACTTTGAACTGGGTAACAACAATCTTCATACTGCGCCGGTACCGGTTCAGTAAGAACACCCTCTAACGCACCAAGGCGGTTGTCGAAAAACAACCGCCTTGGTGCGTTTTACTTCAAGAGTCTAGAAGCCGAAGTGCTTCATCACCTTTGGCAGGTTATCGATCAGACGCGAAGCGCTGACCGTACCTTCTTCTGCAGTGACGCGTCCAAGGCGACCATGAATGATTGCGGCACAGGCCGTTAGCTCCATGATGCGACGATTAGGAACGGTACGTAGGCCCTGAGTGCCAGTGAGCGATCCGTCCGAGAGCAGGTAGCCAAGGATGCCCGTGAGTACGTCCCCACTGCCAGCAGTTGCCAGCTGAGGCGATGAATGGGTAACCACGAGGCTACTGCCATTCGGAGCAACGATGTAGTTGGTGGGACCCTTCAAAAGAACCACAGCGTTATAAGCCAAAGCTGCCCAGCGGGTCCAACGAATCGGATCCTGAGCAATCTCATCAGGAGTCACCTTGACGCCAGCACGGTTCAAGAGCATACGTAGCTCTTTGGAATGTGGGGTGAGGACTCGTGGCTGCTCGCTCGGGCCAGTAGGCACAACTTCTAGACCTGACGCATCAATGACGGCCGGCTGACGGCTAGCGAAGACTTCAGCGATAACACCCGTTGGGGGAGTACGTCCGTCAAGACCAGGGCCGATGGCCCATGCCGAAATCTTGGCGCCCTTGCCGTGAAGGTGGCGACGCGAGGAGGACAGAGCTTCTTTGATCTGCTGATCATCCAGCGGTACCGACTCGGGAACCGAAACAGCAAGCAACGGCTGTATGGATTCCGGCACGTGGGTGCGTAGCAAACCAATACCGCAGTTCACAGCAGCCTTCGCAGTGAGCTGTGCTGCGCCAGGGTAGAGGTCAGAACCTGCGATGAGCCCCAAAACGCCACGCTGATACTTGTGGCGTCCGGCATCTCGCCATGAACGGTGTTGGTTCAAAAGCTCTACTGCCGCAGCTTCATCGACCATCTGAGTCTCAGGTGAAACTGATGAAAAATCAAATTCAAGATCGGCAACGGAGATATCTCCGGTGACCAGTGGAGCATCAATGGTCAGGAGTCCCGACTTCATCGCCCCGAAGGTTACGGTGCGATCAGCGCGCAGGACGTTGTCTTCAGCGACACCGGTTTCAGGATCGAGACCTGAAGGTACATCGCAGGCCAGAACGTAGCTCTGTGCAGGGACAGAAGGCAATGGGGAACCAGCGCGGTACCCCAAGCCGTAGAGCGCATCGATGATCAATGATGCGCCAAGCAGTTCATTTTGACCGTCAGCAAAATCGGTCAGGGTTCCGCCTGCCTTTTGGTAAGCGGCAGAAGCGTCAGCATGAACCTGGTCCGCGTATTGCAAGGCAAGAGTAGAGATTCCCTGCTGTTGTAGCTGAGCAAGGGCATATAAGCCATCGCCACCGTTATTGCCAGGTCCGATGAGGCCGATAACAAAGGCAGGTTCCGTGCCGGGTCTGTCAGCCAACATGGTGACTGCAACTGAAGCCAATTCTGCGGCGGCTTGCTTCATCAAGCTCGCTTCGCCACGCTTGGAAATCTCCTGGGCCTCAACCGCACGAATCTGCGCAACACTGTAGACAGGGATCATAAATCAAACAATACTCAACGCTGTCCTTTGATGCCCTATTTAATGCCAAACGTGTCGCTTATTCTTTAGAATAGGAAGAACTAGCGTTCGGCTACGACCATTGCGATGGCCATGTCTCCATCATGAGACATGGTCAGATGCCAAGAGGTAATGCCACGAAGTTCACTGGCCTTCGCTACGGAACCAGTGTTGTGAATTTGTGGGTCTCCGGCCTCATCTTTACGGATGGTGCAGTCTTGCCAGTTCATTCCAACTGGACCGCCGAGAGCTTTGGCGATTGCTTCTTTTGCCGCAAAGCGAGCAGCCAATGAGCGTAGTGGAAGGTCGCGCTCTTCCTCTGTGAAGAGTCGTTCGCGCAGGCGCGGGGTCTTTTCAAGCTGGCGGCCAAATCGTGGCACGTCAACAATGTCCACTCCAATTCCTGCAATCATGCCTTCCAGTTTATCGAGCCTTGTGCATGCAAAAAAATCTAGGTGGGCTCTACTGGGGGATTCTCGGTGGGCAGCACGCAATGGGTAGATATTTCTGCACAAAAAAGCTCGGAGGGCACCACTCATCAAAATGAGTGGCGCCCTCCGTACAAACGGTGAAGTGTGGATTACTCCACGGTCACCGACTTGGCCAGGTTACGTGGCTGGTCAACGTCGTAGCCCTTAGCCGAAGCCAATTCGCAAGCGAAGATCTGCAACGGCACGGTAGCCAGCAGTGGCATCAACAGGGTTGGGGTTTCAGGGACGAAGAAGACCCACTCAGCGAAGTCCTTCACTGCGTTGTCGCCGTCTTCAGCAATCACCAGAGTCTTAGCACCACGAGCGCGGACTTCCTGGATGTTCGAGACAACCTTGGAGTGCAGCGAGTCGCGTCCACGCTGGGAAGGAACCACAACGAAGACCGGCTGGCCATCATCAATCAGAGCGATTGGACCGTGCTTCAGCTCGCCAGCAGCGAAGCCTTCAGCGTGGATGTAGGCGATTTCCTTGAGCTTCAAGGCGCCTTCCATAGCTACTGGGTAGCCAACGTGACGGCCCAAGAACAAGACCGAGTTAGCATCGGCCATCGAGCGAGCCAGCTCCTTGATCTCGCCCGCGCGATCCAGAATGTCCTGAATCTTGGAAGGGATCTTGCCAAGGTCAGCAAGGATGTCCTTGATCTGTCCCTGGAAGAGGTTGCCGCGCAACTGAGCTAGGTACAGGCCCAGCAGGTAGGTAGCGGTGATCTGAGCCAAGAACGCCTTGGTGGAAGCCACTGCGATTTCTGGACCGGCGTGGGTGTAAAGGACGGCATCTGATTCACGCGGAATGGTGGACCCATTGGTGTTGCAGATGGACATCGTCTTTGCGCCCTGCTCCTTGGCGTAACGAACAGCCATCAGGGTGTCCATGGTCTCGCCGGACTGGGAGATAGAAACGATCAGAGTCTTTTCGTCCACGATTGGTTCGCGGTAACGGAACTCGTGGGACAGCTCAACCTCAACCGGAATGCGGCACCAGGATTCAATGGCGTACTTGGCAACTGAGCCAGCATAAGCGCTGGTACCGCAAGCAAGAACGACAATCTTGGAAATTTCTGCCAACTCTTCTGGAGCGATACGCAGCTCATCCAGGGTCAGACGGCCATCAGCGTCTGAACGTCCCAAGAGGGTATCTGCGACAGCTGCCGGCTGGTCAAAGATTTCTTTTTCCATGAAGGACGGGAAGCCGCCCTTTTCGGCACTTGCTGCATCCCAGTCAACGGTGAATTCTTTACCTTCAGCAGGATTACCGTTGAAGTCAGTAATGGAGTGAGTATCAGGGGTAATAGTGACAATCTGGTCTTGGCCCAGTTCCACGGCGCGACGGGTAAAGTCGATGAAGCCGGAAACATCTGAGCCGAGGAAGTTTTCGCCCTCGCCCAAACCAAGCACCAATGGGGAGTTGCGGCGTGCAGCCACAACAACACCTGGGTGGTCCTGGTGAACAGCCAACAGGGTGAAAGCACCTTCAAGACGCTGAACAGCCAACTGCATAGCTGTGGTCAAGTCACCGTTCGCTTCGGTGCTGTAGAGCTTGCCCAGCAGGGCAGCAGCTACTTCGGTATCAGTTTCTGAAAGGAAAGAAACGCCATCGGCAACCAATTCAGCCTTGATGCCAGCGAAGTTCTCAATAATTCCGTTGTGGATCATGGCAAGCTTGCCACCATCGGCTAGGTGTGGGTGGGCGTTGCCATCACTCGGCCCACCGTGGGTTGCCCAACGGGTGTGTCCAATGCCGGTCATTGACTCTGGCAATGGAGCGTCAGCAATTTCATTTTCGAGATTGACCAGCTTGCCGGCCTTCTTTCGAGAATGAATAGCGCCATCAGCAACAACAGCGACGCCAGCCGAGTCGTAGCCACGGTATTCCAACCGGCGCAAACCTTCAATCAGAACGTCGAGGGCGCCGTGGTCGGCGACTCGGCTCGAGGTTCCTGCATATCCAACAATTCCGCACATGTGCAAAATCCTACCGGCTCAAACCCCATCGATGGGAATAATCGTGCTTCACCCCTCAATTATTGCTATGTAGTAGCTCACTTCTGTGGCCCTCTATGAGGGGGTGGGAATGCTTCCGCGATCAGGTTAATTGGGATGTGGAGCATATTCTTGGCAGAATTTGACCTCGTGGAACCACACGGAACACTTGAAACACCGATCTCGCCTTTTGTTGATCTTGAGCGCGATACTTGGGCGCGGCTCTCTGATCAAATGGAACAGCCGCTGAACATCTCTGACATTGAACGGCTACGTGGCCTAGGGGACGGACTGGACTTACAAGAGGTCCGGGACGTCTACCTGCCACTGAGCCGCCTGTTGTATCTCTACGTCGAAGGCGCCGGAGCGACACATCAGGCAACCACCACCTTCCTGGGGGAACAAACCACTCGAACGCCATTTGTTATTGGTGTGGCGGGTTCCGTTGCTGTTGGCAAATCAACAACAGCACGTGTGTTGCAGGAAATGCTACGCCGCTGGCCACAAACTCCGGACGTTCAGCTGATCACCACCGACGGCTTCTTGTACCCCAACGCTGAGCTTGAGCGGCGTGGAATCATGCACCGTAAGGGTTTCCCGGAATCTTATGATCGACGCGCACTGTTGCGCTTCGTTTCCGCAGTGAAATCTGGTGCCCCGGAAGTTAGCACCCCGGTGTACTCTCACCTGACTTATGACATCGTCCCGGGGGAGAGGACAGTGGTTCGTCGCCCGCAGGTGTTGATTGTGGAAGGGCTCAACGTCTTACAGCCAGCACGTACGCGTTCCGATGGAACGGTCGGCTTGGCCTTGAGTGATTTCTTTGATTTCTCGGTATATGTTGATGCTCGTACTAGCGATATCGAAGAGTGGTACATCAGCCGATTTATGCGTTTGCGCTCCGGTGCTTTCGCGGATCCAGCGAGCTATTTCCACCGATATTCACAATTGACGGACGAAGAAGCACGCGAAACGGCCCATGGAATCTGGAAGAGAATCAACGAGCCAAATCTGAAAGAAAACGTGCTGCCCACACGTGGGCGTGCTCAATTGGTATTGAGAAAATCCGCAGATCACTCGGTGCGACGCATGCTTCTGAGGAAGATCTAATCTGAAATTTAAGGTTCGATAACTGATCAGGAAGGAAACGTAACCTGAGAATTTGCCGAACTTATCGATTTCATTTGGAGATTTGTACTTGATCCTGTGATCTGCCTGTGTATGCTCTAAACATGCTTAAAGGTTTCCGCGATTTTATTATGAAGGGCAACGTTGTCGACCTGGCCGTTGCCGTTGTGATCGGTGCTGCCTTCGGCGCCGTAGTTACCGCCCTTGTTGACAACATCTTGATGCCACTGATCGCCGCATTGGTGGGTTCCCCAAACTTCGACAGCTTCCTGCTGCTGAACATCAACGGCGTAGACATCAAGTTCGGCGTGTTCTTGACCGCCCTTGTTAACTTCCTGCTGATCGCTGCAGCTGTTTACTTCGCACTGGTACTGCCAATGCAGAAGCTGAACGAAAGCCTTGCAGCTCGCCGTGGCCTCACCGAAGAAGAGGCAGAGGAAGAGCCAGATCCACAGCTGGCCCTGCTGGAACAGATCCGCGACGAACTGAAGAACCTGCGCTAGAAGCACAGTCTAACCGTCTCCTAAGGGGCGGGCCGAGACATCAAAAGATGTTCCGGCCCGCTCCTTCTAGCGTTAACGTGCAGATGTGCTATACAGCGCAAGTCGCGACACAGCAACAGTTAGGGAAAAGTGGGAAGATGAATAGGTGAACTCTGAAGCGCTTGAAGAAAGCAACGTGACAATTAGTACCAGCGGCGCACAGGGCAGCGGATTTGAACGGCGTGCAGTGATCGATCTGTCGGCCATCCGCAACAACGTCAAGCAAATTTCTGACGTGGTAGCCCCCGCTGCAGTAATGGCCGTCGTCAAAGCAGACGCCTACGGCCATGGTGCAATCCCAGTAGCCAAAGCAGCAGTAGAAGGTGGCGCCAGCTGGCTGGGCTGTGCCCACGTGACTGAAGCGCTAGCCTTAAGAGAAGCAGGCATCCAGACTCCGATGCTGGCTTGGCTCCATACCGAAGACACTCCATTTGAGGCTGCCATTGACGCCAGCCTTGATCTTGGCGTATCCGGATGGGAACTCGAACGAGTTGCCGCAGCGGCTCGTGCCGTACAGACCCCAGCACGTATTCATCTGAAGATTGATACCGGACTGGGAAGAAACGGTTCCACCATGGACGATTTCCCTGACCTGCTAAACCGTGCCAGTGCTTTCCAAGAAGAGGGACTACTGCGAGTGGTTGGCTTGTTCTCCCACCTTGCCGTGGCGGATGAACCTGAACGTCCAGAAACCGATGCGCAGTTGGACTTGTTCTCCAAGGCTATTGAATTGGTGGAGGCCGCAGGATTCCATTTGGAAGTTCGCCATATCGCCAACACCCCAGCAATTCTCTCGCGTCCAGACGCCCACCACGACATGGTTCGTTTGGGTCTCGGACTCTACGGTCAGAGCCCTTTCGAGAATGAAACGCCAGAAAGCTTTGGGCTACGTCCGGCAATGAAGCTAGTGACCCGGGTAGCCAACGTGAAAAAAGTGCACGCCGGTCAAGGTGTTTCCTACGGTTTGAACTACAAGACCGAAGGTGAAACCTACCTGGGGCTCATTCCTATGGGCTATGCAGATGGCCTGCCTCGTATTGCAACCGGTGCACCAGTGACAGTGAACGGACGAAGCTACCCAGTGCGTGGACGCATTGCAATGGACCAGTGCGTCATTGACCTTGGTCCAGAGATTTCACCAGAAGACTATTTGGGTGCAGAAGCCATCATCTTTGGTGAGGGCGGACAATCCGTGAATACCTGGGCACATGCTGCCAACACCATCAACTATGAAGTGGTGACAAGAATTTCACCACGAGTACCGCGCCACTATGTGGAAGGAAGCTGGGGAGAAGCCGGTGAATGAAGCTAGCCAAGAGTTCACTTGCCAGCTCACGGACCTCACACAAACTGAAGCGCTCGGCGAAGCATTGGGAGCACAGCTAAAAGCAGGGGATCTGGTGATTCTCACCGGTGCGCTTGGCGCCGGAAAGACTACACTGACTCAATCACTGGGCGTGGGACTGAATGTGCGAGAAGGAATCATCTCACCGACATTTGTTCTGGCTCGCCAGCACCCATCTCTGGCAGACGGGCCCACCCTGATACACGTCGACGCCTACCGTCTAAAAGATCAGAATGATGTGGACACCCTTGACCTAGAATCAACGTTGACTGAATCAGTTACGGTGGTCGAGTGGGGATTGGGGAAAGTCGAACACCTCTCAGATTCACGCCTCGAAATCACCTTGGACCGTGAGGTCAACGCAATAGCAGTAGAGAATCCATGGGAAGAATCCGAAGAAGAATTGGATGAACCTAGAGAATTCACGCTCAAAGCTATTGGTCCACGCTGGGACTCACAGAGCTTTGCTCTGCTGAAAGACAACCTGCGCTCTGCCATTACTGCACAGCCCACCGGAGAGAAGCATGCCTAACTACCTGTCCATCGACACTTCGGCACATGCCTCGGTAGCACTGGTCGACTACACCACTGGTTCAGTTATTGCCCAGAAGACATCCCCTAAGGGAAATGACCAGACAGAGACCTTGGCCAGCTACGTCAGGGACTTACTGGAAGAAAACAACGAGCAAGGTAAAAACCTTGCTGGCATTTTTGTTGGTGTCGGCCCAGGGCCATTCACCGGACTGCGCGTTGGTCTGGTGGCGGCACGCACCTTCGGTTTTGTATGGAATGTCCCGGTCTATGGAGTGATGTCCCTTCACGCGCTCGCTGAACGCGTACTTCGTTCTGGAGAGAGCCCAGAAGAATTCGTTGTTGCTTCGGATGCGCGACGCAAAGAGCTGTACTGGGCACGCTATGACAGCGACGGCAAGCTGTTGGACGGTCCTCATGTCTCGTCTGCCACTGAGCTGCCTGCCTTGCCTGTCTATGGCGTGGGAGCCGGACTGTACGTCGAAGAACTAGAATCTGTTGGCGCTAAGCCATGGGTGCGGTCTTTCGATTGGGTTGTGGACGCAGCGCATCTGGTCGATCGTGGAATGGATGATCTGTTGGCAGGCAAAGACCTATCCGACACAGCCCCGCAGTACCTTCGCGAGTCTGACGCTCAAGTTCCAGCATTCATGAAGCAGGCCAAAGCATGAGCGTGACCTTACGCGAGATGACTGCGGATGATATCCCTGAGGTTCATCAACTTGAGACTGAACTCTTCCCTGAAGACGCGTGGCCTCTAGCCGCCTTCGAATCGGAACTGGCGCAGAGCGAAACTCGGAATTACTGGGTGTACGAGAGCGATGGCCAGATCATCGGCTATGCCGGGCTATGTACAGTCTTGCCTATTAGTGATGTTCAAACCATCGCCATTAATCCTGAATTTCAGGGACAAGGGCTGGGGCGCAAACTACTGACACTTTTGGTTGAGACTGCCAAACAGCGGAACGCCCTGGATGTCATGCTGGAAGTCCGTTTTGATAATCCGACGGCCATTGGCCTGTATGAATCGATGGGCTTCATTACGATCCATCGACGCGTTGGTTATTACAAGGGTGGCGTTGACGCCTTGATCATGAGACTGCAATTGGATGCCCCGCAGGGACAAGAGGAAGCACACAAAGTATGAGCACTACTGAACCCATTGTTCTCGGCATTGAATCTTCGTGCGATGAAACCGGTGTGGGCATTGTGCGTGGCAATCGACTGTTGGCCAACGCGGTATCGAGCTCCATGGATGAGCATGTTCGCTTCGGCGGGGTCATTCCTGAGATTGCTGCCCGTGCACACCTTGAGGCCTTTGTCCCAACCTTGCAGGCTGCTCTAGACACCGCAGAACTGACCTTGGATGATATTGATGCCATAGCAGTGACCAGCGGCCCGGGCCTGGCTGGAGCACTCATGGTGGGAGTCTCGGCTGCCAAAGCACTGGCCCTAGCTACCGGTAAACCACTGTATGGAATCAACCACCTCGTAGCCCACGTTGGAGTAGGTGTCCTTGAAGGAACAATTCTTCCTCCGACCTTCGGCGCATTGCTGGTCTCTGGCGGGCACACCGAGATCTTGAAAGTCACCTCACTGACCAATGACGTGCAATTGCTTGGCTCCACCATTGACGACGCTGCCGGCGAAGCCTACGACAAGACCGCGCGACTTCTAGGACTGGGCTATCCTGGTGGACCGGCCATCGATAAGGCTGCTAAGGAAGGAGACCGTAAAGCCTTCCGTTTCCCTCGTGGATTGACCCTGCCTAAATTTGTGGGCAACGAGGAGAATCCTGGCAAACACCGCCATAACTTCTCCTTCTCCGGGCTGAAGACCGCCGTGGCGCGCTGCGTAGAACACTTCGAAGCCAATGGCGAAGAAATCCCTGTGGCTGATATTGCCGCTTCATTCCAGGAAGCTGTGGTGGATGTGATTACCTCCAAGGCCGTTCGGGCCATGCAAGAGCATGGTTTGAAGACCGTGCTGCTTGGTGGGGGAGTCGCAGCTAATACTCGACTGCGTGAACTCCTCGCTGCACGATGCGGCTCGGCCGGAATCTCATTGGTCGTACCCCCGTTTAGCCTATGTACCGATAACGGCGGAATGGTTGCTGCCCTGGGCGCTCAGCTCGTCGCTGACGGCGTGGCACCCTCAGGGCTGGACTTCGCGACAGATTCATCGCAGCCGGTAACCAACATTGTTCTAAGCTAGGCTCCCTCGCGCCTGTCGTCGCATGACGACCGAAGGCACCTCTCGGAAACAATTACCAATGCCACTTGGCTTGCGTTCTTAGACGCAAGCCAAGTGGCATTTTTGCGTCTTCTCTATGTCCTACGTTGTTGGTGTGAATATAGCGGACGGCCATCATTCCTACTGCCTTGTCCAGATGAACGGCACAGCTGTGAGTGTTTGCAAAACGACAACTTGTCGTCGGAAATGAAAGCCAACTTCTGGGTCGCGTAGAAATTTTAGGCCTTCAAAAAATTCTCAAGAAAAGTTTGCTTAACCGATTGACCATCTGTGATTCGCGCCACTAAGGTTGTTGCTAAACCGATTAACCTTATAGAACGGGCAAGCAATGACTGCACAAGGTTTCTACCAACCCAACGGTGCGTGGGTAGGCGATGTCATTCCCTGGCAGGAGGATGGAGTCTTCCATCTCTTCTACCTTCACGAAGACCGCGGAGTCTCTGGAGACGGAATGCCATGGCATCGCATCGTGACCAAAGACGTGGTGAACTTCGAAGAAACCGGAGAAGCAATTGCTTCCGGCGGAGCCACGGCAGATGACTACAACATCTACACCGGCAGCATCATCGTTGATGTCGAAGGTACACACCACGCGTTCTACACCGGCCAGAATCCAAACCATCTCGGAGCAGACGGGCGTGCACTACAGCTGGTTATGCACGCAACGAGCCACGACGGCATGGAAACCTGGCAACGCCACCCCGAAGACACCTTTGGTGCCAGTGCAGGTTATGAGACCGGTGACTGGCGAGACCCATACGTCTTCTGGGACGCGGAATCAAACCTGTGGCGCATGCTCATTACCGCTCGCCACAATACTGGCGCAGAACGGCGCCGCGGAGTCATCGCTCAGTGCACCTCCACTGACCTATCCACTTGGGAGCCGATAGAACCCTTCTGGGATCCACGCCGCTACATCGCCCACGAATGCCCCGAAGTTTTCCAATGGGGAGACTGGTGGTACCTGGTCTACTCGGAATTCAGCGATGCCTTCACCACCAGATATCGCATGTCGCGCAGCCTCAACGGACCATGGATTGTTCCAGAATTCGACACCTTGGACGGGCGAGCATACTACGCCTCCAAATCGGCAGAACGAGACGGACGCAGGTTCTTCTTTGGCTGGATCGCTTCCAAAGAAAACTCAAGCGACGCCGGTGCCTGGCAATGGGCAGGAACCCTCTCGGTTCTTGAAGCGGAGCAACGTGAGGACGGAACCCTAGCGTTCCACCCACCAGCCGAGTTCCGATCAACCTTCCAAGAGCCAGAAGATGTACTACCTGCTCAAACCCGTTTGGTAGCTAACGACGGCTACGCCGATCTGCTCACCGAAGAAGACACCCCAACTTCCTTCCGACTGCGTGCTCACTTTGAGATTGAAGAAGGAACCCGTGAGGTAGGCGTCCTGTTGCGGGCTAGTGCTGACGGGGATGAGGGCTATGCATTGCGCCTCGAACCACAACGTAACCGCCTCGTTTTGGACCGGTGGCCACGCAGAGTTCCAGGTACCGAACAATGGCACATCGATGGAGACGTACCCTTCGCGATTGAGCTTGAGCGACCAGCAGTCATCGGAGCAGGTCCTCACGAATTGGACATCATTGTTCACGGCGATTTGTGCGTTGCCACTCTGGACGATGCAACGGTGCTGAGCACCCGACTTTATGACAGGCCAACCGGTCGTGCCGGTGCCTTTGTCGGTGAGGGAGCAGTCACCATCTCACAATTCACCATCGCAACACGCGATATCGAAACCACTACTGAATCACCTCAGGAAAGCTTGGCTTTCACTCCATCGGTATAACCGACATTCGTTCTCAGACTTCCACTTGCACTACGACTTCAATGGAGAAACTCATCATGGCTAAGACAACTCGCCGCACCAAGTTCCTGCCCATCCTCGCCGCAGCAGCCCTCGCGCTCTCTAGCTGTGGAGGAGGAGCGGGAGCAGACCCATCCAACGTGAACCCAGAAGGGGAGATCAAGCCCCGCGAAATTTCTTGGTTGCTCTCACGACCCGCTGACGGCGGAGTGATCAAAACGATGGAACAGATTGCTGACGAATACGCAGAAACTCACCCAGGTTTCTCCCTGAACCTCGTCACCACACCAGACCGTCCTTCCTACATTCAGAAGTACGAAACCCTAGCCGCCGCGAACAAGCTTCCAGAGCTCTTCGACACGGATGCCACCCCTTTCGCTCAGAAGTTGGCCAGCAAGGGGCAGATGATCGATGTTGACAAGTTGCTCACGGATCTTGGCCTGAGCGATGAATACCGTGAGGCGGCACTGAACTACCAGCGCTTTGATGACGGCTCCCTGTACATGGTTCCCTTCGAGTTCCAGCTGGAATTCTTCTGGTACAACAAGGACGTCTTCAAGAAGGCAGGCGTTGAAGTCCCAGCTTCGCTCGATGATTTCCCAGCTATGTGCGAGGCATTAAAAGACGAGGGCATCACCCCTATCGCCCTAGATGGCAAAGACCAGTGGCCGCTGGAACGCTACATGTCTTACTACCCATTCCGCATGTCCGGTCCGGAATACGTACAAAAGTTGAAGACCGGTGAAGCAAGCTTCTCAGACCCAGAAGGCAAAGCTGCAGCCCAGTGGCTCTCGGATCTTGGCAAGGCAGGATGTTTCCAGAAGGGCTTCTCGTCCGCCGGCTACTCGGATGCACAGGGACTATTCACCAGTGGTAAGGCCGGTGTCTACAACATTGGCACCTGGGAGCTAGGCAACCTGGCCACCGATACCTTGGACGCCAAGGTTCGCGACGACGTTGACTACTTCACCCTGCCGACCATTGATGGGTCCGCCACCGCAGAGAACGAATATGTCACCCCTTCAGGCATTGGTATGGCCGTGAACGCTAAAACCTATGACCCTCTAGTACGCGACTTCCTCGCCTTTGCTCTGGAACGCTACCCAGAGCTCTACGCTTCCACCGGTGCACTATCACCAACCACCGGAGCGAAGACCACCGTGCCTAAGACGGCCACCAAGCTGTACGACCAGGCCATCAAGCAAGCTGATGAAGTTGGCAGTGCCATCGCGATGCCGTGGGACACCCAGCTGGATCCAGCAACCAATACCCGACTGCAGCAGGAACTGACCCTGCTGGTCCAGGGCGACATTACTCCAGATGAGTTCGTCGCCACCATGGACGCCGCACTAAAGGAGAACGTCGGTGACTAGCGTTCTAGACACTGCCCCAGCAGCTCAGCCGGCGCGCGCTCGCAGGCTGAGCCGGAAGGCACCAACATCAATGTTGCCTCGTCGTTCCAAGCTATCGGTGGCGGTATTTCTTCTGCCACCACTGGTGATCTATGGCGTTGCCGTACTACTTCCTATCATTCAGTCCCTAGTCCTGAGCTTCTTTAGCTGGGACGGCATTACCGACATGGATTTTGTCGGTCTTGATAACTACGTGAAGATGCTTTCTCGTGATGATGTCTTTTGGACCGCGTTTATCAATGCAGTGGGATACCTCATCATCTGCTTGGTCCTCCAACTTGGGGGAGCTCTAATAGTTTCCAGTTTGCTCACGGCTCTGCCTAAAGCGCGCGAACTGGTCAAGACCCTGTACTTGTTGCCTGCAGTGATCTCTACTGTGGCCATCGCCTTCTTGTTCCTGCGGGTCTACTCGTTGGAGCCAGTAGGTATGTTGAACCAGCTACTTGAATGGGTTGGCCTTGGCCAATTGCAAACGGCGTGGCTGTCCAATGTTCAGACCGTCCTGGCAGCAGTATCCATTCCTGAAGGATGGCGCTACACCGGCCTATACATGCTGATCATCTACGCGGCGCTGATCTCGGTTCCTCGCGAACTCGAAGAAGCCGCCCGTTTGGATGGAGCCTCGTGGTGGCAAGTTTTCTGGAACGTACGCTTCCCACATATTCGTCCGGTGTGGACCACGACAACCATCATGGCAACCACCTTTGCCTTGCGTGGTTTTGATATTCCGTATCTGCTGACCAACGGTGGCCCAGGGCAATCCTCGGAACTGCTCACCACCTACATGTATAAGACGGCCTTTGTGCACACCGACTATGGCTATGCCAGTGCAATCTCGGTCTTCATTGTGATCGAGTGCCTCGTAGCCGTTGGCCTGATCCTTCTAATGCTGCGACGAAAGGAAGACTCGTGAGCACAACAGTTGAAGCTAAGCCTGAGGAAGCCATGATTGAGCCGCCGGTCGCCAAGAAGCCACAACCTTCGCAGGGGAGGCCACGAAAGCTCAAAATACAGCGCACTCTACTGACCGTGACCATCGTGCTCATCGTCATCGTGCAGGTGTACCCGCTGCTGTGGCTGTTCTTGACCAGTTTCCGCACAGCAGCTGATTTTGCTGGTGGCAATGCCTTCTCCTGGCCCAGCGAATTCACGTTGGAGAATTATTCGCGAGCATTTGAGACCGGTAATCTCGGCCTCAATATCGTCAATAGTTTGATAGTCACTCTTGGAGCCAGTGCACTGATCGTTGTCGCAGGCATGATGGCAGCCTACGCGTTGGAAGTCCTAGGTTTCCGACTCAGCCCGCTGGTCAGAGCCCTGTTCATGCTGGGCATTATCGTTCCGGTACAGATTGCCCTGGTGCCGTTGTTCATTGACTATTCAAAAGTCGGGTTGCTCGATACCCATCTGTCGATGATCGTTCCGTTGGCTGCCTTCTCGCTACCGATGTCCATTTATCTGTTCTCGTCGTTCTACGGATTCATTCCGCGAGAGACTTACGAAGCAGCTTCCCTTGATGGCGCCGGACCGTACCGTATCTTTGCCCAGATCACTCTTCCACTGTCGCTGAATACCATCGTCACTGTGGTGCTGGTTAACAGTATTTTCATTTGGAATGATTTCATCTTCGCCAATACCTTCGTGCTCTCCGACGGACTGAAAACTATTCCACTTGGCCTGCAGAACTACATTGGCGCCATGGGAAATACGGACTGGACAGCCACCTTTGCAGCTGTGTGTGTTTCGGTCACGCCACTACTCTTGGTATTCCTCGTGCTGAACAAGGCAATGATTCAAGGCTTGGAGAGCGGAGCAACTAAGGGATGAGGACAGAGAGACACAGTAAACACGGTGCTCCTGTCACCATGCGAGACATTGCCAAGGAAGCCGGCGTATCGGTGGCAACTGTCTCGCATGTAGTCAACAACAAACAGGGTGCACGCATTGGTGAGGAGACTCGCCAACGCGTGCACGAGGCCATCGATCTTCTGGGCTATCGAACCAACGCTTTGGCGAAAACCCTGTCGGTTGGATCCTCACGGTTTATTGGATTGGTTGCTGACGCCATCGCAACCACGCCCTTCGCGGGGCAGATCATTCACGGTGCTCAAGATGAGGCGTGGAAACACGGCTACGTGTTGTTGGTGGCCAACATCGATGGCAATAAAGCCGCTGAAAATGATGCCATTGCCATGATGCTTGAACATCAAGTTCGCGGCATCCTGTACTCCACCTGGTACCACCGCGAAATTGAAGTCCCGGAATCACTACACCAAACCGACACCGTATTGGTTGACTGTTTCTCCACCGGAAGCGGCCTTCCAGCGGTGGTTCCTGATGAAGAACAAGGAGGTAAGGCAGCAACGCAAGAACTCATTGATGCAGGGCATCAACGAATAGCGTTTATCAATACAACCACCCCTTCACCGGCATTGACCGGCCGTCTAGCTGGCTATCGCTCAGCACTTGAATCCTCAGGGCTCGAATTCGATGCGTCCCTTGTCATCTCGGCCGTTCCTGAACAAGAGGGAGGCTATGAGGTAACCAGCGCGATTATCGCTTCTGGTGCGAGCGCTGTGTTCTGTCACAACGACCGAGTGGCTATGGGCCTCTATGACGGACTGAGGGTCCGAGGTCTAGATGTCCCTAAAGATATTGCCGTGGTCGGATTTGATAATCAGGAAGTCATCGCGGCCCACCTGAGGCCACCACTGACCACGGTGGCCTTGCCACACTACGAGATTGGAGCCGCTGGAATACGAGTTCTCTTAGGGCTGGAACGTGAACAAGACAATGCGTTATATCTGATCAATTGTCCGGCTATTAAACGCCAGTCCGTTTAGTAGCTACATAATTCTTCAGGCACATTCAGGGGCCTGATTCTCCATAATTTTCTACCGGCAGTGCTGCCGGACTTCTCAAACTATTCCTCTCCCGACTATGCATAGACGCACACGCGGGGAACAGGAAGGAACGCGCAATGATGCACGAAATTTCTCGACGTAGTTTGTTTCAAATTGCTGGTGTTGGTGCACTCGGGTTGTATGCCGCCGGTGCACTACCGGCAGCAGCCCGGGCGCAAAACTCTCAACGGGCCTTATATCACATGACGCCGCCTAAAGGATGGCTGTGCGACCCACAACGTCCGGTATATCTCAACGGCACTTACCATCTTTACTATCTTCATTCCGGGGTGAACAACGGCAACGGCGACTGGGACCACGCGACAACTGCGGATGGGGTTTCCTTCACTCATCACGGAGTCGCAATTGCACAAAAACCAGACTTTCCCGTGTGGACCGGATCAACGGTAATTGATGAAGATGATACGGCTGGGTTTGGGCCAGGAACCCTCATCGCATTAGCTACCCAGCCCACCGATGGCATCCGCAAATACCAGGAGCAATACCTGTACTGGTCAACCGATGGCGGCTATACCTTCCAGGGCCTGCCAGACCCGGTCATCGTCAATACCGATGGCCGAAGTGCCACGACACAAGCCGAGATTGAAAACGCTGAATGGTGCCGTGACCCGAAAATTCATTGGGACTCGGCACGCAATGAATGGGTTTGTGTCATAGGGCGAGCCCGCTACGCAGCGTTTTACACCTCAACCAATCTGCGTGACTGGCAGCTGAAGCGAAACTTCGATTTTCCGAATCATGACCTGGGCGGCATCGAATGCCCAGATCTCTTCGAAATGACCGCCGATGATGGGACTAAGCACTGGGTCCTTGGCGCCAGCATGGATGCCTATAGTGTCGATTTGCCGATGACATACGCCTACTGGACAGGGGAGTGGGATGGAGAACAATTTAATGCCGATGATCTAGAACCTCAGTGGCTTGACTGGGGGTGGGATTGGTATGGAGCTGTCTCCTGGCCTTCTGCCCAGAACCCAGAAACCAGAAGGCTGGCGATCGGTTGGATGAATAACTGGAAATACGCGAATCGTGATGTCCCTACCGATGCCACAGATCATTACAACGGGCAAAACTCCATCGTGCGCGAACTAGAACTTTCTGCACAAGCCGGTGGGAAGTATTCCTTGCTTAGTAGCCCGGTGAGTGCGCTGTCTTCCTATGCCACATCGACGGTCCCCTTTGAGGATCAGAATGTTGACGGCAGTTTCGTCCTTCCTTGGA
This sequence comes from Glutamicibacter sp. B1, assembly GCF_039602135.1. Taxonomy (NCBI): domain Bacteria; kingdom Bacillati; phylum Actinomycetota; class Actinomycetes; order Micrococcales; family Micrococcaceae; genus Glutamicibacter; species Glutamicibacter ectropisis. Next base: position 2,431,974 of record NZ_CP125942.1, on the reverse strand, counting down.
ATGGACGTGCCTATGAACTCGAACTCGACATTAGTTGGGACTCTGCAGCGAATGTCGGTGTTTCTGTAGGACGTTCGGCGGACGGGAAGCGGCATACAAATATCGGCAAATATGGGAGCGATCTCTATGTGGATCGTGGGCCATCAGATCTGGACGGCTATTCGTTGAGCCCCTATTCAAGGGCTGCCGCGCCTATCGATGCTGGTGCACGGTCGGTGCACTTAAGGATCTTTGTAGATATGCAAAGCGTCGAAGTGTTCGTCAATGACGGTCACACTGTGATTTCGCAGCAGGTGCACTTCACAGAAGGAGATACCGGTATCTCCTTCTACACTGACGGTGGCCCGGCAACATTCTCAGGGATCAGCATCAAGGAATTTGCTGAACGGATCTGAGGCGCAGGTACTGCGTGCTGCTATTGAGCACTATAGATAAAGTCTCCGGCCCGAATGAAACATTTCGGGCTGGAGACTACGAAAATTAGACAGTGAGAATTCGATTTCACATTAAGCAAGGAAAGCTCGACCTTAGGTATCAAGGTCGAGCTTTCCATACGTCAACGAGGACTTCCTAATACCGGTCCTATGCGTCGACAGACACCTTCGAATGGCGTAGGAACGGATCCCCATCTACTTGCTGATCATCCTTCTTCAGCGCGAAGAAGCCGTAAATACCGGCAACCAGTACCACCGCCGAAATAGTGATGAATGTTTGCTGGTAGCCCAGACGATCGTGGAGTGCACCTAGGGGAGTGGAAAGAATAACGTTGCCAATCTGTGCCGAGACCTGGAATCCAACCATGTACAAAGTGGCCGAAAGTGCGGGGTTGAAGTGCAAGGTGAAGTAACGGAACACCGGCAAGATAAACAGCGGAGTTTCAATGGCGTGCAGCATCTTGATCGCTGATACCCACAGAGGATCATCGACCAGTGCGCATCCAAGGATACGGATGAACATAATGGAGACGCCCATGAGCAACGACGTGCGCACGCCAACACGACGCATGACGATAGGAACGATGCCCAACATGGCGGCTTCAACGAAGACCTGAACCGAGTTCAAGATGCCGTAGACTTGCTGGCCAATCTCCGGTGTTTCAAAAAGCCCGGTGTAGTAGTCGGGGAACATCTGCTGGTCAAAGACGGTGTAGAAAGTCCAAGACAGCATGACGAAGAGAATTATCAACCAGAGGCTTGGCAAGCGGAATAGCCTGAACATATCGCGCAAGGTCGGGGTGGAAGCCGGCGACAAGATACCGTCAACAGGAGCTTTCTTGATGACTGGTGGTTCACCGTTGCGGGAGAAAATCAGCAACAGGAGATGGATCAGACCAAGCGCGGATCCAATCCAGAAGTTCAGTGCAGGGTTGATGGTGAATAGGAAGCCAGCAGCCAGCGCAACAATGGCGTAACCGAAGGATCCCCACATACGTGCTTGTCCGTATTCAAAGTTAAAGCGACGGCTAAAGCGTTCGGTGAGAGCTTCAAAGAGACCAACACCTGCAAGGAAGCCAACCGAGAGCACGATGGAACCCAAAACTACGCCAGTCATAAAGTGCGACTGAAGCAGTGGCTGGTAGACCCATGTACAGAATGGGCCAATCAGTGCGGTCACCGCAGCCAGAACTATTGCTAGGTGTTTTCTAATGCCGAGCCGGTCCTGGATGGCACCGTAAGCAAACATGAGCACAAGTGTTGCCAATGAGTTCACCGAGTAAACGGTGCCCACCTGAGCGCCACTCAAGGCTAGTCCAGCGGATTCGCTGGTGAGCCAGATTTGGAAGAAGGACCACCAAATGCCCCACGATGCGAAGAACAAGAGCATCGAGAAGGAGCTTTGGAGGTAGGTAGGATTTTTCAGAGAAGTCGTAAAGCCAGCCATCTTTGTCCTGGATTCTTTCGTTAATGCTGTGAAGCGTAGTTATTGATAGCGAGGGAGAAGTCTTCAATCCAAGGGGGATTGGCTCCGGCTTGTGCCACGGTTAGTGCAGCTGAGGTTAACGCATGACGAAGCGCAACTTCAACATCTTTAGAATCGGCAGTTGTTCCACCACGAAGCGCAAGAGCCAATTCCGGATTAGCTAATACTCCATAGAGCAGACCGGACATAAAAGCATCACCAGCACCAATAGTGTCAACCAGAGTGGTAGATGAAGCCTCGAAATCAATACGGCGTCCAGAAGTCAGCGCGAGGCAACCGTCTGCTCCTTGGGTCATCACGACCAGACCCGGTCCGAGGCTCGCGATGTGCTCTAGTACTTCCCAAGCTTCAAGTTCGGGATAGAGCCACTGGCCATCAACATCGCTGAGCTTCACAATGTTGCTTAGGGACATTAACAGTTCAATGCGCTCAATAGCCGAGCTTTTCTCCTGAACGAGGTCAGGGCGGAGGTTCGGATCATAGCTCCGCAACGAGTGAACAGATGCATTCTTGAACGCATCAACAATGCACTGGCCTGAAGGCTCGATCCATGCGGCGATGGAACCTGTATGAAGTAACTCGGTGGCATCATCAGCTTGTATGGCAGGGATTTGCTGGTGGATATCAAAAGTGTAATGAGCATTGGAAAGCTCATCCATCTCCACTTGCGCTACCGATGTGGAACGTTCAGTGACGGAGCCGGCAATAACTTTTACTCCGGCATTCTGAAGGTGCTCGGCAATTTGATTGCCATAAGTATCGCGTCCGAACTCGGTGGAGAAATGAACCTCATGACCTAAGCGGGCCAGCCCGACGGCCACGTTTAGAGGCGAACCTCCGGGGTGAGCTGTTCCGTCAACTACGTCGACGAGCGATTCTCCCATAACTTCGATGCGACTCATGCGTTGATCTCCAGAGCATTGTCCGAGAGCTGTTGAACAGTGAATGAAATGCTCGTGCCAGAAGCTACATGCAAGCTCGCATAGGCGGGGGAGTCTTCCCCCGTCAGCTGATCAGTCAGGGAACGCCGACCATCGGCGGCCAGGATTTCAATTGATCCATGATCCACTAATACCTGTACGCCGAGCTTGCCTATATTTGTTGGCAAAGGCATGTGCTGGTTGGATGCATAGAGTTCATGATCCACCTTGCCAGTCTCGCGACGATGCTGAATCTTTTCGGAATCGATAGTCAGTTCACTGATCAGCGAGTTATCCGAACGATAGAAAGAAAGTACCGTTGGATCACTGGAGCGCTCAACAACGCTCAACTCAATCAAGGCAGGGCAACCCAGCTCAATACGGGTGTCACCGGTTGGAGCTGGTGTACCGGATTCTTGTGCCGCGGGTAGTCCGAGGATGCGCTGACGAATCTCGAATTTGCCATCGTTGTTCTTGACCAAGTCCAGATGACGAGCCGCACTCATAGAGCCACGCCATCCGTCGTGGGGTAGCTGGCGAGCGTAGTCCCAGTTGCTCATCCAAGCAATGAGGGTCTGTTGATCTACTGGAAGACCGTGGAAGCTGACTCCGGCATAGAAGTCGCGGCCCCAATCCAACCAGTCGCCTTGCTTCAAATCCTTGTACTCGAAACTCTCCCAGCCAGGGCGAACCTGCTCAGGTGTGAAGGTGGTGCCATCAAATTCACCAACGAAGTATTGAGTGCCGGAGCCACTTGCAACACCGCCCGGATTCAACGAAACAACCAGTACCCACTTGAGCTCATCGGTGCCGGCTACTGGCAATTGGAAGAGGTCGGGGCATTCCCAGATTCCTGCCACTGCTGCCTGTGGGCCAAAGCTTGAAAGCTCGGTCCAATCCTTCAGGTTCTCTGAACGGTAGAACAGTACCCGACGTTCAATTGCTTCTACAGCAACCATGACCCAGTACGAACCTTCTGCTGATTCGTAACGGATGACCTTCGGGTCGCGGAAGTCTTTGGAGCCACGATCAAGTACGGGGTTGTTCTCGTACTTGGTGAAGGTGGCGCCGCCATCAACTGAGTACGCGATGGCCTGAGACTGGTTGGTCTCGTCTTTGGCGGCCGCGGTGTAAATCGCAATGACCGGAGCAATCGTTCCATCGCCAAAGCCAGTGGTGTTTTCATGATCCACCACGATGGAGCCTGAGAAGATGTCTGCGACATCGCCGTGGAGAATCGCGATCGGTAGTTCTTCCCAGTTCACTAAGTCAGTGCTGACCGCGTGGCCCCATGACATGTAGCCATGGCCAACGCCGTGCGGGTTGTGCTGGAAGTAGAGGTGGTACTGCTTTCCGTCAAAGAAAAGTCCGTTGGGATCATTGATCCAGTTTTTCTTTGCTGTGAAGTGTAGCTCCGGTCGCTTCACCGCGACCTGCTGTGTATTGGGCAACGCTGCCATCCTTCAATAAGAGTGTGATAAATCCATTTAGCATAGAACTTTAGCAGTGTGACCCAGACCTCGCAATAGACTAGGGTCGAATATTGCAGGTAAGACAGTGGCAAGAAGGAAAAGTGGAAAAACCGAAAACTAAGCGGGTCACCATTGCTGACGTTGCGCAGGCCTCAGGTATGTCGAAGGCTGCCGTCAGTATGATCCTGAATAATAAGCCCGGAACGCGTCTGTCTGCAGAGACCAGCGAACGTGTTCGCGGGGTTGCTAAGAAACTGGGATACCGTCCGAATGCCGCGGCCCAATCACTACGCAGTGGAAAGACTCGAACCCTCGGTTTTATTTCAGATCAGGTAACTGTTACCCGCTTTGCCTCGGAAATGATCACCGGCATCTTGCGTGCCGCCGAAGGGCGCGACCACACGGTTCTGATTGCTGAAACCTTTGGTAAGCCAGATCAGTTGGCAGAAGCTGTTACTCAAATGGCGCACAGAGATGTTGATGGATTGATTCTCGGGTTTATGGATTCACGCCAACGTGAACTTGATCTTCCATCCACTGGTCTACCGACCGTTCTAGTTAACGGCCTTGATGGGAATCCCAGTACAGCGGTACTTCCCAATGAATATGAATCTGGCGCCAAAGCGGTGCAACGAGTCATTGAATCTGGAGCCCGTACAGTTGCCGTGATCGGGCAGTTGGAGAACGCTGAGAACCTGCCAGAAACTTATCCCAGCATCACGCGGCGCTTTGGCTCAATTCAGGCAGCACTGGACAAGTCAGACTTGGAAGTCGTTGGTCATTGGGTGCTTGAAGACTGGAACCCTAGCGACGGATATACCGCGACAACGCAGATGCTTGTTGAGGGGCACCGGCCGGAGGCCATTATTTGCGCGAATGACCGTGTGGCTATGGGAGTATTTCAGGCGCTCGCCGAGCAAGGTTTGATGCCAGGAAAGGACTTGTCGGTCCTTTCCTTTGATGATGAAATCATTGCCACCTATCTCCGGCCGCAGCTCAGTTCCATCCGCCTCCCTTATGAGGAGATGGGGGCGTTGGCAGTCGAGCTATTGCTGGATGGCAAATTGGAGCCGGTGGAGCACCAGATTGATATGCCGCTGATTGAGCGTGACTCAATGAAGAATCATTGAGCCACGCCAAAGCTTAGGAAGCTGTCGCTCCTGCAATCACTGGGTTTTTCAGCTCACCGATTCCTTGGATCTTGCAGATCACCTCATCGCCTGCGCTGATTGCTTGGCTCTTGGCAGGGAAACCGGTCATGATGACATCTCCCGGCTGAAGGGTCATGAATCCACTGAGATAAACAAGGATCTCTTCCACACCCCACCCCAAGTTTTTCGTCGTTGAGGTTGGCAGGTCTTGACCATTGTGGACGATGCCGATTTCCAACTCCTCGTCATCTAAGCCCACGACGATCCAGGGACCAATTGGAGAGAAGGTGTCTGCGCCCTTAGCGCTAATCCATAACTCATCAGACTTCTGCGCATCACGATCCGTGACGTCATTGCCGATGGTCATGCCCAAGATCGCGTCGCGCGCAGTCTCTAGCGTGAGGTTTTTTGCCGGGGTGCCGATAACAATGGTGAGTTCGGCTTCCGGTTCCACTCGTGCTTCTGGATTGTCCAGCTTGATCGCGTCAAACGGACCGACCACCGAGCTGGTTGCCTTGTGGAATGCCTGGGGTGGAAGTGCGCGTCCTGGTGCGCCGGTGTTATGGGCCATTCCAAAAATGTTCAATGGGGCGCAAGGGGCAAGGAGGGTGAATTGGTTTTCGGAAACCACGCTGCCGACTTCCCAGCCTTCGCGTGGTGCGCTGTTCTGATTCGCTATCGAGGTGGGGAATGGTGAGTCGATGACTGTCCATTCTCGTCCCTCGGGGGAATTGAAGTCTTCTGCATCATTTCTCACGAAGAACTGTTCTGGAATGTGGGAGGTTGGTGCATCTTTAGGGTGAACGCGTGCAATACGGTATGAGGCCTTTGGCATGAGGACATCCTACCTCCTGCAAATGACCATTAGATGCTTCAGGTCACATTGCGACGGGACCTATTGAAGGCCGGTGGTTACCTGGCGTTCATGACAGGATGGGACGAGATTTACCGGGCCACTAAATCCCTGTGTGATCTTGCTATCATTTTGCCAAAAGTTACCTATTAGTAGGCCATTAAGAGCCTTGCTTGAAGTCCGGAATCACGCCAATGTATAGCCGTGCGATGCAATTACAAAAGCGAACCGTGCTCTAAAAAAAGAAGTTGACAGTTCTCAACCTTTTTTAGAAGGTTGAGTAATGTCAACTTCTGCCCCGCCTTTAGAACCCGAGGCAAAACCTGAAACGGCCATGAAGCCGTCGCAGGTCATGCTCTCCATTTCAGGTCTGATGGCTGCGATGTTCACCGTGCTGGTGTCATCGACAGTTATCGCGACCCCGATGCCAATTATCGTCGCCGACCTCCACGGCACAAACACCCAATACACCTGGGTACTGGTTGCGGCCTTCCTTTCCATGACCGTCTCCACCCCGATCTGGGGCAAGCTCTCAGACATCTTCAACCGCAAGCTGATGCTACAACTCGGCTTGATCATCTTCGTTGTTGGTACCGTTGCGGCTGGTTTCTCCAGCCAGATCGGTGGCGACACACATGAAGGGGCCATGTCATGGCTCATCGGCTGGCGTCTGGTTCAGTCGGTAGGTACCGGTGGTCTGATGGCACTGGTACAGGTAGTCATCGCCGACATCATCTCGCCTCGTGAACGTGGCAAGTACATGGGCATCATGGGCGCGGTCATGGCCGTGGGGCAGATTGGCGGCCCATTGCTCGGTGGCGTTATTGCCGATAGCTGGGGCTGGGAATGGTGCTTCTTCGTCTGTGTCCCATTCGCCGTAGGCGCATTGATCTTGATTCAGTCGACCCTGCATATCAAACATGTACGTGGTAATACGAAGATTGACTTCCTCGGTTCTGCCCTGATCATCGCAGGCATCAGCTTGCTGCTGATCTGGATCAGCCTCGGTGGCAAAACCCCGGACTCCGGTGGATTTGCTTGGGACTCCTCGCAAAGCATCACCATGGCTGTGGTGGCTGGCGTATTGATTATCGCCACCGTGTTCTGGGAACTACACGTCAAAGAACCCATCATCCCGATTCGTCTTTTCGCCCAGCGCACCTTCGCACTGGCATCCATTGCTTCGGTGGCCGTTGGTGTCACCATGTTCGGTACTGCAGTCTTCCTGAGTCAGTACCTGCAGCTTGCCCGTGGTTTCACCCCTACCCACGCTGGTCTGCAGACACTGCCGATGGTCCTTGGTTCCATGTTTGGTGCCATTGTTGTCGGTCAGCTGATCTCTCGTACCGGACGTTGGAAGATGTACGTCGTTGGCGGCGCCGTGGTGCTGACTGCTGGTTTATACCTGATGTCGCTCATCGACTATGACACCCCACTGTGGTTCGTAGACCTTGGCATGTTCCTACTCGGTTTGGGCTCGGGTGTGCTGATGCAGAACCTGGTGCTGGTCACCCAGAACTCCCTGCCACCGCGCATGATTGGTGCCGGTTCCGGTGCTATTGCCTTCTTCCGTAGCTTGGGCGGCACCATTGGCGTGTCCGTTCTGGGCTCGGTGCTGGGAACCCAGGTAGCCGACAAGATGAAGGACGGAATGTCCAACGTCGTAGCAGAGATCAATAAGGCTGCTGGTGTCCCACAGCTCTTGGTTGATCATCCAGACTGTGCAGACAGCCTGGAGTCCTTGACCAGCGGTAAGGTCCCAGCGATCAATGATCTCTGCGAACCAGTACGTGCCGTCGTGGAAAGCTCTTATGGTCAATCCATCGCCTTCCTGTTCTTGCTGGTGGTGCCACTAGCTATCGTCACCTTGATCTGCGCCATCTTCTTGCCAAATAAGCCATTGTCCAAGAAGTCTGCTTCGGAGCAGATCGAAGAGGAACTGGGCGCTGAGCTTTCCTCATTGGAGCCGGCAGAACGCGGTGGCCGTGGATACGAAGAACTCGTTGCTACCGGTGCCATTACCTTGCCAACGGACGAAGAGCTGAAAGAAGCTCGTCGCCAAAACCGGGCGGCTCGACGATTGGATGAGCGTGGGTTAGTTGAGCAAGTGATGCGCAACCGTGCAGCACAGACCAACGCTGCCTTAGATCCAGAACTTCCGCTGGAGCAACGAATGGAAGCCGCCGAGGCGGATGCCCACCATGAATCAGCACGAGTTGGTGCCATGGTGGAGGAATTACAGTCCAGTCTGGAACGAGCACGTGCTGCTCACGCCCAGATTGAGGATCAGGTTGCAAATACCGTCAATGCTTTGAAGACCTACGATAACCGTTTGAACGTTCTGGGGGAGCGAGTCGACGAGACTGAACGTGTGCAGCGTGAACTGCAGGTCCAAGCACGTGCAGAACGTACGGCGACGAGCCGTGCACAGGGCCGTCATGCGGCTCAGCTAAGTTCCAGCGAGTCGGAGGTTACCGAAGGCGCGCCAATGCAGTCATCTGCCGACGAGGAATCAACGGGTGGTGCAACAAAGCAATCCCGGAGCGAAGAGTCGTGAGTAACGTCAATGGTTCGGCGCTTGATGACATCGAGGCTGCCTTTGCTCGGCTGGCTCCAGCGGTCAAAGGGCGCATGGCGGCGAACGCCAGGTCGTTCCATCCTGAACTGCGCGGAGCTGGGTTCTCGGTATTACGTGCGGTGATTCTTAGTGCGGTGCGCCATCCAGATCAGGAACTGACGGTTTCTGAATTGGGTGCTGGCTGCCATATGGATAAGTCGGTTGTTTCTCGTCAGCTCAAGGACCTGAAGCAGTGGGGGCTGATTCAGGTAGAGCGCTCGGAGCACGATGCGCGAGTCTATTTGGTGAGTCCTACTGAAATCGCCATGCAGCGGTTTCGGGAGATTAAAAAGAACGCCCGCGAAGAATATTGGGACCTGTTCGCGGAATGGGATCCAAAGGATGTCTCTGAATTAGCTTCACTGCTCTTACGCTTTTCGGAGCAAGTCGAGGAACGCTTCCGAGACTGAGCATTGACAGGGCAGAAGAAACGTCGGTGGGCGGTAACTGATCCTTTGATCAGTTACCGCCCACCAACTTTTTACTGTCTGGATTGACGTGTCTTTTTTGCCGTTTAGACAGCCTTCATGCGCGCTACGTTATCGCGAACTACAGCTTGGAAGTCTCCACCTGAGGAAGCAAAGACCTTACGCTGGCGCTGGTATTCGGCACCGGATTCAATGAGACGAATGATGCCCTGCAGTTCCTCGGAGCAGCCTAACTGTTCTGCAACAGGGGCAAGTCGTTTGACCTCATCACGCAAGTGATCAGTGACCAGCATTTCGTCGCCTTGAGCGTTCAAGATGATAATGGCATCTAATCCATAACGGGCAGCACGCCACTTGTTTTCAACACGGAACCAGGCCGGCATCACTGGAATCTTGTAACCAGCTTCGATAGACATTGACATGTCGTGGACCAGGCACTGGGTCAATGCGGTAATCGCAGCGATGTCCTCTAGGGAACTGAGACCATCACAAATGCGCATCTCTACGGTGCCCAAGCGCGGAACCGGGCGGACATCCCAACGAATTTCCGAGACATCATCAATCACCCCGGTGTGCATCATGTCTGCCACGTGTGCTTCGTATTCGGACCAGGAGCCAAAATGGAAGGGAATACCAGCAGCTGGCAGCTGCTGGAACATCAACGAGCGTTGCGAGGCATAACCGGTGTCTTCGCCACCCCAGTAAGGGCTTGAAGCGCTTAGCGCCTGAAAGTGTGGTTGGTAGTTGATCAGTCCATCGGTGATCGGTAGCGCTTTGTCGCGGCTATCCAAGCCAACGTGAACATGCACACCGTAGATCACCATTTGGCGACCCCACCACTGGGTGCGGTCAATCAGCTTTGCGTAACGGTCTTTATCGGTTACCGGCTGCAGAGTCGGCGCCGCAAATGGGTGGGACCCTGCTGAGTAAAGGTCTACTCCATGATCACCGGCGACATCGTTGAGCATGCGCACATTGCTACGCAGTTCATCCGCAGCACTGGCAACGGTATTGTGCACTCCAGTGACAACTTCAACGGTATTCATAAGTAGTTCAGGTTTTACCGTTGGATGCTCATCCTCGTGGCCAAGGCCTGCGTCATCCTTGAGTTGATCAAGTACTTTTTCAGCAACAGAGCACAAGTCCGCACTTTCGCGATTGACCAAAGCGATTTCCCATTCAACGCCAATGGTGGACTGGGGCGACTGGGCGAACTCGATTTTTTGCACTGGGCTCCTAGTGATGACGTCTCGGACGGAGGGCTCCGGAGCCGAACAAACAGCGGATGAAGACGCACCGAATACGATGTTTCTCCATCCCTATTCTATATATGAGAAAACTGCGGTGGGGATACTGAACTAATAGGAGGTGTATCACCATAGATTAGTGAGGGGAAACCTCAAATGCCACACGTTTTTCTCCAATACGGGCCAACATCAAAGTGGCTCGATTCTTGGCACTCTTTGGAACACCGGCCAGCAAGATTTTTCGGAGTTCTTCTGGAGTCGCATCGACTCCACGTTTCTTGATGTCGAGAGTACCGATGCCATTGGCCTTGACCCAGCTACGAAGCTTTTTCACGTTGTAATCATGAACCGCTAGGACCTTGTACCCACGGGCGAAGGGCGTTGAGATTTGCTCAGCGTGAGTAAAGTACGCGATGTGCTCATCTAATAAATGTCCACCAGTGGATTCCAAGAGCGTAGAAATCAGGTGTGAGCGGATGACCGCTCCATCAGGTTCATAGATATGCGCTTCGAGTTCTCCCACCGCCGCTGCGGGGTCATCTTTTGCACTCTGTGGACTAGTGAGTTCGTGTGCGCCATCCTTATCGATAACCAGCGCGGCCCGAACTACATCCTGGCGCTTGAGTTTGCCAAACCATAGACATGCTTCAATGACTGATCCATGATCCGAAATCCACACGGACTCCGCATTATCTGGAATAGCTTCATGGGGCAGACCCGGGCCGAGCTTAACGCCAACATCGAGCCCTGAATCCACTAGCTTCTCTACAAAAGACAGGGGAGGGGAGAAGGCCTCTGGATCAAAGAGCCGGCGCGTGCTTCCTGAGACATCGGTGCGTCGTGCTGGATCAAGCCAGACACCATCTACTCCGGTGAGATCGGTTTCTTCCGCACCCCCATGAACCACAGTCGCGTTCTCAAAGGGCATGAGGTTCAGGGTGGTGGCTGCCGCGGTGGTCTCATCCTTCTCTACCGCGGTGACCTGCAGGCCGGCACTGGCCAGCGCAATGGAGTCTGTGCCGATACCGCAGCCGAGGTCTGCCACGTGTGTCGCGCCGGCCTTAGTGAAGCGCTGAGCATGTAGCCCTGCAATAGTTAAACGGGTGGCTTGTTCTAGACCTGCCGGAGTGAAGACTAGGGAGTCGGCGAAAGGTCCAAACTTCACTCGCGCCTTATAACGAAGCTCTGATTGCGCAATGACGGCACGGACTACCTGAGGGTCGTGACCTTCTTTGCGGAGTTTTTCGTTCAGCGTCCACGCTGCATCTTTGGAAGAAACCATGGATGGGTCAATGGTGGAAAGCAATTGCCAGCCCTCAGTGGATAAGAGGGCAGCGAATTGTTCGTTGAGCGTTGAGTCGTTAGAAGCCTGAGCCATGATTCAAGCCTATCGTTGATCGAATACGCGAGTGATCGCTCAAGGTTTCGAAGTAGGCCCAATGGTGTGACCTATGTGACAGAATTGCGTCATATTCAAATTCTTTTGATCGCTATGAATATTGGCATTGCTGGAACTTGCAGTGTCTCATCGAAGGCGGGGTGGTGCCCGGGCGGTGAAAAACTCTGAAACGACGCCACTACTAGAGTTAGCAATGCTATTTCATGGAATGTCATTTGTTTAGAAAGCGTAACCCTTTCCGAAACTCTTCAAAACCTTATAGCGGGGATAAGTGCCCCTGTTCTAGGGTCTGCCGCTAGATTTTTTCGCTCGCGTAGCCGTCGTACTTGCCCTGCCAAAGGCAGGTTGAAACCGTCAAGGAAAACTGAAGTGACGCAGGTCGCATTTGAGTGGACTTTCGTGTTCCATGGCACCTGTGAAGAAATCTATGCAGCGAACGACAATGACGTCGAGCGATCAATCCGTCGCGGGAAAACAGATAACAAGCGAAGCCTCTGAAGCGACCCGAAATCAGCTCAAACGTGGCATGAGTAGCCGCCACCTGCAGATGATTGCCATCGGCGGATCCATTGGAACCGGGTTGTTTGTGGCCTCGGGTGGAACCATCGCGCAGGCAGGCCCGGGCGGTGCCTTGGTGGCCTATGCCGCAGTTGGACTCATGGTTTATCTATTGATGCAATCATTGGGGGAGATGACGGCCAAAATTCCCGTGGCTGGGTCTTTCCAAACTTTCGCCACCCGCTTTGTCTCTCCGTCCTTCGGGTTTGCCATTGGCTGGAACTATTGGTTCAACTGGGCGATCACCGTCGCTGCGGAACTGGTGGCTGCGGGCATTGTCATGAGTTTCTGGCTACCCGATGTCCCCGGCTGGGTCTGGGCAGGGCTCTTTCTTGCAGCGTTGACCGCTTTGAATGCACTTTCCGCCAAGGCTTTTGGCGAAGGTGAATTCTGGTTGGCGCTCATCAAGGTCGTCACCGTGATTGCCTTCCTGGCTGCTGGGGTGCTGATGATCTTCGGCGTCTTAGGATCTCAAAGTGACCCACTAGCCAACTGGAAGGAAGGCAAGGATGTCTTCCATGGTGGTTGGCTATCGATTATCTCTGTTTTCATGATTGCCGGCTTCTCATTCCAGGGCACCGAGTTGGTTGGTGTGGCTGCCGGAGAAGCTAAAGACCCGCGCCGCGAAGTTCCCAAAGCGATCCGCCGAGTCTTCTGGCGCATCATGCTCTTCTATATCGGTGCCATCTTCATCATTGGCTGCTTAATTCCGTTCACCGACCCAAGCTTACTGGCCAGTGGCGAAGCCGATGTGGCCTCCTCACCATTCACCCTGGTCTTTGAACGAGCTGGTATCGCCTTTGCGGCGGCTGCCATGAATGCAGTTATCCTCACGGCAATTCTTTCTGCCGGTAACTCGGGGCTCTACGCCTCAACCCGCATGCTTTACTCGATGGCCCATGATGGCAAGGCGCCCAAGATCTTCGGGAAGACCAATTCCCGTGGTGTTCCGGTCATGGCTTTGTTGGCCACCGCTGCCGTAGGGCTTTTCGGTTTCCTTACCGCCCTGGTGGGTCAGGGCGCCGCCTACACTTGGCTGCTTAATGTTTCTGGCTTATGCGGCTTTATCGTTTGGGTGGGTATCGCTGCCTCGCACTATCGCTTCCGTCGTGGCTACCTGGCCCAGGGCTACAGCGTTAAAGACTTGCCCTACCGAGCCCCGTTCTTCCCATTGGGTCCCATCGTGGCGTTCGTAATGCTGATCGCTGTTATTGTTGGGCAGAACTATCAGGCAGTCCTCGCAGGGCATGCTCTAGAAGTCCTCTCTGCCTACATTGGGTTGCCGCTGTTCCTAGGCTTATGGTTGGTGCACCGAATGATCACCAAATCCAAGATGGTCAAATATTCCGAGATGGATCTGAGCGCTCCAGAAGATATTGAAGAGTCGGCTGCTGTGCGCTCTGCGCGAACCGGTATGACGAACTAAGGGCTTTGATTAGCACTCGCCTTGACCGAGTGCTAAAGCTCGTCCTAAAGTCAGTGTTGGAAGTTCTGTAGCCTTTGGGCTGTAGAACCACCGCCTGACTGGATACCACCAACTGGCACCGCGACGACGGTTGGTCCAATGCCATAGGGCGCACCCCTACCACCATTGGTTCATACACGAAAAGGAGAGACCATGTCTGTCTCCATCAAGCCGCTCGAAGACCGCATTGTCATCAAGCAGGTCGAAGCCGTAACCACCACCGCTTCGGGCCTGGTTATCCCAGACTCCGCTAAGGAAAAGCCACAGGAAGGCACCGTTGTTGCAGTAGGCCCAGGCCGCATCGACGACAAGGGCAACCGCGTTCCTGTAGACGTTGCTGAAGGCGACGTAGTTCTGTACTCGAAGTACGGCGGAACCGAGGTCAAGGTCGGCAACGAAGAGTACCTAGTACTCTCGGCTCGCGACGTACTGGCAGTCGTCGTAAAGTAACGCCAACCTCGCTAACTTTTCAGGAGAAAATGCATGGCTAAGCAGCTAGCATTCAACGAGGAAGCGCGACGCGCACTCGAAGCGGGCATCGATAAGCTCGCTAACACGGTGAAGGTCACCCTCGGCCCACGCGGCCGTAACGTGGTGCTTGCCAAGACCTGGGGCGCCCCGACCATCACCAACGACGGTGTCACCATTGCGCGTGATATCGATCTGGAAGATCCATACGAAAACCTTGGCGCACAGCTGGCCAAGGAAGTAGCCACCAAGACCAATGACGTAGCAGGCGACGGCACCACCACCGCCACCGTGCTCGCTCAGGCTCTGGTCAAGGAAGGCCTGAAGAACGTTGCCGCTGGCGCAGCCCCAGGCGATGTTCGCAAGGGCATCGAACTGGCCACCGAGGTTGTTTCCGAGGCACTGGCCGCGAACGCAGTGGAGGTTGCCGACAAGGTCGCCAACGTTGCAGCAATCTCGGCTCAGTCGGATGAAATTGGTGAACTGCTGGCCGAGGCCTTCAAGACCGTGGGCACCGACGGTGTCATCACCATTGAAGAGTCCTCGACCACCGCTACCGAACTGGTAGTGACCGAGGGTATGCAGTTCGACAAGGGCTACCTCTCGCCACAGTTCATCACCGATCAGGAGCGCCAGGAAGTTGTCCTGGAAGACGCCCTGATCCTGATCAACCCTTCCAAGATCTCCACCGTGGCAGAATTCCTGCCACTGTTGGAAAAGGTTCTTGAAGCCAAGAAGCCACTGCTGATCATTGCCGAGGATGTAGAGGGCGAAGCCCTGTCCACCCTGGTGGTCAACAAGCTGCGTGGCCTGCTGAACGTGGTTGCCGTCAAGGCTCCAGGCTTCGGCGACCGCCGCAAGGCTATGATGCAGGACCTGGCTATCCTTACCGGTGCTCAGGTAGTCTCCCCAGAACTAGGCCTTGCCCTGGATCAGGTAGGCACCGAGGTACTTGGTTCGGCACGTCGCGTCACCATCACCAAGGATTCCACCACCATCGTTGATGGCGCTGGAACCGATGAGGATGTTGCAGAGCGCATAGCCCAGCTGAAGGCTGAGCTGAACCGCACCGATTCGGAGTGGGACCGCGAGAAGCTCTCCGAGCGTCTGGCCAAGCTTGCTGGTGGCATTGGTGTCATCAAGGTGGGCGCCTCCACCGAAGTTGAGCTCAAGGAACGCAAGCACCGCATCGAGGACGCTGTGTCCTCCACCCGTGCGGCACTTGAAGAAGGCATCGTTGCCGGTGGCGGTACCGCCCTGGTTGATGCGCTGAGCTCACTGGACTCTGACGCACGCGTTGCAGGTCTGGAAGGCGACGTTGCAGCAGGTGTGGCCATTGTGCGCCGCGCACTGGTGCAGCCACTGTTCTGGATCGCTACCAACGCCGGCTTTGACGGCGCGGTAGTTGCATCCAAGGTGGCAGAGTCCCCAGCTAATGAGGGCTTCAACGCCAAGTCCGGTGTTTACGAGAACCTGCTGCACGCAGGTGTCATCGACCCGGTCAAGGTCACCCGTTCGGCACTGCGCAACGCAGCGTCGATCGCAGCCCTGGTGCTGACCACCGAAACCTTGGTAGCCGAAAAGGCTGACGAGGAAGCGGAAGAAGCACACAGCCACTAAGCCGCTGTAAAGGCTTTGAAGCCGCCGCCGGACCAAGAGTGATCTTGGGCCAGCGGCGGCTTCTTCGTGAACTACCGCTCAGAGTGTTTCGATATTGCCTAGGAAGTTTGTGAAGTTGCCTTTAGGTCAAGTGTCATCCATCTGTTTTGTCAGCAACAACTAGAGTTTTTCTTCCTAATCCGGATGAGAGGCATCGTCCCGTCTTCCGGCGGCAACGGCATCACCACCAAGGTGCTGAGCCTTGCAAGACATTATGCAAGTTTTCGAAATCCATTATTCAAGTACTTAGGTCGACCCAGTGTGAATTAGGTGCAATCGGGCGACGTGGATTGTGGCCTATTTAGAACGGATGACCACAGGGCAAGATCTATCGGCGAATTGGCGGTCTACGTTTTCAAATCTTTGGCGCCACCTCTGAGTGGGAAGGTGTATGACGGCGATGCTTCGAAGGTTAAGTGATCGACGCGACAACTTAGTCATTTTTATACAACCATATGGCTTGTGAGATGGTCATATTATGTTTTTCAGGTACGCTAAACATGCGTTATTGTACAGCGCATTGTTTGTGTAGGTGAAAATATGAGAATCAAAACTTATGCAACGGCTTTACTGGTGGGTGTATTGGCCGTACTTCCATTGTCGCCAGCTGGAGCCGCAGATACACCAACGGCGCCACGTCGGCTGTAAAGCCTGTGGTGATTAACGTCGACGAAATCGGGACGAAAGGGGTATGGGAGTTCCCCTCGGCGTCAACAAATCCGATAAATGGTGATTCGTCGGTGGCCACACCGGCTCTGCTTGGACCCATGGATAGCATCAATTGCAACATATCCCACAACTCGAATTGGAACATCACCTCGTACTCAGCCAGAATTTTTAGCTCATTTGGTGGCGGTAAAATAAACCTCAAGTGCGGGAATACGGCTGCTGGTTATGTCCATATCAAACAGCGGCATGCGTCAGAGTGGGCCAAGAGGATTGCGTCGGTCGGTGGGCTGGGGCGTTGGGACGACTTCATGAGCTATGCGACGAAGAGCGCGCTGAACAACCCTTCGCTAATTCGTCACGCTGGTGCAGGCAAGCTTTGCTACAGCACTCCAATTGTGTTGACCAACTCATCGCGTACAAAAAAGGTAACTTTTAGCCCTACTGTCGTCGTATCTCAGACAACCAAGACCTTGATCACCTCCTACCCCACGGGAGCGCCCAATTGTCGTTAGAAGAGTCGCTATGAAAAGAACATTATTTATCGTGCCTCAGTGGGTCGATATTGTTCCGGTGATTGATCCGGATAATCCGCAGTACTTTACTGGTGATCCACTGCCAATGATCCCGCACGACATTGAACTCAGGCTTCGTAGCTGGAACCAGCGATTCATCGATAACTTTGATGAGGTTTCAGGATGGAAACACAACGGTATGGGCTCGACACATCGAATTGAGGCTGAAGAATTGCAGCAAGCACTCAAGGATGCCGTAGGTGATGAATTCGAGGTAGAGATAGACGGGTCGTTCTGGTAAAGACCAGGGTTTAGGTAGAGCCGGGCAAGATATTTTCGGTCTTGCCCGGCTCTCCGTTCCATCTTGAATTGTTAGAGTCATGCTAAATCGCAGGTTGAGAGACTGGCTTTGGTGGCGCGTCGAAAATTACTGATCTTGTTCGCGTCGAAACACAGATATTCATGCGCAAGTCAGTGCAATACAGTCCATGAATTTAATTGAAGCATGAGGATTGCTGACTATTAGTCTGTGAACGCTTCTCAGGCACTCTTGATAAGATCGCTGGTTGTCTGACGTGTCAAGGATCTGTAACGCGGAGGACCCGCCCGAGTTCCCGACGGAAGCTTTACCTGTGACTCCCACCCTCAATCAGCCTCGAAAAAGCACTGACAGTGCCAACTTCCGGGTCGACCTGCAGGGACTTCGAGCCCTCGCAGTGCTGTTGGTGATGTGCTACCACATCTGGTTCTCCAAGGTTTCCGGGGGAGTGGACATCTTCTTGATGCTCTCCGCATTCTTCCTCACCTCTTCCACCGCACGGCGTATTTCTCGTGGTGAACGTCCACCACTGATCACCGGATGGTTACATCGCTTCTCCCGGCTCATACCCCAAGCTGCAGTAGTCATTATTAGCGTCGTGATCGCCGCATGGGTCCTCTTACCCAGCAACCGTTGGCTTGAGCTAATCGATCAGTCCACGGCCTCACTGTTCTACAAACAGAACTGGTATCTGGCCAATCATCAGGTCGACTACTACGACTTCAACACCTCATCGGCGTCACCCCTCCAACACTTCTGGTCCCTCTCCGTTCAAGGTCAGATCTTCATTCTTTGGCCTGTGGTGCTCGCCGTCAGTGCCCTGGTGTGGAAGCTATTCTTCAAGCGCATTAGTTTTGCTTGGGTGGCCTCAGCCTTCTTTGCAGTCATCTTTGCCTGCTCGCTAGTTTTCTCCATCAACATCACCGCTGATGATCAGCAGGTCGCCTACTTCCATACCGGCGCACGACTGTGGGAATTTGCCCTTGGCTCGTTACTTGCCTTGGCTTTGCCGTGGATTTCTACCCTGCCAGAGAAGTTCCGGCGCATCGCTGGTTGGGCCGGAATGGTCACCATTATTGGTAGTGGCGCGGTCTTGGACGTCCAAGGACAGTTCCCTGGCTACATGGCACTGATCCCTACCGTCGCTGCAGCCTTGATCATTTCTGCTCCGGCACGCCGCGCTTGGGCTAACCCCTCGGGAGTCTTGTCGCTGAAACCATTGGTGAAGCTCGGCGACCTGTCCTACGGTATGTACTTATGGCACTGGCCAATGTTGGTCTTCTATCTTGAGCTCACCAAAAAGGAACATGCATCATTCCTTGCTGGATCTCTACTCATTGCGGCAGCGATCTTCGCCTCGTGGTGCACCACCAAGTTCATTGAGAAACCTGTCATTGCGTGGCAACAGAATTTTGGATTCCCCCGTTGGATGCCACAGGCCGGTTTGAAAGCCATCAGCCAAATCGCAGTGGTCGCCATTGGCCTGGGAATCGCGAGCCTGTCGGTGACCGCTTGGGAAAATAATGTGGAGCACCGACGTGCGTTGGCAGCCTCACAAACTGTCACCGATAACCCCGGAGCAACCGTCAGTGATGATTGGGATCCTTCGCCTGCAGCGCTGACCCTACCGCTGGGCACGGAGCTCGAAGACGAATGGCAAATGCCCGGCAACTCTTGTGCCGGATCGAATGATCCGCAGGACGAGCGGATCATGTTCTGTGAGCAGGGCGGGAACTTTGATGGTTCCCCGGACTTGGTCATGCTCGGCGATTCGCATATGCAGCATTGGTCTTCAGCGGCCGCTGCAGCTATTGAAGAATCTGGTGGTAGTTGGATCCTCGTGTACCATCCGGGCTGCCGATACGGCTACACCGTTGACGCCGAAAAGCCCGAATGTGCTGATTTCCAAGAAGCAGCCGAAGAGTACGTCACCAACCTAGCGCCCAAGATGGTGCTGACGAACGCCAGTAAAACGGTGGCGGATCCGGATGAATACCTGCGTAGCCCGGGGGAGCAGGAAGTCATGGTGGATAACTATGCGCAGGCGATTCAGCCGTTCCTAGATGAGGGTAGCCAGGTGATCGCAATGCGTGACACCCCGCGCTTCACCTATTCCATTCCCGAATGCGTTGACTCGAACGCCAATAATCTTCAAGCGTGTGATGCTCCCGCGCACGAGCTGTTGGCACAGGTTAACCCGGTTCAAGAATTCCTGGCAGACCACGATTACGGGAACCAAGTGGTGTCATTAGACATGACGGGCTTGCTCTGCCCACAAGGGGTCTGCAAAGCTGTGATCGGTAATGTATCGGTGTACCTAGATGACACACATCTATCAAAGACGTTTGTGCTCAGTGCAAAGCGTCAGTTCGCCGATGCATTTAGAGAGGCCACTGGCTGGAAATAAGTCCCGCTGGAGACCTGGTGTGGCATGAGCTTGGACACAGTGTCCCGCAAGGGAATAACTGCAAGGCCAAAAGGGCTCTACCATTTAATCAACCTCCGTTCTCGCCCCGAAAGGTTCCTACGTGACTGAGTTCAACCCCTTTGCATTTGAAGGACTCACCTACGACGACGTATTGCTGTTGCCTGGCCCGACGGATGTGATCCCTTCGGAAGCTGACACCACCACCCGCTTCACCAAGCGCATCAACATTCAGGTGCCAATCAGCTCGGCAGCGATGGACACTGTCACCGAGGCTCCTATGGCTATCGCACTGGCACGCCAGGGCGGCATCGGCGTGATCCACCGCAACCTTTCGATTGAAGACCAGGCCAAGCAGGTTGACCAGGTTAAGCGCAGCGAGTCGGGCATGATCA
Source organism: Glutamicibacter sp. B1 (assembly GCF_039602135.1). Classification (NCBI taxonomy): domain Bacteria; kingdom Bacillati; phylum Actinomycetota; class Actinomycetes; order Micrococcales; family Micrococcaceae; genus Glutamicibacter; species Glutamicibacter ectropisis. The sequence goes on along the minus strand of NZ_CP125942.1, from coordinate 2,411,497 downwards.
CCGACCCTGTCACCGTGAACCCAGGAGCCACCTTGGCTGAATGGGATGAGCTGTGCGCTCAGTACCGTGTTTCCGGTCTGCCCGTGGTTGATGAGAACCGCAAGCTGTTGGGTATTATCACCAACCGCGACACCCGCTTTGTTCCTCGCGAACAGTACATGACCACCAAGGTCTACGAAGTCATGACCGGCATGCCGCTGGTGACCGCCCAGGAGGGCGTCGCTCGGGATAAGGTCATCGAACTATTGTCCAAGAACCGTATCGAGAAGCTCCCGCTGATTGATGACGAGGGCAAGCTGACCGGCCTGATCACCGTAAAAGACTTCGACAAGGCTGAGCAGTACCCATTGGCCACCAAGGACGACGAAGGCCGTCTGCGCGTAGCGGCAGCCGTTGGCTTCTTCGGCGAAGGCTACGAGCGCGCCATGACCCTGATCGACGCTGGCGTCGATGCACTGGTGGTTGATACCGCTAACGGTCACTCCCAGGGCGTATTGGACATGATCGCTCGCCTGAAGAAGGATCCTGCTGCTGCCCACGTAGATGTAATCGGTGGACAGGCAGCAACCTATGAGGGTGCCAAGGCCATTATTGATGCCGGTGCTGACGCGATCAAGGTTGGCGTGGGCCCAGGCTCCATCTGCACCACCCGCATCGTCGCCGGTGTAGGCGTTCCACAGGTGACCGCGATCTACGAAGCAGCTAAGGCTGCCATCCCAGCTGGCGTGCCAGTGATCGCCGATGGCGGTCTGCAGCACTCGGGCGATATCGGTAAGGCATTGGTTGCCGGCGCTGACTCGGTTATGCTCGGCTCCCTGCTGGCAGGTACCGCAGAGTCCCCAGGCGACCTGGTGTTCATGGGTGGCAAGCAGTTCAAGGCTTACCGAGGCATGGGCTCGCTGGGCGCTATGGAAACCCGTGGCAAGAACACTTCCTACTCCAAGGACCGTTACTTCCAGGCGGATGCTCCTTCCAACGAGAAGCTGATCCCAGAAGGCATCGAAGGTCAGGTTCCTTACCGTGGCCCACTGTCCGCAGTTACCCACCAGCTGGTTGGTGGCCTGCGTCAGACCATGTTCTACGTTGGCGGTCGCACCGTTCCTGAACTGAAGGCTCGCGGCAAGTTTGTTCGCATCACCGCAGCTGGTCTGAAGGAATCGCACCCACACGACATCATGATGACCGTCGAAGCACCGAACTACCGTTCGCGCTAAACGCATCTGAAAAAGTCCTGTCCGGGAATATCCTCAAGCGTTATTCCGGGACAGGACTTTTTGTCTTAAGCGCGCAACCTTCAAGCATGGCAGCCTTGTGGCTTAAGTTCGCGGAGCTTGCAGATCCACAGTGCCTAGCGCCCCGACACTTAAGTGAGACAATGGCACTGCGTTTCAGAGATGGAACGTCGTGGGATTCGGTGGCACCAAATCCTTCGTAGCCACCTCTAAATGGGGCGGAGCCCAGTGCTCCTACACTGAACTCCGTGGCTGTATGGTGAACCATTTAGAGGACTTCAATAATGAGCCTCAAGAGGGTCACGATAAGTCTCGAAACACTGGTGAGCGTTTGGACTTTCGTGGCCTTTAGCTTGCAGTCGCGAGTCTTGGGGCACTTCTTGCGCTTCTTCATGGATCATCACCTACCATTCCGCTCGCGCGACGAGCGCGATACCCATGAGCTGAGCCTCGCAAGGGTGGCTCATGGATGACGCGCCCACTGACGGCTGGGGGAACGGAAGGAGTCAGCAATACCGGAAGCTAAGGCCGATTGCTGCCTGTGAACAGAGCAAGCGTGGTGCAAAAGCTGCCACAGCAACTACCACGAGTTCTGAATATCGATATCCGCTAGCGCTAAGAAGTCTTCTTTACGACTAGCCAGAGACCCGCGCCAAGGCAGGTTCCCAACGTATTGGCCACGACGTCCGTGAGGGTGGCATAGCGGTTGGGTAGGAAAAAGAACTGTCCAAGTTCAATGAGGGCAGAAGTGGCAAACCCCAGCACGCAAGCAAACCAAAAGCGGTGTAGTGCGAAGCTCAAAATGAGCCCTAATGGCATGAAGAAAATGATGTTGGCTGCGAACTCGACAAATTCGTAATTTACAAACGCTGGGATTCCATGAGCGTGGAGCCAACTCAATGCCGACGCTAGCTGGGGCCCGGCAGCAGAATCGACCGGGACTGGCCAGAAGGCGATGGACGCCATGGCCAGCGCATAAACCAACGGTAGCAACCAAAACCCACGAGACCGGCGGCGAAACAAAGTTCTCAGTGAATTCCTTAGCGACTGGTATCGGTCGAGGTTACGCGGGGCTCTCTGCAATGGCTCCGCTCCTTCGTTAAATTCTAATGGGCGCTTGCTGGGCATCGACCCGACGGTTTAGTCGCTCAGAGAATAGTATTCCAAGGATCGCTAAGACGAGAACAAAGACCGGGAAAATCCACAGCCCCACCCACTGGGAGACAATGCCGAACAGTGGTGGCATCAGCGTCGAACCAAGGTAGGCAGAAGCCATCTGAATGCCAATAATTGCTTGCGAGTTGTTGCGTCCAAAGTTGGTCGGTGTTGAGTGAATGATCGCTGGGTAGATTGGTGCAGCACCTAACCCGGCAATAGCTAGCCCGGTAAGCGCCACAGCATTAGTTTCCAATGGCAACAAGATCATGATGCCAGCGACCCCAACCAGGATGAAACCGCCGCGGATGAGATTCCTGTCGCCAATACGGTCGGCAACGATTCCAGCAAGGAATCGTCCAAGGGTGATGCCTATAAGGAAGAAGGACGCAAAAGCTGCCGCGGTAGCAGCGGATACGCCACGGGCTCCCACTAGGTAGGTGGATGACCACAAGATGGAAGTGCTCTCCAAAGCGCAGTAGGCGAAGAATGTTGTCAGGATAAGTACGACGCCAGGGATCTTGAGCGCTTTGGTCAGCGGAACATGGCCGGAGGCCGGAGGTTGCGATGCAACAGCCTGGCTATCTGTATTCACCTCGGTGAGCTGGTGTTCCTTAGAACGCAGGATGTTGACCTTGCCCCAAAGTGGCAGGGTAAACAGTAGAGCTGCGGTCAAGACAGCTTGGATGATGCTCACAATGTTGTAGGCTCCTGGCCACCCCATCCCTGAGGTCAGGGCATGGCTCATGATCAAGGGGCTGATCGATGCACCTACACCCCAGAAGCTGTGTAGCCAGTTCATATGGCGCGCCGCATAGTGCAGGGCGACATAGTTGTTCAGGGCTGCATCGACCGCGCCAGCGCCCACACCGTATGGGATCGCCCATAGACAGAGCATCCAAAACTGGTCAGAGAATGCGAAGCCAAATAACGCGGTGGCGGTCAGTCCGACGCTGATTGCCGTGACCAATCCTGCGCCGAATCGTCGAGTCAGGCGCTCGGAAGCCAGACTGGAGAGGATGGTTCCGATGGCAATGATCATCGTGATAATCCCGGCGAAGGATTGCGGGACATCTAAGTCTTTATGCATGACCGGCCAGCCGGCCCCAACTAGTGAGTCCGGTAATCCGAGGCTGATGAAGGCAATATAAATGATGGTCAAGAGGATTGAGTACATAAAGTGCTGGCGTCCTTCACGGAACCTCGAAGATGATGGGAATCGTCACCGTCTGGACGATCTCTCCAAGTATATGTACGAACGTACTCAAATGTCGTGTATATTTTCTGGCATGACTGAGAAATATTTTGAAGGTGACCCGAGAAGCAACCGAGAAAGAATGCTCGCAGGGGATCTTTATATTTCGGATGATCCTGAAAATGCCAGACTCCAACAACGGGGAGTCCAGCTAACTGATGCCTACCACCGTGCCGTCGTTGCTGCAGATCCACAGGCACGCGAAATCCTCAAAGAGCTTGTTGGAACCTTAGGCGAAGAAGCACACGTCAACTCCCCGCTCTTCGTGGATTACGGCGAAAACCTACACATTGGCGCGCGAACCTTCATCAATTTCAACCTCACCGCCTTAGACGTTGCCACTATCACTATCGGTGAGGACTGCCAGATTGGACCGAACGTTCAACTGCTAACCCCCACCCACCCCATAGATCCACAGCCTCGACGTGACAAATTAGAAGCCGCCCAGCCGATCATTATTGGAGACAATGTCTGGCTCGGCGGTGGCGTGATTGTGTGCCCTGGCGTGAGTATCGGTGAGAACTCTGTGATCGGTGCCGGTGCTGTTGTCACCAAAGACATTCCAGCTAATGTCATTGCTGTCGGTAATCCAGCCCGGGTTATCAGGACAATTGGATAAGTAGATGTCCACTCAACATCCGCCCACCGGATCGCGACTCGGGCGTCGTAATGATCCCGAACGCCGAGACAAAATTATCGATGCCTGCCTGAAAGTCATTGCACAGTCCGGAGTGACCGGCACTTCACATCGAAAAGTTGCGGCTCAGGCAGGTGTCCCACTTGGTGCCATGACGTACTACTTTGACGGCATGCAAGACCTCTTGCACAGTGCGTTTACCAGCCTGGCAATCCGAGTGAGCGGTGAATTCGAACGTTCCATGGCTACGGCGACTGACAAACAATCAGCGTGTGAAAAAGTTTTCGAAAGGATTCTTCAAGCAAGTAGCGGTGATGACGATGAGCTAATCCTGTCTCATGAGCTCTACACCCTAGCCACGCGTGACACCACTTTTCGTTCCATCACTAGCGAATGGATGAGACGCAGTCGTATTGCGCTAGAGCTTCACTTTGATCCACTGACCGCCCGCTTACTGGACGCGATGATTGAAGGAGTCACCATCCATCGGGCGCTTGATTCAGAACCGCGTGATCCACAGGAAATTAGGGCTGCGATTGCCCGTATCACGGGAAATCCAAGCTTTGATTCTTAGTGAGCTAGTTCGACCCAGAATCTAACTATTCTAGCGTCGGTACATGGCCAGGGATTCTATTGATTCAAATCAGAGTGAGGGGAAGGATGGGCTCTGCAGGTTTCGGACGGGTCGCACTTTGTAGGTTTGTTACCAGCCAACTATGCGACACCCTCCTGCCTGGTTCGACTACGTGACCAACCCCTTGATCTCGGGATCAGCTCTTCCAGCTCTGAAGATCTTCTTTCTGCTGCAACAGCTCGGGCTCATCGCCGAAGAACTCGATGAGAATGTCTAATGCCTCCAACGCGCGAACGCGCCCGGCTTCATCGATCTGACCAGTAAGTCGAAGCAAGGTGAACGCGGCCGCAACGATGAATGTCGCGTCCTCGTACCATTCCTCTGCCGATGGGGTTTTGCCCCATTCGCCCGATATGGGGGCTTCGGTGATTTCCAGAACATCCGCCACAGTAGAACCGCTGTTTAGCTCATTGCGGTATTCGGCAGCCTCTTGAAGGGTATCCCAGCCCTCGTCGGAACCGAACGGGGCAAACTCGCAGGATTCGTCTTCGTAGAATGTCGCGGTAAAGTGGCGCGTGAAATTCTTGTGGGCTTGTGGCAGTTCTTCTTCGTTCATCATTCTCTCCGAAATGGTTCAGGCGGAACGCAAAGCGTTCACTGACATGGAACTAAGACTAGTCGAGCCCTGGCAGTCCTCAATTTCAGGCGACGTTGTGACAACTCCTACCAAGGGCTGTGACCGGTTAAGTTGAGAGGGAGTTAGCGTACTAGCCATCGACATTCTCCGTGGTCTCCCGGTTACTCACCTAGAACGTGAACCGAACAATGCCGGGATTGTGCCTACCTTGCACGAAGCGACCGACGAAGCGTTGTCCGAGTATAAGGTGCAGGATGACCGATAGAGAAGTAAGGGCAAATCTGTCGGTACGGCCGAACAGGCAGACATATACCTCCTCGGAGTATTCGCACATTCGAGCGATGCGTCGATTTCCAAAACGTTCTGTTATGAGCGCCGGGGTGAACATATGGAATATTTGCCTGATATTTATCACGATGTATAGAGACCAGAGAGTCTGTCGCTCCCGCGTAGAATAAGGCGCAGACAGCACCGACCGGCGCGGAAACATATTGACTGAGCGCGATCGCGAATAAAGGACATTATTTTGGGCCAGCCAGCCAACCTGAAAAAGCAAGCACGCGAACGCATGGCGCGCACGGGGGAGAGCTACACCACCGCGCGTAAGAACATCCTCACTGGCAAGCCGGAAAGCCCCAAGGCGGCTCGTGCCGCTGCCGCTCGCGACTATGCCAAGGAAGCTCGCGAAGCCAAGGCCAAGGGCAAAGCCGCCAAGCCAGCGCCCGTTGCTGCTCCAGCCCCTCAAGATGAGCTGCCGGAGTACCCGGCGCCCGAAGATGTCATCCAATACGATGCGGCACTCTGGCACCGCGTTCTAGTTCAGGCAGGCGTGACCAACCCTGTTACCGGCGCTCCGTTGAGCCAGGCGCTACTGGCAGGTCTTGCTGGTGGCATCGGCTTCATGGTTTTCACGTTTGAATATGAAGAAACAACTACCGCCACCTTGGTCACCCGTGCGCACCCGGAGCCATACACACAAAACCTGCTGGCTCGCTGCGGTGCCAAAATCAACGAACGCACCACGGGCTCTGCGCAGAAGGCAGTCGAATACATGGATGCGGCGTTAGATGCTGGTCGCGCCGTTGTTGTCCGGGTCGCTATCAACGCACTGCCGTGGATTGATGGTAACGAGGTAGACGAAGCCGAAACGATTGATCTTGCGGTCGTTGGTGACCATGAAGATGATCTGCTGGTAGATGACGGTTCGGGAGTGCTGAATGTTATCAGCCCCGCAGACCTGGCTTTCGCCCGCGCCAAGCGCAAGAAGGAAAAGCACTGGCAAGCATGGGTGCCATCTACGCGCTCGCCGAAGGTGGAAGTTCTCGTTGCCAATACATTAGAAGCCATTGAAGAAACTACCTCCCGTCTTCTTGGAACTCGTGAACTATCAGGGATTCCGGCCCACTTCGCCAAGAACTTTGGAATCGCTGGTATGCGTACCTTCGCAGAACGCTTGCGTGATACGACCACCAAAACTGGGTGGACTCGCATGTTTGCCGAACCTGCACGGTTGGCTGGTGGCATGAATCAGCTTTCCGGATTCCTCACCGACACTCGTTTTGGTGGGGAGGGCGCGCTACGCGGACTCTACGCAGAATTCCTTGATGAAGTTTCGGGCCTGCCCGGCCTCTCAGCGCTAGGTGAGCATAGTGCAGATTACGTGAAGCTAGCCCAGCAGTGGGATGACTTTGCAGAACTGGTTGATCCAGAGGTCACCGTTGATGAGCGTAGCGCAATGTTTGCTCGAATGGCAGATGCGATTGAGCGAATTGCCCAGGCTGAAGAGAAGGCTGCAGCTGCGTTGGCAGACACCGTTAAATCCTTGGCTACGCAGGCTTAGGTCACTCAAGTTCAGACTCTTCAAACCCTGCCTCATGATGTGTAAGAACATCATGAGGCAGGGTTTTACGTCACGCCCGGTGCCACTAGCTCCATGAAAATCAGGAAATCGCCTCAGACTTGGTAACCTAGTTAGGTGAGTAACGAGATTGAGATCGGCCGCGGCAAGCGGGCACATAAGGCATATTCCCTGGACGACGTAGCGATCGTACCGAATCGCCGTACTCGTGATCCGAAGGACGTTTCGGTATCCTGGCAGATCGACGCATTCCAGTTTGAAACCCCTATCCTGGGCGCACCAATGGACTCAGTGACTTCACCAGCCACTGCCATTGCCCTCGGTAAGCTTGGCGGTTTAGGTGTACTAAACCTCGAAGGTCTGTGGACCCGTTATGAGAACCCAGAAACCGTCTTGGCTGAAATCGCTGGTCTGAAGTCGGAAGCTGCTACGCGAAATGATCCCAAGATCACCGCTAAGCTGCAGGAACTTTACTCGGCACCAATCCAGCCAGAACTAATTACCTCGCGCATTTCTGAGATTCGCGATTCCGGTGTTGTGGTTGCTGGTTCGTTGACTCCGCAGCGCACCCAGGAGCACTACAAGACCGTAGTGGCTGCTGGCGTTGATATCTTTGTCATTCGTGGCACCACTGTTTCGGCCGAGCACGTCTCGAAGACCACCGAACCATTGAACCTCAAGCAGTTCATCTATGAACTCGACGTCCCGGTGATCGTGGGTGGCGCGGCTGGTTACACCCCAGCAATGCACCTGATGCGCACCGGTGCTGCCGGTGTTCTGGTGGGCTTCGGCGGCGGTGCTTCCTCGACGACTCGTCGTACTCTCGGCATCCACGCACCAATGGCCACCGCTATTGCAGACGTTTCAGCTGCACGCCGTGACTACATTGAAGAATCTGGTGGACGCTACGTTCACGTCATCGCCGATGGCGGAATGGGCAACTCCGGTGACATCGTCAAGGCCATCGCTATGGGCGCCGACGCTGTCATGCTTGGCACCGCACTAGCACGTGCCGAAGAAGCTCCGGGCGCCGGATACCACTGGGGCATGGAAGCAGTACATGAAGCTAGCCCACGTGGTGATCGCGCCGAGGTTGGCACCGTTGGTTCCTTGGAAAAGGTCCTCTACGGTCCATCGCATGAAACCAACGGCACCTCGAACCTTGTCGGTGCCCTGCGCCGTTCGATGGCAACCACCGGTTACTCGAACCTGAAGGAATTCCAGCGTGTAGACGTTGTACTGTCTCCATACGAGTCTGACCGTTTTAGAGCCTAAACAAGCTACTGATTTTAGCGTCAAGGCCTGCTCTTCCATTTTCCGTGGAGGAGCAGGCCTTTTCCGTACATGTCGTATGGCAACGGCCGTTCAGAGTCAATTATGCGCAACTAAGAAGATTCACTCTCCTCACACCACGGAATCGTAATGAAAGAAAGTATTGCGAGAGTAAGTGGATTGCTTGTGAAATAAAAGCCATTTGTTTTGACTAAGTATCCATAAGTGCGTCACGTCAGTGCTAGGCTGATGCTTCCAAAGAAGTGCTGCTGGACTAGAAATTGAGAATGATCTTGGTGGAACTGCTGGCGCAACTTCACCTGAA